>LSNK01000002.1 GCA_003056085.1 Parcubacteria group bacterium M6-OD1-1 | reverse complement strand
CCGACCACGCACACACCGCTTGGAGTTAGTGTTGGAGATTTGACAAAATAAAAATATGAAAGAAACCAAACAAAAAAATGCAATTTTAATACACGGTGCTGGCAGTGAAGATGAATATTATTCTGACCAGTATCCGACTTTGAGCAATAGTCATTGGTTACCGTGGCTATCAAAGCAGCTGATGATATTAAATATTCCAACAGTTTCACTAGAAATACCAAATGCTTATATGCCAGACTATGTTGTTTGGAAAAAGGAGTTTGAAAGATTTGATATTGATTCAGAAACCATTTTAGTCGGGCATAGTTGTGGTGGCGGATTTTTAGTGAGATGGCTTTCAGAAAATGATGTAAAAGTCGAGAAAGTTGTTTTAGTTGCACCGTGGTTAGACCCAGAAAAAAGAAAAGGTGTTGATAATGACTTCTTTGATTTTGAAATGCAAAAAGATTTAGTTAGCAAAACCAAGGGAATCACTCTTTTTGTAAGTAAAGACGATGACAATGATATTCAAATAAGTGTTAATAGAATATTAAACAACATTGACGACATAGAAAAGGTTGAATTTAAGAAGCACGGACATTTCACTTTGAACGATATGGGAACAGAGGAATTTCCTGAATTATTAAACAAAATCAAAAAATAGCATATGAACAATAAAATATTAATACCAAAAGGTTCAAAAGCCAAAAAAACATATTCTCACGGAATTGCAGTTCCTATCGGGGACAAAGAAATGATTTTTATAACAGGACAAATTGCAGCAAAGAACGGCAAAGCAATTACTCCGAACAATATTGAAAAACAAACAGAATTTATTTTTGAGGCAATTGACAATATCTTGAAAGAAGCAGGCTCATCTTTGGATGATGTTGTAAAAGCCGTGATTTATATCAAAGATATAAAAGACTTTTCAAAAATTTCTCCAATTAGAAACAAATACTTTAAAAAATCAAAGCCAGTCTCAACTCTCATAGAAATTTCCAACACAGTTCATGAGGGTTGTGATATTGAGATAGATGTTATTGCAATTAGGGGTTAATAAAAATATGAAAAATCCAATAAGAAACAATTTAATAATTGAATTACATGTTCCAGACTTAGAGACTGTGAAAGATTTTTATTCAAAACTTGGTTTTGAACTCACAATGAACGACGAAGTAAACGACAAGGAGCTCGGCTATATAACCATGACAAGACAAGACAGTTTGGGTAGTACAATGCTTAATTTTTATGGAGGTGATGAAAGAGTTTACAGCCAGTCATTTTTTAAACAATTTTCCAAAGACACAAAACGAGGTTACGCAAGTGAAGTAACAATAACCACCAATAACATAGCAGAAGTCTACAAATTAGCACAAGAAAATCTCAAGGAATATATTGTGCGTGAAATTAAGGAGTTAGAAGACCATGGACACAAGTGGAAGGATTTTCGCATGGTTGATCTATTTGGTTTCTATTTACGGTTTACGGAGTTAATTGATTGGGGACAAAATAATATACCAAGACTTATTACTAAACTTTAATCAAAGCCAAGCGAGCCACGAGAATACCGTAGAGGCTTACGAACGAAGTGAGTAGTTAATGCGCAGGTGTTTCTCGTGAGTGAGCGGATGGACGATTTACCACAGGCGTAGCGCCACAGTTCGCAAAGGAATAGCGAAACAACGAGCGGTATTGCGTAAGCAATAAAACTTGTTTTAGTGAGTTGTTTTGAGATTTCTGTAGCGAACCCGACCGACAAAACCATTTCCTTACCTTTCTTTTTTCGCCTGTCGGCGGAGGGGTTTGGGGAGGAGCACGACAAAAAATTGAAAGGAAATGGTTTTGGTCGGGCGGTCGCCGTAGCTTTAGCGGAGGCGATGGCGCGGAGAGTTACCACGCGCTCCGCGCGTAAGACATTGTTTAGAGCCACCACGCGCTCGGCGCGTGAAAGAGATTAATCGCTCCGCGATTGCTTTTCAAAATAGGTTCGAGCAAAGGTTAGTATTTCTGCACCAAATAGTACTTCTTGCGCTTTCAGCGCAAGAAGTACTATTTGGTGCCCTCACTAGGAATCGAACCTGGATCTAGCCCTTAGGAGGGGCTTGTTTTATCCATTAAACTACGAGGGCATTTAAGATGAGTTGAGCAGGTTGTAGGGAGATTAATCTTTTAAATACTATAATAAATAAATCCAAAAATCAATTAGTTTAATATTTTAAATAACCCCCCAATGACAACTATAGGGACGGTCGTCCCCATAGTTGTCATTGAGAACTTTTTAAGTTAGTTGTTTGAGGCTTCCTGTTTTGGTTATTTCTAAGATTTCTATAAATTGGATTATTCCCAATTTTCTTAAATCATTTAAAAATTCTTTCGGTATTTTTGTTTTTCCAAGCCAGACACTTTTTTGAATTAATTTAAATTCCATACGAGTCAAAACAGATCTTATCCATTTTCTCTTGTTTCTTTCTTTTTCCGGAATGTCAAACATAAAAAGTATAAAATTATTATTTTTAGCTGTTTTATAATTATTGTTAGGGAATATGGAATTTTTCTTTTTTATATCGTTTATTTTTTTCTTTCCCTTTTCTGTTATTTTAATAATAATTTTTGATTTATTTTTGGATTTTTCTATCAAATCATCTTTTTTTAATTTACTTAACATGGCATTAAATCTTTTATTTATTTTATCCCAATCTTTTTTTGTTAAGATATCTTTTGCTTTCTCAGTGCTATTTTTATAACTTCTTTTTTTAGATATGCGATTCCAATTGTATTCTATAGCGGCAAAAGATGATCCATAGCCGGAAGTTAAAAATGCCTCAAGCAAGTCTATGCTGTCTAAGGTGTTTTTCTTAAGAGTTTCGAGTATTTTGAGTGTTATGTCTCCTTTCATTTTTTATAACATTAATTTTTTTAATATCTTCTATTTTTCTATTTAAATTATAATAGAAAAATCATCCAATGACAACTATAGGGACGGTCGTCCCCATAGTTGTCATTGGAGGGGGTGTAGTTGTTTTTATTTTTGGAGCAATAGTTATGGGTTTAATTTATTTAAAATTGATTTTGACTTTTGCTTTTTTAGTTAGTTTTTTGTATATTATATATGTAATTATAAGAATATTTAGAAATTGTATTTAAGTTAAAAAATGAAAGAATATAATCACAAAGAAATAGAAAAAAAGTGGCAGAAAAAGTGGAAGGAAGGTGGGGTTTATAAAACCACCGAACAAAAAGACAAGCCCAAGTGCTATGTTTTAGACATGTTCCCATATCCGTCGGGTGAAGGGCTTCATGTTGGACATCCAAAGGGATATATTGCTACTGATGTTTATTCTCGTTTTAAAAAAATGAACGGGTTTAATGTGTTGCACCCCATGGGGTGGGATGCTTTTGGTCTTCCTGCGGAAAATTATGCAATTAAAAACAAAGTCCATCCTTCTTTGGCAGTTAAGAAAAATATAAAAAGATTCAAAGAGCAGTTGGGGAAAATTGGTTTTAATTATGATTGGGAGAGAGAGATAAATACGACTAATCCTGAATATTATAAATGGACACAGTGGATATTTTTACAGATGTTTAAAAAAGGATTGGCGTATGAGTCAAATGAACCGATAAATTGGTGTCCAAAATGCAAAACAGGACTTGCAAACGAAGACTTGGAGGGGGATAAGTGTGAGAGGTGCGGAACAGTGGTTGAGAAAAAAATGATGCGTCAATGGGTTTTAAAAATTACGGATTATGCCGACAGAATGCTTGAGGATTTGGAAAATTTAAATTGGCCGGAATCCATAAAAGAGTCTCAAAAAAATTGGATAGGGAAATCAGAGGGGGCGGAGATAGAGTTTAAAGTAAAAAGTTCAAAGACCAACGATAAAAAAAACAATGTAATTATTATTCATGGATGTCCGTCAAATGCTGAAAAAGAGATGGATCATAGAACAAGAACTTATGACAAACACTGGCAACCTTGGATTAAAAATATACTCGAAGAAGCAGGAGTAAAGGTTGAGCTTCCTTTAATGCCACATCCATGGGCGCCTAAATATGAAGAGCATAAAAAAGTTTTTGAAAAATTGGACATTAATGAAAATACAATTCTTATAGGACACAGTTGTGGTGCATCATTTCTTGTGCGATGGCTTGGTGAAACAGGTAAAAAAGTTAAGTCATTAATAATGGTTGCTCCATGGAAGGACGAGAATGATGAAAATCCTATTTGCGGAGAATTTTATACTTATAGTGTTAACGGCAATATTAAATTACAAGTAGAAAATATTATTGTTTTTACTTCAGATAATGAAGAAGAAATTGGAAAAGATACTGCTAAATTATTTAAGGATAGATTGGAGGCAAAAGTAAAAGAGTTAAAAGGTCATGGACACTTCGTACAAAGGCATATGGGAACAGATAAGTTTCCGGAATTATTGGAGGAAATTATACAAACTCCAAAAATTACAGTATTTACCACTCGGCCAGATACTCTGTTTGGCGCGACGTATTGTGTGCTTGCTCCGGAGCATGAACTTGTTGATGAGTTGAAGGGGCAAATTGAAAATTGGGACGAGGTGGAAAAGTATCGCGATGAAGTAGCAAAAAAAACAGAGATTGAGCGTACTGCAGAAGGGAAAGAAAAGACGGGGGTTGAGCTTAAAGGTGTAAAAGCGATAAATCCAGCGAATAACGAAGAGTTGCCGATTTTTATTGCCGATTATGTTCTTGCGCATTATGGGACAGGGGCGATCATGGCGGTGCCTGCGCATGATGAGCGAGATTTTGAATTTGCAAAAAAGTTTGGACTGGAGATTAAACAAGTTATTATTCCTTGCGCGGATGATTCTAAAAATCCACCCCAAAATGGCTTAGAGGAGGTTGAAAGAGAGACAGTTATTGTGTATTTGAAAGATGCTGAAACTGGCAAATACGCTCTTTTGAACTGGCACGGAACTTTAGAGGGTATTACAACGGGAATTATGGGTGGTATAGAAAATGGACAAACTTCGGAAGAAGCAGTTTTGTCTGAAATTGAAGAAGAGAGTGGAATAACCGGAGTAACTATAACAAAAAAACTTAATTGGATAACCTCAGCTCGTTACTGTGCTTCACATAAAAATCAAAATAGATATGCTATTGCTCATACATATCTTGCCGAGGTTAAAAATATTAAATCTCAAGTTGAAGTTTCTGATAAAGAAAAATCCCTCCATACTCTCGTTTGGGTTGATGAAAATGAGGTGTCAGACCTACTAACTCCAGACCATCAGAAATTTATTTGGAAACAAATACAAAAGACAACTTATCTTGATGGTGATGGCAGGTTGGTAAACTCCGGCAAGTTTGATGGAATGGACAGTGAAGAAGCGAAAAAGGCTATTACTGAATTTGTCGGGGGACAGATGAAAACGACATACAAACTGCGTGATTGGGTTTTTTCACGACAGAGATATTGGGGTGAACCTATACCTATTATTCATTGTGAAAAATGTGGAGCGGTACCTGTGTTTGAGAAAAATCTTCCTGTAATTTTGCCCGAAGTTGAAAGTTATGAGCCGACGGGAACAGGGGAGTCTCCGCTTGCGGGGATTTCTGAGTGGGTGAATACAAAATGTCCAAAATGCGGAGGCGCAGGCAAACGAGAAACTAATACAATGCCGCAATGGGCAGGTTCTTCTTGGTATTATTTAAAATATATTGACTCTAAAAATGATGAAGTTTTAGTTGATAAAGAAAAAGAAAAATACTGGTCACCTGTTGATGTGTATGTTGGTGGAGCGGAACACGCTACACGGCATTTAATATACGCTCGTTTTTGGCATAAATTTTTGTATGATATTGGGGCGGTGAATTATAAAGAGCCGTTTGAAAGGCTTCAGCATGTAGGGCTTATAAACGCAGAAGATGGAAGAAAGATGTCAAAAAGGTGGGGGAATGTTGTTAATCCGGATGATATAGTGGAGACTTTTGGGGCAGACACCCTAAGGGTATACGAGATGTTTATGGGACCGTTTTCGCAATCGGTTTCTTGGAGTACGGACAGCATTGTCGGTCCAAGAAGATTTTTGGAGAAGGTTTGGAAAATGCACGAACGAATCAATGATCAAGAATTAAAAATAAAGAATGACGACTTGGAAAGATTGTTGCATAAAACAATTAAAAAGGTGTCTGAAGATATTGAAAGTTTTAATTTTAATACGGCGATATCTCAGCTTATGATATTGGTAAATAATATGGAAAAAGAAGCAGAAATTTCTTTAGTTTGCTATTCTAAGTTTCTAATTCTTTTGTCTCCGTTTGCTCCGCATATAGCAGAAGAACTTTGGAGTATGATTGGCAATAAAGAAAGTATTTATCTTTCTTTGTGGCCAAGTTACGATGAGAGTTTAGTAAAAGAAGAAAAAATAAATTTTGTTATTCAGGTAAATGGAAAAGTCAGAGATGTTGTTTTGGTAAATTCTGACATATCGGAAGAAGATGCAAAAAAATTGGTTCTTGAAAATAAAAAAGCTCAAAAATGGATAGAAGGAAAGGATATTAAAAAAACAATCTTCGTTGAAGGAAGATTGGTTAATGTAATTGTTTAGCGATTAAAATAAGGGAAGTAAAAAGCTGAAGCAGGGCCGTTTTATTTTCAAGTCTTTATTTTATAATTAGACACGTGTTGTTCACACAAGAGGTTTTTATTTCTCCGCAAAGAGAATCTTCGGATTCTATGATATTTAAAACTTTTGTTTTATAGTCTTTGTTTATTGGCTTTGCACTGTAGCAGCTTAAAAGACTATATGTGGTGCATTCTTTGCTTTCTGTGCAATAAAGCGGATCAACTAATTCGCTTCCGGATTTTTTTGCAACAAAAAAATAATAAAATCCTAAAACCACAAGTATTAAAAACAAGGAGAGAGTTACTTTAAGTAATGTTTTAATCTGTGTTTTCATTATTATTTGTTGCTTCCTCCAACTCTTCTTGTGAATCCTTTTTTTCTTTATATTTTATATATAGGATATAAAGTATTTCTAAAATTCCAAGAGTATTTAAAACTAAAAGCGCAACGAACCAATATTTTTGGTCGCGTTTTGCCGACATCCACAGAGCTATACCTTTCCAAAACAACACCCAACTTATTAAGAGTAAGAATATATAAGGATTTGAAAGTAAAAATTGCATTATTTGATCTTGCGAGTTCATTGTTGTATTTTAATATTTAAATTCCGATACTAAATTTTATCAAATTTTAACCTTAACGGCAAACGCAAAAGCAACAAAATCCAGAGTGGGGGTTTTTGTTTGTTTAAGATGCGGACGATTAAATACAAATAATAGTATTTCTAAGGTAAAATTTTAAGTTTTGTATTTTGGTTATATTTTTAAAAAATTGGAAGAAAAGGCAAGTGTAAACTTGACGCTGCAATGCTACAAAAATTGACATTCTTTAATTAGTATGTTACTATTAAATTTAGTAGTTATTTTAGGAGGTAAAAAATGAAAACTTTAAACTGGATAAACAAAAACTGGCCAGAGTTGTATTTTTTGGTAGTTTTTATTCCGTTGTGTATTGTGCTATCAATAGCGGTAATCTAAGTAGTTGAGTTGACATACACAACAAACATAAGCCGTCCATTAAAAATGGGTGGCTTTTTCTTTGGTGGCGCTACGCGCCGCCAAAGAAAAAGTCCGCCAAAGGCGGACAAGTTCTATTCTGGTGCCGGAGGAGGGACTTGAACCCTCATGGAGTTGCCTCCACACGATTTTGAGTCGTGCATGTCTACCAATTTCATCACTCCGGCAAAAAGGGTATGGGATTTAAATAGAATCAATTTAGCGGAGGCAATTTTAGTTATATTCGAGACACGAGGAGTGAAGCGATACTTTTATGTATCATAAGCGACGAGTAACGAAGAAATATGACTAAAATTGACCCGCCCTCCGGGAAGCTAAATAACAGATTTTCCCATTGCTTCTTTTCAATATAATAAAGTCATTCTACTGTCATTGCACTCTAAGGTCATCTTATTTTTTAGATTCTAAATTGGATTATATTTAAATCCTATACCCTTAATACCTAAGATTATACATTTTGTCTTTTATTGTCAACGATATAATTAAAATTACTTGTTGTTCGCTTTTGATTGTTGATTTCTTTTTTTCATTTCTTGAATACATTTCATTTCTTATGTTATAGTTGAGTTAGTAAAAAAATAGTTTTATTTATGAGCGCAACAACAATAGCATTTTGTAATCAAAAAGGAGGAGTCGGCAAAACAACAACTGCGGTAAACACGGCAGCATATCTTGCAGAACACGGCAAGAGGGTTTTACTTGTTGATCTTGACCCTCAAGCAAACGCAACTTCAGGACTTGGAATTTATGGTGACCGTGCTAAAATAAATTTGTATCACTTTTTAAGTGAACAAGTACAAGCACATGAAGTTATTTTAAATTCCGGAATGGAAAATTTTGATATTTTACCCGGAGGTCAGGATATGGCAGGCGCTGCGGTGGAGCTTGTAGACGAAGAAGACAGAGAATTCAAGTTGAAAAAATCTATTGCTCAAATTTTAGATTATTATGATTTTGTTATAATAGATTGCCCCCCTTCTCTAGGTATATTAACAGTTAATGGGCTTGTTGCCGCAGATAAGGTTGTAATCCCTGTTCAGTGCGAATATTACGCCTTGGAAGGACTTTCTCAGCTTCTGGAGACTATTGAGCTTATAAAAGAAAATATCGAGCCAAATCTTGATGTTATGGGAGCTTTGCTTACCATGAGCGATAAAAGAAATAGGCTTTCCGCATCTGTTATAAAAGAAGTAAGAAGAAATTTTCCTGGAAATGTTTTTGAAGCCGTTATACCAAGAGCAGTTTCATTGGCGGAAGCGCCAAGTTATGGAAAGCCGATTTCGCATTACAATTCATTTTCAAAAGGAGCAAGGGCTTATAAAAACTTAGCTCAAGAAATAATTAAATTATCACAAAATCTTTAAAATTAAGTGCATTTTTTGTTCCAGCCGACAGAGCTATACATCTTAAAAGTTTTATAAAAACATCATAAGCTCTATTAATTTATTCAGCTAATAAGCTAAAAACTAATCAGTTAACAAACCAATAAAATGGCATTAGGCAGAGGACTTTCATCTTTAATACCTCAAAAAAAAGACAGGAAATTACCAACAAGCGTTAATAAACAAAGTCTTAATAAAAAGACTGTTTTTGATATCAGTATAAATAAAATTTCTCCAAATCCCTACCAACCAAGAAAGTATTTTAAAGAAAGCGCCTTAAAAGATTTGGCGTCTTCTATAAAAAAACACGGAGTGATACAGCCTATCGTTGTGGTAAAAATAGGAGATAACGATGAAGAAAAATATCAAATAATAGCCGGAGAGAGAAGATATAGAGCGTCAAAATTAGCAGGATTTAAAACAATCCCCGCTATATTAAAAGATAACAAAACAAATAAAGAGCATCTTGAGCTTGCTATTTTGGAAAATGTTCAAAGAGAGGACCTAACGCCTCTTGAAAGAGCTTTGTCATACAAACAACTTGCAGACGAGTTTTCTATGACCCATGCGCAAATAGGAGAAAGAGTGGGAAAGGGAAGAGTTTCTGTTTCGAATACCATAAGGCTTTTAGAGTTGCCAGATGATGTAAAAACTGCTTTGGAAGAAGGGGATATATCGGAAAATCATGCAAGAGCTATACTGTCTTTGCCAAAGGGCGCTATGCAGTCAAAACTTTTAAAAGAAGTAAAAACACAAAAACTTTCAGCAAGAAATACAGAGGTCGCTGCACGAGCTATGCTAAAAAAGCCGGTAAAAAGCATGGCTGGGCAAGATCCTTTAATTAAAGAGGCTTTAGCGAAGATAGAGGGTTATTTAGGAACAAAAGTTCTTGTTAAGCCGGCAAAGCATGTAAGTGATGGGGGTGAGCTTGTTGTAAAATATTTTTCAAATGAGGATTTAAAAAATATAGTCAGGAAAATCGCTTCCAATTAATTTTTTAGAAGCATTTTTTCAACACTTTTTACTCCTTTTACTTTCCTGATTTTTGCAGCTACTTGGTCTGCGATTGTATTGCTTTTTGTCGGGAAAATTATAACAATAACAGGTCTTTTCTTATTTCTGGAGTCTGTGTTTAGTTTTATTATATTTATTTTTTCAGATTGAAATATAGAAAGTAAATCTTTCAGCATTCCAATTCTGTTAGAAGCCACTATTTTAAATTCAAAGTTTTTTATTTTCTGTAAATTTTTTGGAGCCCGGGGGACTTCTACGCCAAGTTCTTTTTTAAGATATGATCTGATTCTATTTTTTGCATAGCTTGTATTTGCAAGTTGAAGCCATCCACGGGATGGTTTTTTGTTTTTTGAGGTTAGTATTTCACATATTTCTCCATTTTGAAGTTTGTAATCCAAAGAAACCATTTTATCATTTACTTTCGCTCCGGAACAACTATCTCCTACGCCAGAATGTATGCTGTATGCAAAATCTATGGGAGTTGCACTTTCAGGTAAGTCTATTACATCGCCTTTTGGAGTGAAGACAAAGATTCTATTTTTAAAAACATCAATTTTTAAACTATCTAAAAATTCTTGGGTTCCAGCATGTTCTTTTTGCCAATTTCGAAGTTCAGACACCCAAGATAATTCTTTTTTTACTTTACCGCCCTCTTTTTGTTTCCCCGACATAGCATATGCCCAGTGAGAGACAATGCCGTTTTCCGCTTCTTCATGCATCGTTTCCGTTCTTATTTGAAATTCAGTAATTTTTCCATCAATACAAAAAACAGTGGTATGTATGCTTTGATATCCATTTAGTTTTGGTAGCGCTATATAGTCTTTTATTTTTCCCGGAACAGGTTTCCAAAGCCTGTGAATTGCTCCTAAAACGGCATAACAATCTTCAATGTTTTTTGTTATTATTCTTACCGCAATAGTGTCGTAAATTCTGGAAATATCCCGGTCCTTTCTTATTAATTTTTTGTATACGCTATACAGATTTTTAACTCTTGAATCTATATTTGTAATATTTATTTTATTTTTTTCCAGCTCTTCTGAGATTTTTTCTTTAACTTTTGTAAGATATTCTTCTTTCTTGTAGCTTGCTCCGGTTATTTGTTTTTTTGTCCATTCATATTCTTCCGGATAGGTGTACTTAAACGCCAAATCTTCAAGTATTCCTTTAAATTTACCCATTCCGAGTCTGTCGGCTAAAGGAACATAAATATCTAAAGTCTCAAGAGCTATCCTTTTTCTTTTGTGTTCCGGAACATATTTTAATGTTTGCATGTTATGAGTTCTGTCTGCCAGCTTGATGATTATTACTCTGATGTCTTCTGCCATAGACAAAAACATTTTTCTTAAGTTTTCAACATGACGCTCCACCCCTTGGTATTTAACAGTTCCAAGCTTTGTAACTCCTTCAACTAAAAATGCAACTTCTTCCCCAAACTCTTTTTTTATTTGTTCCGGTGTTGCATGTCCGTCTTCACATACGTCATGGAGTAGGGTGGCGACAATTGTTGGCGTATCCATCTGGATTTCCGCAAGCATTTTTGCCGCAGCAACCGGGTGGATAAAATAAGACTCGCCCGAGTATCTTTTTTGGTCTTTGTGAGCCTTTTTTGCAAATTCAAAAGCTTTGGTTATCTGTTCAACGTCTTTTTTTGTTGCATTATTTAATTTTTCTAAAATTTCATTTACGTCCATATTTTAAATTAAAAATCAAAATACAAAATTAAAAATTTTCTTTAACTTAAAGTTACATTAAACTTAAAATATCGTCAAATAAAAACAAACACCCAAATTGTAGATTTGGGTGTTTGTTGGGGAGGCTATAAAAATATTTATTTTTAAGGCTTTACTTCATCTCGCTCAAAATCTGAAAATTTCACTACGAAGATTTTTTCTTATCGGGTCTGTGATTGGGGCATTCTTTTTTTGAGCAGCGCTCGGGGATTGTTTTTGTTCCTTCCATCATTAAAGCTTCACAATCCGGACATTTTTTTCCTGTCGGTTTTGCTTTCATTGCAAATTTACAGTCGGGGTAGTCGGAACAACTGTAAAAAAGTCCAAAGCGTCCTCGTCTTTCCATTATTTCTCCTTTTTTGCAATCGGGGCATTCAACTCCGGTCATTTTTTTCTTTTTTTCCTCCTCATCTTCTTTTATGAATTTACATTTAGGGTAGTTTGAACAGGAGATGAATTTACCAAATCTTCCTTCTTTTTGAACTAAAGGTTTTTCGCATTTCGGACATTTTTCTCCTGTTTCTTTTGGTCCTTCAAGCTCTTTTCCTTCCATAGTTCTTGCTCCGGCACAATCTGGAAATGTAGAGCAACTCATAAATTTGCCGGTTTTTGAAAGCTTGATAACCATTTTGCTTTTGCATTTCGGGCATTTTATTTTCTCATCCACATCACCCAAAGTAGTTAGTTTTTCTATGCTTTCTTTTGATTTAATTTCTTTTTGAAATGGTCCATAAAAATCTTTCAATGTTTTTGCGTACTCTCTTTTTCCGTTTGAAATATCGTCTAACTCCTGTTCCATTTCGGCTGTAAATGTATCTGATATATAGTTGGCAAAATTATTCTCCAAAAATGTGCTTACAACATCTCCTGTGTCTGTAGGAAATAGCGTTCTGTTTTCTTTTTCTACATAACCTCTGTCAACTATTGTTTTTATAGTGCTTGCATAGGTTGATGGTCTTCCAATACCTCTTTTTTCAAGTTCTTTAATAAGACCGGCTTCTGTGTATCTGAAAGGAGGTTGGGTTTGTTTGTGTTCTTTTTCTATCAAAAGAAGTTTTAGCATGTCGTCCTTTTTAACTTCAGGCAATATAACGTCTTCACCTTTTGCTCCCGGGTCTGCTGCAAGCCAACCTAAAAAAATAATTCTTGATCCGGTCGTGTTAAAGTCCGGAATGATGTCATTTTTGATGTTTGCGGTTATTTTTGTTCTTAAGAGTTTCGCATTTTGCATTTGGGAAGCAACGGTTCTTTGCCATATGAGTTTATAAAGTTTTTTTTGTTCTTCTGTTGCTCCTGCAATTTCTTTTGTTGAGTTTGTGGGTCTGATAGCTTCATGAGCTTCTTGGGCATTTTTACTTTTTGTTTTGAAAAAATTTTCAGAAGCATATTCTTTGCCGAATTTTTTGCTGATTAAAGTTAGTATTTGTTTTTGAGCTTGACGACTCAATGTTGTGCTGTCGGTTCTCATGTATGTTATAAGTCCGGCCTCGTAAAGTTTTTGGGCAACTCCCATTGTTTTTGATGGGGCGAACCCGAGTCTTGTGCTGGCTGTTTGCTGAAGGGTTGAAGTTGTAAAAGGGGGACGAGTGGACCGTTTTACTTCGGATTCTTTTATGTCTTTTACAAACCATTCATTTTTTTCTCCGGAAGATAAAATTTTATCCACTTCTTTTTCATCTCTTGACTCTTTTGAACATACTAAAGTAAATTTTTCTTTGTTTTTATTTTCAACATTAGCCGTTATTGTCCAAAAGTCTTCCGGTGAAAATGCGCGTATTTCTCTTTCCCGCTCCATGATTATTCTTAAGGCGGGGGATTGAACTCTTCCTGCGGAAAGTCCATATCGAACTTTTTTCCAAATAAGACCGCTAAGGTCATATCCGACAAGTCTGTCTAAAACTCTTCTTGCTTCCTGCGCTTTTTTTAAGTCGTCATCTATTTTTCTTGGATGAGTCATCGCTTCCAAAACAGCATCTTTTGTTATCTCGTGAAAAGCTACTCTTTTTGGATTTTTTATATTACAAGCCTCTTTAATGTGCCAAGCGATAGCTTCTCCTTCACGGTCGGGGTCAGTTGCAAGCAGCACCTCGTTTGCTTTTTTTGACAATTCCGTTAGTTCTTTGACGATCTTTTCTTTTCCTTTTGATATTTCATAAGAGGGCACAAAACCGGCATCAATATCAATTGCTTTTTTGTTGCTTTTTGGAAGATCACGAACATGTCCGACAGATGCGCGAACTTTATAATCAGCCCCCAAATATTTTTCAATTGTCTTTGCTTTGGAAGGGGATTCTACGATAACTAATTTCATATATTTATAATTTCTAAAATTGGCAAATTTTTTCGTAAAAAACTCTGGTGCTCACTCGTTGCAGTAAAACTGCGGCTCATTCCGCTCCTCGTTTTTTTCTCAAACTATGCTTAATTTTAAAAATTCTAATTTTGCAAATATATTATTTTTTTAAAATTCAGAATTAAAATTTAATATTTGTATTACATTTGAGGAAGATGTTCTTGTATCTTTTACTATTATTTTTGGCAAGGCAAAAATATCTTCCTCAAATGTAATCAGCTTTATAAATTTACAACGTACATATTTCCACCAACATCTTTTATCACTTTTTTCATCTCAAGCATTGTTATTGTCGTAAGGACGGAACTTGTCGGCATTTTAGATATTCTTATTATGTCGTTTGTGTGTATTGCTTCCGTTTCCAATATTTTTAAAATATTTTTCTCTTCTTTTGAAAAATTCACTTCTTTCTTTTTTATTTCAATTCCTGAAAGTTCAAGCTCTTCCAAAATATCTTCAGGTTTTGTTACAAGTTTTGCTCCTTGCTGTATCAGTTTGTTTGTTCCTTTTGAGCTTGGAGAATGTATCGGTCCGGGTATTGAGAAAATATCCTTTCCTTGCTCAAGCGCTATGTGTGCCGTAATTAACGACCCACTTCTTTCTTTTGCTTCAACCACTAAAACTCCAAGTGAAAGCCCGGAGATTATTCTGTTTCTTTCCGGAAATTGGTGGGGTAGGGCAGGAGTTCCCGGTTCGTATTCTGATATTAAGGCGCCGTTTTTTAAAACGCGTTCTGCCAGTGACTTATGAGAGTAAGGGTAAATTGAATTATCGTCAATACCTGTTCCCAAAATAGCGAGTGTTCTGCCTCCCGCATCAAGCGCTCCTTTGTGCGCTTCTCCGTCTATCCCCAAAGCAAGTCCCGAGATTATAGTTACTCCATTTTTTGCAAGAGCATAAGCAATGTCGTATGCCGTTTGTTTTCCGTAGGAAGAACACTTGCGCGCTCCAACTATTGCAATTGCAGTTTTGTCTTCCTGCAAAATATCTCCTCGCACGAAAATTCTTTTCGGAGGTTTTGGAATATTTTTTAAAGATTCCGGAAAGTTTTTATCTTTTATTTTTAATTCTTGCATTAGAAAATTTTAACAGATAAAAGAAAAAACGTAAAACAACATGACTGATTTATTTTTTAATTATTAATCAAACGTAAAATTTCACTTCATTGCCACTCCATCTTTAACTAAAATTTTAGCTGAATTAAGAGTGGAATTTTACGGTTGGTCAGTAAAGTAAAATTTTTAAATTTCAATCAAAAAAGTAGGGGTATTTAAGTTGTTTATAAACATTGACTTTGTATATACATTGTATATAATGAATTTATATGAAATATTTTAATTGGAATCCTAAAAAGAATAAGAAACTTATAAAAGAAAGAAAAATTTCCTTTGAGATTTGTTTGATAAAAATAGAAGCTGGAGAGATATTAGATATTTTGGAAAATAAAAATTACGAAAATCAAAAAATATTTATTTTAGAGATAGAGAGCTATATTTACTTAGTGCCTTTTATAGAAAGCAAAGAAGAAGTTTTTTTAAAAACTATTATTCCATCAAGAAAATTAACTAAAAAATATTTAACGGAAAAATTATGAAAAAAATTAAACTAAATAAAGAAGAAAAAGAAATTTTAAATTTGGCGGAATCCGGAAGGGTTTTTTCTGTAAAAAATAAAAAAAGAGAAATAATAAAGTATTCAAAGATTGCCAAAGGAACATTGGCAAAAAACAAAACTATTTCTATAAGAATGTCAGAGGTTGACTTGATTAAGATAAAAGAAAAAGCAATCCAAGAGGGAATTCCATATCAAACTTTTATTTCTTCAACACTGCATAAGGTTATCAGGTCTTAATTTATTTGCTATTTTATTTAAGAGGCAGGAGAATACTATAATTTATTTTTTAGCCCTCATCTCAATAATAAATCAAATATTTTTTATTACTACTTATTGCGCGACCGCGCAATAAGTAGTAATGTTTGATTTGTTTTAAATTTAGTTTTTCAAAAAAGTTTTCCCCAGAAATAAGTTTGCACCCCCCCCCCATAAAAAATGATATAGTTACTCTGTCGTTGAGATTGGCTTTGCGACGAAGTAGTTCTTTTAAAATCAACTTAAGAGGAGCGTCGTTATGAACGCTAAACGCAATGTGGTGAGTAATGTCCATCGTGGCTTTGCTTTTTTATTTGGCTTTGTCCTGTTGTTTTTGGGGATGTCTTCTGTCAATGCTCAACCATATGAAGCTCATGCGTGGACTCATGGTGATTGGAGTTCTCGAGTTTTGTATGAAGCGAGACATGCTTTGAGTAAAAGCAATGATGGTTATTCAAGTAATTCAGATGGCTCTGACATTTATCAAAAATG
Source organism: Parcubacteria group bacterium M6-OD1-1 (assembly GCA_003056085.1). Taxonomy (GTDB): domain Bacteria; phylum Patescibacteriota; class Minisyncoccia; order GWC2-36-17; family M10-OD1-4; genus M10-OD1-4. The sequence continues at coordinate 190,616 of LSNK01000002.1, read as the reverse complement.
GTATGGTGACTGGGATTATGCGAATGACGATGCCACTGCAAGAGACAATGCTATAGAGGAGGGTTACGGCATTGTTGGTCCGTTAGGGGGCCTTACGGCAGCTATTTTCGCGGCGGTGAATGTACGTATTTTGTGCGTCTTGTTTTGTATCGTTCTACCGCTTGGTATTATAGCGATCATTATGCAATGCATAATTATCCAAATTCCGTTTATGGGAATGTGAACGGATTGGAAAGTAATCCAACTCATTTTCAACAGGGTTGGATATTGATGACCGCAACAAACACTCATTACGCTATCGCTGAAAAACCTGCAACGATTGGTGGAGTGTCTGGATGGTGGGTCATTGATTCAAATTGGGTTGGTTCATACGTTATTGGCAAGCATTTCATGAGTAATGCCGATCTTCAAAGTCAAGGTTATCATGGTACATCGGCTTATTTAGGAACATGGAATCAGTGGTAGTCTGAGAGAGGCTTAACCTTTTAAAAGGGGTTATTTTATTATAGATAACCCCTTTCTTTTTTAAAAATATAATTATATATACAGATGAAAATAAGCTTTAATAAAAAAATTATTATTGGTTTCGTTATTCTTTTTATTTTGTTTGGAGTGGGTATAGCCAAATACAGTCACTTCAATTCTTCTTATATAACTTTTTCAGGAAATAATATTTCTTTTTCATATTCTAAAGAAGTTAACTTTGAAGATTTAGCCATTACGAGTAATCGTCTCTATAAACAATATCGCATTAGAAGAGCGCAAATCACTGGACCAGATGGGTCTTATATATCCATATATGAACCAATACAAAACAGTGATAAAAAGAGTAATTTAGCGGATAATGTTAGGCCTGAGTTTATTTCGTTAATTCAGCCTGTAGTTATAAATGGGTTGAAAGGTGAGTTTGTAACATACAGATTAGATGAGCAATTGCCAGGCGACCAGCCTGTTCATGCGGATATCACGAAAATATATTTATCTTCTCAATACACTAACACACCGATTAGTCTATTTTATTCTAGAAGTGATACAGATTCTTCACTTGATGAAACATGGAACTTGATTTTGAAAACTATAAGATACTAAGTTGTTGTTTAGTGAAGTATAAAAATTCTGAAATTAAATAAAAACTCGGTTGGGGTGTGCCTCGCTCCGACAAGAGCAACGGAAGAAAGGACAGAGCAGAAAATAAAAATTTATCAATTCTCCATAGGACTGTCCTATGGAGAATTCGATTTATTGTGTTGCTTTATTTTTTTCAAAACATTTTTAATCTAAAATAAAAAACCCAATAACAACTTTGGGACGACCGTCCCCAAAGTTGTTAATTTTTTGCGAGAGGTTTTTTCAAAAAAGTTTTCCACATAAAAAATTTGCAAAGGCGCAAAAAAAAAATGGTATATTGGTTTTGGTTGCTGAGATTGGCTTGGCAACTTTTTTGTTCTTTTAACCTTCAGTCAAAAGGAGAAGTAAAATGAAATTGCTAAAAAATGCAATTTTTGCGATAATGCTGATATTATCGGCATTTGTTTTTTCGGGGAATGCTTATGCGGATAATGTAGATTACTACATAGGTACGGGAGATACCATAGGATTTATGCTTCCTGAGTGGGATACTGCAACAGTTTATTATTCTCCTAACGAGCAGGGGACTAGAGAGTTCACTACTTGGCATGAATCATTGTATTATTGGGATAAGTCTGCTTACATGAATTTTTACTGGAGAGATGCATCTATCCCCGGGGATCCATGGCATCTTTGGAGATATGCAGGAGTTTTTTATATGTGGAAGACGGAACAATCTTTGTATAGCGGTAGTAGTTCTATAGAATATAAATTTTTCTTCAAGAATTACGATGCTCCTAATGGTCTTGCTGTACGAGTTTCAATTCAGTAATAAAAAACAACAGAGGGTGATTGAATAATCACCCTCTATTTCTTAAGTCTTTTAAAATTTAAAAATAATTATTTTAAAGATAAAATATGAAAGAATTTATAAAATTTAATTTTTTCAAGTTAATGTTGACTTTTGTTCTTATGGTTTTATCCATAATAGGCATGAGAATAACAATAGCCCTAACTACCCCAACAGAAAATTTTGAAAGTGTAACGGAAACTTTATTTTTTAAACTTAAACACATTTTTGATTTTCCTGCCATAGCTGTTTCAGGGGCGGTTGGAGACTTATGTTCTTTGACGGGCATGAATGATTCAGTATGTTTTAATATTGGAGGATTTTCATATTTTATTTTAAATATTTTTACTTTTTACCTATTGGCTTGCCTAATCGTGTTTGTCTTTAAGAAAGTAAGAAACAGATATTTTAAAAAAGAGAGATAAATTCTACCATCGCTTTTTGAGGAGGCTCTGACACTGCGTAAAAAAGTGCTTCGTTTATTTTTTTCTTCCTTTCTTTATATTATAAAAATAAAGAAAAAATATTTAATTATAATCTCTTATATTTTTAGATAGTTTTATTTCAACCTTTCAATAGCATCATTTAAAACTTCACAATAAAGGTTTAGCCCTATTTGATTTATAGTTCCGCTCTGTTTTTTCCCGAGAATATTTCCGGCGCCTCTTATTTGAAGGTCGGACATTGCAAGCTGATATCCGGAACCCAAGTCTGAATATTTTTTTAGAGCATCAAGTCTTTTTTTGCCGTCTTCTGTTAAGGAGTTTTTTTGATACATTAAATATGCGTAGGCGGGAACCGTATGTCTTCCTATCCTTCCTCTTATTTGATGCGCTTGGGAAAGCCCAAGTCTTGCGGCATCATCCACTATCAAAGTATTTACATTTTTAAGATCAAGTCCATTTTCTATTATTGTGGTTGCTATTAAAACATCAGATTTTTTGTTTTTAAATTTTTGCATAACATTTCTCAATTCCTTTTCAGAAAGTCTGCCGTGAACAATATCAAATTTGATTTTCGGCAAAAGTTTTTTAAGGTCTGACATCGTTTTGTTTATAGTTTCAATTTTATTGTGTAAAAAATATACTTGTCCGTTTCTTTCTATTTCTTTTTTAATTGCTTCCTTCACTACATTTTTATCATAACAAAGAACGTTTGTGTTAATAGGCATTCTTCCAAACGGAGGAGTGTTTATCTGACTGACTTGTTTGAGTCCGGAGAGAGCAAGATGAAGAGTCCTTGGTATAGGTGTTGCAGACAAACTTAGTATATCTATATTTTCTTTTAGTTTTTTAAGTTTTTCTTTTTGTTTTACTCCAAAACGCTGTTCTTCATCTATCACCAAAAGACCCAGTTTTTTCCCGCTCAAAGCGGAAAATACATCTTCAGAAAGCAGTCTGTGGGTTCCGATGATAATATCCACAGTCCCTTTTTTTAATTTTTCTATAGTGTTTTTTTGATTCTTTTTAGATTCAAATCTGTTTAAAGCGGCAATGTTAAATGGAAATTTTTCAAATCTTTTTTTAAAGTTTTCAAAATGCTGGTCTGACAAAATAGTGGTAGGGCAGAGTATTGCGGCTTGATGACCCGAATCAACCGCTTTAAAGATAGCGCGTTGTGCGACTTCTGTTTTTCCAAAACCGACATCTCCGCATAAAAGTCTGTCCATCGGTTCGTCTGATTCCATATCTTTTTTAATTTCAGAAATGGCTTTTTTCTGGTCCGGAGTTTCCGGATGTTCAAACATATCTTCAAATTCTCTTTGGTGTATGCTGTCTTTTTGGCAGGGGATTTTTCTTGCAGTTGATCTTTTTGCGTAAAGTTCTAAAAGTTCTTTTGCGAGCTCCTCTGCATCTTCGGATGCTTTTTTGAATGTTTTTTCCCAGGCATTTCCCGACAATCTGTGAATGGTCGGTTTTACAAATCCTAAATACAAAGATAATTTTTCTATTTTATCTTTTGGGACAAAAAGCTTATCCGGGTCCGCTCCATTTTTTGGGGGAGCATATTCTAAAAGATAATATTCTTTATCTATGTTCGAGGTTGAACCTCGAACATTTTGAATATCGGTTTTGGTTTTTAAGGTGATTTTCCCTTTGTAAATTCCTATACCATGGTCAATGTGCACCAGATAATCTCCAGGGCTTAAATTTTTGAGATGGTCAGCTCCAAGAGTCTTAATCTGTTTTTTTAATATTTTGTCTCGATTGTCTTCTGAAACAGATACGCCGAGCTTTTTTATTGATTCTATTTTATTTCCCAGAAAATCTATTGCAACAGCATAGTTTAAATTAACGGGAAATAAAGACACAAGTCCTCCTCGAGAGGAAAATTCTCCAGGCCTTGAAATAGTTGTTACTTTTTCGTAGTTTAGGTCGCTGAGTTTTCTTAAAAACTCAGAAAGTTTAATGTTCTGGTCTGTTTCAATAAATACAGCGTGGTTTTGCCAGAATGAATCTATTTTCAGCAAATTTTTTATTTTTTTTTCGTTTTCAGAAAACCAAAAAACATCCCTTTCCGCCAAGTCGGGGGTTAACGCAACAATAAGTAAGCTGTCGGATTTTAACTTCATTAGCTTTTTAGCTTATATTAAAAATATTAAAATGACAAACAAAAAATATTATTTTATTTAAAAAATCAACAATTTTTGCGGCGGTTTTCACAACAGTTGTTGATTCTGATGTTATTGGTTAAATTTTCCCATTGCTTTTTGAGGAGTTTCCAAAACAGCGCAGAGGAGAGATTCGTTTATTGTTTTTTTGAGTTTTTTTAAAACGAGTTCATCTTTTTTTCCGAATTTTTTCAAAACCACTTCTGCAGCATTTTTTTTCTTTTTTGTTGGGTTTATACCGAGACGAACTCTGTAAAATTCTTTTGTTTTTAATTTCTTTATTACATCACCGATTCCTTTGTGTCCTCCCGAGTTTTTATTGAAAGATATCTTTATTGTTCCGAAAGACAAGTCTATATCGTCATAAACAACAAAAATATTTTCCGGTTTGGTCTTGAAATATTTTTGCGCAAAAGAGGCCGCCTCACCGGATTTATTCATATAAGTTTCAGGCAGTATTAAAATGACTTTGTTCTTTTCCAATTTTCCTTCCGAAACAAGAGACTTTAGTTTTTTATTTTCTGAAAAATCCGAGAAATTATTTTTCTTAGCAAAGTAAATTACCGCATCCCGTCCGATGTTGTGTCTTGTATTTTCGTATTCTTCTCCCGGGTTGCCCAGTCCTATGATTAAATATGTCATATTTTTATGTAAATTTATTTTATCTAAAAATTGAATTTGCGAGACTTTGTATTTCCGAATAATCAAAATCTCCGGCTTTTGGTTTTAATACAAACCCTCTTTGGCTTCCGAACATAAACTCATCTGCGACAAGCAAAGAATCGTCTGACCCGCCATTTAAAACCTTATTTTCTATTTTATCATAACTTACGTTTTTTATAAGGGTATAAAGCCTTTTTATTTCATTATTTGAAATATCTGTTTGTGTGTGGTCGGACATTGTTTTAAATATTGAAAATATAGTAGGCAGGTCTAAAAAAAGATTAAGTCCAAACATTTTTTTTCTTATGGCTTCAACAACCGCCTGTTGCTGCTCCATTCTTGAGAAATCTCCGTTTGGTGAGTTTCTTGTTCTTAAATATTTTTGGACTGTTTTACCATCAAGATATCTCCAGCCTTTTTTTATTTCAAAAACTTCAGTTCCAAAGCCGGGAGTGGGGAATCTTGGGTCATAAACATCTCTTGATACAAAAACATTTAACCCTCCTAAAATATCAATTACTTTTTCAACTGCCGTTATGTCCAAAGCGATATAGTAGTTAATCTCCTGTCCTGTTATTTGCTTAACCTTTTCTTCTATTAGTTTTGGGTCTTTTTCATTTATTATAAAAAGTGAATTTATTTTTGCATACCTTTTTTCTTTTTTAAGATAAACCAAAAGATCGCGGGGGATAGACAAAACTGCAAGCTGGTTGGTGCTTGGGCGTATGCTTATAAGCATAATGGAGTCTGTTAGGTGTGGCGCACTGTTTTCTTTCCCCGGCATTCCCAAAAAAAGAATGTTTACTCTATCTTGCTTTTCTCCTTTAATGTAGTTTTCTTTTTCCGTTAAAAAAGAAAAAGCGGTTTTTACTATTTGAGATGCCCCAAATTCCGTTTGCGATGGTTTTTGAAGTTCTTGTGTATTGAAAAAAAATATGAAAAGTGAAAAAAACAAAATACCAAAAGCTCTCAAAAACCATAAAAGAAGTTCAGAGTCTTTCTTTTCTTCTAATTCGTAATCATAATATTCATTCATAATCATTATGATACCATAAAATAAAAAAGGGAGGACAGTCAATAAAACAGTTAAATAAGAAATTAAGATAGAAGATTATTTTTTGCGGCCGGATATTGTAATATCGTGGTTTTTATGGTAGATTATTTTCATTATGAAGTTTAAAAATATATTCTCCTTTTTATGGGAGACATCAAAATTAGTATTAATATCGTTGGTTATCATAATACCGTTAAGATATTATGTTATTCAGCCGTTTTTTGTTTTAGGCGCTTCTATGGAGCCTTCGTTTGAAAATGGCGATTATCTTATAGTTGATGAAATATCTTACAGATTAAACAAACCGGAGAGAGGTGATGTCATTGTGTTTAAATATCCTTATGACACAAAACAGTATTATATTAAAAGAATTGTTGGATTGCCCGGCGAAATAATTGGATTTAGAAACGGAAAAATAATTATCAAAAACAAAGATAACCCCAAAGGATTTTTTCTTGATGAGAAGTATATTTTAAATGAGAAAGAAACATTTGGAGGAGGCGAGGTAAAGCTTGGATACGATGAGTATTTTGTATTAGGAGACAACAGAGGGGCATCTTCTGACTCCAGAAGATGGGGTCCTTTAAAAGACAAATTTTTAATCGGTAAGGTTGCGGTGAGAGTATTTCCGTTTGATTCATTTAGTTTTTACAAATAAATAGAATTTGCGTATTTAAGTGCATAAATTCTAAATAAAAAATTATGTCAAGAAAACCCAAAAAAACATTTCAAACTCCTAAGGGAACTTTTGATATTTTGCCTCAAGAACAAAAATATTGGAATAAAGTGAGAGATGTGGTCAGAGACATTGCTTTGCATTATGGATTTGGAAGAATAGACACTCCTATTTTTGAGAATTCAGATCTTTATGTCACATCTGTTGGTGAGGCCACAGACATTATTGAAAAACAGATGTATGTTTTTAAAACCAAAGGCAAAGACAGTGTTGCTTTGCGTCCGGAAGGAACAGCAAGCGTTGTAAGAGCTTACATTGAAAACGGAATGGCAAACTTACCCCAGCCGGTAAAGCTTTATTATATTGGTCCTATGTTTAGGTACGAAAAACCGCAGTCCGGAAGATTCAGACAGTTTCATCAAATTGGTTTTGAAATTTTTGGGGATATGGATCCTGTTTATGATGCTCAGATAATAAATGTTTTTGTAAAAACATGTTACAGTTTAAAGCTTAAAAATCTGAATGTTGAGATAAACAGCATAGGATGCAAAGAATGCCGCCCAAGTTACAGAAGTCAGCTTTTAAAATATTACAGGTCAAGAATAAAAGGAGCTTGTACAAATTGCAAAAAAAGAATTAAAACAAATCCCTTAAGACTTTTGGATTGTAAAGAAGAAAAATGCCAGCCGATAAAAGTAAATGCTCCAACTTTAATAGATAGTTTGTGTAAAGAATGCCACGACCACTTTAAGTCAGTTTTAGAATTTTTAGATGAACTTGAAATACCTTATTCACTCAATCCGCATCTTGTAAGAGGTTTGGATTATTATACAAAAACCGTTTTTGAGGTTTTCTTGGAAGATGAGCATTCAGAAGGAGGAAGTGAGAAGGCTCACAGAAGATCTAAACTTGCTTTGGGTGGTGGCGGAAGATTTGATAAATTGATAAAAATAGTCGGCGGAAAAGATACTCCAGCGGTTGGTGCGGCAATTGGTATGGAAAGAGTTATAAACCTTATGAAAAAACAGGGGGTGAAAGTGGCGAATCCATTTAAATCACAGATATTTTTAGTTCAGGTTGGAGATTTAGGAAAGAAAAAGAGCCTCAAGCTTTTTGATGATCTTTCATCGGCGGGCTTGCATGTAATGGAATCTTTTGGTAGAAATAGTTTGTCTTCCCAGCTTCGCATAGCAGATAAATTTGGCGCAAAAATGAGTTTAATTATAGGTCAAAAAGAAGCAATAGACGGAGATATTATTTTAAGAGATATGGAAACAGGAGCTCAGGAGACTGTTCCGATAGAGAAGATAGTTAAAGTGATTAAAAATCATTTAAAAAAATAAATTTCAATTTTAGAGCATCTCGTCGTTAAAAACTATTTGTTTATTTCATCGTACTGTAAGTACGACTCAATTTCACTCATAGTTTTTACCTCAATCTGCATCTAAAATATGAAATTTATTTATCATTATGACAAATTGTTTATTTTGTAAAATTACAAATAAAGAAATTGAATCGGAAGTCATTTTAGAAAATGATGATTTTTTGGTTTTTAAAGATATTCACCCAAAAGCAAGCGTTCATGTACTCATTGTTCCTAAAAAACATATTGAGTCTGTGGATCATGCGGGAAAAGATGAAGTTGCTCTTTTGGGGGAAATATTTTTGACAGCCAAAGAAGCGGCTAAAGAGTTGGGTGTATCCGGAGGTTACAGGCTTCAGGTTAATGTTGGCAGAGATGGTGGTCAAGAGATAGATCACATTCATATGCATCTTTTGGCTGACAAAAAAGGAGAGGAGGTGCCTTTGAAATGATAGAAGCAAAAAGAAGAGATAAAGAATCAACAGGAGCTTTTTTAAGAAGATTTTCAAGAAAAATTCAGCAAAGCCATATTTTGGCAAAAGCAAGAAAAGCAAGATTCCTTGAGCCGAGAAAATCAAAAAGAAAAATAAGGGAATCAGCTTTAAGAAGATCAAATATAGCTTCAGAAAAAGAAAGATTATTTAAATTAGGTAAAATAAACGAAAATGAATTTAAAAGAGGAAGTTGATTCAGACTTTAAAACAGCATTTAAATCGGGCGACCACTTGAGTAAGTCCGTTTTAGCAATGCTAAGATCTGAAATAAAAAATAAAGAAATAGACAATAAGGGGCAGGAATTGTCTGATGATGATGTTTTGGGCATTATAATGTCTGAAATTAAAAAAAGAAAAGATTCTCAAAAGCAATATGCTGATGCGGGAAGGAATGATTTGGCGGAAAGCGAAGCAGCAGAAATTGAAGTATTGATGAAATATATGCCAAAACAGCTAACTGAAGAAGAGGTCAAGAAATTAATTGAAGATGCTATTTCTGAGGTTGGAGCAGAAGGAATAAAGGACTTGGGGAAAGTAATGGCAAGCCTAAAGGATAAAGTAAAGGGACGAGCGGACGGAAGTTTGGTGGCTCAAATTGTTAAAGAAAAACTCTCTTAAAAGTTGTTTGTGGGGATTATTTTTAACGCCAACTTGCAAAAGTTGGCGTTAAATTGTTATACTGAATACAGTGCCCTAAAAGTACTAATGTTTGTTTTATAATTTAAAGTAATGCTAAAATTAGATTTAGGAGTGGTGAATTTTACAAAAGGAAGAATTAAGGTAAATTTACTTAAAGAGACTATTTTAAATACTTTAAAAAATTTAGGTGTGAAAGAAAACGTTGAAGTCAGCATCGCTTTTGTTGGAGAGAAAAGGATGAAAAAGTTTAATAAAAAATTTAGAGGTAAAGATAAAGTTACAGATGTATTGTCGTTTGGTTTTGTTGAAAAGTCTGGAGCTGCCAAAACAAAAGAGACTTATCTTAATATGGGGGAGATTATTATATGTTTTCCATATGCAAAAAAACAAGCAAAAAAATCGGGCACAAGTATAGATAAAGAATTAGCGCTTCTGTCGGCGCATGGTACTATTCATCTTTTTGGAATAGATCATGAGAGGTCAAAAAAAGAAAGCTTGGAAACGGATAAAATTCAAAAAAAGGTGCTTTCTTATATTTTTAAAAAATAAATTTCAAGAATCAAGAATAAAAAATTAAGAACTAAGACATTATTTCAGCTTTCTTATTCTTAATTCCTTTTTCTTGCTTCTTAATTCTTTTAAATGGCAAAAGAGAAAATAATTTGCGGCTTGGACATAGGGACTACCAAAATAAAGGCTGTAGTTGTTCAAAAAAGAAGGGGAGCGGAAAAACTTTCTGTTATTGGTGTTGGCGAGGCTCCATCTGCCGGTGTTAAGCGTGGAATGGTGGTTGATGTTGATGAGGTGGCAGAAAGTATAAATCAAGCAGTTTTAAAAGCGGAAAAAACATCAGGAAAAGAAATAGAATCCGTGTTTGTTAATCTTTCCGGTCCGCACATAACATCAAGAAGTTCAAAGGGGGTTGTGGCTGTTTCTCGGGCTGACCAAGAAATATCCAAAGAAGATAAACAAAGAGTTTTGCAAACAACAGAGGCTATTTCAATTCCGGCAAACAGAAAAATAGTTCATGTTATTCCAAAAGAGTTTATCATTGACGGTGAGGGAGGGATAAAAGATCCTTTAGGTATGAATGGAGTAAGACTTGAGGTTAACGCTCTTGTTGTGGATTGTTCTATTCCTGTAATAAATAATTTTACAAAAGCAGTTTCTCAAGCCGGACTTGATGTAGAAGAACTTATTGTCTCTACTTTAGCTTCTTCCAAGTCGGTATTGTCAAAAAGACAAAAAGAATTAGGAGTTGTTGTTTTAGATATTGGCGGAGGAACTACCGGTGTATCTATTTTTGAAGATGGAAGTATTACTCATACGGCAATTTTGCCTATAGGGTCAAGTCACATTACAAATGATATTGCTATCGGTTTGAGAACTGAAGTTGATATTGCTGAAAAAGTAAAGTTGGAATTTGGTACGGCTGACATTAAAAGTATAAACAAAAAAGAGATGATTGATCTTGAGAGTCTTGGCTTTGAAGGAGGGGGGAGTGTCTTAAGAAGACATATAGCGGAGATTATACATGCAAGATTAGATGAGATCTTTGAACTTACAGAGAAAGAGCTTAAAAAAGTTTCCAAGCAGTCTTTGCTTCCGGGCGGAGTTGTTTTGGTCGGCGGAGGATCAAAGATGCCGCATATTGTTGAGGTTGCAAGAGAACGTTTAAAGCTTCCGGTTCAGATAGGAGTTCCAGGAGAAGGATTGGACGGAATTTTAGATAGAGTGGCAGATCCTGAATATTCTGTTGCGGTTGGTTTGACTTTATGGGGGGCCGAAGATAATACGGTAAGCTACGCAGGGGCTGGCACGTCAAAAGGTTTTTTCAGTAAAATAATGAAATCTTTAAGGGTTTTTATGCCGTAAATCAGTTTATAGTTTATAGATAATAGTTGATAACTAACTTAAATACAAAATAAAGAATTTACATTTTTTAACCTATCAACTATAGCCTATAACCTACAAACTGAAATACTGTTGCAAAATTTAAATCTTTATATTAGAGTTTAATTAGATATAAAATTAAAAAGTTAGCTAAAACTATCATGAGTCAAATAAAACCAGACATAGAAACATTTGCTAGAATTAAAGTCGTTGGAGTTGGAGGCGGCGGGTCTAATGCTGTGAGCCGCATGGTTGAGTCAAAGATAAAAGGAGTTGATTTTATCACTGTAAATACAGATGCTCAAGACTTGCATCATTCTGCCGCAAAAACAAAAATCCATATTGGGAAAAGCACAACGAAGGGTCTTGGTGCTGGCATGAATCCTGACGTCGGCAGACAAGCGGCCGAAGAATCAAGAGAAGAAATAGGGGAAGCTTTAAAAGGCGCTGATCTTGTTTTTATAACATGTGGAATGGGCGGAGGAACAGGAACAGGAGGTTCTCCGGTTGTGGCAGAAATTGCAAAAAATATGGGAGCGTTAACGATAGGTGTCGTTACAAAACCTTTTTCTTTTGAAGGTATTCAGAGGTCAGAATTGGCGGAAGAAGGAATGGCAAGTTTAAAAGAAAAGGTGGATGCTTTGGTTGTTATTCCAAATGACAGAATTTTTAATATTATTGAGAAAAAAACTTCCATTATGGGGTCTTTTGCTTTGGTGGATGAAATATTACAGCAGGCAGTTCAAGGTATTTCCGACCTTATAACATTACCGGGGATTATTAATGTTGATTTCGCGGACATTAAGGCGATTATGCAGGATGCCGGCTCTGCTCTCATGGGTATTGGAGTTTCTTCGGGAGAAGATAGAGCTGTTGAAGCTGCAAGAGCTGCTATTAATTCACCTTTACTTGAAATATCTATTGAGGGGGCAAAAGGTGTGTTGTTTTCTGTTTCCGGAGGAGCTGACTTGGGAATGATGGAAATTAATGATGCGGCAAAAGTTATATCGGAATATGTTGACCATAATGCAAAAATTATTTTTGGAGCATTAACAGATACAAGGCTGAAAAAAGGTGAAGTTAAAATAACGGTAATAGCGACCGGATTTGGTGATGAGGTCATAAGAAGTCATATTGAAACAATTCAAGCTCCTGATTTTGATGATATAAGAAGTAAAGAAAATGATAAAATAAAGTTAGAGAACAAAGAAACAGACCAAGAGTTATCAAACAGCAATCGTTCTGATGGTATAGTGAGGGTTAGGTCCGAGCAAGAAAGAAAACCGGAAAGTTCTAACTTGGAGGAAAAGAAAAGTTCTGCTCCTAAGAAAAGATTATTTTCTTCAGAGTCTATTTTTGACTCTTCTGATGAATGGGACATTCCAGCATTTATCCGAAGAAAGAAAAAATAAAGCTAAAATCGCCAAAAAGCATTGAATTTGCTTTCTGGTAGATACTCACAATATTTTTTTGAAAACCTGTCAATATTGACGGGTTTTTTGTTTTGTTTTTGTGGAAAACCCTTCTTTGCCAGGATTTGTTTTTAGGTATATTATGTATGCATAGTCGCCGAAAAATAAATCATTATTTTTTTAGAGGATTAAATATTATTAATTTTTTTAACAAATGCCACCAATTAAAAACATTCAAAAAAGAATAGGAGAAGTAGTAAAATTTGATCCGAAAAAAATAGAAAATGCTATCTCAAAAGCATTTTTAGCTTTAGATAAACATGATGATAAAATAATTGGCAGCATATCTAAAAAAGTTACAAAATTAATAGAGAGTAAATTTGCCGGAGATATTCCTACGGTTGAGCAAGTGCAGGATTTGGTTGAAATAACTTTAATGCTTGAAGGTTATACGGATGTTGCAAAGGCATATATTTTATATAGAAGCAAAAGAGCTGAGCTAAGGAAAAAGGGCATTAAGGCTCCGGAGCATGTAAGAAAACTTTCTTTGGAGAGTAAAAAATATTTTAAAAACCAGCTTGCTGAATTTGTTTATTATAGGACATATGCAAGATGGATAGAAAAGGAAGGCAGAAGAGAAACTTGGATTGAAACGGTTGATAGATATATGGATTTCATGAAAGAAAATCTTGGTGACAAACTTTCTCAAAAGACTCATAAAGAATTAAGAGAAGCTATTTTAAATCAAGAAGTTATGCCGTCTATGAGGCTTTTGCAGTTTGCCGGAGATGCTGCAAGGAAAACAAATGTTTGCGCGTATAATTGTTCTTTTATCGCTCCATCCAAACTTGAAGATTTTGGAGAGATTATGTATATATTGATGTGTGGAGCAGGTGTAGGTTTTTCAGCTGAAAGTCAAAATGTTCAGGCTCTGCCTCAAATAAAAGTTCAAAGCGGTAAAAAATTAACGACTCATGTTATTCCTGATAGTAAAGAAGGTTGGGCTGATGCTTTGGTGTATGGAATAAAAACTTGGTTTTCCGGCAAGGATGTTGATTTTGATTTTTCAAAGTTAAGACCCGCAGGAGCAAAATTGAAGATAATGGGTGGAAGATCTTCCGGACCGGATCCTTTAAGAAATGTACTTGAGTTTACAAGAGAAAAAATACTTAAAAGACAAGGCAGGCGTCTGAGTAATTTAGATGTTCATGATATAGTTTGTAAAATTGGAGAAGTGGTGGTTTCCGGTGGAGTGCGCAGGAGTGCTTTAATATCACTTTCTGATCTTGATGATAACGAAGTAAGAGACTCTAAAAAAGGGCAGTTTTATCTTACGGAACCCCAAAGAAGTATGGCTAATAATTCGGCGGTTTATTTTTCAAAACCGAGAACTACTGATTTTTTAGATGAATGGATTTCATTAATGAAATCAGGCACCGGAGAGAGAGGAATATTTAACCGAGGGGGGCTTTTAGGGACATTGCCGGAAAGACGTTTAACTTCTTTAAAGGGCGACATAAGTCGTTTGGGGACAAATCCATGCGGGGAAATAATACTTCAATCAAAACAGTTTTGTAATTTATCAGAAGTTGTGGCAAGGTCAAATGACGATGAAAAGTCTCTTCTTAGAAAAGCAAGATTGGCGGCTATTTTAGGAACTTACCAGTCAACGCTGACTAACTTTGGATATATATCAAATGAGTGGGAGAAAAATTGTAAAAAAGAAAGATTACTCGGAGTTTCAATAACCGGTCAGTGGGATTCTGAAGCTGCCAGAAACGGAGATATTTTAAATAAGTTAAAAAAAGAGGCTGTTAAGACAAATAAACAATATGCAGAGAAATTCGGTATTAACCAGTCAACTTGCGTTACATGCGTGAAGCCGTCGGGAACAGTATCACAAACCGTAGATTCCTCTTCCGGGATGCATCCGAGACATTCCCAATATTATATAAGAAGGGTAAGGATATCCGCTACAGATCCGCTATTTGAAATGTTAAAGGATCAAGGAGTTCCGTATCATCCTGAAGTTGGTCAATCAAAAATAAATGCCAATACCTATGTTTTGGAATTTCCGGTCAAAGCTCCGAAAGGGTCAATTTTCAAAAATGATCTTACCGCAAAAGACCAATTAGAGCATTGGAAGCTTGTAAAAGAAAATTTTACAGAACATAATCCTTCCGTAACGATTTCAGTTAGCGATAAAGAATGGATAGATGTTGCCGATTGGATTTACGACAACTGGGATTTAGTTGGAGGGCTTTCATTTTTACCCAGAGACGATCATGTTTATCAGTTGGCTCCCTATGAAACAATAGATAAAGAAACTTATGAAAGTATGGTGAAGAAATTTCCTAAACTTGATTTTTCAAAAATTGTATCTTATGAAATTGAAGATGAGACTGAGTTGGCAAAGGAGCTTGCTTGTGTTGCCGGTCTTTGCGAGATTGTATAATTTCTAAAATTTGAATATCTCTTCGTCAAAAGTTCAGATACTCAACACCGTACATTCAGTACGACTTATTTCGTTCCTCACTTTTTTCTCGAACTATTCTAAATTTTGGAAATTATAAGATTGATTTCCATATTGACTGATGCTAAATTTCTAAAAACTTAAATTTATGATCTCGGTGTTTACCGGAAATGGAAAAGGAAAAACAACGGCTGCTTTGGGTCAGGCTTTGCGCGCGGTGGGAGAGAAGAAAAAAGTTATAATGATACAATTTATAAAAGGACCATTTAAATCAGGGGAAGACGAGTCTTCAAAAAGACTTTCCCCTGATTTTTCTTTAGTAAAAGGAGGTATTGGATTTGTTGGAATATTGGGGGATCAGCATAAAATAGAAGAACATCAAAAAGCTGCAGAAAAAACATGGCAGATGTGTAAAGATGCTATTTCTGGAGGGGAACATGACATTGTAATAATGGACGAGATAAATAATGCAATGGATTTAAAACTAATAAAAAAAGATGAAGTAAAGGATTTTTTAAAAAAACATAAAAAAGGCGCAGATTTAATTTTGACAGGCAGGAATGCACCGAAGTGGTTAATAGATACGGCGGACTTAGTGACAGAAATGAAGGACGTAAAGCATCCTTTTAATAAAAATATTAAGGCAAAACGAGGAATTGAATTTTAGTATTTTTACAAAATCAAAAATATTTTTATTTACAATGCTGTCTTTTTTGGGTGGCGTTTTTTATAATATTTCTAAGTTTTGATTTATTTTAGATTATTTTTTTGTTTGAGAATTTTAAGCATTATGATAGTATAAAAAAGTTGTAAGTTATTAAATTTTTAAATACCATTAATGAGAAAAATAGTCTTAAAGGTTACAAATATAGAAAAAAGCTATGATGATTTTAATGTTCTTAAAGGTATAAGTTTTGGTTTATATAAAGGAGAAAAAGTCGGATTAGTCGGCACGAACGGATCAGGCAAATCCACTCTTCTTAAAATATTGGGCGATTTTTTAAAAGCAGACAAAGGAAGTTTAGATTTTGTGAAAAAAATAAATATAGGATATTTTCCGCAAGAATTTTTGGAGGATATTTCAGTTATGGATTATTTAATACAGGAAAATAATAGTGAAAAATATAAATCTAATATAGAAGATTATTTTTATAAGTTTAATCTTGATAAAAAGTATTTAGAAAAAAGCATTAAAAATTTAAGTGGTGGAGAAAAATCAAAAGTTGCTTTGATTAAAATAATAAATTCCAAAGCAGGTTTGTTTTTACTTGATGAACCTACAAATAATCTTGATATAGCAACTTTAATATTTTTTGAAAATTTTATAAGAAAAAGCAATAAAACATTTTTAATTATATCTCATGATAGAAAGTTTATTGACAGAATAGTAGGTAAGATTATTGAAATTGATGAATTTTCCAAAAAATCAGAAATTTATAATGGTAATTACAGTGATTATATAAAAGCTAAAAAGAATATATTAGAAAACAAGTGGGGGGTATATAATGAAAGTGTTAAAGCGGAGAAAAAATTAAAACATGCAGTAAATAAAAAAATGAGAGATGTCTCTCTTATTGAGGTAAGAGGAAGACAGAAAAAAAATATAAGTAGTAAAGCAACGGATAAAGATCATCTTACTAAAGATGTTTTTAATACACAAGCTGGAAAGCTTGCAAAAGAAGCGAAACTTTTAAAAAAGAAAGCATCTTTAGTAAAAGAAAGTGGAGTGAAGCCAGAGGAAAAGCTTTCTCTAAGGCTTTATTTTGATGTTGATGAAAGGAGCGGAGATAAGGTTTTTGAAATTAAGAATGTTGTAAAAAATATAGAAGATGTAAATATTGGTCCAATAAATCTATCAATAAAATATGGTGATAAGATTTTGATTCTTGGCGCAAATGGAATTGGCAAGTCAACTTTTTTAAAGATTATTTTAGGTCAGACAGAGTATGATGGAGGTTGTATAGAAAAAGGATCCCGAGTGAGCATAGGATATTTACCTCAAGAAAATTATTTTAATAATGAAAATACAGTTTTGAAGCAATTTTCAAAAGATACGGATATAGATATTAGTCTTGGAAGAGCTCTACTTTATAGATTTGGAATTGACGGAGAATATATAAATAAAAAAATAAAGTATATAAGTCCGGGTGTGAGGTCCAGGCTTATACTTGCTATTATTATGTCTAAAAAAGTAAATTGTCTTGTTTTAGATGAACCGTCTAATCATCTTGACCTTGAAGCTCTTGAAAAATTGGAGGAGGCTGTCAGAGATTTTAAAGGGACATTAATATTAGTAAGTCATGATAGGTATTTTATCAATAAAATTGATTTCAATAAAATTTTCTTATTTAAGAAGGGAGAAGATTTAAAAAGTCTGGCTGGTTATCATGAGTATGAAGAGTCAATTTAGTATTTTTACAAAATCAAAAATATTTTTATTTACAATGCTGTCTTTTTTGGGTGGCGTTTTTTATGCAACATTTTTTGGTTTTGACTTGTTTTTGGTATTATTTGTTTTTTCTATCATTGCTGTCTTTTTATTTTCTTTTTTTCAAAAAAAGCACATTTTTCTTCTTTTTATTTTCTTTTTAATATTTTTTGCAGGGATTTTCTGGTATCAAAAATCATCTCCAAAATATTTATCGTTGGAAAAGTTTGTTGGGGAAAATATAGAAATTTCAGGGATTATTTTAAGAGAGCCGGAGTTTAAAGGTGTCAAACAAAAAATTATTTTACAAACAAAAGAAAAAGAGAGGGTTTTAATAAAAACAGAAAGATATCCGGAGTATGAGTATGGAGATTTAATTTTGGTGAGAGGAGAATTAAAAGAACCGGAAAATTTTAATGATTTTGATTATAGAGCATATCTTTCAAAAGATAATATATATTTTTTGATGCAAAATCCTAAAATTGAAGTTAAAGAGAAAGAAAAAGGAAATGTCATTGCTTCTAATCTTTTTAAATTTAAAAAAGAATTTGAAAATAATATTAAAATTTTACTTCCTTCTCCGGAAGCTGATTTTATAAATGGTGTGATTTTTGGTTCAAAGTCGGAAATCCCGCCCAAATTATATGATGATTTTATAAAAACAGGGACAGCACATATTATTGCGCTGTCTGGTTTTAATGTAACCATTATTGTGATGTTCTTGGCGTGGATATTCAGTTTTTTTATTTCAAATAGAAAAGTTATAGTATTGACTGCTATTTTTACGATAACTTTATTTGTTGTTATGACGGGAGCATCCGCTTCCGTTGTGAGGGCTGCCTTAATGGGTTCGGTTTTGCTTTTAGCAAGATACTATGGTAGAGCGCAACACTCTTTGAACGCACTTGTTTTTGCTGCATTTTTAATGATACTTTTTAATCCAAAAATTTTAGTATTTGATGTTTCTTTTCAGCTTTCTTTTTTGGCAACTTTAGGACTATTGTATTTTTATCCTTATTTTTTAAAAAAATTTAAAAAGATTCCGAATTTTTTTAAATTGCGGGATACACTATCTGCGACTCTCTCTGCGCAAGCCGCTGTTTTGCCCATATTAATATATAATTTTAATCAGATTTCTGTTATTTCTCCATTGGCTAATATTTTAATATTGCCCGTAATACCCATTGCTATGCTTTTGGCGTTTTTAACAGGAGTATTGAGTTTTGTTTCTCTTTTTTTAGCTAAGATATTTGTATTTCCTTTATGGTTTATTTTAGCTTACCAACTGAAGGTGATAGAGGTTCTTGGAAGCCTGTCTTTTTCCTCAATTTCTTTTTAATAAACTTACTTAGGGGTTCAACCCCTAAGTAAGTTTATGGTACAATATTAAGTATATGGGTAATAGAAAAATACAATTTATTACAAATAATGAGTTTTATCATATTTGTAATCGTGGCGTAGATCAGCGTAATGTTTTTTTAGACCAATATGATGTTGATAGATTTTATCAGAGCATGAATGAATTTAATAATATAAATCCTATAGGCAGTATTTACGCACAATCATTTAAAATTAACCAACTTAGGGGTTCAACCCCTAAGTTGGTTAATGATTCTAAATTAGTAAATATTTTAGCTTTTTGTCTTAATCCAAATCATTATCATTTTATATTAGAGCAAGTTGTTGATGGTGGTATTAGTGAGTTTATGAGAAGATTGGGCGGGTATACTTCATATTTTAACAAAAAATATAATCGTTCAGGAGTGCTTTTTCAAGGAAGATTTAAGTCCGTGCATATAGATTCAAACGAACAACTTTTAAACACGAGTGTTTATGTTAATTTAAATAATGAAGTTCATCAACTTAGGGGTGCAACCCCTAAGTTGGTTAAAAGCAGGTCAAGCTGGATGGAGTATACAGAAAATACAGAAAATAATTTTTGTAAGAAAGATATTATTTTAAATCAGTTTAAAAATAAAGAAGATTATAGAAAATTTGCAAAAAAGTCTCTGGAGTCTATTTTAGAAAGAAGAAAAAGATTAAAAGAGGTAGAAAGTTTTCTGTTGGAATAATTTTAGCGTTAAATCACTTAGGGGTTGCACCCCTAAGTTGAGGGGATGATTTTTAATTTTAATAAAAATACAAAAAATAAATTATATTTTTGGGGTGGAGTGTTGATTATTGTGATATTTATTTGGAGTTTTATTTTTAAGTATGGCGCAGATGGAAATTTAAAAATTTATTTTTTAAATGTAGGGCAAGGGGATGCGATTTTCATTGAAACACCTGAAAAAATTCAGGTTTTGATAGACGGAGGTCCGGACAATTCCGTTTTATCTGAGCTTTCTAAAGTTATGCCTTTTTATGATAGAGAAATAAACCTTTTAGTGATAACGCATCCCCAAAAAGATCATATTTTCGGACTCATTGATGTTTTAAAAAGATATAAAGTGGACAATATATTATTTTCCAGCATTGAATACAAAAACAGCCTTTACAAAGAGTTGTCCGGGTTAGTAAAGGAAAAAAATATAAATAAAATAGAAGCAAAGGCGGGAGTTCAAATAAATTTAGGTGAATTTGTTTCAATGGATGTTTTATATCCTTTTTCTGACATGTCAGGGGTGAAAGTGGAAAATCCAAATAATACTTCTTTAGCATTGATTTTAAAATTTTTTGATAGGAAATTTTTGTTTTCCGGTGATGCTGAGTTAAAAGAGGAGTTAAACTTATCAAATTCAGGTCTTGATATTGACGTTGATGTTTTAAAAATCAATCATCACGGGTCAAAAACATCAAGCTCAGTTCTTTTTGGTAAAAACCAGTTTTATTTTTAGAAAACGCAGCAAATATGTTGCGTTTTTCCTTTTAAATTTATATTTTTTATGTTAATCTTAAAATTATTAAAATTAAATCTTATTTTAAATTTTCGCAATAAGCTCATTTCGTAATTTAAAGTAATCTAAAAAAATGATTAAAGAGAGAAGTCTTGTAATATTAAAACCCGATGCGGTTCATCGGTCGCTTATGGGGGAGATAATACAAAGAATTGAAAGATTAGGGTTAAAGTTTGCCGCTATAAAAATGGTTGTTCCTACAAGGGAACAAGTTGCAGCTCATTATAATAAAGATGATGTTTGGTGTGAAGAAAAAGGAAATATTACCATAAAAAATATTAAAGAAAAAGGCGATAAGCCGGAAAAAAGTGCCTTAGAATATGGAAGAGAGATTTTAGAAGGAAATTTTTCTTTCATGACGGCAAGCCCTGTTGTTGCTATGATTATTGAAGGCAATCAAGCCGTGGGTATTGTTAAAAAAATTGTAGGAGGAACAGAGCCGCTAACTTCTGATGTTGGAACTATAAGAGGAGATTTAACGGTAGACTCATATGCTTTGGCAAATATTGGCAATAGAGCTGTTAGAAATTTACTTCATTGTTCAGATGTCCCTGAAGAAGCGGAAAGAGAGATAAAAATTTGGTTCAAAGATGACGAAATAATAAACTACAAGCATGTGAATGAAAAGATGCTTTATGATATAAATTTAGATGGTATTTTAGAGTAAAATTGTTCTAAAAATAGAAAAACACCGGTTATCCTTTGGATAACCGGTGTTTTTTAAGAAAATATTGGTCCAGCAATTTTGGTGAACAAAGAAGAATTATAGAAAGGTTTTAATGATGACTGACAATCTTTTTCCGCCATAGAACATATAAAGTCAATGCCCGGATTTTTGAGCGCCCTAAATATGATTTTTCCCCAGAGACGGCTTGCAACAACATCCGGTGCCAATTTATTTTTAAAAAATGAATGATAAGGCACATCATTAGCAATGCATTGAGAAGCGGCTATTGCCGACCTAAACGCGTATCTCATTCCAAATCCAAAGAGATTATCTTGAAGTCCCGCAGCTTCTCCAATAATGAGAGGTTTTGAGATGGAGAAGATATTAGGAAGTGGTGTGATGCCATAGCCGCCAAAATTTCTTTTATTTTGAATTTCAAATAATCCCAGTTTGCTTCTGAAAAAATCAATAGCATCATTTAGCATTTTCTCTTTTTTTTGAAGGGTATTTTTTTTACCGCACATCGCAAGTGTTGCCTGTCCATTTATTGTTAAGAAATACGCATAGCCGTAAGGGAATCGTTTGGTATCTAAATACACAGCGGCAACATTATAGCAATCGGTTGTAAAATTAAGACCTTTTGCTATATATATGGAATTTTTCGGATTTGGTCCGGTGGCGACAATATCAATATTGTCCATACTCACAACAGGAGTGTCGTAATGAATTTTGACGCCGCATTGTTCCGCAATGTATTTCAGCTTTTGATCAAGAGTTCCTTTATCAGAACCTCTTTTTACCAAATAAAATGCAGGGTAAGAAGAGTTTATCTGAAATGTTTTTTTATAAGAAAAGGCTGTAAAGTTACTGGTGGGAATAATAATATCGGTAATGTCTATACCAAATATTTTAAGCTCTTCAATAATATCTTTATCAGAGCTCCAATTTTCTATTCCTTGCCAATCTCCGTGAAAGCGTGCGCCGCAATTGTTGAGTTTTTCAAAAACTGAGACAGAAAAACCGGCTTTTTGTAAAATAATACCTGAAACTAATCCGCCAATTCCTCCTCCAGCGATAGTAATATTTCTTGAGGTTTGCATTAGGCTTCTCCTTAAATCTATATTTTTTATATGAAAAGGACTATTTTTTGCAACTATACACTACAAATTATAAGTAGTCAAGGTTAAAAATCTGAGATGATTTTTATTTGATTTTCTTTTTTTAAAGATATATAATAAAAGTGTCCCATCAGACATTAAATGAACTAAGGACAAATATGTCTTTTTGGGAGCTTTACATTGCTTTAAGCTTCTGGTAGAGCTCACTTGAAAGTTTTTTTCGTTGCGAAGTTTTTTAATTTTGAACGAAAACAATGAAAATGGAGGAGTTTATATGGTTTATAGATGACGAAATTTGAATTGTTTGCAGTCAAAATTTAAAACTGCAGTAGAAAAAGATTTTCATGTGAGCTCTTAGTCCAGGGTTTAATGCTGCGAGCACCCACTTGGATTTTTTGCTTACGTTCATATTATGTTTTGGTGGGACTTATGGGTTTATGCTAAATCTCATTATGTAAAAATTTAACATAAACTCATTAAAAAAAACACCTCTTTTTTGGAGGTGTTTTTTTTAATGAGTTTATTTAGGTTGTTTGTTCATAGTTCTGATGCATTTTGTGCAAGCTTTGATTCTTTTTTTACCTATCGTTACCCATTGTAGATTTGGGTATTTTCTTCTTTTGCATGTTGGGTTGTAATTTCCGCGAAGTTTAACAAGTACTGTATTCATTTTTGATGTTTTTTCACAAATTGGACATGATCGAGCCATAGTTTTATATTTTATATTTTTATATGATTTTGCTAATTTAACACGGCTCTTAAAAAAAATCAAGGTTTAATATGCAAGAGAATTAAGAATTAAGTTTTTTAGTTTCTTATTTTCTTGATTTTTAATTCTTTTAAATCTTTGAACTTTAAGACTACTCGTGATAATATGAATAAATTAATAAAAAATATCTTAACTTAAAATAACCATGTTATTATTTAAACTTTTTTCAGATAATCCAGCGCTTATTATTCCGTGGCTTTTTGCCCTTCTTATTGCCATTACAATTCATGAAGTTTCTCACGGATACACGGCATATAAACTCGGAGATGACACAGCAGAAAGCATGGGTCGTTTAACGTTAAATCCTTTGGCGCATCTTGATCTTTTAGGTTCTCTGATGCTTGTCTTGGTCGGTTTTGGTTGGGCAAAACCGGTTCCTATAAATTTACTTAAAGTAAGAAAAGGGAATATGGGTAAATTTTTAGTTTCTGTAGCAGGGATAGTTTCTAATATTTTAATGGCTGTATTTGCTATTTTAGCTATTAAGATTATTTTGATGACAGGAGTGGGAGAGATGAATTTTCTAATTAAATTTTTAGCTTTTTTGATTTATATAAATTTAGCTTTGTTTATTTTTAATCTTTTGCCGATAGCTCCTCTTGACGGTTATAGAATGTTTGAGTCTTTTGCTCCTAAAGCTTTTGCGCGGTTTGCACCGTTTATGGAACAATGGGGATTTTTTATTCTCATCGCCTTAGTATTTTTAACCAACGTTATAGGGATATTAATATACTCTTTTGTTTCTATGTTCTCATGGCTTTTTCAACTGCCTATTTTTTATTTGGCTTTTTCAGGTCTTTAATTTTAATTCTTTTAAAAAGGCGTTTTTAAGTCTTGACTTTAATTTAGTTATTTGATAGATTATCTTTATTAACTAAGGTGTTATTCGCCTTTGTTTATTTTTTATAAATTCTAAAAGTCAATATAAAGATGCCAACAATAAATCAGTTAGTAAGAAAAAAAAGAAAAACTTCTACGAAGAAATCAAAATCTCCGGCAATGATGCGTGGTTTTAATAATTTAAAAAATAAACCAACAGGTTACTCGTCTCCATTTAAAAGAGGTGTATGCACCAAAGTTTCAACAACAACTCCTAAAAAACCTAATTCAGCTTTAAGAAAAATTGCGAGAGTAAGATTGACAAACGGAATGGAAGTTACAGCATATATTCCAGGAGAAGGTCATACATTGCAAGAGCATTCAGTTGTTGTAATAAGAGGAGGAAGGGTGAAAGATTTACCCGGAGTAAGATATCATGTTGTAAGAGGGGTGTTGGACGCTACTGGAGTTGAAGGAAGGAAACAGGAGAGGTCTAAGTATGGCGCTAAAAGACCAAAAGCTGAATAGGGAAATAATAGGGAAATTAAATTAATAAGGAAATAATAAGGAAATTTAAATAATAGGGAAATAATAAGGAAATGAGAAGAAAACAAAAATTTAAAAGAACGGTAGATCCTGATAGGAAATATAATAATATTACTATCACTAAACTAATAAAAACCATTATGCTTGATGGCAAGCTTTCCATTGCTGAGAAAATCGTTTATGGGGCATTAGCGGAAGTTGAAGAAGCAACAAAGTCAGATCCGATTGAGACTTTTGATTTAGCAATAAGAAATATTTCGCCTGTTTTAGAAATAAAATCAAAAAGAATTGGTGGAGCTAACTATCAAGTTCCAAGGGAAGTTAGGGGAGACAGAAAACTTACTTTAGCTTTAAGGTGGGTCATAATTGCATCTAAAGCAAAAAAAGGAAGTTCAATGGCTCATAGACTTGCAGATGAAATATTGCTTGCAGCTAAAGGCGAAGGATCTGCTATGAAGAAAAGAAGCGATACTCAGAGAATGGCGGAGGCTAATAAAGCATTTGCTCATTTTTCTTGGTAATAAAATTTTGAAAATTGGCACGCTTTTTTGTCGCGGATTCCGGTACTCGTTTCGCCGTACTTTTAAGTACGGTTTGCTTTGTTCCTCAGCCGCTCCTCGAAGCGTACTCAATTTTGAAAGTTTTATATCTATAATAAACTTTAAAAGTTTTTAATTTTTGTATTTTTACTTTTTAATTTAAAATTTATGGCACGAAGTTATCCATTAGAAAGAACAAGAGACATAGGAATAATAGCCCACATTGATGCGGGAAAGACAACTGTAACAGAAAGAGTTCTATTTTATACAGGAGTATCTCATAAAATAGGAGAAGTGCATGAAGGAGAAGCTGTTATGGATTGGATGGAGCAGGAAAGAGAAAGAGGAATTACTATCACTTCTGCCGCTACAACATGTTTTTGGATTCCAACTTACGAGGGAGGAGACAAGTCCAAAGAATATAGATTTAATATTATTGATACACCCGGTCACGTTGATTTTACTGTTGAGGTTGAAAGATCTTTGCGTGTTTTGGATGGTGGAGTTGTTGTTTTTGATGGAGTTGCAGGCGTAGAGCCTCAGTCAGAAACAGTTTGGCATCAAGCCGATAAATATAATGTACCGAGAATTTGTTTTATAAATAAATTAGATAGAACAGGAGCTGACTGGCATAAAGACCTTCTCTCTATAAGAGAAAGATTAAACGAGAAAGCAATTCCCGTTCAAATACCCGTGGGTCAAGAAGCAGACTTTAAAGGAGTTATTGACCTTGTTACTCAAAAACAAATTTTATTTGTTGGAGATATGGGTGAAAAGCTTGAGGTGTCGGATATTCCGGAAGAGATGAAAGCTGAAGCTGAAAAGTGGAGAGAGGAAATGCTTGATATGATAGCTTCAGAGGATGATGTTTTGGCGGAAAAATATCTTGAAGGAAAAGATATTTCAGTGGAAGACATTAAGTCCGCTTTTAGAAAAGCTACTCTTTCCGGAGAAATTAATCCGGTGCTTTGCGGTACGGCTTTGAAAAATAAAGGTGTACAGCTTCTTTTGGATGCCGTTATTGATTATTTACCTTCACCATTGGATGTTCCCGCTATAGAAGGAGTTAATCCAAAAACTGAAAAAGAAGAAAAAAGAGAAGCAAACGATGAAGCTCCATTTTCCGCATTAGCATTTAAAATTGCAAATGATCCATTTGTCGGTTCATTGGCTTTTTTCAGAGTTTATTCAGGAAAACTTACGAAAGGTTCGTATGTTTATAATTCAACAAAAGATAAAAAGGAAAGAATTGGCAGAATTTTAAGAATGCATTCAAATGATAGAGAGGAAGTAGATGAAGTTTTTGCCGGTGAGATTGCAGCCGCAGTTGGTCTTAAAGAAACCACAACAGGAGACACCTTATGTGATGAGGCAAATCCTATTATTTTGGAGCAGATAACATTTCCAGAACCGGTTATATCTTTAAGAATAGAACCCAAGACAAAAGCAGATCAAGAAAAGATGGGGCTTGCTTTAAGAAGGCTTTCTGAGGAGGATCCTACTTTTAAGGTAAGGGTTGATCACGAAACAGGAGAAACTATTATTTCCGGAATGGGAGAACTTCATCTTGAGGTTTTGGTGGACAGAATGTTAAGAGAGTTTAAGGTTGAAGCTTCTATTGGAGCTCCTCAAGTTGCATATAAAGAAACTATTAAAGGAACGGCGGAGTCTGAAGAAAAATATGTTAAGCAGTCTGGAGGTAGGGGTCAGTATGGTCATGTTAAGATAAGAATTGAGCCTCTTGAAAAGAATGCTGGATTTGAATTTGTAAATGAAATTAGAGGAGGGGTTATTCCTCAAGAGTTTATTAATCCAGTTGAAAAGGGTGTGGTGGAAGCTCTTGAAAAAGGTGTTGTTGCCGGATATCCGCTTCAGGATGTTAAAGTAACCCTATACGATGGTTCTTATCATGAAGTTGATTCATCTGAGGCGGCCTTTAAGATTGCAGGTTCTATGGCTTTAAAAGCTGGAGTTGCGCAGGCAAATCCTATACTTTTGGAGCCTATTATGAAGGTTTCTGTTATTACGCCACCTGACTTTTTAGGGGATGTTACAGGAGATTTAAATGCAAGAAGAGGCAGGATTGATTCTATGGAAGATAGAGGAAATATAAAAGTTGTTATTGCTCAAGTTCCTTTAGCTAAGATGTTTGGTTATTCAACTCAGTTAAGGTCAATGACAGAAGGAAGAGCTTCTTACAGTATGGAATTTTCAAGTTATGAAGAAGCGCCGAAAAATATCGCGCAAGAAGTTATAGAAGGAAAGAGATAAGGGCTTTGTCTGAATTTTGAAGCTTAAAGGTTTTAAAATTCAGCAACAAAACCTTACCTCTCACTTGGGTTATAAAAAACACAGTACTTGCTTCAAGAGGTTGTAATTTATTTTTTAATGATCCAAGTGAGGGGTACTCAATGTTATGGTAAAATTTACTTCGCATTGAGCTCGTAAATTTTAATAACATTAACATGCTTGATGATATAAAAAAGGTATTGGATGTATCTAAAAAAGGTATAGTTGTTATGGAAGATGGAAAGCCATCCTATGTTGTGGTTCCTTTTGAGGACTATACGAGAAATATGAAAAAAACCATAGAGAGTGATTATCTATTGGATGATTCGGATGGATTTAATGAAGATTTTTTTAAAAAAGAGACTGAATTTCATGATAATGATATAGATGCAATTCACAGCGTCATAGAAGATGAGCTTAAGATAAACAGAGAAAAGATAGTAAAATCAAGGGAGATTGAGCTTAAAAATCAATTTGAAGGTTATCATGAGGTGGAAAAAATAAAGAAAGATTTAAAAGAAGTTAAGTTAGAAGATTTGCCGTTTTAGTCAAAAGTTATGAAGCATGAAAGCTAAGAGTAGAAGGTAAGTTATGTAAAACCTTATAATTTCCAAGTTTTCAACTGTTTTGGTCTTGACTTTGTTGGTTTTTTAGATTAAAATATTGAAATCTTTTATTAAGTTTTTAATTAAAAAATAAAAAATAATTAATTTGCGGATTGAATTGGCAGTAGGCTTTAAATTATTGGTTCTGATGAACCCCAGTAATTTCAAGCTTAATTGTTAACTCACTCTATATATTAAATAAAAATATGGCAGAAAAATTTGAACGCACAAAACCGCATGTTAACATCGGCACAATTGGCCATGTTGATCATGGGAAAACAACAACAACGGCTGCAATTTTGCATTCGTTGAATCTTGCCGGACAAAAGGCAAGAGTTGAGTCTATTGACCAGATAGACACAGCTCCGGAAGAAAGAGAAAGAGGTATTACTATCGCTCTTCATCATTCTGAATATGAAACAGAAAAAAGACACTATGCTCATATTGATGCTCCCGGGCATGCTGATTATATAAAAAATATGATCACAGGTGCCGCTCAAATGGATGGCGCAATTTTAGTTGTTGCGGCTCCGGACGGTCCGATGCCTCAAACAAGAGAGCATATTTTGCTTGCAAAACAAGTTGGAGTTCCTTCTATTGTTGTTTATCTAAATAAAATGGACTTAGCAGACGATCCGGAACTTGTTGACTTGGTTGAAGAAGAAATTAGAGAGCTTTTAACAAAATACGGATATGATGGAGAAAATACTCCATTTATCAGAGGTTCATCAGTTAAAGCTTTGGAAGAAAAAACAGTTGATGGGGAAAATGTTAAAAAAATTCTTGAAGTTATGAAAGCTTGTGATGAGTGGATTCCGGATCCTGTAAGAGAGACTGACAAACCATTTCTTATGCCTGTTGAGGATATTTTCTCAATTGAAGGTAGAGGTACGGTTGTAACCGGTAGAGTAGAAAGAGGTGAGGTTAAGGTAAATGAAGAAATTGAACTTGTTGGTATTAAAGATACAAGAAAAGTGATTGTCACAGGAGTTGAAATGTTCAATAAGAGCCTTGATTCTGCTATTGCTGGAGATAATGCGGGACTTTTGCTTCGTGGTATTAAAAAAGAGGAAATTGAAAGAGGTCAAGTTCTTGCAAAAGCCGGTTCTGTTACTCCGCATACTGAATTTGATGCTGAGATTTATATTCTTACAAAGGAAGAAGGAGGAAGACATTCACCATTTTTCACAGGATATAAACCACAATTTTATATCAGAACAACAGACGTAACAGGAGACATTACGCTTCCTGAAGGAACAGAAATGGTTATGCCAGGAGATACTGTTAAAGTTAAAGTTAAACTAATTACACCGGTTGCTCTTGAAGAACAACAAAGATTTGCTATCAGAGAAGGTGGGAAAACTGTTGGAGCAGGTGTTGTGCTGAAAATTTCAGTTTAAATTATTTATGAAAGCATCTCCCTTTTAGGAGATGCTTTCATAAACTCGTTATTAAATAATAAATTTGAGATTAAAATGTCAAAAAAAGAAGAACAAATTCAAAAATTGAGAATAAAAATCAGGGCGTATGACAATAAGATTATTGATAACAGCGCGCGTCAGATTGTTGAAGCTGCAGAAAGACAAGGTGGTGACATTTCAGGTCCGGTGCCTTTGCCAACCGAAACAAAAAGGTATGCAGTTGGAAGGTCAACATTTGTTCACAGAAGTGCGGGAGATCATTACGAGATGAGGATTCACAAAAGAATTGTTGATATTTTAAGTCCAAGCGCAAAGACGATTGATGCTTTAACAAATCTTAGTCTTCCAGCAGGTGTTGATATTGAGATCAAAATGATTTAAAAAGGTTTATTGTTGGATTTTAAAGTTACATAGGTTTTCTAGATTACAGAATCACTTGTAATTTATGAAAAACAATATAATTATAATTTAAAATAATTATTTAAAAAACAAGGTTTATTTGAAAATGAGCTTTGCTCATTTTTTTGTTAAAGAATATGAAATTTATTTTAGGGAAAAAATTAAATATGACTCAAATTTTTGATGAAGACAACAAAGTTGTTCCTGTAACCTTGGTGGAAGTTTTTTCATGTACAGTTACCCAAATAAGAATGGAAGATAAAGACGGATATGAGGCTGTTCAAATCGGTATGGGTGAAAAAAAGAAATTTAATAAACCGGAAAAAGGTCATTTGTCTAAAAGTCTTGGAAATTGCAGGGTGCTTAAAGAATTTAAAATTGACGCCAAAGAGTATAAAGTTGGAGACAAAATAGACGCTTCTGTCTTTGAAGAAGGTGAGGATGTTACCGTAACGGGGATTTCAAAAGGTAAGGGATTTCAAGGAGTTGTAAAAAGATATAATTTTAAAGGTGGTCCTGCAAGTCATGGTCAAAAACATTCTTTAAGATCCCCAGGTTCTATTGGAGCATTAGGTCCTCAGAAAGTGTTTAAAGGAAAAAGGATGGCAGGAAGAATGGGTTCTGATAGGGTTTTTGTTAAAGGACTTAAAGTTGTTAAAGTTGATGCAGAAAATGGTATTTTGGCAATTTCCGGAGCTCTTCCGGGGAGAAGAGGAACGCTTCTTGAAATAGTAAGTGAAAAAAAATAATTATATTTATAAAATTATAAGTTATGTTAAGTATTGACGCATACAATCAAAAAGGGGAAAAGTCAGGTAAGATTAATTTGCCGGAAGAGATTTTCGGAGTTAAATTAAATTCTAATTTGATTCATCAGACATATGTAGCTCAAGAGGCTAATGCAAGAATTGCCGTTGCTCATACAAAAACAAGAGGAGAAGTAAGAGGTGGAGGAGCAAAGCCGTGGAAACAAAAAGGAACAGGTAGAGCAAGGCACGGCTCCATAAGATCTCCTTTATGGATTGGCGGTGGAATAACTTTTGGGCCAAGAAGTGATAGAAATTTTTCAAAAAATATAAATAAGAAACAGAAACAAAAAGCATTGTTTATGGCATTAACTTCAAAGTTAACTGATAAAGAGATGGTCGTGGTGAATAGCTTGTCATTTTCCGGTATTAAAACAAAAGATGCTGATGATTTTTTGGATGTTATGACAGACAAGATTTTTAACGCAAAGGGCAATAAAAAAACTTTGGTAATATTACCAAAGGCAGATAGAGAGTTGCAGTTGTCTTTTAGAAATATTCAAACAGTTAAGGTTATAAACGCAGATAGTTTGAATGTTGTAGATGTTTTAAATTATAAATATACAGTAATACTTAAAGATTCTGTTGAAGTTATAAAAAATACATACACTAAATTACATAGTAAATCTGATAAATAAAATGACAATTTTAGATAAATTAAAAAAAACAGTAAAAAAGGACGATAGCACAAAGGATTTGGAAGTGCAGAAAAAAGATCAGTCCAAAGTTGACCAGCCTAAAACTGAAAAAAAAGCTATTGCAAAGGCAGCTGATTTTGTGTATTATAATATCCTTAAAGCGCCGTATATAACAGAAAAAACCGCTATGATGGGTCAGGAAAATAAATATGTTTTTAAAGTTTTGGATGCAGTAAATAAGATTGATGTTAGAAATACAGTGGAAAGTATTTATGATGTTACGGTGATAAATGTGGCTATCATTAATACGGCAAGCAAGAAAGTCAGACTTGGAGCGCATCAAGGAAGAAAGCCAGGTTTTAAAAAAGCGATAGTTACATTAAAGGATGGAGATAAAATAGATATAGGAGTATAAGGGCTTGCTCCAAATTTTTATTTCCGATTTATCGGAGGTAAAAATTTGGTTAGCAAACCTTATTCCTCACTTGGGTTTGTAAAGAATATATTATGTATGTAGATTTCGTAATTTATTTTTTGTAGGTCTAAGTGAGGAGTACTCAATATTATAGTAAAATTCATTTCATATTGAGTTTACTCAATGTACCCAATAAGTACATTTTCGTTTCACTCCTCGCTTTTTTCTTAAATTACACTCAAACAGATTAGTTTTTAGAAAAATAAAAATTTATTATTATGTTAAAAAGATTAAAACCAACAACACCAGGACAAAGAGGGAGAACAGTAGTTGACTACTCTGTTTTGACTGTTAAAAATCCGGAAAAATCTTTGACATCAGGATTTAAAAGAAGAAAGGGCAGAGCGACATCAGGAAGAATAACAGTAAGACATAAAGGTGGTGGAAATAAAAGATTATACAGAGAAATAGACTTTAAACAGGATAAATTTGATGTTCCGGCTAAAGTTACAACTTTGGAATATGATCCTAATAGATCCGCTTTTATTGCACTTTTAACATATGCAGATGGAGATAAAAGGTATGTTATTGCAGAAAAATCAATAAAAGTTGGCGATGAGGTTATTACTTCAGAAAAAGCTCCGTTAAAAGAGGGAAACAGAATGCCGCTTAAAAATATTCCAGTAGGATATTTTGTTCATAATATTGAATTACAACCAAATAAAGGAGGTCAAATTACAAGGTCAGCAGGTTCATCAGCTCAGGTTATGGCAAATGAGAAAGGTTACACACAGTTGCTTATGCCGTCAAAGGAAATAAGAAAAGTATTGGACAGCTGTTTGGCTACGATTGGAATAGTTTCAAATACTGAATATGCTTTGGTAAATCATGGAAAAGCAGGAAGATCAAGATGGGTTGGGAAAAGACCAACAGTTCGTGGTTCTGCCATGAACCCGGTTGATCATCCTCATGGTGGAGGAGAGGGAAGACAAGGAATTGGAATGAAATATCCAAAAACACCTTGGGGAAAGCATGCTTTAGGCAAAAAGACCAGAAAAAAGCACAATCCTTCAAATAAATTGATAATAAGAAGGAGAGTAAGCAAGAAAAGATAATTAAAAAGTAAAAAGTAAAAAAATGTCAAGAAGTTTAAAAAAAGGACCATACGTAGATGAAAAATTGGCAAAAAAGGTATTAAACGCAAAGCGAGGCGAGGTTATCAAAACTTGGGCCAGGGCTTCTATGATATCTCCGGAAATGGTTGGTCATACATTTGGTGTCCATAATGGAAAACAGCATTTGGAGGTGTTTGTAACAGAGGATATGGTAGGACACAGGCTTGGAGAGTTTTCTCCGACAAAGAAGTTTGTGAGACACGGAGGAAAAATTCAAAAAGTTTTAGATCAGAAAAAGTAAGGGTTTTATCCAAGTTTTTGATTCCGATGTTAATCGGAAGTAAAAACTTGGATAAAAAAACTTACCTCTCAATTGGGTTTGTAAAAAAAGACATATTATTTACTTAAACTTATAACTTGTCTTTTATTAATCCAAATTGAGTTTCGTTAAATAATTAAAATAATATTTTCATGAAGGTAAAAGCGAAGTTGAACAACTTAAGAATTTCACCAAGAAAAGTCAGATTAGTAGCAGATTTGGTGAGGGGTCTTGATGTTGCGGACGCAAAACACCAACTTCATTTTTTGATTAAAAGATCTTCAAAGAGTATGCTTAAGCTTTTAAATTCTGCAATCGCAAATGCAGAACATAATTTTAAGTTGAAAGAGTCAGATTTATATATTTCAGAGTTATTTGTAAATGAAGGTCCGACTTTAAAAAGAATTATGCCAAGAGCTATGGGGAGGGCTTTTCATATAAGAAAAAGAACTTCTCATATAACTTTGGTATTGGAAGATAAAGAAAAAACCGAACCGAAAGAAAAGAAGGAAAAAAATAAATTAGATAAAGAAATTGACAATAGTAAAGAAAAGACTGAAGAAGTAACAGACAAGAAGGTGAAAAAGTCGGTTAAAAAAGAAGATAAGAAGCAGATTAATAAAAAAGATAAATAGTTATGGGTAAAAAAGTTCATCCATTAGTTTTTAGAATAGGAGAGACAACGACCTGGAGGTCAATGTGGTTTAGTCTAAAAAAATATAAAGGATTTTTGAAAGAAGATTATTATCTTCGTAAGTTAGTGACGGACAAATTAAAAAAACAAGGCTTAAGCAAGATAGAAATGGAGAGATCAGAAAACGAACTTAAGATTATAATACACACTTCAAGACCAGGGCTTATTATTGGTAAGGGTGGTGCCGGTATTGAAACATTGAAAAAAGAGATTGATAATTTTTATAAAAGAATAAGAGAAGACAAATCTTCAAAAACAAATATTAAATTACAGATAGAAGAAGTTTCAAAACCGGAGTCTAATGCTCAGATATTAGGTCAGCAGATTGCAGATCAGATGGAAAAAAGAATGCCTTTCAGAAGAGTTCTTAAACAGTCTATAGAAAAAGTTATGCAAAACTCCGAGGTAAAAGGGGTTAAGATTATGATTTCTGGCAGGCTTGATGGAGCTGAAATGGCAAGAACAGAATGGTTGTCAAAAGGAAATATTCCTTTACAGACCATAAGAGCGGACATTGATTATGCGCAGGTTAACGCATATTGCAGGTATGGAGTTTCCGGAATTAAGGTTTGGATTTATAAAGGAGAAGTATTTAAAGAGCAAAAAAAAGAGAATAAAAAATAAAAAAGTAAGAAGTTATCAAGTTAAAAGTAAGTTATATTAAGCTTTTACACTTTATAACTTATTATAATGAACTTATGTTAATACCAAATAAAGTAAAACATAGAAAATGGCAGAAGGGACGCAAGAAAAGCACTGGCGTTGAATCAAGAGGAGCTACTATTAGTTTTGGTAGTTTTGGTATGAAATCAGAAGGCAGAGCATGGATAGACTCAAGACAGATTGAAGCTGCAAGACGTGTTATAACAAGAACAGTTCAAAAAGGAGGTAAAATTTGGATTAGGGTTTTCCCTGACAAACCGATAACCAAAAAAGGAGCTGAAACCCCTATGGGTGGAGGAAAAGGTTCTGTTGATAAATATGTTATGCCGATAAAGCCCGGGAGAATTCTTTTTGAAATGGATGGAGTGTCCGAAGAGAAAGCAAAAGACGCTTTTAGAAAAGCATCTTTTAAGCTTCCTGTTAAAACCAAATTTGTTAAAAGATTAAAGTAATAATATGAAAAAAGTGGAATTAAAATCAAAAACAAAATCCGAATTGGAAAAAGTTTTGAAAAATGATATTAAAAAACTTCATGATCTTAGATTTGATCTGACTTTTAATAGATTAAAAAATATAAGTGAAGTAAAGATGGTTAAAAGAGGTATTGCAAGGGTGAAAACTTTACTTAATCAAAAATAAATGCTATAAAGACTTTTATTAACCATAAGCACAAAAGAGATATTAAATATAATTTTATCTTTTGATGCAAGTAGTTAATATGAATTAAGAGATTTATGAAAACAAAAACAGTGAACAAAAGAATACTTGAGGGAATGGTGGTTTCAGATAAAATGGATAAAACTGTTGTTGTTTTAGTATCTGAATACAAAAAACATAAGATATATAAAAAATACATCAAGGTTTCAAAAAGATATAAGGCGCACGATGAAAAAAATTTACATAAGGTGGGTGATGCGGTTAGAATTTTAGAGTCAAAGCCTATTTCAAAAGACAAGAAATGGGTGGTTATAAAAGCAAATTAGTTAGGTGTAGATTTATATAAAAGTATTTACGAAGCAGGAAATAGTTTAAAAAATAAACAAGAAGTAAGGATCAAAAATTATAAATTAAGTTAAACGATAAAATACTTGATTTTTAATTCTTGATTCTTAATTCATTATTATGATTCAAGTACAAACAATGTTAAAAATAGCCGATAACAGCGGCGCAAAAAAGATCCAATGCATAAAGGTTTTAGGTGGGTCAAAAAGAAGATATGCCCAGATTGGGGATATTATAGTTGCTGCTGTAAAGTCTGCTGAACCGAGGAAAGCTGTAAAAAAATCAGATGTTGTTAAGGCTGTTATTGTGAGGCAAAAAAAGACTTTCAGAAGAAAAGACGGTTCTTATATCAGGTTTGACGAAAACGCAGCTGTTGTGCTGGATGGAAAAGATATAAAAGGAGGGCGTGTTTTTGGTCCGATTCCAAGAGAGTTGAAAGAAAGAGGTTATCTGAAATTGACATCGCTTGCACCGGAAGTAATTTAGTTAAAATAGAAAAAGTTAAAAGTTTTATGTAATTCATTTTTGAGCTTTTTAACTTTATAATTGATTTTTATGAAAATAAAAAAAGGAGACAATGTAATAA
Organism: Parcubacteria group bacterium M6-OD1-1; assembly: GCA_003056085.1. Taxonomy (GTDB): domain Bacteria; phylum Patescibacteriota; class Minisyncoccia; order GWC2-36-17; family M10-OD1-4; genus M10-OD1-4. The sequence continues at coordinate 154,685 of LSNK01000002.1, read as the reverse complement.
TTTTATCAGGAAAAGATAAAGGAAAAGACGGAAAGATAATTCAAGCTATACCAAAGATTGATAAGGTTGTTGTTGAGGGTGTAAATATGCGAAAAAGACATGTGAGACCCAAGAAACAAGGTGAAAAGGGCCAAATAATAGATGTTGAGGCGCCGACACATATTTCAAATGTTATGCTGGTATGTAAAAAATGCAACAAACCAACAAGAGTAGGTTATAAGTTGAACAAAGAAGGAAAAAACAGATTATGCAAGAGGTGTGAAACTATAATATAGTTGAGAAATAAGAAAAAATAAGATTGACTGAGAATAATTTTTTACGAGAATAGTTTGAGAAGTAAATAAGAAGCAAAAATTATAAATTAAGTTAAACGGTAAAAATACTTGATTTTTAATTCTTGATTCTTGATTCGTTATTATGAACAGATTAAAGGAAAAATACAAAAAAGAAATAACAGAACAGCTTAAAAAGGAGTTTGGTTTTAAAAATGATTTTCAGGTGCCGAAGATTAAAAAAGTTATTTTAAACAGCGGGACAGGAAGGGTAGCAAAGGATACAGCTTTGGTGGATGCGATAGAAAAAGACATCACAGCTATTGCTGGTCAGAAAGCCGTGAAAGCAAAGGCAAAAAAATCAATCGCCGCTTTTAAATTAAGAGAAGGTATGGATGTTGGAGTAAGAGTTACTCTAAGGGGTGAAAAAATGTATGATTTTATTGATAGATTGGTATCTGTGTCACTTCCAAGAACAAGAGATTTCAGAGGATTAGAGCTTAAAAATATTGATGAAAATGGGAATTTAACCATAGGGATTCGTGAACAAATCGTATTTCCTGAAATTAATCAGGAAAATGCAAGAGGTATTTTTGGACTCCAGATTACAGTTGTTACATCCAGTAAAGACAAAAAACAAGCAGAAAAATTATTTAGATTATTAGGATTTCCGTTAAAGGTTGAAAGTAAAAAGTAGAAAGTTAAAAGTTATAAAGCAAGCGATTTTTAACCTTTGGACTTAACAAGTTTATAACTAATTATTATGGCAAAGCAATCAACAATAGCAAGATCAAAAAAGACACCGAAGTTTTCTACTCGTAAAGTATTAAGGTGTTTTAAATGTGGAAGAAAACATGGATATATGAGAGATTTTGATCTTTGTAGGATTTGCTTCAGAGAAATGGCAAATAAAGGTGAAATTCCAGGAATTAAAAAATCAAGTTGGTAAATTAATTAAGGCGATAGTTTGTAGGTGTTGGTAAAATCTAATTCCTAAAACCTATAACCTAAAACCTAAAAAAATGACAGACCCAATAGCAGATATGTTAACAAGAATAAGAAATTCAAAAGCAGTTGGAAAACCAACTGTGCATATTCCTTATTCAAAAATGAAAATGTCAATTGCAAGCGTTCTTAAAAAAGAGGGATTTATTGATTCTTGTGACAAAAAAGGAAAAAAGATTAAAAAAATAATTGAGATTAAATTAAAATACAATACAGAAGGAGAATCTTATATTTCAGAGCTTAAGAGAGTTTCAAGACCAAGCCAGAGGATTTACAAGGGGCATTCAGAGCTTTTTGATATTAGGCAAGGATTTGGCATTTCAATACTTTCAACTCCAATGGGTGTTATAAGCAATAAAGAAGCAAGAAAAAATAAAATTGGAGGAGAAGTTTTATGCGAAGTTTGGTAAGAGTTTTATCCAAGTTTTTGGTTCTGATGTTAATCAGAAGTAAAAACTTGGATAGAAAACCTTACTCCTAACTTGGGTTTTTTAAAAAAGATATATTATTTACTTAAACTTATAATTTATCTTTTATTAATCCAAGTGAGGGATGCTCAATGTTGAAATTTAATTATTTCACTCAACATTGAGTCTCATTAAATAATTAAAACAACACTGGTATGAGCAGAGTAGGAAAACAACCAATAGAAATAGGAAGTGATATTACAGTAACTATAAATGGAGACAATATCACTGCTAAAGGACCAAAAGGCGAGCTTTCAATGAAAAAAGCTTCTTTTGTGGATGTTAAAATGAGTGATAGTCAAATTCTAGTTTCTATTTTAGGAGAAGATAAAAGAGGCCCGGCTTTTTGGGGGCTTACAAGATCTCTTATTGCAAATATGTTAGATGGCGTGAGTAAAGGATATGAAAAGAAATTGGAAATTGAAGGTGTTGGTTTTAAGGTTGACTTGCAGGGAAATAAGCTTGTGATGGCGTTAGGATTTTCTCATCCTGTTGAAATTGAAGCTCCGGAAGGAATTAGTTTTGCAGTCGAGAAAAATACAATAACGGTTTCCGGTATCAGTAAGATGTTAGTCGGTCAAACAGCTGCAAATATAAGAAAGTTAAAGAAACCAGAACCTTACAAAGGAAAGGGTATAAGATATCAGGGTGAAGTAGTAAGAAGAAAAGCAGGTAAAAAAGCTGCAACAGCAGCATAAGTAAAAGTTGAAAGTTAAAAAGTTGAAAGTTAAAAAGTAAATTACATAAAACTTTATAATTTGGGACTTTATGACTTTTAATTGATAATATGTCAGATAGAAAACAAAGACACAAAAAAATAAGATCAAAACTTTCAGGAACAACAAAAAGACCAAGGTTGGCGGTTTTTAGATCTTCACAGCATATATACGCGCAGTTAATTGATGATGAAAAAGGGAGCACATTAGTTGCTTTTTCTGACCTTAAGCTGAAAAAAGGAAAAGATACAAAAAGTATTTTGGCAAAAAAAGTTGGGTCTGAGGTTGCAAAAAAAGCAAAGGAAAAAAAGATTACTGAGGTTGTGTTTGATAGAGGGGGTCATAAATTTCATGGTCGTGTAAAATTATTAGCAGAAGGAGCCAAAGAGGGCGGTTTAAAATTTTAAATATGGAAAAAAATAATAATAAAACAAAATCAACAAGACCAAGAGGAGGAAGGTTTTTCAAAAAAGAGAAGCCGGAATTTGAGCAAAAGATACTTGATATTGCAAGAGTTACTCGTGTTATGGCAGGAGGAAGAAGATTCAGTTTTAGGATTGCTGCTGTTATAGGTGATAAGAAGGGTAGAGTTGGCATAGGTGTTGCAAAGGGTTCCGATGTTAGTTTAGCTATGGGGAAAGCGGTTAATAATGCAAAAAAGAATTTAATTACTGTAAATATTTCTGAAGGCACTATTCCTCATGAAATTGAAGTTAAAAATAAAGGCGCAAAGATTTTATTGAAACCCGCAAAAGCCGGTCGTGGTGTTATTGCAGGCGGCGCAGTAAGAATTGTTTGCGAATTTGCCGGAATTCATAATATTACAGCAAAAATTTTAAGTAAGAGTAAAAACAAAATAAATAATGCAAGAGCAACGATAAAGGCTCTTAGTCAGTTAAAACCGGCTAAAAAGACAAAAATTAATAAAAAAACTGAAAGCAAAGAAGAAAAAAAAGAAAATAATACAAAATAGAAAGTTAAAAGTTAAAGGTTAAAAAGTTAGACGTAATTTATTTTCTACTTTTTGACTTTGTGACTTCATAACTATTTTTATGCAATTAAAAGATATATTTTTTACAAAATTTAAAAGCAAGAAACGAGTAGGAAGAGGCGGGAGCAGAGGAAAAACTTCCGGGAGAGGAATGAACGGTCAAAAATCAAGAGCCGGAGCCAATATTAGGCCTGCGGAGAGGGATTTTATTAAAAAAATTCCTAAATTAAGAGGCAGGGGTAAAAATAAATTTGCAAGTATAAAAACAAAACCATCAATTGTAAATGTTGGTGATTTGACAGGGAGTTTTAGTGATGGAGATGAAGTAAATATAAAAACTCTTTCAGAAAAAGGATTAATTTCAAAAACAGGGGGTAGATATCCAAAGGTTAAGTTGCTTGGCAATGGTAATCTTGCTGTGAAGATTTTAGTTTCGGAATGTCAAATTTCAGGATCCGCTGAAGAAAAGATAAAAAAAGCCGGTGGGCAAATAAAGTAGATTGAATTTTAATCTATAATCTAATTTTATGCTAAGTAAAATAATAAAAGTTTTCAAAATAAAAGATTTAAGAAATAAAATCTTTTTTGTTATGGCTCTTTTAGCTATTTTTAGGATAGCTGCTGTTATTCCGGTGCCTGGCATTGATACGGCAAGATTAAAAAGTTTTTTTGAAGGAAATCAATTTTTCGGACTTTTAAATATATTCTCCGGCGGCGCATTAGACAACATGTCCATTGTTATGCTTGGGATAGGTCCTTACATTACCGCCTTAATTATAATGCAGCTTTTAACGGTTGTTTTCCCAAAAATAAAAGAACTTTATCAGGAATCCGGAGAGGCTGGCAGACAAAAATTTAATCAATATACAAGACTCGCAACCATACCATTAGCTTTACTTCAAGGGTATGGTCTTTTAGCGCTTCTTCAAAATCAAAATGTTATTGATAAGTTAAGTAAGTTTGACTTGATTACAAACTTAATAGTTGTTACTGCAGGGACCGTATTTTTAATGTGGTTGGGAGAGCTTATAACAGAAAAAAAACTTGGCAATGGAATATCTCTTTTAATTTTTGCCGGTATCATTGCGGGTACCCCAACAACTCTGAAACAGTTTTATGCAAACTTTGACCCATCTTTAATTCCAACAGTAATAGTATTTATTATTGCATCTTTATTTGTCATAGCAGGAATTGTTTATATGAATGAAAGCACAAGAAATATTCCCGTTTCTTATGCAAAAAGAATAAGAGGGGCTAAAATGTACGGCGGCGTTTCTACATATTTGCCTTTAAAAGTTAATCAAGCAGGAGTTATTCCAATTATTTTTGCAATTTCAATATTACTTTTTCCTGAGATGCTTGCAAATATAGCGAAATTATCCAATACCGCTTGGTTAAGTTCGGCTTCTGAGGCATTTTTAAGATTTTTTCAGCAGGGCGGATGGTTTTATCCTACGCTTTACTTTACTTTAGTTGTATTATTTACATATTTTTATACGGCAATTACGTTTGATCCTAAGCAAATTTCAGAAAATGTGCAAAAACAAGGCGGATTTATCCCTGGGATAAGACCTGGAAAACCAACAACTGAATTTCTATTTAAAGTTATGAATCGTATTACTCTTTTTGGAGCTGTTTCTTTGGGTCTTATAGCTATATTGCCTTACATTTTCAGGTATTTTACAGGTATTGCCACTTTAACCATAGGAGGTACTGCGCTTTTGATTGTTGTGTCTGTTGTTATTGACACCATAAAACAAGTGCAGGCTCAGATGGTTATGCATGAGTACGATAAATACTAATACAGATTATAAATTATAACTTATTGGTTTTTTAGCGCCGTGGTTGTCCGCGGCTTTTAATTTTTTATAAAAAACATTATAATAAATATAAAACAGAATTATTAAAAATGCTGTCCTTTAATGTTTTTTTAAAAAAAGGGGAAGGAGTAGTCCAGCTTTAACTTTGTTGAGTTTAGGAGGCGTGTTATGAAAGAATCATTACCGATGCCTGAAGGCATGACGCAGGAAAAAATGGAAGACATCCCAGTTTCAGTCACTAAAGGATGGCGTAAGTCAGACAAGTTTATACACATAAAATGCGGTGAAAATGCATTGTATCATCCATACACAAATATGATTTGGGGGTGTAAGGAGTGTAATTTTTTCACTTATTCTTCCTCGTTGTTCTTTAAGCCAATAAACGATGAATTAGTCAAAGAATTATGCGGCACAGACGCCGTATAATTTAACTGGCATAATCTTTATTTTTTAAATTTTTGCGGGAGTGATTTGTCATTCCCGCTTCCTTTTTTTTATCCAAATTTTTTATTTATAATTTTAAATTTATATTTTATGGAAAAACAACAAAAACCTTTAAATATAGTATTGCTTGGAATTTCCGGTTCCGGCAAAGGAACTCAATCAAAAATATTATATGAAAAATATAATCTTGAATATATAGGAACAGGAAATCTTTTAAGAGAGTTTTCCAACGAAGACAATGTCGCAGCTAAAAGATTAAAAAAAGAATTAGCAGAAGGCAAGCTGGCTCCAACATGGCTTCCATTTTATTTATGGATGGATAAGCTTGCCCATGTCCAGGAAGATAAAGGTGTTTTATTTGACGGAAGTCCTAGAAAATTAAGCGAAGCACAACTTTTAACAGATGTTTTGGATTGGTATGAGAGAGATAATTTAAAAGCTATTTTATTGGATATTTCCGAAGAAGAGTCTTTTAAGAGGCTTATAAACAGAAGAACTTGCGGGAAGTGTAAAAAGAGCGCCTATGTTGAGAAAGACAAAGAAGAGGCTATATGCGACTATTGCGGCGGTCTTATGAATATAAGGCCCGAAGATAATCCTGAATCCATAAAAACAAGGATAAAATGGTTTAAAGAAGAAGTTTCACAAGTTATTCAATTTTTTGAAAAACATGGGAAGTTGATTCGTATAAATGGGAATCAGCCGGTAGATAAAGTATCCGAAGATATTATAAAAGCATTGGGTTAATTTAGAATTCTAAATTTATTTATTGATGACTACAATTAAAACTAAAGAAGAAATAAAAATTTTAAAAGAGGGCGGTGCTATGCTTGCTCAAGTTTTAGATGAGGTTGAAAAAAATATAGAGGAGGGAGTTACTACAAAATATTTAGATGAGTTGGCAGAAAGCCTCATTTTAAAAATGGGAGCGACTCCGTCTTTCTTAAATTATCATCCTGGGGGAGCCCCAAGACCATATCCCGCATCTTTATGCACTTGTATAAATGAAGAAGTCGTTCATTCTATTCCATCTGAAAGAAAGTTAAAAAATGGAGATCTTTTTTCTTTTGATTTGGGGCTTTGGTTTAAAAAATTGTGTGTTGACTCGGCAAGAACAAAAATAGTTGGCGGTAAAGGAGCAAAAATTGCGGAAAAATTGCTTTGGATTACAGAAAATTCTTTATATGAAGGTATCAGCGTCATAAAAGAAGGCGCCAAACTAAATGATATTGGACATGCTATAGAGTCTTATGTAAAAAAAGAAAGTAATTTTGAAATAGTGAGAGATCTTGCAGGACATGGTGTTGGGTATAAGGTTCATGAAGATCCCTATGTTTTAAATTATGGAAGAAAGGGAACAGGAGAAACTTTAGTGGAGGGAATGGTTTTAGCTTTGGAGCCCATGATAACAGAAGGCACTTGGCAGATAAAGCATTCAAGCGATGGTTGGGGGATAGAAACTCAAGATGGCAAGCTTGCTGCTCATTTTGAACATACGGTTGCCGTTACAAAAGATGGATTTGACATTTTAACAGAAATATAGTATTTTAATAAAAGCTATTTTAACGAAAAAGAGGTTTTGAAGTTATGAATAACGAGCTTGTTTTGTGTTTTAATATGGTAAATAGCGCTTTAAACGGCGTTAATATCAAAACCGTTCAATATCTTAAAACGCTTCTTTGCGCCTTGGAGTTGGCGATTGAAGAAGATGATGGTGACTTAATTTTAGATTTAACGGAAAAAATAAAAACTTTTGTTCAGCCATTTTTTGTAAATAATAATTTGTTGGTTAGAAATATTGCTTATAAAGTTTTTTTTCTGTTGCGCTATGTGTTGATTCAGGATGTTGAAAAAAATATGGAGTTTGCAGAAAATGTGGTAAATAAGTATTACGGCAATGCTTAAAAAATAAAAAGCGGGGGTTATAAACCTCCGCTTTTGTCTTTGCATCTTATTTTTATAAATGTTAATATTTTATTGGATGCTTTAAGTTGTGGCAAAAAGTCCACAACTTAAAATTTAATATGAGATATTTAGGAGTTGATTATGGAGATAAAAGGGTTGGACTTGCTTTGTCAGATGACGAAGGAATTTTAGGTATGCCGCACAAAACCATACCAAATAAAGATCTTATTAAAAATTTTAAAAAAATAATAAAAGAAGAAAATGTTAAAATAATTATTTTTGGCTTGCCGTTAAACTTAAGCATGGAAGAAACGGAGCAGACAAGGAAGACAAAAAAATTTGTAAATGAACTAAAAAGACAAATTGACATTCCTGTTGAATTTGAAAATGAATTTTTAACAAGTGTGCAGGCGGAAAGATCCGGAGTTGAAAAAGAAAAAATAGACGAATCTTCAGCGGCTATTATACTGCAGAGTTACTTGGACAGCAAAAAAGCTCAACAAAAATAATTTAAAGTATAATATAATTATAAACTATGAAAACAAATAAAAATAAAATAGATGCTTCAGAAATAAGGCAGGACCCGGTAAAAGGTGAATGGGTTATTATAGCAACAGCAAGAGGGAAAAGACCCCATGCTTTTTCTGGAGAACCGGCAACGATAAAACAATCTAAATCCTCATGTCCATTTGAGAATCCATTTTTGGAGAAAAAACCAATAGATGTTTTTTTAAAAAAGGGAGGGAAAAACGAAGAAAAAGACTGGTCTTTAGTTGTTTTGCCAAATAAATTTCCAGCACTCAGTAATGGAGGTCCTTTAAAATTAAGAAAGGAAGGCCCTTATAACATAATGAGGGGTGTGGGTGCCCATGAGCTTATAATAATGCGTGATCATGATAAGTTTATACCGGACCTCTCAAAAGATGAGGTAAAAGACATGATTCTTGCATATAAAAAAAGATATATAGACTTATCAAAGGAAAAAATAATAGAGTATATTTTAATACTTCATAACCACGGCAGGGCGGCGGGTTCGTCTTTGAGGCATCTTCATAGTCAGATAATAGCTCCGCCGGTTGTTCCGATTGATGTTTTAAGAAGCATAAACAGTTCAAAAAAATATTTTCAAAAACATAAAAAATGTGTTCATTGTGAAATGGTGCAATATGAAATAAAATCAAAAAAACGAATAATATGCCAGAATAAAAAATTTGTCGCTTTTATTCCATTTGCTTCAAGAATTGCTTTTGAAATAAGAATTTTCCCGAAAGAGCATCAGTCAAGTTTTGCTCAATTAAAAGAGGAGGATATTAAATTTTTTGGAGATTTATTGCAAAAATCTTTAGGTAAGTTAAGAAGTGGATTAAACGACCCGGCTTTTAATTTTTTTATTCACTCAACACCAACAAAAGGAAAGCACGAGCATTATCATTGGCATCTTTCGATTTTACCAAAAACTTCAATATGGGCGGGTTACGAAATTGGGTCGGGCATGGAGATATCTGCAGTTTTACCAGAAGAAGCTGCTCGTTTTTTAAAGAACGTAAAACTTTAAAATTATTTTATTAATGAATTTATTCACTGTTTGGAAATTAAAATCCATTCTATATATTCATAATTTATGATAGGTAAACTTTTTGAGATTTTAACGGAATTTGTGATGTGGGTTATAGGCGGAACTGGGGTTTCCGGGGTGTTTTTTTTAATGTTGGCGGAAAGCGCGGCAATCCCGATACCATCGGAAATCATAATGCCGTTTTCCGGATTTTTGGTATTTGAAGGCAAGATGACATTTATGAGCGTATTTTTAGCGGGAGTTTTAGGTAATGTAGTTGGTTCTTTGATTTTGTATTATGTTGGATATTTTGGAGGCAGGTCATTTTTAGAAAAATATGGAAAGTATTTTTTATTTACTCATCATGATTTGGAAAAAACAGAGAGATGGTTTAAAAAATACGGCAGCTCAGTAGTTTTATTATCAAGGATGCTTCCTGGAGTAAGGACATTTATATCATTTGTTCCTGGAGTCGCTAAAATGAATGTTTTTAAATTTACAGCATACACTTTTTTTGGTTGTATTCCATGGGTCTATGCTTTAACTTATACCGGAGTTAAAGCGGGGGAGAATTGGGGGATGTTACGTCCGTATTTTGAGAAAGCAGAGTGGGTAATGGCCGCTTTAATTATAGGAGGTATTTACTGGTTTTTAAAAAAACATTTGAAAAACAAATAACAAATACTAAAATCCAAATATCAAATCAAAATTACTGAATTTTTAAATATTTAAGCTTTGAAATTTGGATTTTTTTGTTTTGATATGTTATTTTAAAAGATATAGCTTTAGAAAAAATAATTAAAATTAATATCTTTTTATGAAATATTTAGTTGCTAACTGGAAATCATACATAACAAGCCATAAAGATGCAAAAGCGCTTTTTTTGGCCACAAGAGACGAGGCGGATGCTTGTTTGTCTGAAGTTATAGTTTGTCCGCCTTTTCCATTTTTACCGGACATCAAACAAGATTGGGATATGGCGGCAGGCGCTCAAGATGTTTTTTGGGAGACAAAGGGAGCTTATACAGGTGAAGTTACTTTGGATATGCTGAGAAACTTAAATGTGGAATATGTCATTTTAGGTCATTCAGAAAGGAGGAAGTATTTTGAAGAGTCAGATGAGGTTATAAACAAAAAAGTAAAAGCGGCATTAAAAGCGGGGCTTAAAGTTATTTTATGTGTTGGCGAGAAACAGAGAAAAGAAAAGAATGTTATCCCAAAAATAGTGGCAGAACAAATAAAAGCGAATTTGGCAGGAGTTCCAAAAACCAAAATACATAATGTTATGGTGGCGTATGAGCCTATTTGGGCTATAGGAACAGGACTTTCAGACACCCCTGAAAATGCGCATCAGGCAGCGCTTTATATAAGAAAAACAATAGGGAAGATGTATCATACAAAATTAGGAATGGGCGTAAAAGTGCTTTATGGGGGATCGGTTAATTCAAAAAATGTTTTGGAATTTGTAAACTATCATGGAATAGACGGAGTCTTAGTCGGTTCTGCATCAACAAAAAAAGATGAATTTACAAAGATGATAAAACTGGTTGGATAATTTTAAAAATAAAAAAAAACGCCGATTGGCGCCTTTTGGATTTATAAAGAATAAACATTAATAAATGTCTAATTTGTTTCGTCTCTTTTTTTCATTATTCTTTTCGGCTTTTATATTTGTCATTGTGTTCATCATAAACCATCAGAAACAATTCTTCTTCATTAAAACGAAAGTCATTTAATATTTTTACAATTTTTTCTTTTTGCGGATGATTGTACAGATAGTTTTGTTTTTCGCACTTCGGACAAGAAATATGGCAACATTCTTTTTTTGAGGACCACCAATTATCGCCACCCAGACAGCCATGAGGTTTTTCATACCAATGATTTTGAATAAAAGTCCAGGAGGACAATACACTTTTTTTATTACAATGTATGCACAAAATAAATGATCTTCTTGCTGCATCAACAAATCGTTTTTTTAAAACTTCATAATTTTGCCTCATCTCTTCTTCCGTTTGTGTGAGATTTTTCAATGTTCTATCAAGAGTGTTCATTATTTAGTCTCCTTTTTGATATCTGTAAACTCTATTATTTACAACAATAACACAAAGAAAATTACCCAGCAACAGCGTAAAATCTAAAAACTGAATTAGTCGTTTTTTGAGAATATTCTTATTCCTCGCCACCAATTGAATATAACAGATGCTTTTTTTGTTACTGAATACAGATAATAAAGTTCAATGAGCTGTTTTATTATCCAGCCGGTAAATCCGGTAAATAGAAACGGCCCCCATTTTGTTAAAGCATATTTTCCTCCTATGGGAATGGCAAAAGGAAGAGGTTTTATCTTGTAAAGCTCCTTTGGTTTTTTATTTATCAAGTTATAAATATTTTTTGCAGCTATTTTTGCCTGTTCTATGGCAATTTTTGCGGTCCCAGGAACGGGTCTTTGTGTTTTTGGGTCATAAAAACATGAATTATCTCCTATAGCAAAAATATTTTTTGCAACATCAAGATGTTTGTCAGGAGGAAGGCATCCTAAAAATTGATTTGTTTCTATTCTTCCTCTTTTTTCTTTTGACATATCAATATGCATCAAAAGGCTATTTGCTTCAACTCCGCCAGACCAAATCAAAATATCATAATCTTCTGTTTTTTCTTCAGGTGTGAAGTTCTCCCGAGGTTCGTTTGATGGTGGAAGTTGTTTTAAGTAAACTCTTAATTTATCAACTTTTAAAATAACAAATCCATTTATTGTTTTTATATTTAAATATTCAAGTCTTTTTAATGCTTTTTTTACTACATTATGTTCAAAGCCCGGAAGTATATGAGAAGAGCCATCTATCAGTTTAATGTTAGCTTCTATTTTTTTATTGTAAATATTGTTTAATTCTTTTATGTAGCCTGCAAGTTCCGCTGAAAATTCAACTCCATTTGGTCCGGAACCTCCGATTATTATTTTAATTTCCTCTCCGTTTCTTTTCTCTAAAAATTTATTTCTTATTTTGTTTCGTATTCTTATGCCGTCATTTAACCACTTTAAAGACAAAGAATATTCTTTTAGTCCTTCTATCCCAAAGTATGTTGGTTTTGACCCAAGAGCTAATACTAAATATTCAAAATTAATTACAGTTTGATCGGAAAAATCAACCGTTCGTTTTTTAAAATCAATATCTATTATCTCTCCCTGCAAGAATTTAATATTTTTGTTTTTAACTATGTTTTCTATCGGTGTTGTTATTACTTTTTTTAAAACAGATCCCGAAGCATCCGCTTTTGCTGTTGAGGCTACCTCATAAAGCGTAGGAGTATAAAGGTGATAATTGTTTTTATCAATTAAAACTATGTTAAAATTAGAGGAAAGGGATTTGTCTTTTTTTGCTAATTTTTCCAAATCCAAAGCGCATTTAACGCCTGCAAACCCGGCTCCAAGAATTATTATATTTTTTTTCAATTTTTTTGATAGGATATCCATAGTTTTATTTTATAGTGGCTATGTTTAAGGTTATCATTGTTTTATTAAAAGTTAAAGTATGATAAAATTTAGTTACTTTAAATTTTAAAATTTAAAGTAATATAATATATATTATATTATGCAAATAAAAAGTATAAGAGATGTTGATATAGAAAATAAGCGTATCTTTTTGCGTGTTGATTTTAATGTTTCCATAAAAGAAGGGAAGATAGATGATGACTTCAGAATAAAGATGGCATTGGACACCATTGAATATCTTTTAACAAAAAGAGCCAAAGTCATAATAGCGACACATCTTGGCAGGCCCAAAGGGAAAAAAGACCCGGATCTTAGTTTAAAAAATATAGCAAAAAGATTAGAAGATTATGTCGGGATTGAAGTAGGATTTATTTCAGATAGCGTGGGGTCTCGTGTTGCTGATGCTGTTTCTAATCTTGAGTCTGGGGAAATCTTGATGCTTGAAAATTTAAGATTTTACAGTGAAGAAGAAAAAAATGATGATGAGTTTGCTTCTGAGCTGGCTTCTCTTGCTGATGTTTATGTAAATGATGCCTTTTCTGTTTCTCATAGGGCTCATGCTTCAGTTTCTGCCATAACTTCTCATTTGCCTTCCTATGCCGGACTTTTAATGGAAAAAGAATTTAATGCCTTGGGTGAAGTTTACCATAAGCCAAAAAAACCATTGGTTATTGCCATGGGTGGCGCAAAAATAGCTACAAAGGTTAAGCTTATAAAGAGATTTCTTGATAAGGCGGATCATATTTTAATAGGCGGAGTTATTTCCAATGTTATTTTGGATGCAAAAGGCATATCTATCGGTAAATCAAAAATGGACGGAAACGACAGAAGTGAACTTGAAAATCTTGATTTAACATCACCCAAGCTTCATTTGCCGGTTGATCTTGTTGTGGCAAAAGAAATATCAGAAGATGCAGAATCGGAAGTTGTTGCTACGGGTTCTGTTTCAGAAGATGATTTAATATTGGATATAGGCCCTTCTACTGTTGATCTTTTTTCAAATATCGTAAAAAATGCAAAAATGGTTGTATGGAATGGTCCTTTCGGCTATTCTGAAATTGAAAAATTTGCAAATGGCACGGATAATTTTGCAGATGTTTTATGTAAAAGCGATGCTTATAAGGTTGTTGGCGGAGGCGAATCTATTACCGCCTTGGATAAAACAGGAAATTTATCAAAGATTGATTTTGTATCAACCGGAGGGGGAGCTATGCTTGAGTTTTTAGCCGGAGATCCCATGCCGGGTGTAGAGCCCTTATTGAGAGATAAGTCTAATAATTAAATTAGATTTGTTGCACAACTTATTTCGTAATAAGTCTATCAGATTGAAATTATATGGATAATAAAGCTATGGAAAAATTTAATAATTATTTAACTGTGGCTGTAAAAAAAGACGCCTCTGATATTTATTTTATTGCCGGACAGAAGCCCTCTGTTAAAGTACATGGAAATCTTGAGTTTTTGAGTCAAGAAGAAGTGGATGCAAGTCTTTTGGCAGAATTTGTTTTTAATATTTTACCAAGTGAAGAATCAAGAGAAAGAGTTGCTCAAGGTTATGAGTTTGATATTATTTACAAACATGAAGAAACCAGGTTTAGGACAAATATTCATCTTCAGCAAGGAATGTTTGCTTTGTCTATTCGTATAATTTCAAGTGATATTCCAACTCCGGAATTTTTAGGTTTTTCCCCGGTTCTTATGAAATTTGCACAACTTAAAAAAGGATTGGTTTTATTAACCGGTTCTACGGCTTCCGGTAAGTCTTCTGTTATTGCTTCTTTGATTAATATGATAAATTCTGAGAAAAAGTCTCATATAATAACAATTGAGGATCCGGTTGAATTTGTTTATCCAAAAAAGCAAAGTGTGATAGAGCAAAGGCAAATAGGAGTGGATAGTCACTCGTTTTATGATGCTTTAAGAGCTTCATTCAGGCAGGATCCGGATGTTATTATGATAGGTGAGCTTAGGGATCTTGAGACGATAGAAACGGCTCTCATGGCGGCAGAAACAGGGCATTTGGTGTTTGCAACTATCCATAGCTCTTCTACTATTGAGTCCATAGAAAGAATAGTAAACATGTTTCCGGCTATTCAGTCTCAACAAATATTAAATCAACTCGCAAGCAACCTTATAGCTGTTGTTTCAAGAGAGTTGCTTAAGAAAAAAGAAGGAGGGAGAATAGCATCATATGAGATTATGATAAACACACCAGCTGTTTCAAGTCTCATAAGAGAACACAGAATAGCAAATATTTTTTCTGTTATGCAGATGGGCTCAAGAGATGGTATGATAACCATGGCTCAGTCTAAAGCCGAGTTGCGCTCTAAAGGCCTCATAGAATAATAAAACTTCTAAAATCTGAACATCTCTTGCCAAAAGCTCCTTGCTCGACTTCAACGTATTTTTAAATACGTCTTGCCTTCGCAATCTCGCTTTTGGCTGCGACCTGTCCTCGATTTTAGAAGTTTTATATTAAAATGGACAAAAACTTAAAATTATTCATTTTTAATTTATGCAAGAGAAGATTTGGGAAATTCAAAAAAAAGCCCCGGATAAAATTTTAAAAGAATTAGATGATTATCCTGATGTTGTAGTTCAGCTTTTATACAATAGAGGGATAAAGACGAAAATAGAAGCAAAGCAATTTTTTAATCCGGATTATGAGAAGGACCTAAAGGATCCTTTTTTGGTTTTTGGGTTGGAAAAAGCACTCAAAAGACTTATAAAAGCGATAGAAAATAAAGAAAAAATAGTTGTGTATCATGACTATGATGCGGATGGAGTTTGCGGGTCTATTGTTGTCGCTTCAGCTTTAAAAGAGTTGGGGGTTGATTTTGAAACCTATACTCCGGACAGACAAAAAGAAGGCTATGGATTAAATAAAGAAGCCGTTAAAAGTATCTTAAAAAAAGGAGTTGATCTTTTGATTACGGTGGATTGCGGAATAAATGATGTAGAGGAGGTTGATCTTTTAAATAAAAATGAAACAGACGTGATAATAATTGATCATCATTTACCCGGCGAGAAACTGCCTAAGGCCCATGCGATAGTAAACCCCAAACAAAAAGATTGTTGTTATGAGTTTAAAGATCTTTGCGCTGCGGGAGTTGCCTTTAAATTTTGTTCCGCTCTTTTTTGTTCAGAGATTGGAAAAAAGAGAGGGATAAAAGAAGGGGCGGAAAAATGGCTTTTAGATGTTGTTACCATAGCAACAATTGCAGATATGATGCCGCTTTTAGGCGAGAATAGAACATTGGTAAAATATGGACTTAAGGTTGTAAAAAAAACAAAAAGAATTGGTTTAAAAAAGTTGCTGGATAGGGCAGGAAATCTTAGAAATGGTATAGATGCAAATATGATTGCATTTAGAATAGCTCCGAAAATAAATGCGACATCAAGAATGACCCACGCATCGGTTTCATATGATCTTTTAGAAACTGACAACGAAGAGATAGCGGAGAAACTCATAGAAATGGTTGAGAAAGCAAATAATGACAGAAGAAAATTTGTAGATAAGGCGGTAAAAGATGCTATTTTTTGGATGGAAAAAGATATTTCGGAAAAAGGAGGGGTGCCAGAGGTTATTGTTATAGGAGACAATGGTTGGACTCCTGGGATAGTTGGTCTTGTGGCGAGCAGATTAACAGAAAAATATAATAGGCCGTCTTTTGTGTACGGAAGAATAGGGAATATATTTAAAGGTTCATGCAGAAGCGTCGATGGATTTAACATCGTGGAGGCAATGTCAGAGTGTGCTAAAAAAAATAAAGATATTTTTTTGGCGTTTGGCGGTCATGCGGGAGCCGGAGGATTTTCTATTTCAGAAGAAAATATGAATGATTTTAAAAAACTTATTTTAAAAATTTCAGAAGGAAAATTAAAAAATAAGCCGAAAATACCTGTTGTAAGAGTGGAAAATAAAATATTGCCGGATGATATCAACTGGGAAATATCAAATTGGCTTTCTCAATTTGAGCCTTACGGGCAAGGTAATAATGCTCCGATATTTTCTATGGAAAATATCGAAATTGCGGCTTTGAGGTTGGTTGGAAACGGAAGCAAACATTTAAAGCTTACTTTGAAAGCAAAATTAAAAGAAGGAGAAATTAAATTTTTTGATGCTATCGGTTTTGGAATTCCTGAATTTTATGAAAAATTAAAAAAAGGCGATAAAATAAATATTGTGTTTACAATAGAGGAAAATGAATGGAATGGAAATAAGAGCTTGCAACTGAAACTCAAGGATATAGTCTTAACAAAATAATTTGCACCTTAAAAATGTATGTGCTATATTTATTTAGTTAATAATCGCACATTTTTATTTAATGTATAAGGAGAGTTAAGATGACAGATGAAAGTCAATCTATACGCAATGAAAAGTTGGAATTGTTCAGGAAGCTCATTGGTCGTCATGTATCTGTTAGATTTGATGGTGGCGACAGTATTTATGGGGTGGTTGCGTCTATAAATGAAGTAAGCGGGAAAGTAACAATGCGATTTGCTTGTGGAGAAGGCGAGCATGAAATTGTAACTCTTCATATATTTTGGGCTTATTCTTCCAATTTTACAGTATCTTACTAATAAGATTTTATAAAGAGGATGTTTGTAAAACATCCTCTTTTATTTTTATCTTAAATTTTATATTATACATGTATTAATATAATAAGTGACAAGAATTAAAAACAATGAATAAAATAACCATATACACAGACGGCGGGTCAAGGGGAAATCCGGGACCTTCTGCGATAGGAATAGTTATAAAAGACGCGAAGGGGGAGACTGTTAAAACTTATGGCGAAAAAATAGGTCATGGAACAAACAATGAAGCGGAATACAAAGCTATAATTCTTGCTTTAGAAAAAGCAAAACTGCTTTTGGGGAAGAAAAAAGCAAAAGAAGTGGAAGTTCATATGAAAATGGATTCTGAGCTTGCATTCAGACAATTGACAGGTGTTTATAAATTGAAAGATGAAAAGATACAGAAATTTTTTATAGAAATACATAATCTAAAAACAGACTTTAAAAAAGTGACATTTGAACATGTAAGAAGAGAATACAACAAAGAGGCAGATGCTGCATTAAATGAAGCATTAGACAAATAATCCAATTTTATTTTCCACATAGGTGTCACCTATGGGGAAAATTGATTTTAATAGGGTTGTCAGGAGCTTATTTTTATGTTAAAATAGCAAGCTATTGAGGTTTTAAAATAGTTTATTTTTAGCGATAACGCATTGGATATCAGAGGAGAAGACAAATGGTAAGTAAAGAAAATCAAGATGCAATCAATAAGCTGAAAAGGACAAAGAAGGGCGAGATGGTGAAAGTGGTTCTTCTTAAGGGGAGTGAAGTAGTTGGTTGTGTGCTCCGAGTAACTTTGGAATCGGCTCAACTTCAAACTCCTCTTTTCAGGAACAAAAAAGGAATGACAAACGGAGGTCGTCCCGTTACTATTTTTTTATCTCAAATCTCGGATGTTTTACCGGGATAGTCAGAGTCATAAAGGGCGCCAAACGGCGCCCTTTTAATTTTGCGTAAAATTCTATATCATAAGACTGTAGAAGGATATAATTTTCCAACAGCTTTATAAACAAAATATCATCAAAATGAAGAAATCATCATTATTTTTTACAGTAATATTAGTTCCGCTTGATTTTGCCATGCTTTTTCTTGCGGCTGTTTCCGCCTATTTTTTGCGTACCAGTGATTTTGTATCTCAATTAAGACCTGTGCTGTTTTTTGAAAACTTGCCGTTTGAAAAATATATAATGTTGGTTATTGTGGTGATTCCTTTTTGGATTTTTCTTTTTGCATTACTGGGGCTTTATAAAGTAAATAGAAAAAATATATTGGAGGAATTTTTTCAAATTATCGCTGCAGCATCTTTGGCTATGATGGCTGTTATTATATATATCTTTTTGCAAAGCGAGCAGTTTGATTCCAGATTTATTATTTTGGCAATTTTATTTTTCTCAATTTTTTATCTTACTTTAGGAAGATTTATTTTAAGAAAAATTGAAAAACACTTAACTGAAAAATATGGTTTTGGAGCTCAAAGAACTTTGATGGTGGGGAGTGATAAAATATCTAATTTACTTGCAGATGAAATGAAGTCAAAGCCTAAATTTGGCTATAATGTTATTTTGAAAGTTTCAAATTTTGACCTAAATTATATTCAAAAATTAATAGAAGATAAAAATATAGATACTGTCGTGGTTGGGCAGTCTGACTATCCGTCAAATGCCATGGTTGATCTTGCTGAATTTTGCCAACTAAACAGGGTGAATTTTAAATTTGCGCCGACTGTTTTTCAGGCTTTGGCTACGAATATAAATATAAATACTTTTTTTGGTATTCCTTTAATGGAAATTAAATATACTCCTTTAGACGGTTGGGGGAGAGTTATAAAAAGATCGGTGGATATAGTCGGGTCCTTGTTTGGAATTATTATTTTTTCCCCCATCTTTTTAATCTTGGGCATCATTATAAAATTGGATTCTAAAGGACCTGTTTTTGTTAAGTTAAAAAGGGTTACTCAAGATAAAGAATTTTATCTTTTAAAGTTAAGGTCAATGGTTCAAGATGCAGAGTTTATGAAAAAAGACCTTTTAGGCGCAAATGAAAGAAAAGACGGTCCATTGTTTAAGATGAAAGAAGATCCAAGAATTACTAAAATAGGGAGGTTTATAAGAAAAACAAGGTTAGATGAATTTCCTCAGTTTTTTAATGTTTTTTTAGGAGATATGAGCTTGGTGGGACCGAGACCACACCAGTCTGACGAGATAGAAAAATACGAAAAACATCATAAAAAAGTCCTTGCGATAAAATCAGGAATGACAGGAATGGCTCAAGTTTCAGGGTCTTCCGATTTGCCGTTTGAAGAAGAAATAAAATTGGATGTTTATTATATAGAAAATTGGTCGCTTTTTTTGGATATAAAAATATTATTAAGAACAATTCTTGTTCTGTTTAAAGATAAATCAGCATGTTAAGGGCTTTGCCCAAAATTTCAAGGCTAAGCCTTGAAATTTTGGGAGCAAAACCTTAATCCCTCACTTGGTTTTTAAAGCAAGATTTTGGCGTTAATATTAAGTTTTAATTTTTAATTGTTAGTCCAAGTGAGGGGTGCTAAATGTTGTAATTTAGTTACTGTTTCCAACATTAAGTCTTGTTTATAATTAAAACAACATTAGTATGAAAGTAGCCTTAATTCACGATTATCTAACTCAATACGGAGGAGCAGAGCGTGTTTTGGAGGCGTTGTGTGAGATTTATCCGGATGCCCCCATTTATACATTAATTTATGATGAAAAATTAATTGAAAAAAAATTTCCGGGAAGAAAGATTTATTCCTCTTTTTTGCAAAAAGTTCCTTTTGCAAAAAAAAGACACCGAAGCTTTCTGGTTTTAATGCCGCTTGCCATAGAGCAGTTTGATCTTTCAGACTATGATCTTGTTATTTCAGATACAGCCTCCTATGCCAAAGGAGTTATAACACTTCCCAAAACAAAGCATATTTGCTATTGCCACACTCCCACAAGGTACGCATGGGATGACTCCCATAAATATATAAGAGATTTTCCATTTCCGGACTTTGTTAAAAAATTTATTCCTTATTTTATGACATATATAAGAACATGGGATTTTCAAGCTTCTCAGAGGCCGGATTTTTATTTGGCAAATTCCAACTTTGTCGCAAAAAGGATAAAAAAATATTATAAACAAGATGCATTGGTGATTCACCCGCCTGTAGATACTTTAAAATTCAATTTTTCAAAAAATTCCGCTAAAAAAAATAAAGGAAGTTATTTTTTGATGGTGGGAAGGCTTCTGTCTTATAAAAAATTTGATCTTGCCATAACGGCTTTTTCTAAAATAGGACTGCCTTTAAAAATAGTGGGTAACGGTCCGGAAAGAAAAAAATTAGAAAAAATAGCGAGTGATAATATAGAATTTTTAGGAGCACTTGAAGACGAAAAACTAAGAGAGTATTACCAAAACGCAAAAGCCCTTATTTTTCCTCAAGAGGAGGATTTTGGCATTGTTCCGCTTGAGGCGATGGCATTAGGCCGTCCTGTTATAGCTTTTGAAGCCGGCGGGGCTCGGGAAACTGTTATTTCCGGAAAAACAGGCATCTTTTTTAAAGAGCAAACAGAAGAAAGCATCATAGATGCTGTTAGCAGATTTAAAGATTTAAGTTTTGATGTTGATTTTATAAGAAATCATGCCAAAACTTTTGATAAAAAAATATTTAAAGAAAAGATAAGGGCTTTATCTGAATCTTGAAGCCATTAGGTGAATAAAATTCAGCAGTAAAACTTCATCCATCACTTGGATTTGTAAAAAAGACATATTATTTATTTTAAAGTTATAAATTGTTTTTTATCAGTCCAAATGAGAGGTGCTCAATGTTATAGTAAAATTTACTTCGCATTGAGCTCGTAAATTTTAATAATATTGGCATGAAAATAGGATTTGATTTAAGAACAATAGCGCGAGGCAGGCACACGGGAGTGGAGGAGTACACTCTTAATATTTTGCGAGAACTTACAAAACACAAGGAAGACGATTTTTTTCTTTTTTACAATGCATTTTTAAAAGTTAATTTTGAAAATGAGGTTTTAAATAATAAAAATGTTTTATTGAAAGATTTTAATGTTCCAAATAAATTTCTGGATATGTTTTTGCTTTTGAACTCTCCTAAGTTTGATAAATTATTGGGCGGGGTTGATGTTTTCTTCAGCCCGCATTTTTTAGCAGCTCCTTTAAGTAAAAATTGCAGGAAAATTACCGTTTTTCATGATATTTCTTTTTTGCATTATCCTGAATTTTTTTCACTTAAAAAAAGATATTGGCATTTCCTCCAAAATCCTAAAAAGCAGGCAAAATATTCAGATAAAATAATAGCAATGTCAGAGTCAACAAAAAATGACATTGTGAATTTTTATAATATAAAAGAAGAAAAAATTTCAGTGATTTATTCCGGAGTGGATGAAAGTTTTAAGCCTGTTTCAAAAGATAACCCAAATTTAAACAGAGTTAAGGAGAAATATAACTTACCAAATAATTTTATCTTGTATCTTGGCACTATTGAGCCGAGAAAAAATATAATAGGCATTATTGAAGCATTTGAAGCTGTGAGAGAAAAAAAGAAAATAAGCTTGGTTATTTCCGGAACATTTGGTTGGCTTTTTGATGATATAATAAAAAGGGCGGAAAACTCCAAATTTTCAGAGGATATTTTGTTTGTAGGATTTATAAATCAAGAAGATAAGATTTATTTATATAATTTAGCGAAGATTTTTGTTTATCCAAGTTTTTTTGAGGGGTTTGGGTTTCCGCCGCTTGAAGCGATGGCTTGCGGTGTGCCGGTTGTTGTTTCAAACTGTTCATCGCTCCCCGAAGTAGTTGGAGATGCCGGTATTATGATAGATCCATACAAACCATCGGAAATTGCAGAGGCGTTGGATATGATATTGGAAGATGAGGGTCTTTCCGATATTTTAAAACAGAGAGGTTTAAAACAGGCAGAGAAATTTAACTGGGAGAAAACAGGAGAGGAAACAATAAAAATTTTAAAAGAAATATAATTCTATCCACAATTAGAATTTGATTTTTTTTTTTAAGAAAATGTTAATATGTATTTGTCATCAAGATTGGCTTGGTGATTTTTTGTTCTTTTGATTTTGTAGAGGAGTTTTCTAATGAAAAAATTTAATTTCTGTTTATTAGGTGTTCTATTTCTTTTAACTTTTTCTGTTAGCTTTGCAGGCACAAAGCCATTAGATGGTCTTCGTGATTATAACGGGACTTATAAAGGATCCCCTGGTACTGGAACGATAGAGTATCGCTCCGGTATTAATACGGGAACTCTTTATCGTGACAATGAAGACTTCGGCAGTGTTTCTGGTTGTAATGGAGAGGGGTGTGGAAGTCATGGAGGAGTTGATATTCCAATTATTAGCGGAACCTTGGTTAAGGCATCTTTTGCTGGTGAGGTAGTAAAAGCTGAATGTGAAACAAATCTTGGATGGGGAGGGCTCGTTGTTATAAAATCTATTAGTCCATATAATTCAAGTGAAATCATATATACTTCATATGCTCATTTGAGGAATTGGTCTTATTATTCAGTTGGTAATCAGGTTGTGGAGGGTAGTGTTATCGGAGAAAGTGGTGGTGGGGCTGGAGATGTTTGCTCCGGAACTTCAGGTGGAGCTCATCTTCATTTCCAAATAGATAAAAATCATGCATTTTATAAACCTTGGTATCCTCAGCTTATAAATCGTACTTATAATACTCCTGACTCTGATTTTAAAGTTACGGAATATACTTATAATCCTATAGTTTTTGTTGTTGGGGGTTATAATTGGACATTTGCAGATCAGGGGAATTCAGAGTATTGGACTGATCTTAATACATCTTATTCTGGGATAGAGTCTGACATTTATTGGATAGATGGTAATTACGATCCATATATATGGAGGAATGGAGATGTGAATGGTTATGTTAATTGTGAGCCTGAACTTACAACTCTAACAAAACCATGTAGTGCTCAAATAACGGCTGATGCTAATATATATAAGTGGGTAATGGTGAATATACAAAATTTTTGCATTACCAATCCCATGAAAGTTTATTATAAAACCTCATTAGATGATACTTGGAGTGAAATAAAAAGTAATTCATTTGATTACACTTCACCTGCTAATTATTGGTTCTATATGGGTAATGATCCAAATTGGGTTGGTATAATAAAAAATATTCGTATTGATCCTGCGGTAAATTGTGATCCCGCTTCTTTTGATCCAAATTATTTTTATCAAATAACATTACAGCGTTAATAATTTACTTGATAAATTTAAGTTAAGCAGTAAAGCTTGGGAAATATAATTTTTCCAAGCTTTCTTTTTATTTAGTTCTTGAGTTTTTATGATTAAAGTTGTATTGTATTTAAATAATTATTTTAGAATTTTAATAATATGAAAAATAGAATAATACTGATAATGATCTTAGTATTTTTTATTTCTTTAAGTGCTATCGTAGTGGTGAAGATAGAAAAGTATAAAAAAATTGATATAACTGATTTAAATTTAGCTAAATTAACAGAATCAAGAAATGAGGGTGTTTCAGAAATTAATGGAACCCCCGTGTTTTATTCAGCTAATCCGGAAGTTATAAAAGAAACAGGACAAATTTCTGCTGAAAAATCAAAAATAGGGTCAGATTTTAAGTCCAATTTTAAGATCAATAAGGATGTTATAAATATAAAAGATTTTGTAGAAAATATAGATAATTGGAAAGTTTATAAAAATAATACTTATGGTTTTGATGTAAAATATCCTGATGACTGGTATAAAAATTCAAGAGAATTATATCCAAAAGAAATAGAAGTTGGATATCCATGGTCTGTTGTTTTTTCGACAACTCCAACCGGAGCAGAATATGAATTTAATGAAGATGGAGTAGCAGTTGCATATAATGTTGAATATGCCCGTATTAATTTTTGGTTATATAAAAAAATAAAAGACCAAACGATAGAAGATTGGTTTAAAGAAAAATGGAATTTAGACACTCTATTTCCCACCGTAGGGTTACAAATTATTTCATTAGGAGGTAAAAAATTTATAGGATCAAAAGATTTTAATAGAATCAAGACAAAAACTGCATTTTTTGAACTTAAAAATAAAGAATATGTCTTAGTTGTAGATTTTATCAACAAAGCTCAGGATCCAATTAAGGCAAAAGAATATTCTATGATATTCTATTCTTTATTGGATAGTCTAACTTTTTGAAGTAACTTAAATTAAAGAATAAAACTACGAAGGTTAGATTTAAATAATTTTAATTTTCAGTTATCTTTATAATCATTTCAGGAAATACACTCAATTAGTCGGGTGTTTTTATGGTATAATGGATGTAGAAATATCATTATATTCAGATAAGTTGTAAGAAAGTATTAAATTTTTTTGTAAAATAAATTAAGAGGTAATGGCTTGTATTTTTTTAGATGAAAGTGGACAATTTACAAAGCATAATAACGAAGAATATTTTGTTGTTGGTTCTTTTATTGTTGGTGATAAAAATAGAACGAATAAACGATTTCGTTCATGGCATAAAACACGTTTTCCAAGAAAGATGCGAAATCAACCAGAAATAAAATTTTCTGAAGTTAAGATAAATTCAAAACTAAGATTAAAAACATTAAAATATATTTCTGACTTGGATGTTCGTATACACTACTCTTATTTATTAAGAAAAAATATTCCAGATACTTATAAGAATAAAAATAAATTAGAAAGTGGTCGTCTTTATACTAATATTATTGGAGAGACATTAGAAATGTATCTTCCAACGAATGATTTGGAATTTAGGGTATTTTGTGACAAAAGGCACTTGAAAGGAATTAAGCCATCAGAATTTAAAAGTATTTTAAAAAATCGACTTGCACCGCAGCTTCCTGCAGGAACTATTATTCAAATTGAAATGATTAATTCAACTTTTGATGCAAATATACAAATCGCAGATTGGATTGTCGGAGCATTAGCATGGCATTTGGAGGGGAAAGAATTAGGAGGAGAGTGTTTTAATATCTTAAAGAACAATCTTTTAAAAGATGGAAAAGAATTATTCAAAGATCACTGGGATAAGAAATATAACAAATAAAAAAAGCGAGCAAAAAACTCACTTTTTTTAATAGAAGCAGCGTCTTGCAAGATGGTTGCCTGCAACTTAAGTCTCAAATGCTTTGAGGGAACATCACAGCATCTCGTAAGCTATTATTGCATGCTTCTATTGGTAAATATAACATATAGTTATCCACAGTGTCAACCACATTAGTGGTGTAAAACACATTATAAATGTATAAATTTTATATCTAAAGATATTTTTATGAAGATAGGAATAGATGCTCGTATGCTTGGTGAAAAGCAAACCGGTATAGGGCTTTATATAAAAAACTTAATAGAAAATATTGCAAAAATTGATAAAAGCAATCAATATGTTTTGTTTTTAAGAAAAGAGCAGTTTTTAGAGTTCAAATTGCCGGCGGAAAATTTCAAAAAGGTTTTGGCAAACAGCAGATGGTATTCTTTTTCCGAGCAGACTAAATTTCTTTTTAATATTCTAAGGCAAAAATTAGATTTGATGCATTTTCCAAGTTTTAATGCGCCGATATTTTATTCCGGCAAAAGAATAACAACAGTTCATGATCTAACTCCCAAATATTTTCCGGGTCATAAGATGAATTCTTTTTTAAGAAGATTGGCTTTTTGGATTGTTTTTAAAAGAGGTATTTTTAAAAGTGAAAAAATAATTGCGGTTTCAGAATATACAAAAGGTGAAATATTAAAATATTATAAAATAGATCCAAAAAGGATAGAGGTTGTGTATGAAGGAATTCCAAATTTAAATAAAAATAAAGAATTCTATATTTCAAATAAAGAATTTTTTAAAAAATACAAAATAAAAAAACCTTTTATTTTCTATACGGGAGTTTGGAGAGATCATAAAAATTTAGTTGGTCTTGTTAAAGCTTTTAATGTTTTAAAAAGAAAATATCAAAAAGATTTAACTTTGGTTTTGGGCGGGAAGGAGGATAGGTTCTATCCCGAGGTGAGGGAGGTTTGGCAGGAGTTGGAGCTTGGCAGTGAAATTATAAGACCGGGATTTATAAAAAATGAGGAAATGGGGCTTTTTTTAAAAAATGCGGAGGTTTTTGTTTTACCTTCTTTTGTTGAAGGTTTTGGTTTTGGGCCTCTTGAAGCATTAAGCTACGAAACTCCTGTTGCGGTTTCAGATGTCGGTTCGCTTCCCGAAGTTTTAGGAGAGTCCGCGATTTATTTTGATCCTAAAAATTCAGATGATATCGCAGAAAAGATAAATCTTATTTTAGATAATAAAAATTTAAAAGACGAATTGGTTAAACGGGGTCAAAAAATAATTAAGAAATATAGTTGGTCAGATTGTGTTCAAAAAACCATAAACTTATACCAAGAAATTTAAAAAATTCAAATTACAATCCTTGTTAGTTTATGATATAATTTATTTATATGAGATCACCAAGGTGCAATATAGAAAAGAAACTTTATGATATAAAGCCGCCTGCCGAAGCTTCTTTGTCTGCTGAAACATTAGCAGAGGAGGAAGAAAAAGCAGGGGGTTTTGGCGTTCCAAAATCTGAAATTAAAGCGACTTTTGTAAAAGATGATATTAAAAATGAAAGTGATTTTAAAGCTGTCTCAGCTTATGATAATTCTTTTACAAGAGATGCTCCCGTTAAAATATCACAAAGTGTGTATAAAAAATCAACTTGGCAGTCCAATCGTCAGGCTGAAAAAAGACGTGAAAATGAATTTAAAGATGATGATTATTATGAGGTTGAAGAACCGGAAATTAAAAATAAATTTAATTTTAAAATTTTAGCCGTTTTTTTAGTTGTAATTTTAATTTTAGCATCATCGCTTTTATTTTTATTTTATAAAAAAGGAGTTGAGGCGAAGGGAAATATTATAAAAAACAGCGCTTCTGCATATGAAAATATAGTTTCCGCCCAAAAGTATCTTAAAAATTTAGACTTTAAAAATGCAGGATTTGAGTTTTCTGAGGCTCATAAAAAGTTTTCTTTGGCTCAAAAAGAGGCAAACAGCGCAGGGGCTTCGGTTTTGGGGGCTTTTTTGTGGTTGCCGTTTTCGTCTGAAGTAAACTCATCAAATAATTTAATAAATGTGGGAGTTCAGCTTTCTTATGCAGGCAAGACATTGTCTGAAGCTGTTGAACCTCTCCTTAAAATATCAAGTGATTCTATTTTTAAAAAAGAGGGCATCAAGGGAGATAACTCATTTGGTGTGAATTTAGCTTCTATGACTTCCGGTATAGAAAAGTCAAAAACCGCTTTAAAAGATGCAGAGATAAGTTTAAAAGAGATTGATCCTTATGACTTTCCGGAAGATTTACAAAAAAACATTTGGGAGCTTAAAAATAAATTTCCCGATATAAAAAATAAAGTGGATACTTTATCTGAATATTCAGATTTTGTTTTGTGGTTTTTAGGAGAAGATAATCCCAAGAAATTTCTTATAGTTTCTCAAAATACATCTGAAGCAAGAGCGACGGGAGGTTTTTTGGGTTCGTATGGTCTTTTAAGTTCTGAGTTTGGCTATATAAAAGATATATTTATGGATGACATCTATAATTTAGATGGGCAGTTGTCTTACAAAGCGATTCCTCCGCGTCCTATTCAAAAAATATCAACCGCATGGAGCACTCATGATGCAAATTGGTTCTTGGATTTTCCAACTTCTGCAAAAAAAATAGCATTTTTTTATGAAAAGGCGGGAGGGCCGACTCCGGATGGCGTCATAGCTATAAATGAAAAAGTGATAGAAAGAATTTTAAGAGTGGTGGGGTCCGTAAATATGCCGGAGTACGGAGTTGTTTTAAATGCTGATAATTTTGTTGATACACTGCAGTATGAAATTGAAAAGAATTATGATAAAACTATAAACAGACCAAAAAAGATTTTAGATGATATGCTTCCAAAACTCTTTGAAAAATTTTCAGATTTATCCCAAGAGGAATTAACAAAAGTTTTTAATGTCTTCGTATCAAGTTTAGATAAAAAAGATATTTTAATATGGGCAAATCAGCCAAAGCGTCAAAAATTTGTTTTACAAAAAGGCTGGGGAGGGGAAGTATTAAAAAGTGATGATTCTGACTATCTTGCTGTTGTTTCAAGTAATATAAACGGTTTTAAGACGGATAGAGTTATAGATCAGAAAATTACAAAAATAACCAAAGTTGAAGAAGACGGCTCTATAATAAATACTGTAAAAATAAAAAGAATTCATAATGGCGGAGGCGAAGAATATGAATGGTTAAATAAGGTAAATTCAAGTTATTTAAGAGTGTATGTTCCTTTGGGTTCCGAGCTTTTAGATGCTAGCGGGTATACAAACGAAAAATACGAAGCGCCAATAGATTATAAAAAGGCCGGGTTTAAGTCGGATAAAGATGTTTTTGCATCTGTAAATTCTTCATTAAAAGATGAAAAAACAAAAACTGATATTTTTAAAGAATCTGGAAAAACAGTTTTTGGAAATTGGGTATATGTAAGCCCGGGCGAGGAAGTTGAAGTATCTTACACTTACAAGCTTCCATTTAAGTTAAACAAAAACAAAAAAGGAGATGATCTTGATTTTATTTTTCAAGCTCAGCCGGGTGTAAAAAGTGAACTTAGCTTTGATGTTGTTTTGCCGGATGGTTGGGGGTTTATTTATAGCTTACCTGAAAGATCTTGGGGTAAATTTAGAGGAGTCTTTGATTCTGATAAATTTTTTAGTATCGGAGTGGGGTATTAACTAAAATTTAGAATTTTCTTCTAAAAAATAAATCAATAAATTGTTTTGATAAAAAATATACTAAATAAAGAATCCAAGTTTATAATATCAGCCGCATTAATGATTGGCTTTTTTTCGCTGATTTCCAGAATTTTAGGGATTTTAAGAAACAGTATCTTCACAAGTGAATTCGGAGCGGGGGATGCGACAGATATATATTTTTCAGCTTTCAGAATTCCGGACTTAATTTATAATATTTTTATAGTTGGAGCCATAGGAGCTATTTTTATTCCGGTTTTTTTTGAATATCTGCAAAAAAGCAAAAAAGAGGCGTTGCATCTTACAAATACCGTTTTAAATGTTTTTGTTTTTTTTGTTATTGTGGCATCGGCTATTTTAGCCATATTTACAGAAGAAATTATGTCTTTGTTGGTTGGAGGTTTTTCTGAGGAAAAAATCAAAGCAACAGTAGATCTGACAAGAATAATGCTTTTGTCCCCGATACTTTTGGGGGTCTCAAGTATTTTGGGTAATTTTCTGCAAGCTCAAAAAAGATTTTTTGCTTTTGCTCTTGCTCCTATTTTTTATAATATTGGTATTATATTTGGAGCGTTATTTTTGGTTTCTAAATTTGGAATTTTAGGATTGGCTTATGGTGTTGTTTTGGGGGCTTTTATGCATTTGTTGGTTCAGTTGCCGGCTGTGTATAAACTAGGTTTTAAGTATGAATTTTCTTTTGATGTCTTTCACCCCGGGCTTAAAAAAATGTATGTTTTGGCGGCGCCAAGAGTAATCAGTCTTCTTGCTTATCAGCTTAATTTCATAGTCATAACTTTTATAGGTTCTTCGTTGGCTTCCGGAAGTATAGCTATTTTTAATTTTGCAAATGATCTTCAATATGTGCCTATAGGCATAGTGGCTTTATCTTTTGTTACCGCTGTTTTTCCATCACTTTCGGAAAATTATGCAAAAAAAGACATGAAAGAATTTTTGATTAAATTTTATTCTACGGTAAATCAAATTTTATTTTTAGTTATTCCAATATCTGTATTTTTAATTTTAGAAAGAGCGCAAATTGTGAGAATTCTTTATGGTTATGGAGAGTTTTCTTGGGAGGACACAAGATTAACAGCTGCCGCTTTAGGGCTTTTTGCTTTGTCTGTCTTTGCGCAAAGTTTGGTTCCATTATTTTCCCGTGCTTTTTTTGCCATGGGAAATTCAAAAAAACCTGTTTTCATAAATGTATCATCTTTGGCTATAAATATAGGACTCAGTTTTTTCTTTGTTAATCTTCTAAAAACCGAAGGAGTATTTAGAACTGTTTTGGGGCAGGCTTTTAAGGTTTCTGACATAGCTGATATTGCTGTTTTGGGGCTTCCTTTGGCATTTTCTATTGCGAGTGTGATTAACTTGCTATGGCTTTATTTTTCTTTTTCCCACAGCATCAAGGAGTACAGCAGCGATAAAATACTTTATTCGGTAAACAGAATAAATTTAGCTGTTTTTGCCATGGGTGTTACGGTTTATCCGACGCTTTATTTCTTGGCTGACATCGTAAATATGCATACTTTTTTAGGGATATTCCTGCAAGGAGCGGCGGCATTTTTAGTTGGGCTTTTTGTGTACATCGGCTGCGCGTATTTTCTTAAAATTCCCGAGTTTTTTGCTTTTTGGGAAGCGTTTACATTACCTATAAAAAGAATGTTTTTATCAAAAAGTTATCCTTCTCAAGTTAACGGTTCTGAAAAAATATAAAATACCAGACGCATTACATGATGTAGCAAATGGTGACGGTCGTCACCATTTGCTACGGTGTTGATTTTTTGGTAAAAATGTGTTTATTTAAAAGTATGTTTTACAAGTGCGTTTTTAGATCTTTTACAAACAAAAAGGAGCAAGAAATATGTTTGCAAAATTTGATGCTTACATCTCAAATAATTTTGAGAAATTCAGTTGTTGGCACCAGAAATTAACCGGGAAAGATTGTTTTTGGCTGGCTAAAATGTCCATGTTTTTCTCTGTTTTATCTCTTTGGTTAATTCCGATTATTTTTGGTAATTTCTCCATTGAACCTAAAGAGCAGTATTCCAATATTAATGTTATGTCTTCTTTTTTGGGCTTGGCCTTTCTTTTTTCTTCATTTTTTGCCATAAAAAGAATAGAGGAGCGTGCAAAAAAATTTAGTCGGTCAGGTTTAGCCAATCCGTTAAAAATTTTGCTTTCTAAAATTAGACTGTCTTTGGACTTTCTTATTTTATTTACATTTTATTTTTTGGGTATTTCGATTAATACAAATGTTGATTCGCTTTTATTCTTTGCTTGTATGTTTTTTTATTTTCTATTTTTAGCCTGCGGAGCTTATTTTATATCCTGTAATCCGCTTCCTCCCGGTACATCTAAAGTCAGAGAATGGATAAACGGAATAAGTTTTTTGCTTAACCAAAAAAAACAATTTGAAACTTAAGTTTATTTTTTTGTGAAATTTCCGAAATAAAACAAAAACCGAGAGTAAGCCTATTCTCGGTTTTTTTGTTCGCTTTTTTGAAAAAATTATGTATAATCAACCTATAATTTAAAGTATATTATGAATGAAGAAAACAAACAAAGTTTAATAAGAAATTTCTGTATTATAGCTCATATTGACCATGGCAAATCTACTTTGTCTGACAGGTTTTTGGAGATAACAGGGACAGTTGAAAAAAGAAAGATGCAGGAACAGCTTTTGGACACTATGAGCCTTGAGAGAGAAAGGGGTATTACCATAAAGATGCAACCTGTGGTTATGAACTATAAACACAGTGACGGAAGTGATTATATTTTAAATCTCATAGACACTCCCGGTCACGTTGATTTTTCTTATGAAGTTTCAAGGTCTCTTGCCGCAGTTGAGGGGGCAGTACTTTTGGTTGATGCTACAAAAGGAATGCAGGCGCAAACTTTGGCTGTTTTGGAGCAAGCGCAAAAGCAGGATTTGGTTATAATCCCGGCGGTGAACAAAATTGACCTTCCAAACGCAATGCCGGATGAGGTGAAAAAAGAAATCTCAAAATTTTTACAGATAGACGAGAGTGAAATATTTGAAATATCAGGAAAAACGGGGGAGGGAGTTTTAAATCTTTTAGCAAAAATTATAGAAAAGGTTCCCGCGCCAAGAGGCAACACGGAAGCGCCTTTGAAGGCTCTCATTTTTGATTCTATTTTTGATTCTTTTAAGGGAATTATAGCAAATATAAGAATAGTTGATGGGTCTTTGAAGCGGCATGACAAAATTAAATTTATGGTTCAAAAATCTGAAGCTGAGATTTTGGAGTGCGGGGTTTTTAAGCCGCAACTTGTTGAAAAAAAAGAGCTTTTAACAGGACAAATAGGATATATAGCAACGGGTCTTAAAGAAATAGACCAGGTTAGAGTCGGAGACACGATAACTTTGCAGAAAAATCAGGCAGAAGAAAATTTAGCCGGTTATAAAGAGTCAGACCCTGTTGTTTTTGCAAGCTTGTTTCCACAGGACGCAGATGACTATGAGCTTTTAAGGGACGGACTTTTAAAGCTTCGTTTAAATGATGCTTCTTTGACATTTGAACCGGAACAGTCAGAGGCGTTTGGGAGAGGTTTTCGGTGCGGATTTTTAGGTATGCTCCATATGGATATTTTAAGGGAACGCTTAAAAAGAGAATACGGCATAGAGCCGTTGATAACAACTCCATCAGTTTCTTACAACATTAAACAAAGAAATGGAGAAGAGAAATTGATATATTCACCAAGTCAGATGCCTGATCCTACAAATATATCAGAAAGCAGAGAGCCCTATGTGAAATTGGAAATAATGACTAAAATTGAATATATGGGCGGTATAATGACACTCCTTGATAGAGCAAGAGGTGTTTATAAAGATACGCAATATTTAACTGAACAGAAGGTTTTGCTTTTATATGAAGCTCCTTTGTCTGAGATTATAGTTGATTTTTTTGATGATTTAAAATCAGTTACTTCCGGTTATGCGTCGTTAAATTATAAACTTATAGGTTTTAAGTCTGCAGAGCTTGTTAAAATGGATATTTTGGTTGCCGGTGATAAAGTCGAGGCTCTTTCAAGGATAATTGTGAAGTCGCAAGCTCAAGAGGCGGGAAGAAAAATGGTGGCAAAGCTTAAAGATATAATTCCAAGACAGCTTTTTTCAGTTTCTTTGCAAGCTGCTGTAGGAGGTAAAATTCTTGCAAGAGAAGATATTTCCGCCATGAGAAAAGATGTTACGGGGTATTTATATGGAGGAGATATAACGAGAAAGAAAAAACTTCTTGAAAAGCAGAAAAAGGGAAAGCAAAAAATGAAAGCTTCAGGGAGGGTTAATATACCGCCGGAAGTGTACTTTAAAGTTCTTAAAAAATAATAAAATGCATAATATTGGCAAATGCCTTCGTTAAAAACTGTTCGTTCATTTCGTCGTAGCGTTACTACGACTCAATCTCTCTCACAGCTTTTGCCTCGGTCTTTACTCAATATTATGCATTTCATTTATTCTGTTATGTATTATTTTCGTTTTTTATTTTTTAGCTTGAATCTGTGCTCAAATCTAAAAGTTTTTCAACTACGCTTAAAATTCTAAGTTTTTTACTTATAAATTAGAATAAAAATGGTAATATAGTAAATCCAACCATAGATATCACTATTAAGATTACAAGAGACTTCCACATTAGTTCTATAATTTTTTTATATTTTGACATATAATTAAAGTACTTTAAAATTAGTTATATTTAGTATGAGAATTAAAGAAAGAGATCATCAGCCATTTTTAAATTCCAAAGCATTTTTGGTCTTTTTAATTTTTCTATTTCTTGTTCTCAGTTTTTATACTTATGAGACCTTCTATAAAAAGTATCAGATAAAGAAGGAAATTTCAATACTAAACAGTCAAATAAATGAACTGAAAAGTAAAAAAGAGGAGCTTCAAAATACAAAAAATATACTTACCAATGAGGATTATATAGAGAGAGAAGCAAGGTTAAAATTAAATTTTAAAAAAGAAGGGGAAGAGGTGGTTGTTTTGGTGGATAAGCCTTACGCATTAAATGAGAAAGAAAGCGTTGGACAGGTAAAGATAGAAGAAAATAAAAATAAAATTTCAGGAAAAGAAAATTTCAAAAAATGGGTTAAAGTGATTTTTGGTAATTAATTTAAAATTTTTATAATATGAATATAAAATTTCAGAAAATTTCAAAAGATGCAAAAATTCCTTCATTTGCGCACGAGGGTGATGCAGGTATGGACTTGTATTCAAACGAAGATGCAAGTATCGCCCCAGGAGAAATAAAAGCCGTATCAACAGGGATAAAAATGGAACTGCCCAACGGTTATGTTGCGCTGTTTTGGGACAAAAGCGGACTTGCTTTGAAAAAAGGGGTAAAAACCATGGGAGGAGTAATAGATTCAGGATATAGAGGAGAACTGAAAGTTATTATGACAAATTTATCAAAAGAAATTTTAGAAATTAAAAAAGAAAGTAAAATAGCACAAATGATAATTCAAAAATTTGAATCTCCTAAAATTGAAATTGCAGAAGATTTGACTGACACCAAAAGAGGAGAAGATGGATTTGGTTCAACCGGTTTAAAATAAACTGTGCTTTATAAATAAAATGTTTAATTTTAAAAAAATAATCAAAAGTTTTAAAAATGCATTTTACGGTTTAAAAATTGCGTTTTTTTCTGAGCGTAATTTTAGGATAATGCTTGGTTTGGTTTTTGTTTCTTTTTTCTTGATTTATTTTTTTGAGTTGGACTACATTAAGTCAGTTATTATCATTTTTGCAGGAGTTTTGATGCTCGTGGTTGAGCTTATAAATACGGCATTTGAAAAATCCTTGGATTTAATAACAAAACACCACGATGATAATATAAAATATATAAAAGATATAATGGCAGGAGCCGCTTTAATGGTGTCTTTGGCTTGGCTTTTGGTGTTGGTTTTAGTCGTTATAATTTAAAATGATGCATTTTATTAACTATGTCTGAATTTAAAAAAGAGTTTAAATATTTTTTTGATAGAAAATTTCTTTCAGTATTTTTTACATACCTTTTGTTTTTGGTTGTTTTGCTTGGTTTTTCATATATTTTACTCGGCTTTGATGCAACCGATAAAATAGACGGCAAAATCCAAGAATCTATTTTTTCTTTGAGAGGAGATGCTTTAACTCAAGTCATGATTTATATAACTAATTTTGCAGATACTATTATTATTTTTTCTTTATCTTTTTTAATATTTTTATATTTTATTTTCAGAAAAAAATATGAATTTCTATTTGGATTTTTGACTTCGTCTGTCGTTGCCGCTTTAATTTTCTATTTTGTTAAGCTTTTGTTTGCAAAAGCGAGACCATCTTCAGAAAATGCTTTGATTGTTATAAACGGGTTTTCTTTTCCTTCAGGGCACACGATGATAGCAGTTGCTTTTTACGGTATTTTGGCTTATTTTGTATTTGTATCTTCAAAAAATAACTTTGAAAAAGCAGCTGCAATATTAATATCTGTCGCAATTATGCTGCTTATAGCTTTTTCCAGAGTTTATCTTGGTGTTCATTGGCCATCTGATGTATTTGCAAGTTTTATTTTTTCCGGAATTTGGCTGGGCTTTTTAATACATCTGTTGGAATTAAAAAGAAACAAAAAACAGTTCTAAAATATAGTTTTTGCTTAATTTCAAATTGATATAACTTAGTTTGTCCTGTTAGAGCCGACTTAGCTCAGTTGGTAGAGCAATCCACTCGTAATGGATAGGTCCGGAGTTCAACTCTCCGAGTCGGCTCTAACGGGGTGAAATAAAATAATTTATTTTTCGCGCCATTTGCCGAAGTTGGGGAAGGATTGTTTTGATTTTTTATTAATTATTTCAAAAAAAATATGAATATAAAAAAAACAGATTGGGATTTATCTTTGCTTTTTAATGGAGATAATGATCCGGAAATGAAGAAAGAAAGAATTAAGGTGGAACAAAAAAGTTCTGAATTTATAAACAAATGGGAAAATAGAAATGACTATTTAAGTGATCCCAAGGTTCTAAAAGAAGCGTTGGATGAGTATGAAGAGTGGTTTAGATATTTTGGCATTGATGGAAAAGAAGGCTATTATTTTTGGCTAAGATCAAGTCAGGATGGAGACAATCCTGAAATAAAAGCTAAATTAAATAAAATTGAAGCATTTGGCAAGAATATTTTAAATAATATAAGGTTTTTTGAATTTAGGTTGGCTAAAATATCACAAGACAAGCAAAAAGAGTTTTTAACGGCAGAAGATTTAAAAGAATATAGACACTTTTTGGAGAAAATTTTTGAAGATGCAAAATATTTATTGAGTGAGCCGGAAGAAAAAATTCTAACTTTAAAGTCGGAGGCATCTCACTCAAATTGGGTTAAGATGATAAATAATTTTTTGTCCAAAGAAGAAAAAAAGGTTCTTTTGGAAAATGGTAAAAAGGAGGTAAAAAGCTTTTCAGAGATTGTAAGCCTTATTTCCAACAAAGATAAAAAAGTGAGGGATTTTTCAGCCGGAATTTTAAATGATATTTTAATTAAACATTCCGATGCGGCGGAGGCTGAAATAAACTCAATTTTGGCAAATAAAAAAATAGATGACAAATTGCGTAAAATGCCAAGACCCGACTTAAGCAGACATATCAGTGATGATGTTGACAGCGGTGTTGTAGATATTTTAATTGAATCGGTGACAAACAGGTTTGATATCTCCAAGAAATATTATAGATTCAAATCAAAATTGATGGGGGTTGAGAGTTTGGAATATTATGAAAAAACAGTTCCTTACGGAAAAATTGATAAAGAATATTCTTATCAAGAAGCTGTATCTTTAGTTTTTAAAGTTTTTGAGAAGCTTGATAAAAAATTTGCTGAAATATTTAAAGGATTTGTAGAGGGCGGGCAGGTTGATGTTTTTCCTAAAAAAGGAAAAAGTGGAGGAGCATTTTGCGCAAACAGCATAAAAGAACATCCTACTTATCTTTTGCTTAATCACACGGGAAAATTACAGGATGTTTTGACATTGGCGCATGAGACTGGTCATGGTATTAATTCTGAATTTATAAAAGAAAGTCAGAACGCATTGAATTTTGGCACTCCTTTGTCCACCGCAGAAGTTGCAAGTACTTTTATGGAGGATTTTGTAATGGAGGAGCTTCTGGAGAATGCCGATGATGAATTGAGGTTGGAAATTATGATGGATAAGCTGGACTCTGACATATCAACAATATTCAGGCAAGTTGCTTGCTATAATTTTGAAAAAGAGATGCACGAAAGTTTCAGGGGAAAGGGGTATTTATCCAAAAAAGAAATTGGAGAAATTTTTAAAAAACACATGTCTTCTTATATGGGCGATAGTGTTAAGTTTTCAGCTGGGTCTGAAAACTGGTGGGTGCCGTGGGGGCACATAAGAAGTTTTTTTTATGTTTATTCTTATGCAAGTGGACTTTTAATATCAAAATTTATGCAAAATTCTTTAAAGCAGGATGCCGGCTTTATAGAAAAAGTAAAAGGATTTTTATCTGCGGGAGTTTCAGATTCCCCTAAAAATATATTTAAAAAATTAGGCATAGACATAGCCGATAAAAACTTTTGGGAGAGCGGGATTGAAGAAACAGAGCAACTGCTCAAAAACGCTGAGGATCTTGCAAGAAAACTCGGAAAGATATAATTCTGTATCTTTAAAAGGGACGTATTGATTTTTATATTAAAAATTTAATAATCCAAAGCAGTATTATATTTTAAAGGGGGTAAGGAATCTATTTCAAAAAAATAAATTAATGGTAAACTTAAAGAGGTAATAAGTGAATTAGAAAAATAAAATATGGATGAAATAAAACAAAAAATTAAAGATTTGAAAAAAAGGCTCTCAGAAATGAGAGACCGGCTTTGACTTAGTTGAAACTGAAAAGAAAATTAAAGAGTTGGAAGAAAAAACAGTGCATCCTAATTTTTGGGATGATTCTTCTCGTGCAAAAAAGATAACAGCAGAACTCAATTCTCTAAAAGACGAGGTAAAAACCATAGAAGATTTTTTAAATGAATTTGATAAAATAAAAAAAGATGCAGAGGAGGTTGAAGCGATGGAAGACTTTGAGGAAAAAGGAGTATTTGAAAAAGATTTATCAGAAAGAATTTCTGAATTTGAAAGAAAATTTAAAAAAGAAGAGATAAAAGTTTTCTTCTCTTCAAAGTTTGATAAGAATCATGCTATAATATCAATATACTCAGGAGCGGGAGGAGCCGATGCTCAAGATTGGACTTCTATGCTTTTGAGAATGTATCAAAAATACGCGGAAAAAAGAGGTTGGCAAATTACTATTTTTCACCACCACACAGGCGAAGAGTCGGGAACCGCAGGAATCATCACGAAAAATGTTACATTTGGTGTTTCCGGCAAGTATGCTTATGGATATTTAAAAAAAGAGACGGGAGTTCATAGGCTTGTCAGAGTTTCTCCGTTTTCTGCGCAAAATTTAAGACATACATCCTTTTCTTATGTTCAAGTGATGCCGGAGATTGAAAGTATTTCAGATGTGGATATAAAAGACGAAGATCTTCAAATTGATACATTTAGATCTTCCGGTCCGGGAGGTCAAAATGTCAACAAAAGAGAAACAGCGGTAAGGATAAAACATAATCAGACGGGTATAGTTGTTGCATGCCAAAGTGAAAGAAACCAAGCGAAAAACAAAGAAATAGCGATGAAGCTTTTAGCTTCAAAGTTGATTAAGGAAGTGGAAGCACAGAAGAAAAAAGAAATTTCAGAACTTAAAGGAAAAAAAGTTGAAATAGAATGGGGAAGTCAAATAAGGTCTTATGTTCTGCATCCTTACAAATTAGTAAAAGATCATAGGACAAATACAGAGACTTCACAAGTTGACAAGGTGCTTGACGGCGACCTTGATGAATTTATAGAATCAGAAATAAAAAAATAGATCTATCTTAAAATAAAATTTTTTAATAAAATTATTAGAAGGTAGGTCAAATACATTAAATGATAATTTTCGATCACGTATCAAAAGTATATAAAGACGAATCAAAAGCTTTAAATGATGTGAGTTTCCATATAAAAAAAGGGGAGTTTGTTTCTATTGTTGGACAATCAGGTTATGGAAAATCAACGATTTTAAAACTTATCATAGGGGAAGAAAAATCGACGGAGGGAAGGGTTTTTGTTGGTGAAAAAAATATTTCTTTATGTTCTGAACATGATATGCATATTTTGAGAAAAAAAGTTGGTATGATTTTTCAGGATTTTAGACTTTTGCCGAAAAAAACGGTTTATGAAAATGTTGCTTTTACTCTTGAGGTTTCCGGTGTCAGTAACAGTGATGTTGAAGAAGATGTTCCTCAGGTGTTGAATTTAGTCGGATTGTCTCATAAGTCAGATAAGTTTCCAAACGAGCTTTCAGGAGGAGAAAAGCAAAGAGTTGCTATTGCAAGAGCACTCGTGGATAGACCGGATATTTTAATAGCAGACGAACCGACAGGGAGTTTAGACTCTTTAAATACATGGGATGTTATAAGGCTGCTTTTAAAAATAAATGAACTTGGCGCCACCGTTATTTTAGCAACGCACAACAGAGAGGTTATAAATATGTTAAACAAAAGAGTGGTAACATTGGATAATGGAAAAGTTGTTCGTGATGAAGAAAACGGCAGGTATGTACTTTAGTAAAAAGTTAGAAGTAAAAAGTTAAAAAGTAAATTCTGCAAAAATTTTTAACTTTATAACTTTTGACTGTTATTTATGACAAATATTTTTACAATTTTAAAAAGAATAACAAAATCCGGTTTTAATAATTTCTGGAGAAACGGATGGCTGTCAACCGCTACGGTATCTGTTTTGTCGGTAACTTTATTTATGATATTGGGGCTTATTATGGTTTCTGTTTTGACAGAGTCTTTAATTACCGACCTTAAGAGCAGAGTGGATGTTTCTGTTTATTTTACAAAAGATACAAAAGAAGCGGATATTTTAAATATGAAAAATGATATATTAGTCTTGGGTGAAGTTAAAAGCGTAGACTATATTTCAGAAGATGATGCTTTGTTGGAGTTTAGAGAAAAACACAGTGAAAATGAAATTATTATTCAGTCTTTGGATGCGCTTCAAGAAAATCCACTGGAGGCGAGTTTAAATATAAAGGCAAAAGACCCGAGTCAGTTTGAAGGTATTGTTGCAACTTTAGAAAAAGACCAATACAAAGATATGGTGAACAAAATAAATTATTATGAAAATAAAGAAATTATAGATAAATTAAGTTCATTTATTTCGTCTATAAGAAAGGTAGGTTTTAGTATCAGTATTGTTTTGGTTATAATTGCATTTTTAGTTGCATTTAACACGATAAGAATAACGATTTTTACAATGCGCGAGGAAATAGGAGTTATGAAGCTTGTCGGCGCCACAAACTGGTTTGTTAGAGGTCCGTTTGTGGTTGAAGGTTTGCTTTATGGTCTCGTTTCTTCTTTAGTAACGATTGTTTTAGTTCTTCCGATGTTATTTTTCAGTTCACCGCTTATAGCAAATTTTTTCTCAGGAGTTAATTTATTTGAGTATTTCGTGGGAAATATTTTTCAAATATGGTTGATATTATTTGCTGTTGGCAGTGGAATTGGTGTTTTAGGGTCGCTTATTGCTATGCAGAAATATCTCAAGGTTTGATGAAATCCATAATATTGGCAAATACCTTCGTTAAAAGCTATTCGCTCATTTCGTCGTAACGTTACTACGACTCAATTTCTCTCACAGCTTTTACCTCGGTCTTTACTCAATATTATGAATTTCATTTTGTTCTGTCATATATTACCTTAATTTCTCATTTTTTTGAATTACACCCAAATATAGAAATTTTATATTCATATAGAAGAATATAAAAATTTATTTGAAAGTAAAGAATTTTTGTGTATAATACAAAAAATCATTGCCAATTTTTGTGTGCAACGCTGCCAGATCGTCTAATGGTAGGACACAGCTCGCCGTCTGTCCCGCTTAAATGGGAAAAATCGTTGTTTTCATAATACTCATATTCAAAGCTGCCAGATCGTCTAATGGTAGGACACAGCTCTCTGAAAGCTGTTATCTTGGTTCGAATCCAGGTCTGGCAGCTTTGAATAGGAGTTAGTATTTAGTTGACTTTTCCCATTTAAACGGGGAAAGCTGTTATCTTGGCTCACGTTTTGTCCAAGAACGAAGCGATTGGCTAACAAAACGATAGTACTCCGGAGTGTTCGAATCCAGGTCTGGCAGCGTTGCTCGTAAAATTTAGTATGCAAGTGAAGGATGAGAAATCTAGGTCTGGTAGCCAATTTGAAGCGGAGTAGATTGTTTTAAAATGTTTTAAGAAAAGAGCATGTTCTAAGAGTGTTGAAATCTTAAAATAAAATCTTGACTAAATTTATTATTCATAATATGTTTAGTTAAGCTCACATTGCAGGAGAAAAGAGAAATGGATGAGTTAATGTATTTGAAACAATACGGCGCTTATATAAAGCGTGATAGATTTGACAAAAAAGCATATATAATAAAATTTCCCTTTGAAGAAGCAACAACAACCATAAGAATTGTTTTTGAAGACTACAGTGGCGCAGATTTGGTTATAACAAATATGACTACGCTGCCGGAAGATAAAACAAGACACGGTTTTGGCAGTAGAGCGCTGCAGTCCCTTTTGTTATGGGCGTATGATAGCAAATTAGAAAATATAATTGCTGTACAAGTGCAAAAAAATAGTGAAAGTTTTTGGTTGAAAAATCACTTTGAAAGATGCAAATATCCAAATCTTTGCAATGACTTTTTTTATAAAAATAATAAAAACTTTTGAAACTCCTCGTAAATGCGAGGGGTTTCTGATTTTGGTTGTTTAAGCGGCATCAAAGTAGTAAAATAAAATTAATCAAATATTTTACTAATAATAAAATGAAAATAAATCAATATTTATCACAAGCGACCGGGATTTCCAGACGCGAAGCTGAAAGTGAGGTTAAAAAAGGAAACGTAACTATAAACGGCAAAGTTGCTGATTTTTGGCAAGTTGTGGATCTAAAAAAAGACATTGTCAAACATAACAAAAAAACAGTTAAGCTCCCGGAAAAAGAAACAACTATTATTTTAAACAAACCAAAAGGATATTTGACGGTAAGAAAAGACCCAAAAGGAAGAAAAACCGTTATGAACCTTTTGCCAAAAAGTCTTCAAGACTTAAAGCCGGTGGGAAGGTTGGATTTTAACAGTGAGGGTCTGTTAATTTTAACAAATGCCGGTCAGAAAATATTTGAACTGACTCATCCAAAATTTCAAAAAGAAAAGGAATATTTATTGTCTTTTAAAGATCCGATTGATGAAAGACTTATAACAAAATTTAAAAGAGGCATCAAACTGCAGGAGGGGATTGCCAAAGCGGATAAAGTGGAAAAAATAGACGGGAACAGACTAAGTGTAATTATCCACCAAGGATACAACAGACAGCTTCGTCGTATGGCGGAAGCATGTAATAATAAAGTAGTGAGGTTGGTTCGTGTAAGGATGGGAGATGTTAAATTAGGTAATTTAAAATTAGGAGAAATTAAAAGCATAACTCTTTAAAAAAATGAAAGAAATTTTAAAAGAAAAAAATAAATATGTTTTAAGATTTGACTCCGGTGATGAGATTGTTGAGGTTTTAAAAAACTTTTGTGAAAAAGAAAAAATAGAATCAGGATTTTTTTCTGCTTTTGGAGCGTGCGGTGAATTGACGCTTGCGTATTACAGTCTTGATAAAAAAGAGTACGAAGACAAAAACATAAGTGAAAGATTAGAAATAGTCAGTTTAACCGGAAATATCGCCAAAATGAACAACGAGACAGTTGTGCATGCTCATGGACTGTTTTCTGACTTAAATACAAAAGTACAAGGCGGGCATATAAAGAGAATAGTTGTTTCTGCGACATGTGAGATGTTTTTAACTGTTTTTGACGCAAAAATCAAAAGAGGGTATGATGATAATACAGGTTTAAATTTAATGATTTAATTGATGAAGCTATTAATATTTCTTCTTTTTGTAATAATTTTAATGGTATTTGTTTTGGCAAGTATCGTTTTAGTGTATCATTTTATAAAATTTCGTTTTTCAAAAAGTCATCATAAGCTCATCTTAAGCATTTTTCTTACGGGGTCTGTTATTTTAGTGTTTTTTGAGCTTTATTTATTTTTTTACATTGACTGGAACGGACTGATGAGTTATATGACGGAAAGAATTAATATTAAAACGGATGAAGTTATTCAAAATCCGTATCCATTTTAAATTACGAATTAGACTATGCTTAATATAAAAGAAGGGGAAAATATAATATCAGTTTATCGCAGACACGTCTTTGTTTTTTTGCTTGAACTTTTTCCTTTGGTTTTCTTTGCCATAGTTACTGTAGCTATAGCATTTTTTGTTGTTTTTATGTTTTTTTCAATGTTTTTTGAAATAACTATCCTTGCTCTGTTTGTTATGACGCTTTTTTTGCATCTTCTTTGGATAGCTATATTTATAACTTTGGTTGATTATTATCTTGATGTTTGGATACTAACTGATGAGAGAGTTATCTCAATTGAGCAAAAAAGTCTATTTTCAAGAGTTACTTATGAATTTGAGCTTTCCAGAATTCAAGAAATAGAAGTAGATGTAAAAGGAGTTTTGCCGACTTTGATAGATTACGGGGATGTAAGAGTCCGCACAGCCAGCGAAAATCCGGACTTTATTTTTAAACAGGTTAGAAAT
The DNA here is from genome assembly GCA_003056085.1 of Parcubacteria group bacterium M6-OD1-1. Taxonomy (GTDB): domain Bacteria; phylum Patescibacteriota; class Minisyncoccia; order GWC2-36-17; family M10-OD1-4; genus M10-OD1-4. Next base: position 110,905 of record LSNK01000002.1, on the reverse strand, counting down.
CCAAATAAAATAAAAGGTGCTATTATGAGAGCTAAAGAAAAACAAGCTCTAAAAACTTCACAGTAAAACTTATATGCAAAAAGGATTTTGGGGAAAATTAAATAAGCCTATTTTAGGGCTCTCTCCCATGGACGGCGTTACAGACGCCTCCTTTCGTTTTATTACGGCAAAATACGGTAAGCCGGATGTAATGTTCACGGAATTTGTTTCTGCAGAGGGTCTTTGCGCCGGAGCCGATGTGCTTTTGAAAGATTTTATTTATTCTGAAATAGAGAAGCCAATAGTTGCTCAAGTTTTTGGTATAGTGCCGGAGGCATTTTATAATGCCGCGCCTATTGTTTGCGAACTTGGTTTTTCAGGTATTGATATCAATATGGGCTGTCCTGACAAAAACGTGGCAAAACGAGGCGGGGGAGCGGCTTTAATAAAAAATCCCAACTTGGCAAAAGAAATAATCATAAAAACAAAAGAAGGAGTGAGAGATTGGGCGGAGGGTAAAAAATTAGAAGAATTTGACCTGCCAAAAAATATTATCAATCAACTTAGGGGTTCAACCCCTAAGTTAAGGAAAAAGATACCGGTTTCTGTTAAAACAAGAATAGGCTATGAAAAGATTGTTATAAAAGAATGGGTGAAGCATTTGCTTGAGGTTGAGCCGGCAAATATATCTATTCACGGAAGAACTTTAAAACAAATGTACGCAGGAGAAGCAAACTGGGACGCCATAGCAGAAGCTGCTGAGATTATAAAAAAAACAGAAACTTTAGTTTTGGGAAATGGTGACATTACAGACTTGGCTTCTGCAAAAAAACATACGGAAAAATATGGAGTTGATGGAGTTTTGGTCGGTAGGGCTTTTTTTGGCAATCCATGGTTGTTTTCGGGCAAAGAAGTTTCAGTTTCAGAAAAATTAGATGTTGCGGTGGAGCATGCAAAATATTTTGAAAAAATATTGAAAGGCAGGAAATTTTATAATATGCGAAAACATTTGGCTTGGTACGCGCATGGTTTTTCCGGCGCAAAAGAACTGAGAATAAAACTTATGCGGGCGGAAAACGCAAAAGAATGCGAGAAAATAATAGCTGATTTTAAAAAATATTAACCAAGGTTTTTGGGGATAAAATGATTGACTCGAAGTGTTAAAAGGAGTAGGCTTAAAGCAGACTTTGGGAGTCAACGGTAAAACCGAAAGATTCTAAAAGAAGGAATTTGTTGCACGCAAATTTCCAGTTGGGCAAGTGTCTGACTGGAAATTTTTTTTGTAGAATTTTCTTAACTGGCACATTTTTTCGCTGCAAGCTGTGGTGCACAATACCGTACTAAAAGTACGCTTTTTTATTTCTTTCTTGCGCCTCAAGGTACACTTCGACGGAAATAATTCTATAGCGCGCAAGTTTATTTTTATGGTAATATAAAACTCATATGTTAAGTTATATTTTATTTATTTTAGGTTTTTATTTCCTTGCAAAAGGGGCAAGCTTGCTTATTGACGGTTCCTCGTCTTTAGCAAAGCGTTTTGGAATATCCGAAATAGTTATTGGATTGACTATAGTTGCTTTTGGTACTTCAGCTCCGGAATTAATAGTTAATGTGATATCCAGTTTAAAAGGCAGTTCGGATCTTGTATTTGGAAATATTTTAGGAAGTAATATATCAAACATTCTTCTTATTTTGGGTTTTACAGCAATGATTTATCCGATAAGAGTTATAAAAAGCGCCGTTTGGAGGGAAATGCAGCTTAATGTTATTGCGGTGCTTGCTGTTGCTGTTATGGTAAATGATGTATTTTTTGGAGTAAATAGTCATAATGTGATATCAAGAACAGATGGAATTATTCTCTTGCTGTTTTTTGTTTTATTTATGTATTTTTTATTTTCCGCTTACAAGTCGGGTGCCGCTGTAAATGTTGAAGATACACCCACTTACAGACCAAAGAAGGCATTTTTAATGGTTGTCGTCGGTATGATAGGACTTTTGATTGGCGGAAAATGGATAGTAGACGGAGCTTTGCTTATAGCTCAAAATTTTGGACTAAGCGAGGGGTTTGTTGGCTTAACTATTTTGGCTTTAGGGACATCTTTGCCTGAGCTTGCGGCATCTTTTGCTGCAGCATACAAAAAAAGTGTTGATATAGCGGTTGGCAACATTATTGGTTCAAATATATTTAATATTTTTGGAGTTTTAGGCATAAGTGCCGTTATACATCCTATTACTCCCGACATCAAACTGAATTTTGATATTTTATTTTTAGTATCCATAACATTAATTTTATTTTTATTTGTATTTTTCGGAAAAGAGCACAATATTACCAGAAAAAATGGATTTTTCTTTCTTTTAATATATTTTTCATATTTGGTATTTTTATTCATTAGAGGATAGTCAGGCGATTAGAAATTAACTTATTAGCTTGTTAGGTATCTAATAAGTTAATAAGCTAAAAAACTAATAAGCTAAAAAAGTGACTGAAAGATTTTTTATAGAAAACAAAATAGAAAAGGATCAAAAAGAGATAATTCTCTCTGATGTTTCTCAAATTCATCAAATAACTAAAGTTTTGCGTAAAAAAGCGGGGGATAAAATTGTTATTTTGGATAATTCAGGTTTTGAGTGTGAGTGCGAGATAAGACAAGCGGCAAAAAAACTGATGCTTTTAAAGATATTTAAGAGGGAAGAAAACGAAAATGAGCCAAAACTCAATGTTTGTTTGTATCAAAGTTTGGTCAAAAAAGATAAAATGGAATTTACTTTTGAAAAATGCACGGAGGTTGGAATTTCAGAATTTCATCCCGTTATTTCTGAGCATTCGGTTAAACTTTCTTTTAAAGTGGACAGAGCAAGAAAAATTTTAAAAGAGGCAACAGAACAATCCCAAAGAGGCAAGATTCCAAAACTTTTTGAAGTTTTAAGTTTCAAAGAAGCGGTAAAAGGAGTAAATGAAAATATGTTAAATATTATTTTATATGAGAAGGAAAAGAAAAACTCGCTATTTGACTTTGTCTCAAAATCACTGGAAGACTCAGCTTCCAAGTGGGAGGCAGTGAATATTTTTATCGGTCCGGAAGGCGGGTTTTCAAATGACGAAATAAAACTCGCAGAAGAAAAAGGATTTAAGGTTTTATCGTTGGGGAAAAGAGTTTTGAGAGCGGAAACCGCGGCTATTGTTTCTTCATCGTTTTTGGCGATAAATAAATAATTTATTATGAAAATCTTTATAAAAGTCTATCCAAATTCCAAAGAAGAGAAGATAACAAAAAAAGATGACGGCGGTTTTAGCGTGAGAGTAAAAGCGTCGGCTCAAGAAGGAAAGGCAAACAAAGCCGTCGTTAATATTTTATCAAAACACTTTAAAGTCTCAAAAAACTCAATAGTCATAAAAGCCGGACATAGCTCAAAAAATAAAATCATTGAAATTCTCTAAATTTACTTTCTAATTATGGTATAATTAGAAAGTAAATCAGGGGTTAAAAATTACAAAATTCCTGCTTCTTAATTTTTAATATTATAGATATGTGCGGAATAGTGGGATACATTGGAAAAGAAGAGGCTTTACCTGTTCTTTTAGATGGGCTAAAGCGCTTGGAATATAGAGGGTATGATTCTTCCGGTGTTGTTGTTTTGGGTGAGAAAGTAAATTTTGAAAAAACTGCAGGCAGGGTTTCCGCGTTGGAAAAAAAGGTGTCAAAAAATAATTTTTTTGGAAATATAGGCATAGCGCACACCAGATGGGCTACTCATGGAAAACCGACAAAAACCAACGCTCACCCGCACACCGGCTGTAAAAAAGAGTTTTTTATAGTGCATAACGGAATAATAGAAAACTACAAAGAGCTTAAAAAAGAGCTGGAGGAAAAAGGCCATAAATTTTCTTCACAAACCGACTCAGAGGTTTTTGCGCACTTAATAGAAGAAGAATTTAAAGATTACCACAATTTTGAAGCGGCTTTTAAAGGGGCTGTTTCAAAAATCAAAGGCGCTTTTGGAATAGTTGCGGTGCACAAAAGCGATCTTGAGAAGATTTTGATAGCCAAAAAATCAAGTCCTATTTTGATAGGAGTTGGGGACGGAGAGCATATCATAGCTTCCGACATTGCAGCTATTTTAGGAAGAACAAAAGAGATAATTTACTTGGGGGATAACGAGATTGCGGTATGTGAAAAAAACAACATCAGAATAAGTAATTTAAAAAATGAAGCGGTGGGGAAAAAAGTTCATAAAGTTGACATTTCTTTGGAGGAGGCGGAAAAAGGGCATTTTGAAACTTTTATGAAAAAGGAAATTTTTGAAGCTCCGGAAGTTATAAAAAATGCCGTAAGAGGAAGATTAATAGAGTCGGAAGGCACTTCAAAATTTGGAGGGTTGGATGACATATCAGAAAGACTAAAGGACATCAAAAAAATAATGATAGTAGCCTGCGGAACTTCTTATTATGCAGGGCTTTTAGCTAAATATTGGCTTGAAGATTTCGCTCAAATCCCAACGACTGTTGAAATTGCTTCAGAGTTTAAAGACAGGAAGGCCTCCATAGACAAAAGCACTCTTTTGATTGCTATTTCCCAGTCCGGAGAAACCGCAGACACCATCGGAGCTTTAAAAGAAGTTAAGGCGAAAAAAATCTTAACTTTAGGGATAGTTAATGTTGTTGGTTCAACTATTTCAAGAGAAACAGATGCCGGAATCTACAATAGGGCGGGTCCGGAAATAAGCGTTGCCTCAACAAAAGCATTTATTTCCCAAGCAACCGTACTTGCTCTTTTAACTTTGTTTTTTGCAAGACAAAAGACGATGAGCCTTTCTGAGGGGAAAGAATTGATTTTAGAAATAAAAAATTTGCATGGTAAAATCGGACAAATTCTTTCAAATCAGAAAAATATAGAAAATATAGCTAAAAAATATTTTAAATACAAAAATTTTATATATTTAGGCAAGAAATATAATTTTCCGATTGCTCTTGAAGGAGCTTTGAAGTTAAAAGAGATTTCTTATATTCATGCCGAAGGGTATGCCGGAGGCGAGTTAAAGCATGGACCGATTGCTTTGGTGGATAAAGATTTTCCCGTTTTTTGTATAGCTACAAAAGGTTCTTCGTACAACAAGATGCTGGCGACTATTGAAGAAGTAAAGGCAAGAGGAGGAAAAGTTATATGTATCGCAACCTCCGGTGATAAAAAAATATCAAAAATTGCCGATGATGTTGTGTTTATTCCAAAGTCCTCCGAAATGCTCTCACCTATTTTATCGGTTATCCCAATGCAGTTTTTTGCTTATTTTGTCGCAAGATATTTAAAAAAAGATATAGATAAACCAAGAAATTTAGCAAAAAGCGTTACGGTTGAATGATTAAAAAAATTTAAAGATAGTTAAATATTCAAAATAAGTTATATGGAAGAAAATATAACAATTACAACAAAAGATGACGTGAAGCTTTCAGCTTGTTATTTTCAAACCGAAAACAAAAAAGCTCCTGCAGTCGTTTTGCTTCATATGATGCCTGCTGAAAAAGAATCTTGGTATGATTTTCAAAAAAAATTAGCCGAGGCGGGGTTTCAGTCGCTTGCGATTGATTTTCGCGGGCACGGAGAATCTGTCTTAAAAGACGGAGAAACAATAGACTACCAAAATTTTACAGACAAAGAACAACAAGATAAAATTTATGACGTTGAGGCTGCGGTTAAGTTTTTTGAAAACAAAGAAATTTTAAAGGAAAATATTTCTTTAGTGGGAGCATCTATCGGAGCAAATTTGGCGTTGCAATATCAGTCGGAAAACAGTAATATTAAAACTTCCATATTAATGTCGCCGGGGCTTGACTATAGGGGTGTTACTTCAGAAGATAAGATAAAAGATCTTACCGATGGTCAGTCGGTGCTTCTTTGTTCGGGAGGAGATAAAGACGACTATTCAAGAAAGACAATCCGAAAGTTATTTGAAGAAGCATCGGTTAAAAAAGAAATAAAAATATTTGAAGATGCAGAACATGGAACAAATCTTTTCAAGACTCATCCGGAGTTTCAAGATTATATAATAAACTGGTTAAAAAATATTTATAAATAATTTATCTAATAAACCATAAAAATGTTATTAGGTGCACATGTATCATCAGCGGGCGGAGTGGACAAAGCTCCGGAGAGAGCGCAGCAGGAAGGTTGTGAGGTTTTTCAAATGTTTTCAAGATCTCCTCAAATGTGGAAGGCGCCCGACATAACAGACGAAATCGCAGACTTGTTTAAAAAGAATATGGAAAAATTTGAGCAGAAGGAAGCGTATATTCATACTCCATATATAATAAACTTGGCTTCGGTAAATAACAGAATAAGATATGGTTCTATAGAAATAATAAAACAAGAGCTTGAGCGCGGAAGTAAGCTTGGTGTAAAATACGCCATGACGCATCTTGGTTCATATAAAGATGTAGATACCGAGCTTGAGGGGCCTTTAATGGTCGCAGATGCTTTAAAAAAAATCTTAGACAAAGAATACGAAACAGAGCTTTTGCTTGAAATATCCGCAGGAGCCGGGGAGATAGTCGGCTCCAAGTTTGAAGAACTTGCTTACTTTTTGAGTGAGCTTAAAGATTACAAAATTGGAATTTGTTTAGACACGGCGCATATGTTTGCATCGGGGTATGACCTGAGAACAAAAGAAGCCGTAACAAAAGTTTTTGATGACTTTGACAAAATTGTCGGATTTAAGAATTTAAAGCTTTGTCACCTAAACGATTCTAAAGTTGATATAAACGAGAAAAAAGACAGGCATGAGCATATAGGAGAGGGTTATATAGGGATGGAGGGCTTTAAAGCTATATTTTCAGACAAAAGATTGCAAAATATAAATTTTGTTTTAGAAACTCCGGGAGACAGAGAAAAAGACTTTAAGGTTATTAAAAAGTTAAGAAAGGATTTGGTTAAATAAAATATGGAAATAAAATTTTTTGATGATTCTCTTGAAAAATTTTTGGAATTCCAAGACAATTCATCTGTTGCTAAAATACTGCGTACAATAGATTTATTAGAAGCTTTTGGTTATAAGCTAAGTATGCCTCATAGTAAAAAGATTGCAGAAAATTTATTTGAGTTGCGAATACATGGTGTGCAGAAAATTAGAATATTATATACTTTTCATAAATCTAAAGCTGTGTTGATACACGGTTTTGTAAAAAAATCCATGAAAATACCAAAAAAGGATTTAAATTTTGCCTTGCAAAAATTAAGACAAATTCGTTGACTTTTATATAACATATATGTTATATTTTGAATATGAAAGATTATAAAACAATTAAAACAAAATTACTAAAGAATAAAGAAGTTGAACGTGAATATAAAAAGCTTGATTTTGAATTTTCTTTAATTAAAAAAATAATAGAAAAGAGAATAGAAAAAGGTCTAACACAAAAAGATCTTGCTTTATCAATAGGAACAAAACAATCAGCTATATCCAGATTTGAGTCAGGCACATATAACCCAACACTCTCTTTTTTAGTAAAAGTCTCAGATGTATTGGATTTAAAGATAGATATAAAATAAGGTATGAACGAATCTATTCATCTAAAGATAAAAAAACAAATCCCGGGTTCTTTAGGAAGAACAGGTGTTTTGAGCACGCCTCATGGAGAAATAAAAACTCCGGCTTTTGTGACTGTGGGTACGCTTGCCGCTGTAAAAGCGCTCAGCCCGGAAGATGTTGCTAGTTTGGGGGCGCAAGTTGTTTTAGGAAATACTTATCACCTTTACTTACAGCCGGGGGAAGATGTTGTTGCAAAAGCGGGAGGATTGGGAAGTTTTATGAATTGGCAAGGTCCAACTATGACGGATTCAGGTGGTTTTCAGGTTTTTTCTTTAGGTTTTGCATATAAAAAAGGGGTAAGTAAAATAGCAAAGGAGTCGCCAACGGAAGCGGAGCTTGAGGGAAACAGCGAGCATATTTCTGAACACTCGGCTCTTGCAAAGATAGACGACGACGGAGTAACTTTCAAGTCTCATCTTGACGGAACAGAGCATAGGTTTACTCCGGAAAGCTCAATAGCTATACAAGAAAAATTAGGAGCAGATATGATATTTGTATTTGACGAATGCACCTCACCGCTTGCGCAAAAAGAATATATGAGAAAAGCGTTAAACAGAACTCATAGGTGGGCAAAAAGATGTCTTGACACAAGGACAAGAGAAGACCAAGCTCTTTTCGGAATAGTTCAAGGAGGAAGATACAAAGACTTGCGGGAAGAAAGCGCAAGATACATTGCTTCGCTTCCATTTGAAGGTTTTGGCATCGGGGGTTCTTTTGACAAAGACGATATGAAAGAGGTGGTGGAGCTTGTAAACAAAATATTGCCTCAAGAAAAACCAAGACATATGCTTGGTATAGGCGAGGTGGAAGATATTTTTGAGGGAGTCCAAAGAGGAGTAGATCTTTTTGACTGTGTTTTACCGACACGTCTTGCAAGACACGGAGTGATTTTTACTAAAAACGGGAAATATGATATCAAAAAAATAATAAACAGAGAAAAATTTGAACCAATTGTTGATGGGTGTGGGTGTTATGCCTGTAAAAATTATTCAAAGGCATATTTGCATCACTTGCACAGAGCGGGGGAGATGCTCGGACACAGGCTTTCTTCAATACATAATCTTTATTTTATGATGGAACTAATGAAAAATATTAGAGACTCAATAGAACAAGACAGTTTTTTAAAATACAAAAAAGAATTTTTGGAGAAATATAAAAATATTTAAATTTGTGTTTTTAGAAAAATATGTTTTATTTACTCAGTAGTTTTTTTTAAAACAATTTAGGAGGTTCGTTATGAACTTTGATGAAGCTTTAGCAGTTGTGCATGGTGCTTTTTATGATGTTTTCAACAGAGAGCCGTTTGCGTCTTGTGAAAAGATTATCTACGGCGCCGAAAGAGTAAAGGAGGAAGTAAAGAAAAAAATTGGGGTTGAACCAATCTGCACAAATAGCTCCTCTATAAATGACGTTGCGCTTTCCATAATGGATGTGCAAGCATAAACCCAAAGCCCAAAAAATACAATTGTATTTTTTGGGCTTTATTTCTTTTTTATATGTTAGAATAAAATGAATAAGATATTTAAATATTTGAAATGCCTAATAAAACAAGTATAAAAAAAATAAAGAAAAAAGGATTTAAGATACTCATGGGATCTATTCTTAAATACAGGAAGGAGATATTATTTCTTTCATTTTTAGGTGTAGTGTCCGCTCTTGCTAATGGTACTATACCATACATAGTCGGTAGTTTTTTTGATGCTATTTTAAACGGACAATATATTGTTCTCCCCGGCATCACCTTACAAGCACCCCTCTGGGCTGTCTTATTGGTTTTATTTGGATTTGTTCAGATGGTAGCTAGTTTCGTTGATTGGATAAATTCTAAAAAAAGCCAGCAACTGGCAATGGTTTTGTATACAATGTATTTAGTAAAGATTAAATCTCATCTTCTAAGATTACCGATGAGTTTTCATTCTGGTAAAAAAATTGGCGAGATGCATGAAAAGATAAATAGAGGTGCAAGTTCTTTAGATAGCATAGTAGACAATACAATATTGCCATTAATACCACAGTTTTTAAGTATATTTATTGGATTTTCCATTTCTTTTTTTATAAGCGTTGAAGTTGGTTTTATTTTTATTGTCGCTGTCGGCTTGTATGTGTTTATTTTAAGCAGACTGTCTACCTCTTTGGATTCGTTAATAAGGGATGGAAATAAGGCATGGGATAAGGCGCATAATACATCATATGAGAGCATTGATAATATAGATGCTGTAAAAAAATTCACCACAGAAGGTGGGGAAATTAAAAAAATATATAATGAATTTGTAAACATTGCTGGGAAGACTTGGAATAAAGTTAATGACCTTCGAGCAGATATAGATTTTTATCAAAGAGTCGTTATATTAGTAACGCAGATATTGGTTTTTACAGTATCTGTCTTTTTAATACAAAAAGGAGAGATAACAATAGGAGAACTCATAACTTTAAATGGTTACTCCGCTATGATATTCGGTCCATTTGTAATCTTGGGGAAAAACTGGCAATCTGTACAAAATGGATTATTAGATTTAGAAGCTGTAGATAATATATTACAGATAAGTCACGAGAAGTATAAACCAGAAAATGCCGTAATGATGAAAGAGATAAAAGGTGATATTGAGTTTAGAAATGTTAATTTTCATTATAATAAAAAAGATGGAGATATTTTAAAAAATATAAATTTTAAAATTTCTGCAGGTGAAACCATTGCTTTAGTTGGAGAATCAGGTGTAGGTAAGAGTACTTTAATAGAATTAATTTCTGCTTACTATTTTGCTCAAAAAGGAAATGTATTTATAGATGATGTAGATATTAGAAAAATAAATTTAAAATTTTTGAGAAAAAATATTGCTGTTGTTTCGCAAGAGATAGATCTTTTTAACGATTCTATAAAAGTTAATATAAAGTATGGAAATCTTAAAGCCACAACTATTGAAATAAAACAAGCAGCAAAAGAAGCGTACGCTGATGTATTTATTGAAAAGTTTACAAAAAAATATAATCAAGAGGTCGGGTATATGGGGGTTAAGCTTTCAGTTGGTCAAAAACAGAGAATAGCTATAGCAAGGGCAATTTTAAGAAATCCGAAAATACTTATACTGGATGAACCTACAAGCGCTTTGGATTCTAAGTCAGAAAAATTTATTACTGAGTCTCTTGAAAAATTAATGCAAGGTAGAACAACGTTTATAGTGGCGCATCGTCTAAGTACGGTTCGCAAAGCAAATAGAATTTTGGTTTTTAAAGAAGGCAGAATAGTAGAAGAGGGTAGTCATAACGAATTAATGAAGATAAAAAAGGGCGTTTATCATGAGTTGTACAACTTACATATAGGGCTTAATTAAAATAAACAAAATGCAATTTAAAGTTTTTACTCCAACACAATATATTGAAATTTTAAATGAAGGACTTTCCAATTATTCTGCTGTTTTGGAAGGGGAAATTTCTGAGTATAAAGTCAGCCAAGGGAAGTGGATATTTTTTAAAATAAAAGATGAAGATTCCGTATTGGATTGTTTTTCCACCGTATTTCAACTAAAAACACCATTGGAAGACGGCATGCAAGTGAGACTCTACGGGACACCGAAAATACATGCAAAGTCAGGCAGGTTTAGCTTAAATGTTGCATGGGCTGAAGCTTCCGGGGAAGGGGCTTTGAAAAGAGCTTTTGAGCTTTTACGAGAGGAGCTTAAAAGGGAAGGACTTTTTTCCTTATCGCGTAAAAGGGAAATTCCTAAATTTCCCAATAAAATAGGAATAATTGCCTCAAAAGAATCGGCAGCATACAAGGACTTTAAAAAAGTGCTTTCGGAAAGATTTGGAGGAATGAAGCTTTATCTTTATGATGTTTCCGTTCAAGGGGAAAATTCTATTACGGAAATTGTTGAGGCATTTAAATATTTTAATAAGGAAAAAGAAGGGTTGGACTTGATAGTTTTAACAAGAGGAGGAGGTTCTTTGGAAGATTTAAAATCTTTTAATTCTCGGGAAGTTGCTTACGCCGTTTTTGGTTCCTTGGTCCCTGTGGTTTGCGGGGTTGGTCATGAGCAAGATGTCTCTTTGGCGGATTATGTCGCAGATTTACGAGCCTCAACTCCTTCAAATGCAGCTGAACTCGTGTCCCCGCAAAGAAAAGATATTTTAACTCACATAGATGGGAGAATATATAAAATAAATTCTTTAATGGAAAATTTAATAAACGAAAAGAAAGCAACGATAAACGGTTTTGTTTTTGAATTGGAAAGATTTTTATCAAGCAAAATAAATGATTTTAAAAATACTTATGCGCGTCTGCTTTCAGGGTTTAAGTTCTTTGAAGAGAAAATAAATTCTCATAAAGAAAATATAGACAGGATTTTAAAATATAATTTGAAAATCTTTGAGGAAAGACTTATAATACAAAAATCAAAAATAAATGACATTACAAGACTTTTGTGCAGCTTAAGCCCAAACGGGATTTTAAAAAGAGGTTATAGTATAGTTAAAGTCAAAGGCAAAGTTGTTAAAAGTATAAAAAATATAAAGAAGAAAGACTTGGTAAGTGTTAATTTATACGATGGAAAATTTACATCAAAAGTAGTTGATATCAAAAATTAAAAAGATTAAGCAATGAGAGTAAGTAAAAATATTAAAAATATAAACTTCAAAAAACTGCAGTTTAAGTCATGTTTTGCGATTCTCTTTGCATCATTTTTCTTTAGTTTTTTAATTCTCTCAAATTCGGCAAATGCTCAAGTTATAATACCAGGTCTTACTCCAGCTCCAAACTGGAGTATTTCTTTTTCTTTTGACAATGTCCAAATAATAGAAGGAAGCCAAAACAACATTCCTCTAAATATTTTAAAGTCTGCATATTTTACATATCCTCAAAATATACAAGGAGAAGTTTATGCAGAGATATACAAAGGAGAGTTAAATAACTCACAGCTTGTTTTGTCTGTAAAAACAGATAACTCAGGAACAGCAAGTGCTCTAAGCTCGTTCCCGCAAAACGGGAAATATTTTGTTGTCGTATACGAGATCTCAGCAGACTGCGGTTTTTTGGGGGATTTTTGTCTTTTCCCGACACAACAAAACATACAAGACTGGTTTTTAAACGGCGGTACTTTAAATTCATTCATTCAACCACCGACAAACTGGGGGATGATAAGCTTTGAAGTTCTAACAAATCAAACACTCCCAACCTTCGCATATTCACAAGAACAAGGCTATCAAAACGACCAAACAAGCCAAGGAATAGAACCAAATAAAGGAACAGCAAGCTCAACAATTTTTACATTTAAAGCAGTTTATGAAAGTCAAAACAACACAGCTCCACAAAGCATAAATGTAATAATAGGCGACGGAACATCAACCTCAACTTATCCGATGATAAAAGACTTAAACGCAACAACAACTCCTCGGCTTTATGACAACAACTATACAAACAAAGAACAATACATATATCAAAGTACAAAACAAAAAGGGAAATATCAATATCACTTTGAAGCATCAGACGGAATAACAACGATAAGACTTCCAGAAACCGGAGAGCTTGGTTTTGAAGCAGGGTATTCAAATGTGATGTTTTTGCCGGGGGTTGCAGGAAGTCGTCTTTATGAAGTTAGCACAAAAGGCTGTGTTTATGATTTTGGCAACAGTTATTTTAAACGTTGGCTGCCATTTACAGACTGCGATAATGAGAGGCTTTATTTAGATCCAAATGGTAAAAGTATAAATAATATTGTTACAAAAGATGTACTTGATAAAGCTTTTGGAGTTTCATACATATATAATTCTTTTTTAAATAATCTTAATCTTTGGAAAAATACAGAAAATATTATAAATGATTATTCTGTTATCGCCTATGATTGGAGACTTTCAGTAAATGATATTTTAACAAAAGGAAAGAAAAATATAGATGGATATATAAGTTATTTAAATAATCTTTCAGCAGGTGAAACTCCATACATAATAAGTGAACTTATGCGTATGGCAAGCTCTTCAGCAAACGGAAAAGTGATAATAGTGGGGCATTCAAATGGAGGACTTATTGCAAAAGAGCTGACAAGAAGATTAGAGCTTAAGGGGAAAGGAAATCTTATAGATAAGCTTATACTTGTCGCTTCACCGCAAGTCGGCACTCCCGAGGCTGTGGCGACACTGCTTCATGGAACCAACATAGGATTTACCGGTTTTATTTCCGACGAAAAACAAACAAGATACCTAAGTCAAAATATGCCAACAGCTTATAATCTTTTGCCGTCATCTGAGTATTTCACTACAAACATATCACAAAACATACCAATAGCATGGTTTGATAATTCAGGACTTTATTCAAATGAGGTTTCAAATTATGGAAATTACGTGAATGACAACAGTAAGCTTACAGGCTATCTTTTAGGAGTAGAGGGTAGAACAAAGCCAAGTTACAGCGATTTAAATAGTCCGGAAAAAGCAAACGACACACTTCTTTCATCTGCCGATTTGTTTCATGATAAACTTGATTTATGGATACCAAACAAAAAAACAAAAGTGATAGAAATAGCAGGTTGGGGAGAATATACAACAGCGGGACTAAAGTATGAATCAGAAATTTATTGTAAAAGCTATCATATAGAAGTCAGATTTTTTAAAGAAATTTATGTTTGTGATGAGTATGGACAAAAAAAGAAACTTAAAGATGTCCAAACAATAAACGGAGACGGAACAGTGGTTTCTGATAGCGCTCATTATTTAAGCAACAAAAATATTGCTGGCGTTGAGAGATGGTGGGTGGATTTAGATAAATTCAATCCTCCAAAAGGAGTTCATTTCCCTAGAAATCATAGAGATATTTTAGAAATTAATCCATTAAGACAATTAATTAAAAATAAAATAATAAATATCAGTTCAGTTTTAGATTATATTTCAATAATAAAACCATCAAATTCAAAATCAGTCATTAAGTACGAACTTCATTCTCCCCTAACTCTTAATCTCTACGACAACCAAGGAAACCGCACAGGCATCTCAAAAACAACGGGAAAAGTTGAAGAAAATATCCCAGGAACAAGATATCGTGAAATAGGTGATACAAAATACATAATAGCAGATGCCAATATAGCTCAGTATCTAAAATTAGAAGGCTACTCACAAGGAAGCTTCTCCTTAGACATAGAAAGACTGGAGGGTGACACAATAACAGCATCAACAACATTCTCAGCCATTCCAACATCAAGCTCAACAATAGCAACTTTAAACATAACGCCAAACCTTAATCTAAAGGACTCAAAACTTAAGATTGACTTTAATAATGATGGAGTTATAGATAAAAGCATTCCGGCATCACCAAGCGGAGAAACAACTTATGATACAACACCTCCTGAAATATCAATAAGCTTTGATAAAATTTTAAAATACACAAAGTCTCAAGATGGAGAAAAAAATAGAAATACCATTTATAAAATACAAAAAACAAAAACTAAACTAAAACTGCTCTGATGTGTCATTGGACAGTTTTTGATTTTAGATATAAAAAAGGGTGATAACAAGAAGCAAATCAATAAACCAAAGCAAGAAATATCAAAATAAAAAACAGTTTTTTAAAAGAGAATTTCTTAAAAGTGCAGCCTTTGGAGATTTAACACGATAAAAAGAGGTCGTCTTTTTATCGTGTTAAATTCATCGGCAAATTAGAATTTTACAACAAAGCAATTAGATCTGGCAGTTATCTATTTATCTAAATGTAATTTAAAAATATTAAAGTTTAACATTGTTATTTGGAGATTGCATAAAATATTGAAAAGTTGATAAATGTCATAGAAAATACTACAATTAATTTGTAGATTATAAAGTTATAAAGAAAATATTTAAAATACAAAATTATGAAAACAAACAAAAACAGCAAAAAATCTTCCAAAGAAAAGAATTTTAATTTTGCAAAATCATACAAAGAGCTGGAAGACATAGCGGAAGAATTTGAATCCGGCAAGTTGTCTTTGGAAGACGGATTGGAAAAGTTTGAAAAAGGAATTGCAATAGCAGAAGGGTGTAAAAAATATATAGAAAAGATTGAAAATAAGATTATTGAGATAAAAAAGAAGCATAAGTAATACGAAGAATTAGGAGTTAAGAATTGAGAAGTAAAACATATAGTGGCGTACTTGATTCTTAACTCCTAATTCTTAATTTTTTTTATGAAAGATTATTTAGTTATAGACTTAGAAACACAAAACTCGTTTGATGATGTTGGGGGTAGGGCATACCCTCATCTTTTAAAAATTTCGGTTGCCGGAGTATATTCTTATAAAAAAGATAAGTTTTTTATGATAGAAGAAAAAGATATGGGAGAGTTGGAAAAGATGATAAAAGACTCCGCTTTGGTTATTGGATTCAATACAAAATATTTTGACTACGCGGTGCTTCAGCCGTATCTTAAAGAGGTTGATCTAAAAAAAGTACCTTCCTGTGACATCATGGAAGACGCTGCTAATGTTTTAGGGCATAGGCTTTCGCTTAACGCGATAGCAACGACAACATTAGGAGTAAAAAAGAGTGGGCACGGACTTGATGCCATAAAATATTTTAGAGAAGGAAGGATGAACGAATTAAAAAGTTATTGCCAAGATGATGTTAGAATAACAAGAGATCTTTTTGATTACGGCAGAAAATATGAAAAACTTTTTTACAACGAAAAGGGAAGTGATGAGAAGTTGTCTTTCCCTGTTTATTGGGAGGATTATGATTATGACTTTAATCGCAAAACAATAATCAATGAAAATAATTTATCAGACAAATCAAGTAACGAACCGGAAAAAGAAACTATAATTTCTCAAGAAGATACACAAAACAGAAATTACTCATTATTCTAATTTAAGCATTAGAAGTTATCTTATTATGGAAAGAATTTATTTAGACAATTCAGCATCTACACCGACAGCTAAAGAAGTTTTAAGAAAGATGATGCCGTATTTTTCAGAAAAGTACGGCAATGCTTCCTCGCTTCATTTTTTTGGTCAGGAGGCGCAGTCCGCAATAGATGAAGCTCGCACAAAAGCCTCTAAATTTTTAAGTTGCAACCAAGAAGAAGTTTTTTTTACAGGCTCAGCCACCGAAGCAAACAACCTTGCTATTGTCGGTGTTATGAGAAAAATAAGAAAGCAAAATAAAAATGCAATTCCTCATATTATTACATCTTCCATAGAACACGAATCTATTTTAGAGCCTATAAAATATTATACAAAGATGGGCTATATTACTTCTGATTTTATTCCCGTATCAAAAGAAGGCTTTGTTCTTCTTGAGGAATTAAAAAATCTCTTAAAAGAGGAAACGGCTTTAGTTTCTGTTATGTATGCAAACAATGAAATAGGGACTATTCAAAATATTAAGGAAATTTCCTTATTAATAAGGAAATTTAATAAGGAAAATAATAAGGAAATTTTATTTCACACAGATGCCGCTCAGTCTGCAAACTTTTTAAATTGCGATACAAAAGAACTCGGCGTAGATATGCTCACTATTTCGGGGCATAAAGTTTATGGACCGAAAGGTGTCGGTATTTTATTTGTTAAAAAAGGAGCAGAGATAGAACCTTTAATTTTAGGCAGTAAGCAAGAAGCGGGCGTGAGATCGGGAACCGAAAATATACCGGCCATAGTAGGCGTTGGCGCTGCTTTGGAGATTATAGAAAAAGAAAGAAAAAATATAGAAAAAATTTCTTTTTTAAGAGATAAGCTTGCAGAAGAAATTTTAAAAAGTATTGAAAATTCAAAGATAAACGGAAGTATGAAAAAAAGAATTCACCACAACTTGAATGTTTCTTTTTTAGGTGTGGATAGAGAGGATCTTGTAGTTGCTTTAGATATTTTAGGTATTGCAGTATCTGCCGGTGCCGCCTGCTATTCCAAAGCTTTAAAAACGTCTCATGTGCTTTCCGCTTTAGGTCTTCCGGAAGAGGAAAAAAAATCAAGTATAAGGATAACCTTAGGAAGAAGCACAACGGAAGACGACATTAAAAAAACAGTGGATATCTTAAAAAAGACGGTAGAAAATTTAAGAAGATAATGAGTTTTAAATTATAAAATTTTGCAATTTAAATTATTCTATAAAAAGACACATCTTACAGGCTCCAAGTAATTTATAAAACAATGCGAAATATAGTTCTTGCTTTAATATTTTTTATTTTATCAGAAATCTTTATTTTAAAAGATGGTTATTTTTTATGGTTTTTTGCCCCAACTTTTTTATTTGCATTAATAGTTTCTTGGTATTTTATAAAAAAAGCATCTATAGTTACTATAGTTTCTTTAATCCCGATAATTCAATTTCCGTTGATTTATTTAGTTGGAGGCGAACAGGCGGAACACTTCATCGCATTGATCTCCTCATTGGCCTTTTATCTTTTATTTAATCCAAAAGTTAAAAAATCCCATTTAATAATAATTTCATTTGCCCAATTTATATTAGCCGTATCCATTTTATTTACTTTCCATGCCTTATACGGAATTCCTTATTGGCTTATTCTTCCTCTCGTTTTTTTATTATCTTTTTCCTTATTTTTTTCCTCATCCTCAGCTGTACTCAAATTAACATTTTCCTTAAAACTCAGACTTTTTTATTTCTCTATTATTTTAGGAATAGTAATGCTGGAATTTTATTGGTTGGTTTCAAAGCTTCCTTTCAATTTTATAACTGCAGGGTTTATAGTTTTTCTTGTCTATTATACAATTTGGGATATAACCATAAGATACTTCTCAGGAAGCTTAACTAAAAAGTCTATGTATTTTGTTCTCTCCTTTTTACTGTTGATTTTAACTGCAATATTTATTACAGTTAAACTATTATTAATGTAGTAGTTTTAAACTGAAAAATTAAATATTTAACTTTACAACTCAAAGACAAGTATTGTATTTTAAATCTTATGAAAAAAAATATATTGAATTTAATTTTAATCTTTATTTTAGGCGGTTTTGGAGGGGTTGTATTCTCCAATATTTTATTGCCCAAAATTTCCAATTTAAGTATTTTTTCCGGAGTAGATTTTGGCATAGGGGACAAAACAGTTATTGTAAATAAAACCGAAGAAATAAAAATAGAAGAGTCAGAGATTCTAAATAGCATTATTCAAAAAAACATAGAATCTTTAGTGCTTATAAAAACTTTTAAAAATAAAAAGTTTTTATCTGAAGGAACGGGCTTTATCGTTAGTTCAGACGGACTTGTCTTAACGAGAAGGGAAGTTGTGGCAAATCCCGGAGATGAAATAACCATTCAGCGTAAAGGGGAAATTTTTTCCGCTAAAATTTATAAAAAATTAGATGACCGCGGTTTGGTTTTATTAAAAACAGATGCTTCAAATTTTCCTGTCGTTTCCTTTAAAAATATAACGGAAATATCATTAGGAAATAAGGTAATTTTAATAGGAAATAAAAATGGGTCAAAGGGAAATATTAATTTTGTAAATGCGGGAATTTTAAAAAGTATAGACAACTCCATAATAGAAACTTCAATCAAAGAAGATCTTAACTTGGCATCAGGAACGCCTCTTTTAGATGTAAGCGGTAATGTCTTGGGAATAAACTTCGCTAATTCAGAAGGTTATGTCTTTGCAGTTTCTTCCGATGTCATTCAAGAGTTTATTTATTAAATTTTAAATAAAAAATAGAAGATTCAAAGAAATAAAGATAAAATACTTCATTTCCTAATTAAATTTCCTTATCAATACCCCTCACTTGCACGCAAGTGAGGGGTATTGATTTTTCCTTATAAATAATCTATACTTCCCAATACTTTAAGAATTAGGAAATAGTTTTTGATTTGTTTATTGAATAGGGAAAATCTAAATATATATAATTTCCCTAAAAATTAATCTCTAATTTAAAAGTAATTAATTTAAATTTATTATAATTGAAATATTTTTCATTTAGTAATTCAAATTAATTATAAATCAGAAAATGTATAACTTTGATTTTGAGGAAAACTCAAAATGGCAAAAAGCATTAGATCTGACGCATGCCGTTTGGAAAGTTGTTGATGTTTCTTTGGAGAGTAATTTATTGAAAAATAAAATAAAAGATCTCTCAAGTGACATACTGACAAAATATACTGCATATATTTCAGAAAATAATTATGACGAAAGTATGACCAAATCAATTGACTCGTTGATTGCTTTGCTTTCTTTAGCTCAAAAAACAAGCAACATAAGAGAAATAAACTTTTTAATTTTAAAAAATGAATATAAAAAAATAAAATTTTATATATCATCAAAGTTAGAAATAAGCCAAATAAGTCAAATAGGCGACGAAAGCAAGAGGGAGGTTATAGAAAAAGATGTAAAGACTAAGATTGATAAAATAAAAAAAAGCCACGACAGTCCTCATCAGGAAAAGAGCAGTGCAAATACAAACAAGAACAACTATCCAAAAACTTTTAAATTTGAAAATTCAAAACCAAATACCAAGATAAACGAAAGACAAGAAGTGATAATTAATTTTTTCAAAGAAGGAAAAAATGAAAAAATAAGACTAAAAGATGTAAAGAAGCTTTTCCCAAATTATACGGACAGAACGATAAGAAATGATCTTAAAGGTTTATGTAATATGGGGGTGGTTCTAAGATCAAACGGAAAAGGGCAAGGAAGTTTTTATTATTTGCCTCAATGATAATTTAAATTCTTTCTGTGTTGAACTTTTAGGAAAAATTAAAAAATAATAAGGAAATAATAGGGAAATAATAAGGAAATTAAATATTGATAGGGAAATAATAAGGAAATTTCCTATAAATTGATGTTTGCCGATTAAAAGATGCAGATAAATCCGTTATTTTAAAAAATATTCAGCCTTAATTTTTAAGTTTTAACTTCGGTATTTTCACCTTAATATTTCAGTTGCCATTCGTTGATTTTTTTGAAGTTTTTGTATTTTAAAAAACAAAATAAAAATTCAAATTATAAAATTAATTATCTATTTTAAGCTCTTTATTTTTTTATTTTAAATTTAGTTTAAAGTTAATATATGTACTGTGAATAACTTTTATTTTATTTTTTATATTAAAATTTATTAAATTATTTTTTTAAATAAAGTTATCCACAAAGTGTAAAGGAATTAAAAGTTTATTTTGAAGCGTGTTAAGTAATCTTTTAAAAAGCCTTTTGTTTATAGGGATTTTATTTGATATTTTAGTATCTTAAATTAATTTATTTTTTACAATTTGATTTTTTAAATATTATGTTGATTGTAACGCTTTTTTTTGATATAATTATTTTAAATAGCTTGGTTGTTGTGTCGCGTAAAACCATTTAAGCTATTGATATACTTTAAAAAAAGTGTTAGAATGTCTTATAAGAAATTTTATAGTGTTTTGTCGATATCCTTATTTTTAAGTTAATTTAGATCTTTAGTCGTTAGTTTTTGAACTGAATAAAAAGTGGTTCAAAAAGTGGCGGTTAGGTTTCATAAGGTAGTTTCAGAAAGAACATTGAAAACTTAATAACAACTCCTTACTAAAATTGCTGAAGTTTCTGTATCAGGTAGTAGTTTTTAAAGGGAAATACTATTTTTAATAAGGAAATAGTATTAATTTCTTTAATTTCCTTATTGGCTTAGCGAGGCTAACTAAAAACTTTAAGTCTAATCGTGTGAATAACGGAGTTAGGTCGATCCTCTTTTTTGAAAGGGGCAACTCGATTCTATATTCATGTTTGTATTGAGAGAATATTTTAATTATTTAGTATTGCTTAGTAATCTTAAATTCAAGTAAATTTATCTACCGCAAGGCAGATAGGTTTGCGATTTAAGGAAAATTAATATGAATTCATTATCAAGTGGAGCTAACGAGAAATTCAAGCAATTTCTTGCGATAGCTTTAACTTTGGCAACAACAGTTGTTTTGTCCGGTCTTGCAGCGCTTATGCCTGTAATATCAGCAAACGCAGCTTCAGATTTGTCGGAGGGTAGTCTTATAAAGACTGCTGACGCACCTGAGGTTTACATTATAAATGATAAAGCTCACGGTTCTTATGCGGGATGGAAGAGACATATCTTCAACCCGGAAGTATTTAATATGTACGGTCACTTAAATTGGAGTGACATCAAAATCGTTCCTCAGTCAACAGTTGACGCGTACGAAACATCTGACCTTTATAAGGCAGACGTTGACCCAAGAGTTTACTCTCTTGAGGAACAAGGATCATCAGCTGTTAAACATCACATTGCGAGCGTAGAAGCTTTCAATTCAAGAGGTTACAGCTGGGACCAAATCTTTACAGTTAATGAAAGAGAAGTTAACTATTACGCAACAGGATCTGTTTATGGAGTAGTAACAACAACTCCAACACCTCCAGTTGTCGCAGAGGTTTCAGTATCATTAGCATCCGACAATCCAGCTTCAGGAACTCTTATTGCAGGGCAGTCAATAGCTGATCTTGCGCACTTTACTTTAACAAATTCTACAGCAACAGATGCTAAAGTTACAAAAGTAACACTTAATAGAATAGGTGTATCAGCAGATACAACATTAAGTAATGTTTATTTGTTTGATGGAATAAGTAGATTAACTGATTCCGCAACTGTTTCTTCAGGTGTTATTACTTTTGTAAATAGCGCAGGAATCTTAACAGTACCTGCAAATTCAAGTGTAACAATCACTGTTAAATCAGACATCGCAACAGGAACATCAGGACAGACAGTTGGAGTAGCACTTGCTGGCGTTGCATCTGACGCTGCAATTTCAGGAACATTTCCAGTTTCAGGAAACTTGCATACAGTAGCAACAGCTACGCTTGCTTCAGTTAGTTTCAACACAACAACAACACCAGCAACAAATACAAGTCTTCAACCACAAGATGATTTTATAATGTGGAAAAATACTGTAGCTATCGGAACAAGAAGCGCAATGTTAAAATCATTCAGACTTAGAATGATAGGGTCTGTACAAACTGCTGACCTTGCTAATTTTGAGCTTTTTGTTGACGGAGTAAAAGTTGGAAATACAGTAGCACAGTTAGATGCTAACGGATATGTGACATTTGATTTATCAACAAGTCCTATTGAACTTAAAACAGGAAATAGAACCATAAAAATGGTTGGTGATGTCGTAGGAGGTTCAAGTAGAAATTTCTTGTTCTCACTTAGACAAACAGCCGATGTTGATGTTGTAGACAAAGACTACGGAGCAAATATTCTTGCGCAGGCAAATAGCACAACATTCAGTGCTCGTTCATCTGGGACACAGAGTATTTCTTCAGGAACTCTTACAATAACAAAAACATCAGACTCACCTTCAGGTGATGTTACTCTTAATGCAACAGGTGTTACTTTAGCTAAATTTGAACTTAAAGCAGCTGGAGAATCTATGAAGATTGAAAACTTGTATGCAACTGTTACAAATGATGGTTCAGCAAGTACAACAATGACACTTAGAAATGGAGCATTATTTGCAAATGGAGTTCAGGTTGGAAGCACAGCTTCTTTAGAAGGTGCTGCAGCTGGAACTAAATATTCATTTGGTTCATCTCTTATAGTTAATCCTGGTTCTCCTGTAACTCTTGAGGTGAGGGCTGACGTCTTTGATGATGATGGAATAAATGGTCTTGTTGCAAATGAAACTCTTCAGGTTTCACTTGTGGTAGGATCTTCAAATGTTCAGCAAGTATCTTCCCTTGGATATATAAGCTCTGCAGCAGCAACTGCAAATACTGTAACCGTTGTTTCAGGCTCAATGAGTCTTGCTAAGTACACAGCATATGCAGGACAGACAGTAGTTGTTCCTCAGACAGCTTACAAGATTGGTGAATTTAGACTAACAGCCGATGACACAGAAGATGTAACACTTAATACCATTACTCTTACATTGAATAACAATGGTACAGGTTTCTCCGCTACTTCAACAGACATAACTAATTTGTATGTTGTGTACGGACCAGACACAACTTCTGTAAAAGCATCAGGCGCAAATTCACAGTCATGGTCTATAAGTAAGACGCTTTCTGCAAATACAACTATAAATGTTGCAGTATATGCCGATCTTTCTTCTGATATAACTTCTGGAGAAAGTGTAATTCCAAGCTTAACATTTGCCGGAACAACTGTTAGTTCAGGGCAATCTGTAACAGCTGGAGCAACAGTAGGACAAACAATGACAATAGGAACAGGAACATTCGCTGTTGCAGCGGACGCTTCAAAGCCTGCTATTGCGCTTAACGTTGCAAATAATACTGTTAAAGTTGGAGCATTCAAATTTACTTCAACAAATCAAAACTACACAATCGATCAACTTGGAGCATCTGTCGCATCAGGTTCGCAAAATGTAATTCAAAATGTAATCTTCAAGGATACTTCTGGAAAAACGCTTGCTACGCAACCGTTTAACGGTTTCTACGCAACAACATCAACTGGAATTGGTTTCTCAGTTCCTGCAAATCAAGACAAGGTTGTTGATGTATATCTTCAATTGGCGGATGTTGGTGTAGGAGCAGCAACAACTGATTTAAATGTAAAAGTTACATTAAACAGTTATAAAGTATCAGATGGAACTGGTTCATCAACAACAGCATATCCTGCAGTTTCAGGAAATGCTCAATATGTTGTTAAAACAGTTCCTACGGTTACTGCAGATGTCTCAACAGGACTACAGGTTGGTTCTGGAACACAGACAATCGGTAAGTTCATAGTATCTGCAGACACAAATGGTACTGTCGCATGGAAAGAAATATTGTTTAACTACAGTACTTCTACCGCTCTTACATTGAGTAGTATTGCGCTTTACGAAGGAACAACTTTAGTTCCTACGGATACAGCAACAATACAGTATGCAACAAGTACAATTAGGGTAGTTCCTACAAGTGCTCAGGAAATTGGAGCAGGTGGCTCAAAGACCTATAGCTTGAAGGCAACTGTCGGTGGTACTATCGACTCAAGTGCGTATGTACAAACTTCAATTTCAAACAGAAGTACATCACATAGTAATGCAGCAGCATATACGTCAGGTTTGGCAGGTGCTGGAGGATCATTTATTTGGTCTGATAAATCTGCATCAAGTCATAGTCTAACTACTACAGACTGGTTTAACGATTACAAGGTTGTAGGAATTCCAACGGATTCTTACTCACTTGACTAAGTCTAACCGTCTTGTACTTTCCTAACTTTAAGTTATAAGTTAGGTAGGGACTAAGCCTTTAAAATAGGCAAGCAAAAACCCCGATTCTTTTTATAAGATCGGGGTTTTTGTGTGTGTACACACAACACAAACATCATCCCATAGGTGTCACCTATGTAGAATTGAGAATTATGGTATAATTTAGGCTATGGGAAACAGAAAAGTATCATTTGCTCCAGGTGAGTATTATCATATTTACAACAGGGGAGTAGATAAGCGAATTATTTTTATGGAGCCTAAAGATCATTTTAGGTTTATTTGTTTATTGTATCTTTGTAATACCACAAAAAACATAACGATAAGAGATTTATTTATGAATGGATTTGCTGTCTCTGATGTTTTTAAATTTAATAGAGGTGATACGATTGTTGATGTAGGCGCGTATTGTCTTATGTCAAATCATTTTCATTTGCTTATTAAAGAGAAAATTGATGGTGGAATAAGTTTATTTATGAAAAAAATACTCACTGCTTATTCAATGTATTTTAATAAAAAGAACAAGAGAGTCGGAAGTCTTTTTGAAGGAGCGTTTAAGTCATCTCATGTGGACAATGATGAGTATCTTAAATATTTATTTGCTTATATACATCTTAATCCGGTTAAAATAATGGATATTGATTGGAAAAATAAGTTAAAAAATTCTTCTAACCAAAGCCAAATAAGAAAATATTTAGACGAATATTCTTGGTCCAGCTATCCTGATTATACAGACAAACACAGGACAGAAGGCAAGATTATAAATAAAGAGGTTTTTCCTGATTATTTCAATAATAAGAATGAATTTGATGACTTTGTAAACTTTTGGATTAATTATTCCAAAGATCCCATAGGTGTCACCTATGGGATAGATTAATTGATATTCTAAATATTTGATGTATAATTAACTAATAAATAGAAATTTTTTTCATCCAACCTAACTTTGTTGGATTGTTTAACTTAATTTTAAAATAAAATGATAGGAGAAGTCTTAAATTTAAAAATAATAAAAGGATTAATATTTGCCTCATTTTTTGCTCCAATTCTTATAGTTAATTATTTCTTTTTTCCATTTATAGTTCCAAAAGCTATCTTTTTTCAAGTTTTGATAGAAGTGGCTTTGTTTTTTTATATTTTATTAGTGATATCCAACAAATCATATTTACCAAAAATGGATATTTTGGCAAAATCAGTTTTGCTTTTTTTCGGGGTTTATTTAATAGCAGGGATTTTTGGAGAGAATGTTTTTAGAAGTTTTTTTGGAACATTTGAAAGGATGCTCGGGGTTTTTAATTTAGCGCATTTTGTTGTTTTATTTTTTATACTCAGAGCTGTATTTACAAATAAAAAAGACTGGATAAAGCTTTTCAGAGTATTTTTATTTGCTGGTGTTATTGTAGGGCTTTATGGATTTGGACAAAAGCTTGGTATTTCTTCCTTGTATAATGAAGGGACAAACAGAATAGACTCAACTATAGGAAACGCCGCTTTTTTTGCCGCTTATATGATATTTAACACCTTTTTCGCAATGGCTTTAATGTTTATTGACAGAGGAAGTAAATTTTTTAATTATTTTTATAAATTTTCATTTATTATTGGTATTTTAGGTATTTATTTAAGTGAAACCAGAGGAGCTATTTTAGGGGCTTTTTTCGCATTTTTATTTTTAGCCGGTGCTTGGCTTTTGCATAATAGGAAGAATATAAAATTTTCAAACATTAAGAGTAATAAAGGATTGGCTTGGATTTTTGGATTTTTTGCAATAATTATTATTTTATTTTTTGTTAATAAAGATATTCTTTTAGATCCTTTAAAAAGAATAGGTTCTATATCGCTTAATGACACAACGACAAAAACAAGAATCTTGGCGGCAGGAGTGAGTTGGAATGGTTTTTTGGAGCGTCCTTTGTTGGGGTGGGGGCCTGAAAACTACAACTTGGTTTTTGATAAATATTATGATCCGGGACTATATCCTGCAGAAGAATGGTTTGATCATGCGCATAATATAATATTTGATAATTTAATTTCTGCCGGAGCATTTGGGCTTTTAAGTTATTTATTTCTTTTGGGAGTTGTTATTTATTTGCTTTTTTGTTATGGAAAATTAGAAGAAGAAAACTTTATTGTCAGTCGTATCTTTATGGCATTAATATTGGCTTATTTTCTTCAAAATCTTTTTGTATTTGATGCGCTTGCTACGTATTTGCCATTTTTTATTTTATTGGCATTTGTTGGATTTTTATCAACAGGAGAAAAAAGCACGTATACCGGTAATAAGTCCGGCATCAACCCCGCCTCTTTTGGGGTTTTACTGATTACGCTTATAGCTGTTGTTTATTTTTTTAATATTAAGCCGGCTATGGCTGCTCACTACATAACTAATGCTATAATTACATCTCCTAATTATTCTGATGATGCTCTTAAGAATTTTAAAAAGGCATTTGATTTTGCATTACAGGGGAAGCCTGAAATAAGCTCAAGAATGATGGATTACGCTATAAATCTTTCGCGTAATGAGAATATATCAGGTGACGCAAAAACAAGATTTGCAAAAAAAACTATAGAGAGGGCAAGAGAGGCGATTTCCGAAGAGCCGAAAAATTTTAGGTATTATTCATACTTTACTAATGCGGCATTTATAGACGGAGAGAACAAGGAGCTTCTAAAAGAAATAGACGCAGCTTTAGATAAGATTACTCCACTCGCTAAAAACAAACCAACACTACACCTTCAAAAATATCGGGTGAAGGCTCTTTTAGGAAAAAATGAAGAGGCGCTTAGTGAATTAAAACAAGCTATGGATTTGTATTATGATCCTGATATAAGTATTGTTTTGGCGTCAAGTTACAGAAAAATAGGAGATACTAAGGCGTCAATTGAGCTTTTAGAAAAGATTTTTGAAAGAGGCGGTATAGATTTAAAAAAACAAATTACTATTGCGGTTGAATTGGCAAGTATGGGGGAGAATGATAAAGCAATAACAATAATAAAGAAAATAATGGAAAATAACCCTGATTTTAAGTCTGACGGACCATTGTTTATAAAGGAGATTGAGAAAGGCAGGTTTTTGAACGGAAATTTCAAAATAGAATAAAATAAAATTTTCCTTTACCTCCCATAGGTGACACCTATGGGAGGTAACCATTGAACGCATAAACTCTAAAATAAAAAATGAAAGAATCAACCATCGTAAATATAATAAAATGGATTATTGCGACGTCTTTTTTCACTCCTCTTATTGTTTTGGATCAGTTTTATTTTCCATTTATAGTTCCTAAAACATTGGTTTTTCAGGTTTTGATAGAGGTGGCGCTGTTTTTATATATTATTTTAGCGATTTCAAATAAATCTTATCTTCCTAAGTTTGATGTGCTGACAAAGAGTGTTTTGGTTTTTCTTGGCGTTTTTACTATAGCTGCAATTTTTGGAGAAAATATTTTTAGAAGTTTTTTTGGAACATTTGAAAGGATGCTGGGGATTTTTAATTTAGCGCATTTTGTGGCGCTTTTTTTGATTGCAAAATCTATATTTTTAAAAAAAAGAGATTGGATTTTTCTTTTCAGGTCTTTTTTGGCGGCAGGTTTTATCGTCGGTTTGTATGGGCTTGGACAAAAAATAGGATTTTCTTTTTTATATAACTCCGGGACCAATAGAATAGACGCCACAATAGGAAACGCCGCATTTTTCTCGGCTTATATGATGTTTAATGCTTTTTTCGCGATGTTTTTGCTGTTTTCGGATAAAAATAAGTTCAAATATTTTTATGGAGTTTCTTTATTTGTGAGTTTGTTGGCTTTGTATTTAAGTTCAACAAGAGGGGCTATTTTGGGCGTTTTAGCGTCATTTTTGTTCTTGGGCGGAGCATTTTTCTTTAAAAACAAATCAAATTTGAAAGAATGGCTTAATCCTGCAAAAAATAAAATATTTAATTGGATATTGAAGGGGTTATTTTTGGTTTTGATATTGGCTTTGTTTAATGCAAATGCGTTTTTGGAGCCTATAAAAAGATTAACTTCCATATCTTTAACAGATTCAACCACAAAAACAAGAATTTTGTCAGCCGGTGTAAGCTGGGAAGGGGTTAAAGAGCATCCTGTTTTGGGTTGGGGAATGGAAAATTACAATTTGATTTTTGACAAATACTATGACCCAAGACTTTATCCGGCAGAGAGTTGGTTTGATCATGCGCATAATATAATTTTTGACACTTTGTCTTCAGCCGGCTTTGTGGGTCTTTTAAGTTACTTGGCTATATTTGCCGCGGCTATCTATTTGCTTTTGCAGTACAGGAGGAAAAATGAAGATAATTTCTTTGTGAGTTATCTTTTTATGGCTTTGCTTTTTGCTTATTTTTTCCAAAATATATTTGTTTTTGACAGTTTGGTTACTTATTTATCATTTTTCTTTTTACTCGCATTTTTTGTATTTTTAACATCAGAAAAAGAGGAAATTGCAGACAAAAAAGCAAATATTCCGATACAACCGGCTGTTTTGCTTATTGTTATTTTGGGTTTTTTGATCTATGGCTTCAATGTCAAACCCGCTCAGTCTTCTTATTTTGGCATCCAGGCGTTACAGCTGCATCCCTCAAGGTCAGATGAAGCTTTGGGATATTTTGAGAAATCTTTAGAAACAGCTCTTATGGGAAAGCCTGAAATGCGTTCAAGGATGGTTGAATACGCTCAGAAAATCACAAAAATAAAAAATATGCCGGAAGAACAAAAAAGGAGATTTTTTGATAAAACTGAAGAAGAGTTAAGAAAAACAGCAAAAGAAGAGCCGGATAATTTTAGATATTATCTATTTCTTTCAAGTATGGCAGCGGTGGATAGAGAAAACAGAGATCTTCTTTTGGAAGCCGACAAAGTTTTGGAAAAATCTTTGGAATTTGCTCCGCAAAAACCAACTTTGTATCTTCAAAGGTATAGAATAAAGGCTCTTTTGGGAGAAAATGAAGAAGCGCTTAGAAACTTAAAAAAAGCGGCAGAACTTACGGGTAGTCTTAAATTTGAAATGACGCTCGCGTTTAATTATGCAAAACTTGGTCAAAAACAAAAATCCATAGATGTTTATAATAATATTTTAAATACAAGAAAGCTCTCAACGAAGCAATATATAGACGTGGCTGTCGCTTTTGCAAAAATGGGCGAGGAAGAAAGAGCCATAAAAACCACTAAAAAAATAATAGAGCTTTTCCCGAAGGAAAGAGCTCGTGCTACTCAATTTATTAAAGACATAAAAGAAGGAAAAATTAAATAGAAAAATCTCCCATGTTCGAGGTTCAACCTCGAACATAAAGGGTAGAGCATAGGAGGGGAATAATGATAATAAAATATTATGAGAAAACATAAATTTGAACAAGGAGAATACTATCATATATATAATAGAGGTGTTGACAAGCGCAATATTTTTTTAGGTCCGAAATTTTATGAAAGATTTAAATTAGGACTTAGAGAGTTTAATTCTAATAAGCCTTCAAAACTTACAAGGTCTTCATGTTCGAGGTTGAACCTCGAACATGAAGACCTTGGGATGGGAGGGGATCAAGAAAAATTAGTTGATGTTGTTTTGTATTGCTTTATGCCAAATCATTTTCATTTATTGATTAGGGAAAATAAAGAGGGAGGAATCACTGAGTTCATGAGAAAGCTTGGCACTGGATACACTATGTATTTTAATAAAAAAAATAAAAGAACGGGATCTTTGTTTGAGGGAAGATTTAAAGCTGTTCATATTAGCAAGGATGAGTATTTGAGGCATTTATTTGTATATATTCATATAAATCCACTGGATTTGGTGGAGTCAAAATGGAAGGAAAATGGAATTTTAAATATTGATGATGCAATTAAGTTTATAGAGGGATATAAATGGTCAAGTTATAAAAATTATTTAAAAGATGATTTTTCAGATAAAATAATTAACAAGGAAACTTTTCCTAATTATTGGAAAAATAATGAGGAAATGATGGAATTTATAAGAAATTGGATAGGGAAAAATAATGAGAAATTTTTAAAAGATTTAATATTGGAATAAAGAAAAATCAAATATCTTTTATATGTTCGAGGTTGAACCTCGAACATAGACATCGAATATAGATGGGAGTAATGATGTTTTGGGATTGATATTAATTTTAAATAATATAACTAATTTTAAATAAATATTAAATATTAATTTTAAAGGACATGAAAGAGAATATACAGAAAAAGAAAATTATTAAAAATTTAAAGATCAAAATAATATCAATAGTTTTTGTATTGTTATTAATAGTTGGAGGATTGATATTTGTTTTTTTAGAAAGTATAACAAAAGAAGAATTTATACCTTCAGAAAATATTGGATTTTCTTCTCAAAAAGAATATTTAGAATATTATGAAGGATTAAAAAAAGAGTATGAGAAAGATACATATGGTGGAAGTACTCCGAAAGAGACTTTACAGCTTTTTATTAATGCTTTAAAAGCTGGGAACACAGAATTGGCGGCTAAATATTTTATTGTGGAGAAGCAGCAGCAAATGGCTGAGCAATTTAAGGTTGGGAAAGAGAATAATGAGTTGCAAGTAAAGATTAATCAGTTAGAAAAATCTGTATTAATAAAATCCAATTCTTCCTTAAATTCAGATGATTATATGGTTTATATTTTAGAATACATAGTAGAAAAAACAAAGCCATTAATGGATGAGGATGGTAATGTTATATTTACAATACCTGCTGGAGAAAAAATTAGTAATACAATTATATTTTTAAAAAATAATAAAGTATGGAAAATAGAAAGCTTATAAATGTAATAAAATATGTTTTTGTGGGAATAATATTTTTTACTATTCCTGTTTTTTTGTATGCTTACAGTCCGGAAACTACACATAGAGGGCTAACTCAAGAGATGGTAAAATTTTATAAAAGTAAATATCCTGAAAAAATTAGTAAGAATGACGAGATTAATATTATGCAGGGGAGCGTAGATGAAGATAGTCCAGGGACAAGAGCTTTAAATCATTTTTATGATCCAATTAATAATAAAGCCATGAAAGGTGGTGTTACCTCAAAAATCTGGGCACAAAGCACGGAAAAGCAGGCTTCATTATCAAAAAGTCAGGCAGGTCTTTTCAATTTGTTGCGTGATTATTTTAGTTTTGGTTCTGATTTTTCCTGGGACAGAGCTATTTATGAGTATGTTTATGGAGATAGACAAAGGGCAATGAAATCTTTAGGACATATTTTACACTTAATTGAAGATGCGTCCGTTCCTGCGCATACAAGAAATGATGCTCATCCTCCAATTTTAGATTCTGTTTTTCATCAAAGAAGTATTTATGAAAATTGGGCTAAAAAATTTAGTTTATCAACTATAGATATTGCAAGTAAGTTGGAAGGTCAAGAAGAGATAAAACTAAATTCTTTGGATGAATATTTTGATAGTATTGCTAATTATTCAAATAATAACTTTTTTAGTAGGAATACAATAAATAATGATATATTTATTGAGCCAGTTATAAACAAAAATGAAAAAGAAATTTTGTTAAGTGATGGAAAAAGTTATAGATTTCTTTATAAAGACAACTACTTACTTGTTAAAATTAAAAGAGAATTTAATTTTGCGATACTTGATTTTGAAGATTTATATTCTTTGAAAGATTACGATGATTTAATTTTAAATGATTATTGGAATCTTCTTTCCAAGCAAGCTGTTTTACACGGTGCCGGTGTGATTGAGTTATTTTTTAAAGAGGTTAAAAAAGAAAAACAAACATTTGCTTTATATAATAAAAATAAAAGTTTAATTGTAAAAGTTGTTGAAAATATTAAAGATGAAGCTATTGATATTTTTGATGGTGTTAAAAGTTTCGCGAGTAACATGAATAGTAAATTATCTGCGAGTTTTATTTCTATTTTTCCAAACAACACTCAAAATAATGTAAAAAATAATGTTTTATTAGAAGTTAATAAAAATCAAAAAGAAGATTCTAAAATTATTAATGAGAAGATTATAGATGTAGTGGTTGAGAGTGCAAAAGACGCCAAACAGAGCGCTCCGAAAGTTGATTTTGATGTTCTTGTTCCCGAAGCGTTACCATTAACCCAAGAAACTACTCAGACTAAAGTGGTGGAAGACGATGTTAAAGTGGGGGATGAAAGTGTTTTAGTGGAGAATGATGAGGTTGAAGTGGTGACTAAGGATGAAGTGGTGGAGAGTGAATATGATATTGTGGAGGTGCCAGCTAATTTTTTGGGTGGTGTTAATGTGGTACCTGTTTTTTCCGGTGGTTCGGCCAGCGCCTCTGCCGGTTTGGTTATTGAAGTTGAAAAACAAAAAGAAGATCCAATGGGTGATGTTTTAGCTGAAGATACAGCGTCGTCAACCAAAAATATAATTAACGAAATAGCATCGTCAACGGAGAGTGTTCTCGCAGGAGAAATAGCATCCTCTACTGAAGATGTACTTGATAAAATAGCATCTTCGACTAAAAAGATTTTAGTTTTAGGAGATCCATTTTTAATATTAAGCAGTTATGATGTTAGTAAAAAGAAAGTGGTCTTAAGTTTTGGAGCGGAATTTGAGAATGCCTCAAGTACAGAAAGTATAGTTTATGATTTGCAATATAAAACAAATTTTCAAGAGGATTGGCAGGATATAGAGGATCAAACAAGCTCAACGACAGTTGAGTTTTTAACAACAGGAGATGATGTAAAATATATTTTTCGGGTAAAGGCAAAAAATATAGAAAATAAGATAGAATCAAATTGGGCTTTAATGCAGTTTTTGTCTTATAAAGTCCCGGTGGTTATAAATGAAATTGCATGGATGGGGACAAGTGCAGACTCAAGTGATGAGTGGATAGAGCTTTACAATAAAATGGACTATGAAATAAATCTTTCCGGTTGGACTCTTAAAAATTCAAAAAATTTTTCTATTGAACTTACCGGTGTGATAGAGCCGAAAGGATATTATCTACTTGAAAGAACAGCAAGCACAACGACTGACATTAAAGAAAATCAACTTTATACCGGAGCTATGAATAATATTGGGTTGGGATCGGATTTATTTTTAAGAGATAATAAAGGAGATTTAATTGATTTTACAAATAAGTGGCATGCCGGTGATAATTCAGAAAAAAGAACAATGGAGCGTGTCAGTGTTTATTCAGAAGGTGACGATGCTTTAAACTGGCTTGATTTTTCTGGTGATGTTTTTGCAAAAGATGCTTCAGAAAATGAAATTTTGGGGACTCCAGGAAGAAAGAATAGCGTTTCAGGGCTTTATACACATATAGGTAAAAATATAGAAAAAGATACTTTTTGGTCAAAAGAAGCGAGTCCTTATTATATAAATTATGGAATTGCTATTCAAAAAGGTGTAACTTTAATCATAGAGCCGGGAGTGACAGTTAAGTTTGGAGGTGTAAAGTCAAATCAAAATACAGAGTCTTTTTTATTGGTAAATGGAATTTTAGATGCTAAAGGAGTGGAAAATGAAGATATAATATTTACTTCATTTTTTGATGATGAAGCAGACGGAGTTAATTCTGACCAATTGGAAAATAGAGAGCCTGTTTTTGGAGATTGGAGAGGGATAGTTTTCGAAAATACAGGAGAGGAGTCAGTTTTGAAAAATATTCAAATAAAATATGGAGGAGCGGCAAAAAGATTTCAGATGAGTTTTGTGTCCGAGGGCGCTTTAAGTGTATTCAGCTCAAGTCCAAAAATAGAAAATTGTGTTATTGATAATTCGAGTAGATATGGAATTTATATAAAAGATGGTTCGAACCCCAAAATAGCAAATTGTTCTATAAAGAATACTGATGCAAGCTACATAAACAACAAAGCGCAAAACGGATATGGAATTTATATAAAAGATGCAAGTTCAACAGCAGAAATTTTGGATAGTATTTTTGAAAATAATAACAAAGGTATAGTTTCTAAATCAGCATCAAGTACTCCATTGATAATAAAAAATAATATTTTTTCCGGAAACGAAAGAAATATAGACATATATTCAAATTCTTTTAATATTAAGATAAAAAATAATAAAGATGAAAATAAAGAAGACGGGATATATATAGCTGGCGCGATAGCTTCAAGCACAAAAGCAATTTTTTCAAAAAATGATATGTCGTACATTGTGGAGTCAAGCATAACGATTCAAAAAGGCGGAGAGCTTGAAATTGATCCCGGGGTCGTTATTAAGTCCTCTCGGAATAGGAATTATCAAGATTCTTTAGTAACTCCAATCATTGTATACGGAACTTTAAGCGCTAAAGGAACAAAAGAAGAAAAAATTATTTTTACATATATATCAGATGATGAGGTGGATGGATATAATAGCGACAAACAGGATGTAGAAACAAAGTCAGGTATGTGGAGAAATATTAAAATATTTGGAGAAGAAGCATCTAATTCTGTTTTGGAAAATGTTATTATAAGATATGGGGGAGCTTCAAATAGGTATTCTTCAGATGATTATAAAGGTTCTTTGTATATTAAAAATTCAAGTCCTAAAATTTTAAATTGTAGAATTGAAGAAAGTAAAGCGTTCGGAATAAATATAGAAGAAAATTCTTATCCTGAAATATCCGGTTGTGAAATTAAAAATACAGAACCAAATGTTTATTCCAATAGAGAATTCAATGGATATGGTATATATGCAGGCGATCAAAAGTCATCTTCTGTTATTTCAGAAAATA
The DNA here is from genome assembly GCA_003056085.1 of Parcubacteria group bacterium M6-OD1-1. GTDB lineage: Bacteria > Patescibacteriota > Minisyncoccia > GWC2-36-17 > M10-OD1-4 > M10-OD1-4. Next base: position 75,590 of record LSNK01000002.1, on the reverse strand, counting down.
ATTTTTCCGGAAATATTATTGATATTTATTTAAAAACTGCAACAACTTCTGAGTTCAAGATAGAAAAAAATAATTTTGAGGGAGATAAGGATAATATTTTTATAAGAGGGAATATTGGAAGCAGATTGACTATTTTAGATAATGATTTTGATGAAAAAAGCAGAGTAAGAATTTTAGCAAATATTGATGATGATTTTGTATTTGAAAAAGATATTCCCTATGTTATTGATTGGTTAAGTGTTGGCGAGAATGCTAAACTAACAATAGCTTCCGGGGTAACCTTGAGTATGATGCAAAATGCTGTATTTGTAATTAATGGCGAAATAGAAGCTGTAGGAACAAAAGAAAATAAAATATATTTTACAGCTTTATCAACTCCAAATACGGAGGAAAATGGTTATCGAGCCGGACTTTGGGGGGCTTTAAACATCACAGAAAAAAGCAAGATAGCAGTTTTTGATAATGTTGTATTTTCTTATGGAGGTAATTTTTCTTTACAAGGGTCTTTTCAGTCGGCAGTTATTTTCGCAAGAGGGGGAAGTATAGAGATGTCTAATACTGTTTTTGAAGAAAATACAGGAGGTATAGTTGCCTTAGATGATGGAGAGGTTGTTATATTAAATTCAGAATTTAAAAATATTTCAAATGAAAGTCTTTATACTCAAGGAGAGTCTAAGATTACAATTTCTAATTCAAATATTTATCCAAGCATAATCAGTAAATACACGGTAAGAGGTGGAGGATCTTTACCTATAAGTGCAAAAAACAATTGGTGGGGAGAAGAGTCAGGTCCATTTAATAACGCTTTAAATTTAGACGGCAAAGGTGCGGAAATTGCAGGGAATATATCTTTTATTTTGTGGTCCGCTCAAAAATTCTAATTTAATTCAATTTTCCCATGTTCGAGGTTGAACCTCGAACATGGGGGGGGTTGGAAATAAAATTATGACGCAAAAAGAAACACTTGAAATTTTGAAAATGGGGCATAATGTTTTTTTGACGGGTTCTGCCGGGAGCGGGAAGACTTTTGTGTTGAATAAATACATTAAATTTTTAAAAGAAAATAAAGTCGGGGTTGGAGTTACCGCCTCAACCGGAGTTGCCGCAACTCATATGAACGGGATGACTATTCACTCCTGGTCCGGGCTTGGTATCCGTGATTTTCTTTCTCCCGAGGAGGTTTTTAAGGTGCTTAAAAAACCGCAAGTTGCGCGGCGTTTTAAAAAAACTAAAGTTTTGATAATTGATGAGGTTTCTATGCTTCACTCTTTTAGATTGGATTTGGTGGATGAGGTTTTAAAGGCTTTTTTTGAAAATAATCTTGCGTTTGGCGGTTTACAGGTTGTGCTTTGCGGGGACTTTTTTCAGCTGCCTCCCATCAGCCAAGGCAGTAAAAAAGCGGATTTTATAAACAAATCCAAGGTTTGGAGCGGTATGGACTTGAAGGTTTGTTATTTAAGTGAACAGCATCGTCAAAATAAAGATGAGCTTCTGGGAGTACTTGAGGATATTCGCTCCGGAGAAATTAGGAAAAATACTCTTGATATTTTACAAAAAAGGTTTGATGGAGTTGTTGAAAGTTCTGTTGCGACAAAACTTCATACGCATAATTTTGATGTGGATAGAGTTAATGAGAAAGAACTTAGGAAGATATCTGAGACGGCAAAGTCCTACCAAATGCAGCTTTCCGGAAATAAAAAGCTTTCGGAAAGCTTAAAAAACAGCTGTCTTTCGCCTGAAAGACTTATCTTGAAGAGGGGGGCTTTTGTAATGTTTACGAAAAATAATTTTGATACCGGATATGCCAATGGAACGCTTGGTGAGGTTATTGGATTTTCCGATTCCGGATTGCCTTTGGTAAAAACTTTCAGCGGAAAAAATATATTGGCGGAGCCGGCGGAGTGGAGCGTTGAGGAAGATGGGAAAGTTCGAGCGCAGGTAAGGCAAATACCTTTGCGTTTAGCTTGGGCGATAACCATACACAAAAGCCAAGGGATGACTTTGGACGCCGCTGAAATAGATCTTTCAAGATCATTTGTAGAAGGGATGGGCTATGTCGCTTTATCGCGCGTTTCTTCACTTTCCGGGCTTAAGCTTTTGGGACTTAATAATATGGCTCTTAAAGTTAATGAAGAAGCGCTTTTTTTAGACAAAGAGCTGAAAGAGGCGTCAGAGAAAGCTTTAAGCGAGCTTAAGAAGTTAGATGATGAAGAAAAAAAAGATAAACTGAATAAATTTTTGGGCAAGGTTGAAAAAACTGAAAAAGAAAATGTTTCCACGCTAAAAAAAACTAAACTGCTTGTTGAAAAAAAACTTTCTATTTCTGAAATTGCAGAAAAAAGAGGTATAAAAGAGAGGACAGTTGTGGGGTATTTGGAAAAGATTTTAGCAGGTGGGGAGGAGTTGGATTTAAAATATTTGGAGGCGGAGTTTAAAAAAAGCAGACTAAAGGAGATAAAAAATGCTTTTTTAAAAACAAAAGACACAAAGCTTGTGCCTGTTCGTGACATACTTGGTCGTGATTTTTCTTTTGATGAGCTGAGAGTTGCGAGACTTCTTTTGAAAAAATAAAAATTCCTTGTTCGAGGTTGAACCTCGAACAAGGAATTCCCATAGGTGACACCTATGGGAGAATCTATGGGAGAATGAAAAAGCCCCTCGTTGCCTTAAGGCAACGAGGGGCTTTGGATTTGTTTATCAAACAATCAGTTTTAAGTTTGCTGCAAATTGTTCCGCTTTCCATTCGTTTCGTACTTTAGCTAAGATTTGACTTACTCTTGATTCTGATATACCAAACAGTACTCCTATTTCTCTTTCGCTTAAACCTTCTATTTCAGACAATGTGAAAATAGCCTGTTTTCTTTCCGGTAATGACTTTACGAATGCGCTTAATGAGTCAACGAATTCTTCTATTTCTAAAATTACTTCCGGATTGAAGTTGTTGTCTTCATACCAGTCAAGAACTGATCTTCCTTTTGAGTCATTGGTAAATCGTGAATTTTCAGTTGATATCATGTTGCCTTGTTGAATGTCATTTAGTATTTTATGAAATTCCTTTATTGGAATATCCATTTCTTTTGCTACTTCACTATTTGTGATGGGTCTTAGTTTTTTGTTTTGAACTTTTTCTTCTGCTTTTTTTATTTTTTGAGAAAGATGAATGATTCCTCTTGGAAGAATATTGCTGTTGCGCAATCCATCAAGTATGTTTCCGCGAATGCGTATGCTGGCGTAAGTTTCAAATGATGACCCAAGAGAAGAGTCATATTTTTTAGCAGCGTCTAAAAGTCCGATCATGCCATCTTGAATAAGATCATCAAGAGCAATGCTTTTTGGCAGTTTTAATGATATTTTATAGGCTATATTTTTTACCAATAATCTATGTTTTTTAACCAATTTTTCTTCATCTGATAGGCGGTTCATAACGGCAATCTCCTTGTTTTTTGGTTTTTAATGTGCTAATAAATTGAGTATGTAATATGAATAAAAAAATGTCAAATTTTTTGGATTGATTTTTTTAAAAAAAGAACTTTAACAATAAAGGAGGAAACTATCTATGAATGTTTCTGAAGCGGTGGATTTGAAGGATGAAAACATTGTTATACAAAATCCCGATTGTCATATATTGCCTACAATGGCAAATATTGAAGAAATAGCTCCTTACAAAGGACAGCCGAGAGACTGGTTTTGTGAGGAGGAGATTATTTCACTTTCAGAAAGTATAATAACCAAGGGATTGAAAGACCCCGTTTCTGTTGTGGAGGTTTGCGGTATTCCCGGCGTAAAATATGTCATAATTGATGGTGAAAGCAGATGGAGAGGTTGTGTGCATGCCGATGTAAGGCGTGTCAAAATCTATATAGATATGGATATAAAGAGCGTTGATGATCTTTTTTCAGCTTCTCTTATTTTGAATTTTCACAAAAAACCCCCATACGAATATGGAGATATCAAATGCTTTAAAAAAAGAAGTGGTAGCCAACAGGTCTATTTCTGAAATTGCAATAGGTCTTGGCAAGTCTGGTTCTTGGGTTTCTCAATATCTTTCTTTGCAAAGATTATCTCCGGAACTCCAAAGTCTAATGCATCCTAATGTTTCGGACGACAAGAGGCTTAGATTTACTACGGCTTTAATTCTTGCAAAAGTGTCTTGTGAACATCAAAAAAGCATATACGAAAAAATGCTGACATTAAAAAGCGGGAAGGAAAGGCAGAGTTTTGTAAATAATGTGGTTGAAGGGCTTCCTGATAGTCATATGGTTATCAAAAGAAGAAAAAGGATAAGCAGTAATATTCAGAAATTTGTTTCTTTTGTTGAAAGAATAAATAAGGAAGTAAATGCTGTAAATATGATGCCGGAGAGTTCTTTAAAAGATATTGTTTCAAGAATAAATCCTGAAGATGTTTTGGAAATCAAAAAACGAATTGAAAAATGCCAGGACAATCTTAGCAGGCTCAATGATGTTATTTTTGAATTACACGGCAAAAAAGAGTAATTTTTAAAAAGGAGGTGATGATATATCACCTCCTTTCTTTTTTATGTTCGAGATTAACGTTCGAGGTTCAACCTCGAACGTTACGGAGCAGTTGACTAATTTGGGTGTTTTGTTGTAGACTATTAACCATCGTATATCGCTCTAAATGAAAAAAGAACAGTTTTTATGAATAAATTGTATAAATTATTATTAAAACCATTTGAATATTTTTGGAAAGGCCTTGGATTGATCTTCGGTTTTTTATTTATGCCAAAAGGAGAAAGACAGAAAGCAGGATATATATTACTCGTTGTTATTATCGCTTCGTTTTTTGCTTTCGCTTTGGATTTTCCTTCGTATTGGAATAAGTCGGCGTCTTATTTAAATCAAAAATATGAGGTAAGCATACCAAATTTTAAAAATATTCCTTTTAGTCTTGGTTTGGACTTACAGGGAGGAACTCATCTTGTTTATGTTGCGGATATGTCAAATGTTCCGAAAGAAGAGCAGAAAGATGCTCTTAACGGGATGCGTGATGTTATAGAGAGAAGAGTAAATTTATTTGGTGTGGCAGAGCCTGTGGTTCAAACATCTCAAGTTGCGGGAGAATATAGAATTATAGTTGAGCTTGCGGGTATAAAAGATGTATCTGCTGCAATAAAAATGATAGGGGATACCCCTTATTTGGAATTTAAAACGGAAAGACCAAAAGAGGAAAAAGATAAGATATTAAAAGCGCAAGAAGCCGGAGAGAGGCTTACTGAGGATCCTTATTATGTTTCCACGCCTCTAAATGGTAAATTTTTAGAAAATTCAGAGTTGACTTTTGATCAAAACACCTATGTTCCAGTTGTAAATTTATATTTTAACGAAGAGGGAGCTGGTCTTTTTGAGTCGCTTACATCGGAAAATGTCGGTAAAACTGTGGCTATTTATCTTGACGGAGTTCCTATTTCCAATCCTGTTGTTAATGAGGCTATTTCCGGAGGAAGGGCCGTTATTACCGGAGATTTTTCAGTAGAGGAGGCAAAACAGCTTGTTGGAAGGTTGAAATCCGGAGCTTTGCCCGTTCCTATGAAGCTTGTTTCTCAGCAGACAGTGGAGGCTTCTTTAGGTAAAGAAGACCTAAGTAAAAGTTTAACAGCTGGTATTTGGGCGTTTTTACTCATAGGTATATTTATGATTTTGTGGTATAGAATTCCCGGAATTATAGCTGTTTTCTCACTTTTGATGTATGCTGTTCTACTTTTGGCGATTTTTAAACTTCTGCCGGTTACTCTGACGCTTGCCGGTATCGCAGGGTTTATTTTGTCCATGGGGATGGCTATTGATGCCAATATTTTGATTTTTGCCAGAATGAAAGAAGAATTTAAGACAGGGAAGTCGTTCAGTCTTGTTATAGATGATAGTTTTAAGAGAGCATGGCCTTCTATACGCGACTCAAATACTTCAACCTTAATCACCTGCGTTATTTTGTATCTTTTCACAACAAGTGTAATAAAAGGTTTTGCTTTGACTTTGTTTTTAGGAGTTGTAGTTTCAATGTTTTCAGCTGTCTTTATTACAAGAATGATGCTTAAGATATTTTCAGGATTAAAATTAGAAAGAGGAAAATTTTTATGGTACAAATAACAAAATACAGAAAAATATATTATTCTATCTCAGGAGTTTTAGTTGCTCTTTCTATTTTGTCTTTACTTCTTTGGGGATTGAATCTTGGAGTGGATTTTAAAGGCGGGTCTTTACTTTTGGGTGAATTTAAAACGGAACAACTTTCAAAAGAAGACATTTCCAATGCTTTAGCAAAATATAAACTTGGTGATATTACAATACAGTCTTCAGGAGACAAAGGTGTCTTTATAAGAACAAAGGAGATTAGCGAGAAAGTTCACCAGGAGATTTTAGTAACTTTAAACGAGGCGGCGCAAAAAAAGAGTGAAGGAAATGGATTTTTACAAAAAAGCTATGAATCTGTAGGTCCGTCTGTAAGTGCAGAGCTTTCAAAGAAGGCCGTTAACGCAATAATATTTGTTTTAGTTGCGGTTGTGTTGTTTGTGGCGTTTGCTTTTAGAAGAGTTTCGTATCCTTTAGCTTCTTGGAGATACGGCTTTGCCACTTTAGTTGCTTTGTTTCATGATGTTATTATTCCTGTCGGAGTTTTTGCTTTTTTAGGGAATTTTTATGATATTGAAATATCAAGCGCCTTTATAGCGGCTATTTTGACTGTTTTGGGTTATTCTGTTAATGATACCATTGTAGTATTTGACAGAGTAAGAGAAAATTTAATGAGGCATATTGGAAAAGACTTTGAGGATACTGTGAATATTTCTATAAATCAGACTTTTGTCAGGTCTTTAAATACATCTTTGACGGTTATTTTAGTGCTGGTTGCTATTTTTATGTTTGGAGGAGAATCTATTAAATATTTTGCTTTGGCGCTTGCTATAGGCGTAACAGCAGGAACGTACTCGTCTATCTTTATAGGAAGCAATCTTTTGGTTACTATGGAAAAAAAATTAAAAAAAGATAACTAAGTTTTGAGATTTAGCTTAACTTCATAATTTCTCTTGACTAATATTAGTCTTTGTGCTAAAGTAAAAGCTACCTTATTTATAAAAATAAAAAGAGACAAAAGTATGAGCAACAAAACAGGAAAAATTGATGTCAAAAAAATAACAGAAAATATTTTATTATCTTTATCTAAAAAACAAAGGGATATTTTAACAAAAAGATTCGGTCTTTCCGATGGAAAAAGAAAAACTCTTGAGGAAATAGGACGCGGTTACAATATTACAAGAGAAAGAGTTAGGCAAATAGAAAACGATGCCAAAGCAGCGTTTTTAAAATCTAAAGAAATAAAAAATTTAGATTCTTTTTTTGACGCCTTGGTAAGTCATATAGAAGAACACGGAGGCTTGAGGGTTGAGCATCATTTTTTAAATTCTGATCTTGATATGTTTTTTTCAAAAAAAGCGGCGAAAAAGGACGCTGAGGCTTTGATGTATTTTCTATTGAATATTGGAAATAAATTTATAAAAACTCCGGAGAATCCTGATTTTCATGGTGTTTGGTCAACAAAAAAATCAGTAGTTCAGATAACAAAGAAATCTTTAGAGTCTTTAATAAAAAAGATTGAAGCTCATAAAAATACTATAACAAAAAAAGAACTATTGGATTGGCTTTCTCAAATTGTTTCTGACGGAGCTACTCAAAAAACTTTAGAGTCATATCTTGTTATGTCAAAAAACATTTCTTCAAATGTTTATGAGGACTACGGTATTAAGCATTGGTCTGAAATATCAACCAAGGGGGTTCGTGATAAGGCTTATTTGGTGTTGAAAAAACACAAAAAACCGATGCATTTCAGATTTGTGGTTGATAAGATAAATGAAAAATTTAATGATAAGAAAAAGGCGCATCCTCAAACAGTGCATAATGAACTTATAAAAGACAAAAAATTTATCTTAGTTGGCAGGGGTACATATGCTTTGTCGGAGTGGGGATACAAGTCAGGAACTGTCTCGGATGTTTTAAAAAGAGTTTTAAAAGACAGCAAAAAACCTATGAAAAAGCAAGAGATATTAAACGCCGTTTTAAAAGAAAGAGATGTAAAAGAAAATACGGTGATGTTAAACTTGCAAAATAATGATATTTTTGAGAAAATAGAAGATGGAAGATATATTTATAAAGCATAGTAAACCCGCTGTGTGATGTAGCTCTTCCTATCGCAAGAAAAATATTGTCTAAAAGGGTTCTAATAACTTATGGAAGTAGGTTTCTCAGATTTTATTGATCTTTTGTTTAGTTGGGGATGGGTGGTGCTGCCTATCCTTCTTTTTTTGGTGTGGAAAAACTTATGGATGGATTATGTTAGATTAAAGTATAGTCTTAACCTCAAGTGGTTGGTTCTTGAGATAAAAATTCCTCAGGTTGTGGAAAAAACACCGAAGGTTATGGAGCATATTTTCACGGGTATTTATTCTATAAGGTCAAGATCGACTATAATAGAAAAATATATCCATGGCAAGCATCAGCCGGAAATTTCTTTTGAAGTTGCAAGCATAAATGGCAGCATCCATCTTTTTATAAGAACTCCAAGTCAATTTAAAAGTTTAATAACATCTCAATTTTTGGCTTATTATTCGGACGCTAATTTTGTAGAGGTGGATGATTATACATTTAACTTACCGGCGGATATCCCAAATGAGGATTATGATATGTGGGGGACGGAACTTGTTTTTACAAAAGAAGATGCATACCCCATAAAAACATACAAAAATTTTAAAGAAGATATTCAATTGAGTATTGAGGCGAAGGCTCAATTTATAGACCCAATGTCTTCTTTGATGGAGGCTTTGGCTCAAATAGGTGAAGGAGAGCAGATATGGGTTCATTATATGGTAAGGCCGGCTGGAGATGCGTGGCAGAAAAAAGGCAGAGATCTTATAGATAGGATTTTAGGGAAAAATAAAAAAAAGCCCGCCGACAATGTAGTTGAAGAGGTATTTATGTTTTTTTATGATATGGTTTGGTATCTTTTTGGCAGAGTCCCGGAGGACAAAAAAAAGCAGGAAGAAGGTCAAGAAAAAGATAAAAAACTTTCTCCTGGTGAAATAGAGCTTGTAAAAATATTAGAAGAGAGTATTTCCAAGCATGGGTTTCATACAAATATAAGAATATTGTATATTGGAAGGAGAGGCGTGTTTTCAAGAGCAAATATTCCGGCAATTTTAGGGACATTTAATCAATTTTCTTCAGCTAATTTAAATGGTTTTATGCCAAGTTTTAAAGTGTCTCCAAATGTTGATTATTTTTTCGCTAAAACCAGAAATTATTTAAGAAAAAGAAAACTTTATAGGAATGCGAGAAGAAAATTATTTTCCAGTAAAGGTATAATTTTAAATGTTGAAGAATTGGCAACGGTTTATCACATTCCTTCTGTTATAGTTGAGGCTCCTTCTTTACCAAAAATTCAAACTAAAAAAGTACAACCGCCTTCAGATTTGCCGATTGTTTAAGGTGGTGTTTGTAATTTAAAATAATAAGTTAAATTTATGGAAGACGTAGTACCATTTGCAAAAACAAATTTCAGAAACAAAGAACAAGTTTTTGGCATCAAAACAGATGACCGAAGGCGTCATATGTATACGATTGGGAAAACCGGAGCAGGTAAATCAACTTTGCTGAAAAATATGATGGTGGCAGACATAAGAGCAGGACATGGAGTTGCTGTTATAGATCCTCATGGTGAATTTGCTGAGTCTATTTTGGATTATGTTCCGGAGCACAGAAAAAATGATATCGTGTATTTTAACCCCGCTGACATTGATAATCCGATGGCATTTAATATCGCAGAAAGCGTCGGTATGAGTGAACGGCACCTTGTGGCATCCGGTCTTATAGGAATTTTTAAGAAGCTTTGGGCGGACTCTTGGGGTCCAAGACTTGAATATGTTTTAAGAAATACTATTTTGGCATTGCTTGAAGACCCGGACAGCACTCTTTTGGGTATTATGAGAATGTTTTCTGACAAAGAGTACAGAAAAAGTGTTATAGATAAGGTGACAGACCCGGTTATAAAGGCTTTTTGGTTGGATGAGTATTCAAAGTATTCTCAAAAATTTGAAGTTGAGGCGGTAGCTCCAATACAAAATAAAGTCGGGCAGTTTTTGACTAATCCTTTGATAAGAAATATTGTAGGACAAAAAAAATCGTCTATAAATATAAGAGAAATAATGGACAAAAAGAAAATCCTTATAGTAAATCTTTCAAAAGGAAGAATAGGAGAAGATACGGCAAAGCTTTTAGGTGCTATGATAATTACCAAAATTCAACTTGCCGCTATGTCCAGAGTTGATATAGCAAACGAAGAAGAAAGAGAAGACTTTTTTGTGTACATAGACGAGTTTCAAAACTTTTCAACGGAATCTTTTGCTGATATTTTGTCTGAGGCAAGAAAATATCGTTTGAATTTAATATTAACACATCAGTATTTGGATCAGTTGGGCGATACAGGAGTTAAAGAGGCTATTATGGGGAATGTCGGGACTTTGGTTTTATTTAGAATCGGAGCTGAGGATGCTGAATTTTTTGAAAAAGAATTTGCTCCGCAGGTTGACCTGCAGAGCCTTGTAAACTTGCCAAATTATAAAATCTATTTAAAACTGATGATAGACGGCGTTTCTTCAAGCGCGTTTTCTGCGGACACCTTGCCTCCGGCAATTCCAAACGAAGAAAGTTTCGCCAAAGAGATAATAGAGTTATCAAGAAAAAAATACAGCACAAAAAGGGAAGATGTGGAAAAAGAGATATCAGAATGGAGCAGTCCGGTAGGGGCGGAAGAAAAACCAAATGTTAAACTTTATGATGCTACATGTTCAAGGTGCAAGAAGATAACGCAAGTGCCTTTTGAGCCGGACCCAAAAAGAGATGTTTTTTGCAAAGATTGTTATGCTGAGGTTCAAAAAGAACAAGCAAAAGAAGAAGCTAAAAAACCTAAAATTCAAAAGGAAAATAAACCTCAAACTGATATTTCAGAAAATAAAAAAACAGAAGATATGAAAGAAGAAGAGGCTAAAGAAATAAAAAAAGAGGCTTCAGAAGCAACAGCGCCCGCTCATAAAATACAAAAAGGGGATCTTAAAGTTATAAGTACGGGTGACAAAGAAGTATCTCTTGCAGAAGCTTTTAAGATGGGTGCCAGAACTTTTTCAGGAAAGAAAATAAGTGATAAAAAGGAGGAAGATAAAAAATCAGGGGTTTTAAAACCGGGGCAAACTGTTAAGTTTTAAATTTATCATATAAAATATGAATACAAAAAAAATAGTTAATTTTATATTTGAATTAAGTCAGCTTAAGCGTCAAAGGCATACAGGGTTTTTACTCGCCGGAGTGAAAAATCCTGATACTGTTGCAGAGCATTCTTTGCGAGCCGCGCAAATAGGGTACATCTTGGCGGTTATGGAAGGAGATGCAAACCCTGAAAAAGTTGCATCTATGATGATAATTCATGATAATGGAGAAGCGAGAGTGGGAGACCAGCATAAGGTGTCTGCTCGTTATTTTTCGCAAAAAGAAGGTGAAAAAACCGCATTTTCAGAACAAATTCAAGGGTTAGGAGAAGAAATAGAGAAAAAATGGACAGAATATTTTTTGGAATATGAAAATAGAAATACCAAGGAGGGAGTCGTGGCAAAAGATGCTGATTGGCTTGAAGTGGCGTTTCAAGCAAAAGAGTATTTAGACATGGGTTATAAATCGTCTCAGGATTGGATAAATAATGTAGAGAAGGCGCTTGAGACGGAATCTGCAAAAAAAATTATAAAAATAATGAAAGATACTGAATTTACAGATTGGTGGAAAGATTTGAAAAAGATGACATATAAAAAATTAAATTAATTTATTAGTATAAAATTAATAATAATTAATTTTTAAAAATATGCCGCATTATATTTGTACAGGCGGATGCAAAGGAGTTTCAGATACTCCGGGGGTCTGCCAAACAGAAGGATGTTCTTTGGAGGGACATACTTTAGAAGAGTGTAATTGTATTGACGGTGAACATTGGGGAGCTTTTGATGAGGTGGACGTAGAGGAGGAAGAAGGAAGGTAAAGTTTAAAACAAAAAATCGCCTAAAGGCGATTTTTTGTTTCCTGAAAAATTTGAATATTTTTGATATCAATTATCATTTCTTAATATAAAATGGTGTGTAGTTGATATTTTTTATTTTGATTTTTGGACTCTTTCCATGTATTGTCCGGTTTCTGTGTTGACTCTTACTATGTCATCTTGGTTTATAAATAATGGCACATTAACCGAGGCCCCTGTTTCAAGCGTGGCTTGTTTTGTTCCGCCTTGAGCTGTATCTCCGCGAATTCCCGGAGGTGCTTCAACTATTTTAAGGTCTATTTTTATAGGGAGTTTTATGTCAATAATTTTATCGTTGAAAATTAAGGCATCAACGAGTGTATTTTCTTTTAAAAAATTAGTTTTTTGTCCCAATTGGTCTTTTGTAAAATTAAATCTTTCTTTGGGGTCATTTTCCTTGCAAAACCAAAACTCATCTTTATTGGAGTATAAGAATTTAATATTTTCATGAGAAATATCAGCTTCTTCTATTTTGTCTCCTTGGTGAAAAGTGTGTGCTTGAGTATTTTTTGTAATCAAGTTTCGCATTTTTACTTGAGCAACCGGTTTTCTCTGCTGCATTCTTAAAAAATCATATTCTAAAATTTCATAAGGATTGTCTTTGAAGGTTATAAATATGCCCGGTTTTAGTTCGTTGTAATTTAACATAATTTTAGGTTAATGCCTTTGATGTATTTATATCAAAAGTTTGATCAAAAGTAAATTAAATATTTGACTAAGTTATTATTAGGGAATTTTAGTATGTTTTAATTTGACATATTTTTTTCTTTGTGTTATATAAGATATATTAGTATTTAACGCAATGAAGATTGTATTGAATGAATATAAATTTAAAATAATGGAAATAAATAATGTAAAAATGAATATGAATTGGATGAGAGCGCTTTCTAGTGCTTTTAGTCTTGGTGTATTTTTTGCGTCTTCTGTTTTAGTACGCATTTTTATGCCAAGAATGATGTTATCATCAACAATTTCATATATGACAGCTCAAAATTTCAGGGCGGGAAGTATTTTAAATTTTTTACAGTTATTTATTTTTAAAAATAAATTTTATAGATAAAACTAATTTTGCATAGTATAAATAAAAGATTTAAACAACGTCTCGCTCTTCGAGGCGTTGTTCTTTTTAAATTTTACCTGAAATTGTCTCGGGTAAATATATATTGCGTAATTTTGCATAAAACCACTGAGAGGTAGAATAAAATGGAGAATAAAAAAGAAGATAGGAGCAGCTCATTTTTTATCAAAGGTTTGTCTATTTTATGGGATTTACTTGGAGATGAGAAAGGAAGAATTATTAAGCTTGTGTTCGTTATATTGTGTGTTGAGGTGGTCTTTCTTATGATTCCTTATACACTTAATCTTGTGGTTAATGCATTGCCAAATGTAATTAAGCATGGGTATGATAAACAATTCATACTCTTACTTGTCATGGCGACGCTTGCTCCTGTTTTTGCACTTATTTTGAATCATTTTTTTAAGAATCCGATTTTTTTCAAAAGTATTATACGGCTTGAAAATTGGTGGCCTGTTGTTGTGCAGCAAAAAATGCTTGCTTTACACCAAGGGTATCATGAGAAAGAAAATACAGGTAAAAAAGTAACAAAAATAAACAAAGGCTGCGACAAGATGATTGAGCTTTTAGGCAACATTTTAGATGGTATTTTGCCGAATGTATTTTATCTTCTGATAAATTTTGTAATTATGCTGACACTAAGTCCTGTGCTGGCATTGATATTTTTTGCTCCATTTATTCCTATGGCTGTCTTGGTGAAGCGTATATATGATAAGCGTGTTCCAAGCTGGAATGAATGGTCAAGTAAAAATGAAACGTCTAATGGATTTTTGTGTCAGTCTATAATCAATGTAGCTACAGTCCAGGGGTTTATACAAGAAGAAACGGAAAAAAGGCGCATGGAGGAAGTAAGAGGCAGTATGGAAAAAATTGACCTTGGCATTCACTTGTCTATGCAAAAAGAGATGTTTTTTGTTGGGTTTGTTTTGCGCGGTGCTTTTTCAACGGCACTTCTGACCGGCATTTGGTTTGTTTCTCTTAGTGAGGTTAATATTGGAACTCTTGTGTATCTTATAGCAACGGGTGGCATATCTATGGGGTCTTTGCAGAATATTGTGAGAATATACTCTAAAATGATGCAAGATATCGTAGAGGTATATCGCATGAAAGATTTATTGAGTGCAAATATTGATGTACAAAACAATAATCTCGATGCGAAAACAGGTATTTTGAGTGAATATCGTGGCGAGTTTATATTTAATAATGTCAGTTTTTATTATAGCAAAAAAAGCAGACTTATTCTTGAGAGTTTTGATATGGGTATTTCACAAGGACAGATGACAGCAATTATCGGAAAAAGTGGAGAAGGAAAATCTACGGTTGTTCGTTTGCTTGCCAGAGTATATGATGTTTCTGATGGAAGTATAACATTGGACGGAAGAGATATCCGTACTCTTGATCGCAACTGGTATCGCGGACTTTTTGCAACTGTTCAGCAAGATGTAGATATTTTTGATTTAAGTTTGCGAGAAAATATCGCTTATGCTTGTCCAGATGCATCAGAAGATCAGATACTTAAAGCAGTTAATGCAGCTCATCTTGTTTCTGTGCTTAAAAAAACAGGTAGATTTCCCGATGGTCTAAATACGCAGGTTGGCGAAAGAGGAGTCAGGCTTTCAGGAGGAGAACGACAACGCGTCGGCATTGCCCGTGCATACCTCGCTCTTTTAAATGGCGCAAAAGTGCTTATTTTGGATGAGGCAACTTCAAGCTTGGATAGCGAGGCGGAAAAGGCGATTCAAGAAATGATAGGGAAGTTAAGACAAGAAATGTCCATATCAATTGTGGCTATTGCGCATAGATTGTCTACTATTGAAATGGCGGATAAAATATGTGTAGTGGATAGAGGTAGTATAATTGAGGAGGGAGACCACAAGCGATTAGTGGCTCACAATGGACTTTATGCGAAGCTCGTTAAGCTTCAACAGCTTGGAGAATTACGCAGTTAGAAAGTGTTGCGGCCGGGACTTTGCTTCCCGGCCGCTTTTTTTTGAAATTTATTTAAACGCTTGACAAATACAAGAAAAAATTTAACTATGAGTTAGTAGAGTATCCGCGTTACAAAAATGCAAAAGGAGAAATATTATGAATACTGCAGACCATAAAGATTTTGAAGCACGATTAGACAGATACAAAGATTATTTTAAGAGCTCATGCATAGTTTCTCAAGAAATGCCAAAAAGCGATATAAATTTTCTCTGCAATGGAGGATTTGCGCTTATGCATGCTCACTTCTTAATATTTCTTGCAGAAGAGTCATATGAAAATGGGGATATAAAAAAAGCATATTACCTTCTTGGTGTAATTGAAACAATTTTTTCTATGCATAAATTGCTTCCAACAGATAAAATGTGCTATTAGTGAAATCGCTCAACTTGAGCGATTTTTTTTGTGATGATTGTATTTTTCGTCAAAACTATTGACAAATTTTGATAAATATGCTAACATTTTACTTAAGTGATTAGTTAATGCCAGGATGCAAAAAGGAGGGTTCTTATGTTACGATAATAGTAATAACGGAGACCATTCTACTCCGACATCAGGTGAATGGGTAGGCACGAAGAATGTAAATAAATGATAATCTGTTGATGGGGATAGACACCCTTGATCACACTGAGTCAATAAGGCCAGTGAAGCATATTAAAACCATGCTTAGAGCATAATGGATTATCGCCATTTATTCCTACGCCGAGAAAGATTCTTCATAGCGGGTTCTATTGAACCCGCTTTTTTAATTGTATTTTATTTAAGTATTGAGTGCTTAAGTATGAGTTTTGCTATGATTGCTTTTTTTTGTTATTCTTTAAAGCATGAACTTAAAAGATTTGGAAAAACAGATAAAAAAATGCCAAAAGTGCAGGCTTTACAAAGAAAGAACCAATGCTGTTTTTGGAGATGGAGATTTTAAGGCTAAAATTGTTTTTATCGGTGAAGCTCCCGGGAAAGCGGAAGACTTGGAAGGCAAACCATTTATCGGCGCCGCCGGTAAATTTTTAACCTCTATGATAGAGTCTATAGGTTTAAAAAGAGAAGATGTTTTTATAACAAATATCGTAAAATGCCGTCCGCCAAACAACAGAGATCCACAGGATGATGAAGCTGATATATGTTCAGATTTATATTTATGGAAACAATTGGAGCTTATAAATCCTCTTTTGGTGGCAACTTTAGGCAGGCATTCTATGTATCGTTTTTTGCCTAATACTTTTAAAATTTCTGATGTTCATGGAAAGCCTAAGAAGATTGTAAATAAAAAAACAAAAAAAACCTTTAATATTCTCCCGCTTTATCATCCTGCCGCCGCACTTTACAATGGAGGGTTAAGAGAAACATTAGAAGAAGATTTTAAAAAAATACCGACTATTTTGAAAAAACTTTCAAAATAGAATTTTTAATTTTATGAAGATAATTTACAGTATCTTACTTTTTACAATATTTATTATTCCATTTGGCGTGAACGCTCAAGTTTTTATCAACGAGATTGCATGGATGGGGACAGAGGTGTCTGCAAATGACGAATGGATAGAGTTAAAAAATACAAGCTCAAGTAGTGTTGATGTTTCCGGTTGGGTTTTGGAGGCGCAAGACGGCAGTCCAAAAATAGAGCTTGAGGGGAACATAGAAGGAAACGGATATTTTTTACTTGAAAGAGTGGACGACAAGACAGTGCCAAATGTTGCGGCAGACAAGATATATTCCGGCGCTCTTTCAAATTCGGGAGAAATATTGATTTTAAAAAACTCAATCGGAGTTGAAGTTGATAGAGTAGACGGGTCAAATAGCTGGGAAGCCGCTTTTGGGGACAATGAGACAAAACAAACGGCACAGAGAGTTTCGGGCGGGTGGATTAGCGCAACCTCAACTCCAAGAGCTGAAAATAAAAATACAGTACTTAAGGAAAATTTACAACAAGAAGAAATACAAAAAACAGATAATTTTGAAGTTATTGATGTAAAAAGTGTTGCAACAGGGGCTGGAAGCTCTGTTTTTGTGAGAGCGGATGCCGGAGAAAATATTGTGGCGCAAGTGGGGCAGAATATATTTTTTGACGGTTCAAAGTCAGAAGGAAATAATTTAGATTTTTCTTGGAATATGGGGAATGGGAATGTAAAAAAAGGAGAAAGTTTTTTGTATGGTTATAATTTCCCGGGGAAATATTTAGTTACGCTTTTTGTCCAACAAGGAGCTTATAGGAGCCAAAGTCAGATAGAGGTAACTATTTATCCTGTTGGAGTGTATATTTCGGAATTTTTTTCTGGGGAGAATAACAAAAATGGTTGGCTGGAAGTTTATAATGATTCAGAAAATTTTATTGATGTTTCCGGTTGGAAATTCACCAATGGAGAAAATACATTTATAATCCCGGATGGGACTTTTTTAGCTTCATTTTCATATTTAGTTTTTTCTGAAGATATTTTAGGAAGCGATATAATAAGACAAAAAGGAGAATTGGCTTTTTTGTATCCCAACGGACAGGCGATTGATAAGGTGGAGTACGATTTTTCAGATGATAAATTTTCCGCTTCAAGAAAAAATGAGAAAGAATTTGTCTTAACAAAAAATAAAACGCCGGGGTTCAAAAATGTGACTACTTATTTTGACGATAGCAATGTTGGCCTTGAGCCTGCAAAGGTGAATTTAAATAAAGGAGTCTCCAAAAATTTAATATCAAAAAATTGGGCATCTTTTGTAAAAGTAGGCGGACAGAAAAGTTTTTTGGCAGAGCCCGCTTATGCTATGGTTTTAGGTGAGGAGGAGTCGCTGCCGGATAAAAGAAGTAGTGTAAATTTAAGCGCAAATGTAAGTTCTTTTGCTTTTGATAATTTACTTTTTCTTTCATTTTTTATAATAATTGGTTTTGTGGGAGGTTTTTTTCTTAGGAGAAAATTTAAATAAAATGTTTGATTCTAAAAAATACAAAAAAATCTATATTGTAGGAATAAAGGGAGTGGGGGTTGCTGCGCTTGCAGAATTTTTAAAAGATAGCGGGTGTGAGGTTTCAGGCTCTGATGTGCCGGAAGAGTTTATGACAGATTCGGCTTTAAAAAAAGCTGGAATTTCTGTTTTTGGTTTTTCGGAGAATGATTTCTCTGCGGTTGATGCTGTTGTGAGGTCGGTGGCTTACAACAAGGAAAACAACACTGACATTAAAAAAGCGGAGGATTTAGGCATTCCTGTTTTTACATACCCGGAAGTTATTTCTTGGTTTTTTAATAATAAATTTGGGGTTGCGGTTTCAGGAAGCCACGGAAAAACTACAACAACGGCGATGCTGGCTTATATTTTGGATAGGGCGGGGAAAAATGTGAATGCAATAGTCGGTTCTAAGGTTAATGAATGGGGAAGCGGCGCCAAAATAAATGATATTAAAAAAAACGATGCTATATTTGTTCTTGAGGCGGATGAATATAAAAAAGCATTTTTAAGATACAAGCCAAAGGCGGCTGTTATAACAAGTATAGATTATGATCATCCTGATTGTTACAAAACAAAAGAAGAGTATGAAGATGTATTTTTAGAATTTGCAGAAAGTATTTCAGAAAATGGTTTTTTGGTGGCTAACAGAGACTACGAGGAAATTATAAAAATAACAAAAAATTTAAAGTGTAAGGTTATTTTTTACGGGAAAGATAAATTGGTTGATCTTAAGATAAAGATTCCCGGGGAGCACAACTTGTATAATGCAAACGCCGCTTATCTTTCTGCTTTGGAATTGGATGTTTCAAAAGATGATGCAAAAAAATACATAGAAGAATTTAAAGGAACAGCAAGAAGATTTGAGATTTTAGGTAAAAATAAAAAAACAACAATAGTGGATGACTACGCTCATCACCCGTCTGAAATAAAGGCAACTTTACTCGGAGTAAGAAATATGTTTTTTAGTAAAAAAATAATAGCGGTTTTTCAACCGCATACTTATTCAAGAACAAAAAAGTTTTCTGATAATTTTTCTAATGCTTTAGATTTGGCAGATGAAGTTGTTTTGATGGATGTCTATTCTTCGGCAAGAGAATCTATAGATAAAAATGTAAGTATAAAAGAAATATCAGACAGAATAGGCAAAAAATCAATTTATGTAAAAAACAAAGAAGATATAATAAAGCATTGCAAAAAATATTTAAATGAAGATTCTGTCGTGATTTTTATGGGTGCGGGGGACATATGGCAAGAGGCTCATAAATTGCTGAGATATTAAAATTTAGGTTGTGGATATCTTTATTTAAATATTTTTTATTTTTTTGTTAAACTTGTATGTAAGTCAGCTGGATTGAACTCTTTTATTACATTTGGAATTTAGAGTTGCCTCCGGCTGGCTTTTTGTTTTTGGCAAATTTTTCTTTTTTCTTATGGTATAATAAAAATATGAATTTCAAACTTTTACCAATATTTGTATTTTTAGCTGTTTTTGCTCAATTTAATTTGGCAAATGCCGCGTCTTTAGGTCAGGTGCAGAGTTTTTTTGTTGATTCTGAATTTTCAGAAAATGGAAAAACGGAGCTTAAAGCGACGCTTAGGTTTGAGGGTCCGCGCGCTCATTTTTTTGTTGATGATGAGTATTTTAATTCTTTAAATTCAAACGAAACTTCCGAAGTTTTAAATTCTTTAAAAAAGATTTCAAAAGAGTATAATGAAAAAATTTATCCGATATTAACAGAGAAATTCGGCAATATAAGAAGTCCCGGTATAGACGGAGATGAGAAGGTGTATATTTTATTTTTTGATTTGAAAAAAGGCAATGGAGGTTATGTAAATACTGCGGATGCTTTTTTGAAAACTCAAGTCAATAGGGACGCGACAAATGAAAAAGAGATTATTTATTTAAATTCTGATTTTATAAATAAAGATTACGTGTATAGTTTTTTTGCTCATGAATTTCAACATCTCATAAGTATTAATAATAAAGAAGTACAAAAAAATATAGCAGAGGATATTTGGTTAAATGAATTAAGAAGTGAATATGCTTTGGAGTTTTTAGGGTATAATTCTCCTTATAAAAATAGTTTTTTGGAATCTAGAGTAAAGAATTTCTCAAAAAGTCCGTGGGATTCTTTAACCGAATGGCAAAACGATTCAGCAGATTATGCTGTTGTTAGTGTATTTTCGCAGTATTTAGCCGATAATTACGGAGATAATATATTTAAAGAAATGATTCAAAGTGACAGTGTTGGGATAGCAAGCATAAATGATGCTCTAAAAAAACTCGGGTACACTGTTTCTTTTTCTGATGTTTTCAAAAAATGGCAAATTACAAATTATTTAAGTCAAAAAAATATTTTTTTGAAGGATTCAAAATATTTAAATCCCAATATTAGTTTTCAAATAGAGCCGGCAGTTTCTTATCAGGTGTCTGATGGAGACACTAAAGGTTTTAGTTATCTCCTAAAAGACTGGCAACAGTCATGGATAAAGTATTTTGGTAATACAGAATTTTTAAATATTGAATTTGAAGGAAAAAATGAAGGAGTTTTTGATATGACTTATATTTTAAATGAAAAAAATGGAAATATTTCAATCGGTGATATGGATATAAAAAACAATAAAGGGTCTCTTGCGCTTTTGGGTCTTGGAAGTAAAATTAAAGATATTATTTTAATTCCAACTTCAAAAACAAAGTTAAGTGATTTTTCCGATGATGAACCAAAAAGAAATTTCATTATTAAAATTACAACAAAAAGTAAAAATTCAGAAACTAATATAGTTACTCAAAAAATTCAGCGTAAATTACTGCCGGACGGGTCGCTTGTGAGACCGGCTTGGGACTTTAAGGTTTATGTTGTAAAGGGTGGGTATTTAAGACATATAAAAAATGAGAAAATATTAAATTTTTATGATGCGTCGTCTATCGTTGTTTTAAGCAGAGAAGAATTTGATTTTTATAAAGAGAGTTCTCTTGTTTTGGCGGAAGGAGATTTTAAAGTTTATCAAATAAACCCGGACGGCACGAAGCATTGGCTTAATATGACTGCAGAAAAGTTTTTAAAAGGCGGAAGAACCTTTGATTCGGTTTTTAAAATCTCAAGAAATGAATTAAAATTATATAAGGAAGGTTTTGATATATTTCTTTAAATTGTAAAATGCAAATAAATAATTATGAAATTGGATAAATTCAAAAAAATATATAAAAATATACCTTTATCAGAACATAGCGCTTTTGGCGTTGGAGGAAATGCTAATATTTTTATTGAAGCTGAAAAAAAGGAAGAATTAAAAGACGCTGTTTTTTTTGCAAACCAAAATAACATGCAGTATTATATTTTGGGCGGAGGAACGAATATTTTGGCATCTGATAAAGGTTTTAACGGTTTAATAATAAAAAATAAAATTCAAAATATCGATTTTGATTGTCAGGAGGAATCTGTTTTTGCCGGCTCCGGAGTTCCAATGGGAGCTTTGGTAAATAGCGCAAAGAAAAATGGATTGTCAGGACTTGAATGGGCGGCCGGACTTCCAGGAACTTTAGGCGGAGCTATATTTGGAAACGCCGGATCCTGCGGAGGTCAAATAGCAGATAATGTTGATTTTGTAGAAGTTTTGGATCCAATAACTCTAACTTTTAAAAACGTGGCATTAAAAGATTGCGGTTTTTTGTATAGAGGAAGTTCGTTTAAGAAAAACGGACTTTTAATAATGGGAGCAAAACTTAAATTTAAAAAAGATGATCCGGTTGTTATTATGGATAAAATGGCGGAAAATATGCTTTTTAGAAGGAGTCATCAACCTCTTTCTGAAAAATCAGAAGGGTGTGTTTTTAAAAATATTGATCTTTCAGAAAGAAAAGATGTTCCTTTGGATATTTGGAAAGAAATTCCCGAGTTTTCTATTTTTGTCAGGAGGGGAGTCGTGCCTGCTGGCTTTTTAATAGACAGAGCAGGTCTTAAAGGCTTTGAAATTGGCGGGGCTAAAGTTTCAGAAAGGCATGCAAACTTTATTGTAAATAAAAATAATGCAAAAGCAAAAGATATTCATAAACTAATTTTTGAAATTAAAAAAATAGTCAAAGAAAAGTTTGGTGTGGAGTTGGAGGAAGAATTAAGATTTCTTGGTTTTTAGAATTTATTTTAAGCAAGTTATTTTACTTTAAATTAAATAAAATAAAAAAATAACAACATTTCTGACGACTGTCAGAAATGTTGTTATTTTTTTAGGAGTTAAAATTTTAATTGAAAAATTATTTCATTGTTTTAATTAAAATTTAATTTAACGTAGCATATGGTGACGACCGTCACCATATGCTACGGGTAAAATATTGAAGTTAAATTTTAATTTTGGTAAAAAATATTACAAATTAATAATTTTTAGTTGTCCACAGTTATTTTTATTTTTAATTTATAGTATAATTAAGTTAGGAAAAAGTTTTTTATAAGTTTTTAGTTTAATAATTTTTTCAAAGGTCGTATGTTTTTAAAATAATGTTTTAGATTTATAACGTATAATTTTTTCACTTTTAGTGAACTGGCCTTAAGGCAAAAAATAAAAGAGATTATTACGAAATAAATTTGATAAAAAAATGCCAGTAAAGAAAAAAACAACAAGAAAAAAAGCAGCTCCAAAAAGAAAAGCAGTTGCTAAGAAAAAAGTAGTAAAGAAAAAAGCAGCTCCTAAAAAAAGAGTTGCTAAAAAGAAAGTAGTAAAGAGGAAGGCTGCTCCAAAAAGAAAAGCAGCTGCTAAGAAAAAAACTATAAAAAGAAAAGCAGCTCCTAAAAAAAGAGTTGCTAAGAAAAAAACTGTAAAAAGAAAGAAATAAAATAGTTTTTTAAGAAAACAGCCCGCATCTTTAGGGGCTGTTTTTTTATAGCTCCAGTATTGTTATTTGTATTGTTTTATTATAAGCTGATTAAGCTAAGAAATTAAATTTTTAAGCTTTATTAAGCTAAATGTTATGTTGGTAGATGAGGTAACAATAGAAATTAAAGGCGGACGCGGAGGAGACGGACGCGCTCACTTTGATGGAAGCAAGTCCAAGGAGGGAATAGATGGCGGTAACGGCGGCGATGGCGGCTCTGTTTTTGCTGTTGGAGTTTCTGATCTTGGAGCTTTAAATCAGTTTAGATTTAAAAAAAGCTTTCAAGCGGAAAAAGGACAAAACGGCATGACAAAAAAAATGCATGGAAGAAACGGAGAGGACATAATATTAAAACTTCCGATAGGCACGATAGTTGCTAACTTGGACACAAAAGAAAAACAAGAAATTTTAAAAGTTGGAGAAACTATAAAAATGGCTTCCGGCGGCATTGGCGGAAGGGGGAATTTTGAATTTAAGTCCTCAAGAAACACTTCGCCAAAAGAATTTGAAGAAGGAAAAGAAGGGGAGTATTTTAAAATATTTTTAGAACTTCAACTTATAGCGCAAATTGGTTTTGTTGGTTTTCCAAATGCAGGAAAATCAAGTATGTTAAATGAACTTACGGAAGCAAGCGCAAAAGTTGCAAATTATAAATTTACAACACTTGAGCCGAATCTCGGGGTTTTAGATGGAATCATTTTAGCTGACATTCCCGGTCTTATTTTGGGGGCATCTTCCGGCAAGGGGCTTGGTATTAAGTTTTTAAAACATATAAAAAGAACGAGGACGTTGGTGCATTTTATTTCCTCGGAATCAGAAGACTTAGTTGAAGATTATAATATTATAAAAAATGAGCTGAAAGATTATGACACTGAGCTTGCCGGCAGGGAAGAATATATATTTTTAACAAAACATGATATTTTCACACCAAAGGAGATAGAAGAAAAATTAAAAATTTTAAAGAAAATTTCTCCCAATGTTATGCCGGTTTCAATATATGATCCTGAGAGTATAGAAAAAGTGAGAGCTTTATTTCATAAACTTTCTAAAAAACATTGATAATTTTTATCAATGTTTTTTATTTTTTAGAAAATATAGAGTATAATTTAAAAAAAAAGCTTATGGAGGAAAAATCACAACAAAATAAAAAATATTTTTGTAAAATTTGCAATAATATTTTAAAAATAAAAAACGAACTTTTGTTTTGTGATGTTTGCAATATTTTTATAGGAAAGCCGGAAACGTACGAAAGATCACCCGATCTTGGAGTGTTAAGAGGTCACTCGGTTTATAAAATCAATCAAAAGAGAAAAAATAAAGATTTTCCAGTTATGATTTCTGTTTATTTGTTTTTTGTTGTTACTGTTGGTATTTGGATTTTAGTTTATATCGGCTTTAATTCAGGTTTTTTACTCGGGAGAATTATATGCCAAAACTTCCGTTGTATATAGTGTTTTATTAAGAATGTTTTTTTATTGTTATCCATATTTCACTACGTTATTTATGATTATGCTCTTTATTGCAGATTGGATATTTAAATCTGGTTTTTAATATACAGTATTATTCAACCGACCAAATCATACGATTTAATCGGTTTTTTTTGTAATTATTTATGAGTAGCTCAGTATGTTTGGACTCTTAGATATCTCATCTTATTTAAAAGCTTGACTTTTTTTCTTGTATGCAATAGTGTGAGCGTAGATATGTAGTTAGTAATTGGAGATTTACTATGGAAAGAATAGAAATGATAAATATAGAGGCTGCAAATAGATTAGTAGCTCGTCCTCTGCAAACAGTTTACCTTTATTGTTGTCTAAGAACGGAAGAAGAAGAAAAGCAGTTTGAGATTTGGGCAAACAAAATCATACCAAAATTACGCGCGAGGTTAACCCCTGAAGCTGTAATTCGTGAGACTAGAGAGATTAATTGGGGTAAATATGCATAGTATTTGCAAATAGTTTTAAAGGTCAATCTAACAGGGTTGACCTTTTTTCTTGTATGAACATAATAAACGAACGTATAGAGATGATAAATTTAAGAATTAGTTGCAATATTCATATTTAAAATATAATTTAAACATGAATAAAAACAACAAACAATTAAAGAAAGAGGTTTAATAATAAAAGATGGAATTACAATAGTTCCAAAAGGCTTTATTTTTAATTAATTATAAGAGCTGGTCCTGATTGGGGCCGGCTCTTTTTTAAAGTGGATATCATTATTTTACTTATATGGTCTTTTTATGGTATAATATGGGTACATTGAGAGTGTGAAATAGTAACTCATAAAATAATGTCAGTTGAAAATTTGGAATTACCAGATGAGGATTTTAATGATGAAAATTCGGAAGACAAAGACGAAGAAGAATTACATCGTGAAAAAATTGCTCGTGATATAGCTCAAAAAGGCGATTATGACGCTATATTGGAAGAACTTGAAGAAAAAGATTTACTTTATGAACAAATAGAGCGGCTTCAAGGTGTAGTTTCTATTGAATTTTTGACGGAAAATGATTGGAAAATGCTCGCTGTTATGGAATTGTACGATAAAGGAACATTTGAGCATTGCGTTAAGACATACTTGATTGCCAAGGAAAAAGTGGAAAAGATGCTCGGAGATCAAATCGTTATAGCTGACCTCATAAAAAATGAGGGTATGGAGCTGGAAGTTTTTTATAGAGCTTGTCTCTTTCATGATATTGGTAAGGTTGAAATACCAAGTTTTGTTTTGCATAACAGTTTGACAGATTCTGAATGGATGAATAATTTGTGTCAGATAGTTTATGGCAAAGACAGTGACAATCATATAAAACAAATTCTTTTTGATGAAATAAACATGCCTCAAGAAAGTTTTCCTAAGGAAGATGATTTAAAAACATCTTTAATAAAAAAACATATAAGGGCTATGAGGTTTGTTCCTATGAAAAATGTTTTGTCAGAAAAAGAAATTTTAGCGCTTGAAGAAAAAGGTTTTTCTTCTAAAATGTCTTTAAAACAAATAATGGAGGCGCATGAAGAGATCTCAAAGAGAATTTTAAATGATGCAGGATTACCAGTAGAAGCAAAACTTGCAGGACAACATCACAATTATAAACATAAAAAAACAGATCAATTGAAAATACCTATTTCTACAACATCTTTGTCTATTAGTTTAAAGTTGTCCGATGTGATTCATTTGGCGGATGTGCAGCAAGCTTTGGAACAGAGAAGATCTTACAAGATAGATCAACATAGAACAAGAGCTCTTGTGGAGCTCGTGAGGCAGTCTCAAGATGGATTTATTGATGAATATATAACTTATCTTTGGGTTTGTGATGATATGAAAAATATTTCTCCTGAAGAATTAAAAAATGAAAATATAAGAGCAGATGTAGAAGATATAAATTTATTTTTGACTAATTACAAAAATATATAATTTTAAATTAAAGCTATTTATTTTTGGGTAAATATGAAAAAATTAGTTTATATAATATCATTTTCTTTTTTAGGCTTACTTTTGGGTTTTTTAATTCACTCGGTGATTGAAATAGCAGGCATAGATCTTCTCGTTGGTGACTTTGAAAAATACAGTTTAGGCTTCTCAGTAAATAATTGGTTTTTTATTCACAAGATATGGGCGGGCATTACTTTAGGAGGAGGGCTTTTGTTTGGTTTTTTTCAAGGCAAGTATTGGTGGAGAGTTTTATATAAAAATAAATGAGTAAGTTTCAAATATTTCAAAGATTCTTTTTTTTAAACAATACCTCTATTGTTATTTTTGTTGCGATTTTAGCGGTTCCATTTTTACTGTTGTTTGGTGGGATTGCGCTCGCAGATAAAATTTTACCGCTTTTGGATGCAGTAAGCTCAGTTTTAGCTTTTATAATAGTATTTGTTTTACTGCCTGCATCTTTTTTTGAAAAAACCCGTATTTTTTCCGGTATTTCGCTCATGTTTCTTTCTTACTTTTATGTAGCGTTTCTGTTTTTGTATTCCATATTAGTAATATTTTATTTATGGGGAGGTTGGGGTTTTCTTGCAATATTTTTCCTTCAAGCGGTTTCTATAGTGGCGATAATTCTAACCTTAATTACAGGAGAATGGCAGTTTCTTTTGAGTATAATGTCATTTATCATCTTAAGATATGGAACGCGTGTTTTGGGTTTGTATGTCTTGTCAAAAGCAAAAGAGTACAAAGGAGCTTTTTATTCAAAAAAGCATTCTGAAAAAAAAGACACAAAAGAGATTTTAGAAGCTGAAGTTATTGAAGATCCGGAATTATTTAAATAAAAAATTTAGACAAACAAAAAAACCGGCTAAAATATTTCACCGGTTTTTTTGTTTTTTAGAATTGAGATAATTTGTTTAATTCGTCTTCGAGAGCCACTTTTATTTCTTCGTCGCTTTTTCCCAATTGATCAAGCTCGTTGAATTTCTCACTCAATGTATTTTCTGCAGCAAGTCTGAACTGAGGGTCTTCCATTTTCTCCGGAGAAGCTCCTTTAAGAACTTCTGTCATTAATTCTTGACCATGACTTAATGCAGAGTTTGCTTCGTGCTCACTTTTGAGGTCTTCTCTTTCAGAAGACTCCTCATTATTATTAGGTATTGCTTCAAGGTTCATAAGTTTAAAAATTAATTATTACTGTCAATATTTTAACATTTAGGCTCTTAATTTACAAATTAGTTTTTTTGGAGTAATATGAAAATATAATCATTAATATATTCTTATGAAAATAGATATAAAATCTACAAATTTAGAACTTACGCCGGCTATAAGTACATATATAAATGAGAAAATAGGCTCTTTGGAAAGATTTATTAATATTTCAGAGGATGTTAAAACAGGAGAGACCGCACCAGTAGAAGCATTTGTTGAAATAGCAAGAACGACAAAACATCACAAACACGGAGATGTTTTAAGAGCTGAAATTAATATGAAAGTAAAAGGAGAGCTTTTAAGATCAGAAGCAAAAGATAGAGATATAAGAGTGGCGTTGGATACTGCAAAAGATATAATGGAAAGACAATTAACGGAAGGCAAGAGCAAAAAACAAACACAAAGCAAAAAGGGAGCGAGGCTTTTAAAAAGACTGACTTCCATATCTCCTATGGCTTGGTTTGGTAAGGAAAAATAAGGGTTTTGTTCTCATTTCAGCGGGATTAAAAACCTTATCTATTAACTTTAGTTTAAAAAATAAATTATTTATTAGAATTTTATAATTTGTTTTTTAGCGGTCCAAGTAAGGGGTGCTCAATATTGTAGTTAAATTTAACACTGCGTATTGAGTTTCGTTTATAAATTTAAATAATATTGGCATGTTTTCAATTTTCGGAAGTCTTAATAAAAAAAATGTAAAAAAATTACAAGGTACGGTAGACAAGATAAATGAACTTGAATCAAAGTTTGAGTCTTTTTCTGTGGAAGATTTAAAAAAGGAAACTGAAAAATTTAAAGAAAGATTAAAAAAGGGTGAAACTTTAGACGATATTTTACCGGAAGTTTTTGCATTGGTAAGAAAAGCTTCGCAGTTGACCCTGGGTTTGAGGCATTATGATGTTCAGCTTATGGGTGGGATGACGCTTCATCGCGGAAATATTGCCGAAATGAAAACCGGAGAAGGAAAAACTTTAGTGGCTACTTTGCCTGCTTATTTAAATGCGCTTTCTGAAAAGGGGGTTCATATCGTGACGGTTAATGATTATTTAGCAAAAAGAGATGCGGTTTGGATGGGGCAGGTTTATGATGCTCTTGGGCTTTCTGTTGGTTGCGTTAATCATGCGATGTCTTATCTTTATACGAATCCGGAAACAGAAAATGCAAAAGAGCTTGATGAAAAACATGACGAAGAGGGAAGTTTTAAAATTGTAGATGAATTTTTAAAAACCTGTACAAGAAAAGAAGCGTATGCCGCTGATATAACTTTTTGCACTAACAACGAACTTGGTTTTGACTACTTGCGCGACAATATGGCTCCGTCTTTGGAGGAAGTTGTCGGCAGAGGAAATAATTTTGCAATAGTTGATGAGGTTGACTCTATTTTAATAGATGAGGCAAGAACGCCTTTGATAATATCCGCTCCGCATGAAGATTCAACTGATCTTTATGCCCAGTTTGCAAGTATTATTCCAAACTTAAGAGAAAATGAGCATTACAATATAGATGAGAAAATGAGAGCCGTTTCTTTAACAGAAGCCGGGATTGATAAAATTGAAAGTATTTTAAAAATTGATAATATTTACGACACCACAATATCCGGGGGGTCAGGCTTGAGGTATGTTCATCATCTTGAGCAAGCTTTAAGGGCACAAACTCTTTTTAAAAAAGATAAAGATTATGTGGTGAAAGATGGGGAGATTATTATAGTTGATGAATTTACAGGAAGACTAATGCCCGGAAGAAGATATTCCGAAGGGCTTCATCAAGCGCTTGAGGCAAAGGAAGGTGTTATGGTGCAAAGAGAGTCAAGAACATTGGCTTCTATTACATTTCAAAATTATTTTAGGCTTTATGATAAGCTTTCCGGAATGTCCGGAACCGCATATACATCTGAGGAGGAGTTTAGGTCTGTTTTTGGCATGGATGTTATTCAGATTCCGTCAAATAAAGAAAATATAAGAAAGGATCACCATGATTTGGTTTACAAAACTGAAAAAGGAAAGTTTAAGGCGTTAATTAAAGAAATAAGAAAATTAAACGAATCCGGCAGGCCGGTTTTGATAGGTACGGGATCAATTCAAAAAAATGAATATCTTGCGGAGCTTTTAAAAAAAGAAGGAATACCGCACGAAGTTTTAAATGCAAAAAATCATCAAAGGGAAGGAGAGATAATAGCTCAAGCCGGAAAAGTGGGCGCAGTTACCGTTGCAACAAATATGGCCGGTCGTGGTGTTGATATTATTTTGGGCGGAAGTCCTTTTGTTGAAGAAGAAGCGAAGAAGGTCAAAGAGCTTGGAGGGCTTGCTGTTTTTGGTACAGAGAGGCATGAGTCAAGAAGAATAGACAACCAGTTGAGAGGTAGAGCGGGAAGACAAGGCGATCCCGGTTCTTCTCAGTTTTTCATTTCTATGGAGGACGACTTAATGAGAATTTTCGGAGCGGATAAAATAAAAGCAATGATGGATACTTTAGGAGTACCCGAGGATCAGCCGATTAAAAATTCAATAATTACAAGATCAATTGAAGCATCTCAGAAAAAGGTTGAAGGATTTAATTTTGATTCAAGAAATCATGTCTTGCAGTACGACGAGGTTATGAACAGGCAAAGAGAAGCTGTTTATTCTGTAAGGAGAGATATGCTGACAGTAAAAGACACCAAGAAAAAAGTTTTAGGTTTTATTGATGAGGAAATTGATAAAATTGTGACTGCGCATACTCAAGAAGATTATTCTGAAAGATGGAATCTGGAGGAAATATCAGAAGATATAAATACAATAATGCCGACGCCAAACGACTCAAGGAGGAAGATAATAGATCTTTCAAAAGAGTCTGTTTCTCCGGAGGAAAGAAGAGAAAAAATTAAAGAATATTTAAAAGATGTTGCGAGGGGGGCTTATACATGGAAAGAAAAAGAAATGTCCGAAGATATAATGAGGCAAGCTGAAAGAGTAGTGATGCTGCGAAGCATAGATACTCTTTGGATGGATCATTTAGAAGAAGTTGATTATTTGAAAGATTCGGTAAGACTGAGAGCTTACGGACAGAAAGATCCGCTTGTAGAATTTAAAAATGAAGCTCATATGATGTTTGAAGGTCTTTTGGATTCTGTTGGCAGGAATATAGCAAATACAATATACAAAATCGGTCCGGTTGCACAGGCGCAACAGGCAATGCCGCAAAATGCCGTAATGGGAAGAGAAAATGAAAATGAACAGAAAGAAAAAGAAGAAAAAGTGGGGAGAAACGACCCTTGTCCTTGTGGTAGTGGAAAAAAATATAAAAAATGTCATGGGAAATAAGGGTATAAAAAAATCAAAATTTAAATTGAAACCGGGACAGGTTGATTATACTAATATAAAATGGGCGCCAGTTATTAATTGTGTGCTTAAATTTGAAGAAAAATTTTTAATTGTACAAAGAAGCAAGGAGTTAAATTTTTATCCAGAGCATTGGAATGGCATCTCAGGTTTTTTAGATGATGATAGAAGCTTTAATCAAAAAGTTGAAGATGAGATAGAAGAGGAATTAGGTATAAAAAAAGAGGATATAACATTTATTGAAATGAAAGAAATATTTCATCAAGATGCGCCAAAATACAATAAAACATGGATAGTTCATCCCGTACTGGTTGGAGTAAAAACAAATAAGATAGTTATGGATTGGGAAGCACAAGATTATAAATGGATTAGTTTGGAGGATATTGGAAATTTTGATTTATTGCCTGGGTTTGATATGGTTTTAGAGAAATTATTTTCAAATTACAAAAAATAAAATTATGTTAGACATTCTAAAATTTCAGAAAATATTAAATGAATTTGGACAAGTCAAAAGAACGATTTTAGTTAATGGCGAAAACAGGATGGAAAATGACATTGAGCATAGTTACCAGCTTGCTATGCTTGCTTGGTATATTGTTAGTTTGAAAGATTTGGACTTAGATATTGATTTGGTTATAAAATACGCTCTTATTCATGACTTTGTTGAGGTTTATGCTGGAGACACTTATGTGTATTCAGAAGATGAAGAACTTAAAGCAAGCAAGGAGCAAAGAGAAAAAGACGCGGCAGAACGTCTTAAAAAAGAATTTTCTGAGTTTTCTGAATTACATGATTTAATTGATGAATACGAAAATAAAAAAGATAAAGAAAGCAAATTTATTTATGCGTTAGATAAGATTCAGCCCGTGTTGAATATTTATATGGATGGCGGAAGAACATGGAAAGAAAAAGATATTACTTTAAGTATGCTTATTGAAAGCAAAAAAGATAAAGTTTCAATTTCAAAAGATGCGCAAGAATATTTTAATAAAATAATAGAAATTTTAAAAGAAAATGAAAAAGAGTTATTTAATAAGATAAGTTATGGAAAATAATAAGAAAAAAAAGAAAGGACAAAGATCCGTAGAGCATTTTAATCATTTCAGATGCCATGTTTGTAATAAATGGTGGGGGATAGGCGATCCGCCGAGTGAAAGAAATATTTGGTTTTGTCCTTGGTGCGGGAAAGAGCAGGAGTTTGAAGAGTCCTAATACTTATAAGATTATTTTTAAATAAAAAAATCCCTTTATCTAATATTAAGTAAAGGGATTTTTTCGTTCTTAGTTGTTTTCTTCTGTTTTCTGTTCCGACTCTGTTTGTTGTTCTTCCTGAGGTTCCGTTTTTTCCGGAATAGAGGTTTTATCCTCTCCTTTTGTTTCTTTTTGCTTACAGGTATTAATACCTAAAAGCTTGCTTAGCGGGCAGAAACCTATTGATGCCGTCAATATCAAGATAATAGCAACAAGATACCACCATGGGCTTCCTGCGTAGCCAAGCCACACAAATACGAGTCCCAAAATTAATCTGACAATTTTTTCGGTTTTTCCTACATTGCATTCCATATTTTTAAAGATTTATTCTCATATAATTTTTCAAAAAATACAAAATTTATTAAGTGAGAGTAAATTCTTATTAATTATTAACTTGTCTTTAAATTATAACAATTTTTTGCTTTGTTTGACATAAAATTATCCACAATATAAAATATAAATGTAATGAAATTATTATTTATTTGTTAAAGATAGGATGAATTATAAAAAAAGAATAGAGGCTTTACTTGAGGGAAGCGGGATTACAATAAACGGAGATGCTCCCTATGATGTTAAGGTTAATAATGAGGATCTTTATAAGAGAATTTTGAGTCAAGGAACACTCGGTTTGGGTGAAGCTTATATGGATGGATGGTGGGATTCTGAAAATTTGGATGAAGTTATAGCAAGAGCTCTAAAAATTGATTTTGGAGAGAAAATAAAAAATTGGAAGTTGATATTTCCTTTTTTTGTGGCTGTTCTTTCTAATGTGGGCAGAAAAAGCAGGGCATTTAACATAGGAGAAAAACATTATGATGCGGGAAATGATCTTTACGAAAAAATGCTTGGTGAAAGATTGGTCTATACTTGCGGTTATTGGAAAAATGCAGAAAATTTGGACGAAGCCCAAGAGCATAAGCTTGATTTGGTGTGCAAAAAGCTTGGATTTAAGCCCGGTATGAGAGTTCTTGATATAGGGTGTGGTTGGGGAAGTTTTGCAAAATTTGCGGCAGAAAAATATGAAGTTGAGGTTGTGGGAATTACCGTTTCAAAAAATCAGGCAGAGCTTGCAAGAAAATTATGTGAAGGCTTACCCGTAGAGATAAGGCTTCAAGATTATAGAGATATTGATGAAGAATTTGACAGAGTTGTTTCGCTCGGAATGTTTGAGCATGTGGGTTATAAAAATTATAAAACATATATGAAGGTGGTTAGAAAATGTCTTTCAGATGACGGATTGTTTTTGTTGCATACTATTGGGGGTAATGCTTCTGTTGTCAGCGGAGATCCGTGGATGGAAAAATATATTTTCCCGGGCGGAATGCTGCCATCAATTAAACAAATAGGAGAGTCTTTTGAAAATATTTTTGTAATGGAGGATTGGCATAATTTTGGCTATGATTATTACACGACATTAATGGCATGGTATAGAAATTTTGATAATAACTGGGATGAAATAAAAGATAACTACGATGAAAGATTTTACAGAATGTGGAAGTTTTATCTGCTTTTTTGCGCAGGAGCTTTTAAAGCAAGACATACACAGCTTTGGCAAATAGTACTTTCAAAAGATGGTGTAGAAGGTGGTTATAATTCAATTAGATAGACAAGAGTGAAAGTAAAATTACCGACAACAATTATAGTATTTGGAGCAAGGGGGGATTTAAGTAAAAGAAAACTTTATCCCGCCTTTTTTGATTTGTATTTGAAAGATGTCTTGCCGGATAAATTTAAAATACTCGGTGTTTCTCGGGCAAATATTTCAAGTGATGAATTTGGAGAATTAGTTGAAAAATCTATTTCTAATAATCATAAGAAAAAATCAATAAGTTCTAAAATTCATGATTTTTCTTATTCTCAAACCTATATTTCCGGAGTTTTTGAAGATATAAAAACATATAAAAAAATAGCAGAAGATTTGCTTAAAATAGACGAGAAGTTTGGGTTTTGTTCAAATAAACTTTTTTATCTTGCCGTACCTCCTAAGTATTATGAAACTATTTTAAAAAATTTAAAAAAATCCGGACTTACAATCCCGTGCAGCAAAGAAGAAGGGTGGACAAGAGTTTTAATAGAAAAACCATTTGGCTCTAATTATGAAACCGCAAAGGATTTAGACAAACTTTTAGGAGAGTTATTTTTGGAAGAGCAAATATTCAGAATTGACCACTATTTGGCAAAAGAAACCATTCAAAATATTTTAACATTTCGTTTTACAAATACTCTATTTGAGCCTATTTGGAGCAATAAACATATAGAAAAAATCCAAATAAAGCTTTTAGAAAAGCTTGATGTTGTAAAAAGAGGCGCGTTTTATGACGGAATGGGGGCGTTACGAGATGTCGGGCAAAATCATATTTTGCAAATATTAGCGGCAGTTACGATGGAGAATCCAAAAGAATTAAATTCTGAAAATATAAGAGAAAAAAGAACGGAACTTCTTCTTGCGCTTAATCCTATTTCAAAAAAAGAACTTTCTTTGTCGGCCGTAAAAGGTCAATATGAAGGATATAAAAAAGAAGAGGGTGTTACTCCAAATTCAAAAACAGAGACATATTTTAAGTTAAAAGCATTTATTAAGAATAAAAGATGGGAAGGAGTACCCTTTACATTGGAGAGCGGAAAGGCTTTGTCTGAGACAAAAACAGAAGCAAAAATTTATTTTAAGGAAAAAAAACCGTGCTTTTGCGCAGCGTCTCACAAAGAGCATGTTCATCAAAATATTATTACATTCAGAATACAGCCGGACGAGTCAATTTCCATTGAGTTTTATGTTAAAAAACCGAGCTTGACTATGGACTATCTCAAAAAAAATCTTTGCTTCAAATACGGTGGAGATGTCTTAGAAGGAGTTATGCCTGATGCATATGAAAAAATTCTTTTTGACTGTATGGTGGGAGACCAAACTTTATTTACAAGTACAAAAGAGGTTTTAGCTTCTTGGAAATTTATAAATTCTATTTTAGAAGGATGGAAAGATAAAGATCCTATAATTTATAAAAAAGGAAGTGACGGACCTGAAGAATAACAAATGAATTTTAAATTTAAAATTTTTACGTTTCTTTATTAATATTTAATTAAAAAAATATGGAAAAAATAGGATACATAGGTTTGGGGAAAATGGGCAAAAATATGGTGCTTAGGCTTTTGGAGAAAGACTGGAGCATAGTCGCCTTCAACAGAAGTCCGGAGTCAACTAAAGAAGTTGAAAAAATGGGAGCGGAAGGAGCTTATTCTTTGAAGGAATTGGTTGGAAAATTAGAAGCACCGAGACTTATTTGGCTTATGGTCCCGCATCAAGTGGTGGATGATGTTTTGGAAGATCTTATACCTTTGCTTTCTGAGGGGGATACCGTTATAGACGGGGGGAACTCAAATTATAATGAAACTTTAAGAAGAGCAAAGGAGCTTGAAGAAAAAAATATTAATTTTATGGATGCCGGTGTTAGTGGGGGGCCTTCCGGAGCAAGAAACGGAGCATGCAGTATGATGGGCGGAAGTAAAGAATTATTTGATAAATATGAGAAATTATTTTCAGATATTTCAGCCCCTCATGCATACGGGTATATGGGGGCTTCTGGAGCGGGACATTTTGTAAAAATGGTGCACAACGGAATAGAGTACGGAATGATGCAGGCAATTGGCGAAGGATTTGAAGTTTTGAAAAAATCGGATTTTAATTTGGATTTGATAGAAGTTTCAAAAATTTATAATAACAGAAGTGTTATAGAGTCTCGTTTAACAAAATGGCTTCAGAACGCGTATGAACAACATGGTGAAGAATTGTCTGACATTTCCGGAAAAGTATCTGCAAGCGGGGAAGGGCTTTGGACTGTAGAAACGGCAAAAAAACTCAATGTACCTGTTCCTATAATAGAAGGGTCTTTAAAATTCAGAGAAGAATCTCAAAAAAATCCAAGCTATACAGGTCAAGTTGTTTCTGCGCTTCGCAATCAATTTGGCGGGCATGAGGTAAGCTCTGACAAGTAAAATTTTCATGTTCGAGGTTCAACCTCGAACATATCGGAGGGTTTAAATATATGGGGAAAATCGGTAATTTAAAATTAAATCTTTATAAAAACAAAGCTGATGCTGCAAAATGCGCCGCAGATGACATTTTTGAATTTCTAAAAAACACAAAACAAAATAACCAAAAAACTCTTTTTTTGGTTTCAGGAGGGTCTTCGTTTGAAGTTCTTGTTCACTTAGGGGTTGAACCCCTAAGTGAAGATGTTACTGTTTCTGTTTTAGATGAAAGATACGATGCTTCAAATGAAAACAATAATTTTTCTCAATTGAAAAAAACAGATTTTTTCAAAAAAGCAAAAGAAGCGGGAGTTAAATTTATAGATACAAGTGTGAGGAAAAATCAAACGCAGGAGGAATTAAGAATATATTTTGAAAATGAACTTAAAAGATGGAAAAAAGAAAATGCAGATGGTAAAATAATAGCAACTGTTGGTGTGGGTAAAGATGGTCATACTTCCGGGATAATGCCTTATCCTAAAGATGAGAAAGAATTTAATAGATTGTTTGAAGGAGAAAACTGGGTAACAGCTTATGACGTGTCAGGAAAAAACGATTATCCAAAAAGAATTACAACAACAAATACATTTTTGAGAAAGATTAATAAAATTTTTGTTTTTGCGGCAGGAGAAGAAAAAAAAGAGGTGTTTAAAAAAATACAAAAAGAAGGAAGTTTAGCAGAGATGCCCGCCAGAATTTTAAAGGAATTGAGAGGAGAAATTTATCTTGCATAAATTTTGAAAAAATTATTAAAAAATAAAAAATATGAAGCTATTGGAATTTAACTATAAAAATACGGCATTAGTGAGTGAGTCTGAAGTAAAAGAAACTGCCGTTTTGCTGGAGAAATATATGGTTCATTTAAATGAGATTGCCAAAGACAATGATTATGAATCTCTTGAAGCGTCAATTAACTTGGCTTTTTTTGAAAATCAAATAGCAGAATCAGAAAAATTAGCAGATGCTAAAAAAAGTGAGAAGCTTAAATATATAGTTGTTGTTGGTATTGGCGGTTCAAATTTGGGAACAATGGCAATGTATGAAGCTTTGTTTGGAAAACTTCATATTGCCTTAAATGGTAAAAACCCAAAAACGCTTTTTTTAGACACTAATAATCCAAAGCTTTTTTCTGATATAAAAAATATTTTAGAAGATGTAAAGGATTCTGAAGAAATTTTGATAAACGTTATCAGTAAATCAGGTGGGACGACAGAAACAATATCAAATTTTGAAACTTTGTATGCGCATCTAAAAAATAATATTTCAAATATTAAAAATAGAGTGGTTATTACAACAGATTTTGAGTCTAAACTTTGGTATGCCGCAAAAAATAGCGGTTTTGAGGTTTTAAAAATACCTAAAAATGTTGGCGGCAGATACTCTGTTTTTTCCGCTGTTGGTCTTTTTCCGTTGGCTCTTTTGGGTGTTGATGTAAAAAATATGCTAAAAGGTGTAAAAGATATGAGAGATTTGTGCTTGAGCGGTGATATTGAGAAAAATCCTGCACTTGTTTCTGCAATTTTAATGTTTTTGCACAATAAAAACGGAGTAAATATTTCAAATTCTTTCTTTTTTAATCCGCAACTTGAAATGACGGGAAAGTGGTACAGACAGCTTATGGGGGAGTCTATAGGGAAAGAGAAAAATAAAAAAGGAGATACCGTAAATTCCGGTATTACTCCGATAACATCAGTTGGGTCAACCGACTTGCATTCTATGGCTCAGCTTTTTTTGGGCGGTCCTAAAGATAAATTTACAACTTTTATAAATACATCGGCAAAAAACAGCGGTGTTGCAGTCCCCGAAGCTCTTGTTTTAGGAGATTTAGTGGATGGAATTTCCGGCAAGGATTATTTTGAAATAATGGACGCTATTTACGGAGGAGTTAAAAAAGCATACGAAAATAAAAAAGTGCCTTACATGGAGGTAGTGCTTCCTGAAATAAATGAAAACTCAGTAGGGCAATTTATGCAGTTTAAAATGATAGAAATGATGTTTTTGGCGGAATTGTTGGGTGTTAATGCTTTTGATCAGCCAAATGTTGAGGATTATAAAAAAGAAACAAGAGATTTGTTAGAAAAATAAACACTTCAAAGACATTGACTTTTTAATGGTTTTGTTGTATCTTGGCACAAAGTACATTTTAAATTTATAGCTTATTGCATCGCAAGGAGGTTTTTTTATGTGTTGTAAATATCAAGAACTTGAAGAACACGGCGGAATCAAGGTTGGTCAAACAGTTGTTTTCTCGTTTGGCAACAGGGGTTCTTTTTCTGAAACGGAGGTTAAAATAAGAAATATTTACAAAAATAAATACGGCAGAGTAAATTTTTTGTTTAAGACGCCGTTGGAATTTCACAAATGGTGGAAGGAAAAAAGCGGGTATATTTATCCCCAAACGATGTCCACAGCGATATCAGAGCTTAGAGTTATAAATTAGTTTTTGAGCCCCATTTCAGCGTAATGCTGAAATGGGGCTTTTTTCTTAAAATTTTCAGGTTTATTTTTTTGTGGATAGCAAAAAGATGGCAATTTATTTTTTTATTGTTATAATATAAAGTATTATTATTAAATAAATAGAAATGAGAAAAAGAAAAATAAAATTAGACAGTTCTGTTTTTAGAATTGCCACTATATCAATTTTAATTTTAGGCTTAATTTTTATAGCTTATGTTTTTGGCAGTTCTCAGGGATATTCAAAAGGTCAGAAAGCAGGGATAGAAAAAGGAAAGGAAATCGGCAAGATAGAGCTTTTGGAGGATCAAAGAAAAGCTGCAGAAGCTGCCATAAAAACGGCTCAAGAAAGACTGCAAAACGAGAGAAAAGCTTCTCCAAAAGTAAAAAACGATTTGGAGGAAACGTTTACGAAGCCGTTTGGAGCCCCGATAACAAAGCCTTTCAGAAATTAGGTATTTGTATAAATATTTTATCAAAAGATTTATAGCTATTGATAGCTGTAACTTGAGGTGTTTTAAACTTTTATTTTAAAACCCCCAGTCTTTTGTTTAGAGATTTTTTAAAATAGATAATTCATAATTAAGTATGTATTTACTTTTTGATATAGGAGGAACAAAAACAAGACTCGCTTTTTCAAAAGATGGCGAAACTTTTGAAGATCCGGAAATTTTTGCCACTGCAGAAAGTTTCGATGAAGGTATGGAGCTTATAAAAAACGCTGCGGAAAAAATTATAAAAGGAAGAAAAATATTTGCTGTGGCGGGCGGTATCGCAGGAACTTTAAGTGAAGATAAAAAAGAAACTTTAGTGCTTCCTAATATTCCAACATGGCAGGGAAAGCCTATTGTTGAAACGCTCAGAGGTATTTTTAATGTCCCTGTATTTTTAGAAAATGATTCTGCTGTTGTTGGATTGGGAGAGGCAGTTTATGGGGCCGGCAAGGGAGAAAAAATTGTTTCATATATTACCGTAAGTACAGGAGTTGGCGGGGCAAGAATAGTAAACGGTAAAATAGATGAAAATAGGTTTGGTTTTGAGCCTGGGCATCAAATTATTGACTTTGAAGAGGCTCATTGCTCTGATTGTAATATGAAAGGAGAATTGGAGGATTATGTAAGCGGTCATAGTTTGGAAAAAAGGTTTAAGATGGATCCAAGAGATATTTCTGATGAAAAAATTTGGGATGAACTTGCAAAAGCTCTTGCGTACGGCATAAATAATGTTATAGTATTTTGGTCGCCAGATATTGTCGTGCTTGGAGGAAGTATGATGAAAGAACGAGGCATTAAGGTTGAAAATGTTAAACTGCATTTAAAAAATATTTTAAAAATATTTCCCAAACATCCAAAAATAAAACATTCTGCGTTGGGAGATTTGGGGGGGATTTACGGAGCTATGGCGTTGGCAAATCAAAAAATCAAAATTTAGATTTTAAAAGTTAGTATTTAATTTAAAAAATAAAATGGAAATTAAAAAAACGAGAATAATAGCGACTATAGGACCGGCGTCAAACACAGAAGAAACTTTAACCAAAATGGTAAAATCCGGAGTTAATTTAATTAGGCTTAATTTTTCTCACGGGGATCATAAAAGTCATAAAGAGCTTATAAGACTTGTCAGAAGCGTTTCTAAAAAAACAAATATTTTAGTATCTATCATTCAGGATCTTTCAGGGCCAAAAATAAGAATAGGAGATTTTAATAAAGAAAAAATTAATCTAAAAAAAGGGTCTTTTTTCACTTTAACAACAAAAGAATGCATAGGAGATGAATTCATTGTATTTGTAAATTACAGTTCTTTGCCAAAAGAGGTAAAAAAAGGGTCTTTTATTCTACTTGATGACGGTAAAAAGAAATTAAAAGTTGTTTCTGTTTCAGGAGATAAAATAAAATGTAAAGTTATTGTCGGAGGAGAAATAAAAGGGAGAAGAGGGGTGAATATCCCGGGTGCATATCTTGAAATAAGTTCTCTTACAAAAAAGGATAAAAAAGACTTAATATTTGGCATAGAACAGGATGTTGATTATATCGCTTTATCATTTGTAAGAAAACCATCTGATATTTTAGAATTAAGGAAAATTTTAAAAAACAAGAATTCTAAAGCCGATATTATTGCCAAGGTGGAGACTCACGAGGCTATAGAAAATTTGGATGAGATAATAAGTGTTACAGATGCGGTCATGGTGGCAAGAGGTGATCTTGCTGTTGAGATGCCGCCGGAAGATGTACCTGCTTTGCAAAAAAAGATAGTCAGAAAATGTAATAAAGTGGGAAAACCGGTTATCGTTGCAACTCAAATGCTTGAATCAATGATAAAATCACCCGTTCCGACAAGAGCAGAAGTTAGTGACGTTGCAAATTCAATACTTGATGGAGCGGATGCCGTAATGCTTTCTGAGGAAACCGCAATGGGAGATTATCCTGTTGAGGTTATAAGTTTAATGAGTAAAGTTGCTGTAAAAACTGAAGTTGGCTATTCGGAGAGAGGTATTTTACCAAAAGAAGAGTGCGACTTGTCAAAAGGAGTTGTTGATTCAATTAGTGATTCTATTGTAAAAATTGCTCGTGAGATTGACGCTAAAGTTATAGTCGCGCTTACAGAGTCCGGTTTTACGGCAAGGATGATATCAAGACATAAACCACTACAGCCCATAGTGGTTATGACACCAAAGCGAAAAACAGCAGGTAAGATTATATTGAGTTTTGATTGCTTTCCTTTTATTGTCAGACCGTTTAAGCAGGTTTCCGACGTGATGGAAGAGGTGAGGTCTTTTGTTATAAAAAATAAATATGCAAAAAAAGGAGATAAAATAATCATCGCCGCCGGAGTTCCTTTCGGAAAAGTTGGAGGAACAAATATGATAATGGTTCAGATAGTGTAAATTTGTTATTTTAGTCAAAAAACCGCTCAAATTTAAATCTGAGCGGTTTTTTGAAATTTATTTAAGTTGAATTTTCTTACTTTTCTGATATACTTATTTTATTATCAAGTGTATTAATAAATAAAAGAAAATAAATTATGTACGAAGACATAACAGACGCCTTAAAAGATAGGGTGGGAAAAACTATAGAATTTTTTAAAAGCGAGATAGCCTCTTTGAGAACAGGAAGAGCCTCTTCCGCTTTGGTGGAGGACATTAAAGTTGACTATTTCGGGCAGCTAACTCCGCTAAATCAAATTGCTTCAATAACTATTCAACAACCAAGCACAATAGTTATAAAGCCTTGGGATAAAAATGCCATTGCTCCCATAGAAGCCGCGATAACAAACTCTAAACTTGGTCTTGCTCCCATTGCTGAAAGCGATTTTATAAGGATAAACATTCCTTCTTTAACGCAAGAAAGAAGAGAACAGCTTATAAAAATATTAGGACAAAAAGCGGAAGAAGCAAAAATTTCAATAAGACAAGAGAGAGAAAGTATTATGAAAGAAATTGATAAGAAAGAAAAGGAAGGAAGCTTTACTGAAGATGACAAGTTTAAGTCAAAAGAAATTATTCAGAAATTGGTAGATGAATATAATAACGAGATAAAGGAGATTAAAGACAAAAAAGAAAATGATATTTTAAATAGTTGATTATTTTTAAAAAATTGACTAAGTCTTACAGTTTTAATTAATTTTACAAATAAAAATGATGATTTTACTTTCAATAATAGTTTTTATAATAATTTTAGCCTTACTTATTTTAGTTCATGAGTGGGGACACTTTAAGGCTGCAAGACATTTCGGTATTCGTGTAGATGAGTTTGGTTTTGGTTTCCCGCCTAAAATTTGGGGCAAGAAAATGGGGAAAACAGAATACACAATTAACTGGATACCTCTTGGAGGATTTGTAAAAATATTTGGAGAATCACGGGAAGGAAAAGGAGAGCCAGATAGTTTTGCATCAAAGCCGATTTGGCAGAGAATGATAGTTATATCGGCGGGAGTATTTATGAATTTTGTCTTGGCGGTTGTTTTGTTGACTATCGGATTTTGGTACGGATTGCCTCAGCTTGTTACCGACGAAAACATAGATAGAGCAAGAGATATAAACGTTACTATTACTCAGGTTATGCCTGAATCTCCGGCACAAAGCGCCGGGTTTAAAATAGGAGATTCCGTAAGCAAGCTTTCAGCTGCAGGTGAGCAAGTTTTGGTTTCAGAACCGGAGCAAATTCAGGAGTTTGTAAAAAAATATAAGGGAGAGGAGATTACGGTTTTATTAAAAAGAGGCAAAGAGGAAATAAATGTAGGTATTGTGCCGAGGGTCAATGCTCCTTTGGGAGAAGGGGCTATGGGCGTAGCTTTGGGGAAAGTTGGAGTTGTTTCTTCGGCTTGGTATAAAGCGCCTTGGGACGGGCTTCAAGCGACAGTTATGATGACAACAGCTTTTCTTGGCGGTTTTTACGAGCTTTTGAAAAACTTGATAATGACAGGCAAAGCGGGAGTTGAGATTGCGGGTCCTGTCGGAATAGGCCAGATGACCTACCAGTTTACCCAACTCGGTTTTTCTTATTTAATCCAATTTGCGGCAATACTTTCTATAAATTTGGCTATTATAAACGCTCTGCCAATACCCGCACTTGATGGAGGAAGATTTTTATTTTTGATTATTGAAGCTGTTAAAAGATCTCCCGTTTCAGAAAAAGTTGAAAATACATTTCAGACAGTCGGGTTTGCGCTTTTGATACTGCTTATGGTGGCGGTTACCATTAAAGATGTAATTCGCTTATTTTAAGATTTGAAAGTTTTACTTAAAAAATTACAAGCTAATATAATATGAAACAAAGTCAACTTTTTACAAAAACAAGAAAAGAAGCTCCAAAAGATGAGGTGTCAAAAAATGCCCAGCTTTTAATAAAAGCTGGTTTTGTAGATAAAGAAATGGCGGGAGTTTATTCTTTTTTACCTTTGGGGCTTTTAGTTTTAAAAAAGATTGAAAATATTATAAGGGAAGAAATGAATAGGGCAGGAGGACAAGAAGTGTTAATGACTGTTTTGCAGGATAAAGCAACTTGGGAAAAAACCGGAAGATGGAGCGACGATGTGGTGGACAATTGGTTTAAAACAAAATTGAAAAGCGGGGCAGAGTTGGGCTTGGGGTTTACCCATGAAGAGGTTATTGCAAAAATAATGAAAAATTTTGTTTCATCATACAAAGATTTGCCGTTTTACGCTTATCAGATTCAAACAAAATTTAGAAATGAACAAAGAGCGAAGTCGGGGCTTATGCGATGCAGAGAGTTTTTAATGAAAGACCTCTATTCTTTTTCAAAAAATAAAGAAGAACATGAAGAATTTTACGAAAAAATGAAAGATGTATATATGAAGGTTTTTGATAGGCTCGGCATGGGGGAAAAAACATATTTAACTATTTCGTCAGGAGGGTCTTTTTCCAAATATTCTTATGAGTTTCAAACGCTTTCTGAGGCGGGGGAAGATGAAGTGTATATTGTTGATGAAGAGAAAAAAATCGCCATAAACAAAGACGATTTTAACGATGAGATTTTAGCCGATTTTTCTCTGAATTTAAAAGAAAGTGAACTTAAAAAAGTAAAATCCATAGAAGTTGGAGATATATATTCTTTAGGGCATAGGTTTTCAGAAGCATTTAACTTAACTTACAAAAATA
Organism: Parcubacteria group bacterium M6-OD1-1; assembly: GCA_003056085.1. GTDB lineage: Bacteria > Patescibacteriota > Minisyncoccia > GWC2-36-17 > M10-OD1-4 > M10-OD1-4. The sequence goes on along the minus strand of LSNK01000002.1, from coordinate 31,305 downwards.
AAGAAGGGAAGGAAGAGTTTGTTTATATGGGGTCCTACGGGATGAGTCCAACAAGACTTATGGGCGCCGTGGTTGAGTTGAATTCCGACGAAAATGGGATTATTTGGCCTGAAAATATTGCTCCTTTTACGGTGCATCTTATAGTTCTTAATTCAAAAAACGAGACTGCAAATGAAAATATAATAAAAACAGCGGAAAAGATTTACAAAGACTTTCAAGAAAAGGAAATTGATGTTTTTTATGACGATAGAGAAAAATCTTCCTTTGGAGAAAAACTAAAAGACGCAGACCTTATAGGTATTCCGATAAGAATACTCATAACAGAAAAAACTCTAAAAGAAGATTCAGTGGAAGTCAAAAAAAGAAATGAAAGTGAAAGTAAGATGGTGAAGGTGGCTGATGTTGGAAGTGTAGTGTAAAAAGTTAGGATGAAAACGAGTTGTGTGAAATAATAATTCATCTTTATGTCACTATCGTGGCAAAAAATTAAAACTTTTTATTTTTAACCATAATAATATGGAAAGCAATCAAAAAGAAAAACCTTGGTATAAAAAATTAAAAGGATTATTAATTATTTTTTTAATTACTACTACATACATCATTTTACAATTCTACTTAAATGATATACAAAAAAACAATGTGCCAATAGAAAAAATAAACATAGAATCAAGCGCTCCAGTAATAATACCTGGATTTGAATTATATACCGACAAGTCAAAAGGGTTCCAAATTTTATTTCCAGAACAACCAGAAGTGACCACTTTTAATCTGTCTAGTTATCCTGTTACACATTATAAATCGCTCTCCATTTCTGATAATGATAATTTTATCCAGTATAGTGTTACTTATACAGATACCGAAATTTATAGCACTGAATCAATCAACGCTTACTTAAATAGTTTTATAAAAGGTAAAATTATTGGACTAGGGGATGATGTAAAAGTGACCACCAGTCAAATTAAAGAATATAAAGGATTTCCTGCGCGAAAGTATCTAATTGAATACACAAGCGATGGAATGAAAATTAGAAACAAGGGTATTAGCTTTATCGCAAATGGAGACTCTATTAATTTATCAGTGTCCTATCCTTTTACAATGAATATTAACGATACTTACTTTAATGAATTTACATCTTCATTTATCTTAAAATAAAAAAATCTTAATTTTATTCCTCCCTTTAGTTAGAATTAAGAATGAATTATTACGTCAGATATAGCGTATATCTGGTTCGCGTTTGGCTAACACTAAATATTTATCCATAATATTATCAACTTATGGTCGAAACACCAGATATATACGAGCGTTGTCTGAAATAATTCGTCTAAATAATTCGAGAAAATAAATTCGGTTTACTAAATAAAATGAGAAAAAACTTTTCAAATAATCAAAAAATACAAGCCTTGCATCGCAAATATATTTGGGCAGACAGGATGAGAGTGCATTTCGAACAGAGCATTCAAAAACCAGAAACAAAAATTACCAAAATTGAATCTATGATGTATATGTCACTTTGGTATGGGCTAATGTATGTCTTAATTGAATGTTGGGAAAAATTAGAATTATCTGATCCTAAAATCGATAAATTATTAAAATCTAAAAATAAGCAATTCTTAAAAGATTATCGAAATGCTACGTTTCACTATAATAAAAAATATAACGATGACAGATTTGAAAAGTTTTTTTCAGAAAAGTCGATAGTAAACTGGATTCGGTCTTTAACAGAAGAATATAGTAGGTGGTTTTTAAATAAGCTGCAAAAATAAAGAATCCCGCAGGTGACACCTATGGGATTATTGGTAGGGTGGTGAGGCTATCCTTGATTTTTAAACCATCGCAATTCTCCGCGATGAGATAAAAATATTAGAGGAGAAGTTGAAGGGTAAATAAATCACTATATTAAAACCCATATTTAGTATACTATAAACAAATAGTTATTAAAATTTTAATTTAAATTATAATGGAAGAAAAACAGATCACTACAATAAAAGATGCTCAGAAAGTTCTCAAACTTTTTGCTGAGCGTAATAATTGGAAAGATATTCCAAATATTGATAAGTTCGATCATCTGCACGAAGAACTAATAGAGATGTCTCAACACCTGAGATATAAAACTGAAGAAGAGCGTAAAAAATTTGTTGAAGAAAATAAAGATATTTTTATTGATGGCATCGGCGATTTGTTTTTTGGAACTTGCCGTCTTGCAAATCAATTGGGAGTGGACATCGAAGACGCATTTAATTTGGTCAAAAAAGAAATTTTTGAGAAATATAATCATAAAAATTCTGAAAATAATTTAACAAAGAAGAAAATATAAAACTATAGTAAATCCCATAGGTGTCACCTATGGGATTGTGTGTTATTCTTATATATAAGAATTTGAGTTATTATTTATATAAAATATTTTACTTTTCATGCATATACATACAGGTTTAAAACATAAACGCATCAGAAAAGAACAGGAGATATTGAGTCAAAAAGGACTTGCACCTGTACTTCCGCCACAATCAAAATATCTAATTACTCTTGATAAAATAACATTTATCGCAGGAATAGTTGGTCCATTTACCGTTATCCCACAGGTATATCAGATTTTTCATACACGCCAAGCAGATGGCGTTTCTGCGATTTCATGGATCCTTATGTCGATTGTTACACTCCCATGGATTTTTTATGGTATTGCTCATAAAGATAAAACAATTATTGTAAGCTTTATCCTTTGGGAAATTGTAAATCTTATGGTGGTTGCCGGAGCTTTGATTTATTAATGAGGATAATTTCATTCCCATTAAGATAATCCCATAGGTGACACCTATGGGATTTACCATTTACTATCTCTTTGTAAGTTTATTTTCTGAATTGAAATTGTTTTTTTATTGTGATACTATGCTTTTATCGTAAAAAGCGGTTTTTTTAGGTTTAGAATTTTTTAAATTCTAAGTTCTATATTTTATATTCAAAATTCTAAAATAAGATGTTAAACAAAATTTTTGGTTATTTTTCAAAAGATGTCGGGATAGACTTGGGTACGGCAAATACTCTTGTTTATGTTCGTGGGCGGGGTATTGTGATAAACGAGCCTTCTGTTGTTGCTATAAATCAAAAAACCGGTCAGGTTTTAGCCATCGGCACGGAAGCAAAAAAGATGGTCGGCAGAACACCAGGGCACATTACTGCCGTGAGGCCTTTAATTGACGGTGTTATTTCTGATTTTGAAGTTACCGAGCAGATGCTCAAGTATTTTATAGACAAAGTGCATAAAGAATCCTTTTCTTTAATTCCAAGACCGAGAGTTGTTATAGGAATTCCTTCTCAGATTACTGAAGTTGAAAAAAGAGCGGTTTATGAAGCCGCAAAAAATGCAGGCGCAAGAGAGGTTTATTTGGTTGAAGAGCCTATGGCGGCGGCTATCGGGTCAAGAATGCCGATAAATGAAGCTGTTGGAAACTTGATTGTTGATATAGGAGGAGGTACGACAGATATTGCCATAATATCTTTGGGAGGCGTTGTTGTTGCAAAAAATTTGAAAATAGCGGGAGATAAGTTAAATCAAGATATTATAAGGTATGCTCGTGATGAGTATAAGCTTTTGATAGGCGAGAAGGCGGCGGAAGAAATAAAAATAGCTGTCGGTTCTGCGTATCCTCAAGAAGAAAATTTGCACAGCGCTATGCGGGGAAGAGATTTGGTTTCAGGGCTTCCAAAAGAAATTATCGTTTCCGATGAAGAGATAAGGAAAGCTCTTGCTCATTCTGTTAATGCGTTGGTAAGCGCTGTGAAGTTGACTGTTGAATCTGCCCCGCCGGAACTCGTTGCCGATCTTTTAAAAAATGGGATTATTTTAACGGGCGGAGGTTCTTTGCTTCGCGGACTTGATAAGAGAATTGAAGATGAAACGAAAATTCCGGTAAGAATTGCCGAGGATTCACTTGCTTCTGTTGTTATTGGAACGGGAATTATTTTGGAAAATGTAGATGAATTATCTGATGTTTTAGTATCAACTCAATAGAATCTATTTTGTAATTTGAAGAATATTAAAATAAATTCAGTGCTTACAATATGGAAAAAAACAGTAAAATTAAAATTTTTAGCATATTGGCGGCAATAGTATTGCTGCTGATTTTTTTAAGTCTTTTTTTTCAAAGAGAGAAATTTCGTGATGCAATATTTGATGTTGCGTACATTCCGCAAAAAACTTTTTTCTTCATAGGTGATACTTTTTTGAATGGGTTTAAGATAGTTTTCAGTTTAAAAGACATAATAGAAGAAAATGCCGTTTTAAGGTCTAAAAACGAAGACCTTACAAAAAAGAATATTGAATTGGAAAATTTAAAAAAAGAAAATAAACTTCTAAGAAACCAATTGTCTTTAAGTGAGAAAAGTTCATTTAATCTTTTGGATGTTAAAATTGTAAGTTTTGAACCGAGCAATTTTTCTGAATTTGTGGTTATAAATAAAGGTTCAAAAGACGGCATCAAAAAGGATATGCCGGTTATATTGCCCGGTAATATATTGATTGGAAAGGTGTTTAAAGCTTATGAAAATTATTCTAATGTTCTTTTGATAACGGATAAAAATAACAAGGTGAATGTTAAATCTTTTGTCAAAAAAGATGGTCAGGAGTCTGAAAAAACAAGTTATACAGGCGTTTTAAACGGATATTTTGGAAAATCCCTTTTTATGAATTTAATAGAGAAAAAATCTGATATTAAAAAAGGTGATTTGATAATAACTTCCGGTCTTGACGGGGTGTATCCTGATAATTTAATAATTGGAACGGTTGATATCATAAAAGATGATGATAATGCCGTTTTTAAACAAGCTTATTTAAATCCTGCATTTTTGCCGCTTAATTTTACATTGGCTTTTGTTATAAGATGAAAAAATTCTTATTTTTTACAATCCTTGCCTTAGTTGTTTTTTTTCAAGCTTCTTTAGCGCAAAAAATAGAGGTATTTTCAGTATTGCCAAACTTGCCCTTAATAACTCTTTTTTTGTTAATATTTTTTTTAAAAGATTACAAAAAAATGATGTTAAGCGCTGTTTTTTTGGGCTTGCTTTTTGATTTTTTCTCCGGCTTGCCATTTGGTATTTTTACATTGACATTTGTTTCTCTCGCATTTATCGCAAATATGATGCTTAATGCTTTTATATCGCGAGAAAACATATTTATATTTTTTGCGATTGTTGTCTTTGGAACAATCGCTTATTATATTTTAAATATAATATTTTTAAGTATTTTTAATTTTTTTGGGGAGGGAGAGTTAAATATTGTTTTAGCTCCGGTCTTTTTAAAAAATATGCTTATTGAAGTTTTATACAATTTAATTTTAGCATTTTTAATTTCTCCCTTGGGTAAATTTGTCAGATGAAATATTTTATAAAAAAATCGCGCGCGACTATGATAGAGCCTGAAGAGATTCTTTTGGATAAGCGTTCTGCGGAAAAATTAGATGACTCTAAACTTGAAACTCCTATTGAAAAAAAAGCATTTGTAATCCTTTTTATTTTTATTTTATTTATTTTTGGTATTTTTGTCGCGCGCTCAGCTCAGTTTCAGGTTTTTAAATACAAAGAATATTCCACCTTAGCGGAAAACAATAAAACAAGAAGTTATCCGATACTTGCAAAAAGAGGAGTTATTTATGACAGAAATATGAGTCAGTTGGTTTATAATGTTCCGAGTTTTGACTTGGTTGCTATACCTGCAAATTTACCGAAAAATAAATTAAAAAGAGAGTTGGAGCTAAAAAAGGTGGCAGTTCAATTTAATTTGGAGGAGGATAAGCTTTTGGATAAATTTAAGAGCGTCGGCTTTGTTTCTTTGTCTCCCGTTCTTATAAAAGAAAGCATAAAGAGAGAGGAAGCTCTTTTTTTGGAGTCTCGAGTTGATGAGTTTGAGGGTGTTGAAATTAAGAAAAATTCTACCAGAGATTATATAGATGGAAAATATTTTTCACATATATTGGGGTATGTCGGCAAGGTTTCTGGCAGCAACCTTTCTTCAAATAAAAATTTATCTTCTTTGGACTATATAGGGAAGTCAAATTTGGAGCTTTTTTACGATGATGTTTTAAGAGGAGTTAACGGCAGAGTGGTTCAGTATGTTGATTCTGTTTTAAGGCTTAAAAAAGAAAGAAAAGTAAAAAATGAAACGGTTGGCAACAACTTAATACTTTCTATTGATGCTGATTTGCAAAGAAACATTTATGATAAGTTAGAAAGTCAAATGAAAAAGATTGATACGGCAACTGGGGCTTCTGCTGTGGCATTAAATCCAAAAACAGGGGAGATTTTGGCACTGGTAAGCTTGCCTTCTTATGATAATAATATTTTTTCAAAAGGGGGGTCTAAAGATGAATATAGAAAGATCATAAAAGATAAAAATAATCCTTTATTTAACAGGGCAATCTCCGGGACATATCCTCCCGGGTCTGCCATAAAGCCTTTTATCGCATCCGCCGGACTTCAAGAAAAAGTTATTTCAGAAAATACAACAATAAATGACATCGGGTATATAGCTATTAAAAACAAGTATAACCCGGATATTGTTTATACATTTAGAGACTGGAAAGTTGGCGGGCATGGCATAATATCTGTAAAAGACGCCCTTTCGGTATCTTCCAATGTGTTTTTTTATACAGTAGGAGGCGGGTATGGAGAAATAGAAGGTCTTGGCATAAAAAGGATTAAAAAATATTTAAATCTTTTTGGTTTTGGTGAACTTTCGGGTATTGATATAAATGGAGAAGGAGCAGGCTTAATACCGGATCCCGAATGGAAAAAATATAAAAAGGGAGAAGATTGGTATACGGGCGATACTTATATTTCCGCAATAGGGCAAGGAAATATATTGGTAACTCCGCTTCAGCTTGCGATGGCAACCGCTGTTATTGCAAATGACGGAACTCTTTTTAAGCCTTATTTGGTAAAAGAAATAAAAGATAAAGACCAAAATATAATTTTAAAAACAAGACCAAAAGAGATAAGAAATAATTTTATAGATAAAGAAAATATTCAAACGGTTAAAGAAGGGATGAGAATGGCGGTTGCTGAGGGGTCTGCAAGAAGGTTAGCTAATTTACCCGTGAAGATTGCAGGAAAAACCGGAACAGCGCAAATTGGAGGAGATGAAACTCATGCTTGGTTTACTTCATTTGCTCCTTATGATGACCCGGAGATTGTGCTTACTATTTTAATAGAGAGAGGAGGAGAGGGGTCGGCCGCTGCGGTTCCTGTCGCAAAAGAGGTTTATAAAGAGTATTTTAAAATAAATTCTGATACAGAGAAGGAGTAAAAAATCCAAAAAATTTCCCATAGAATCGTTCTATGGGAAATTTTAGTTTAGAGTATAATAAAATCAACGGTTTATTGTTTTTTTAAATAAGCTAAAAAATGCATTAAAAAAACAATCAAAATAAATGTTGTTGCAACAAGCGTTCCTGAAGGAATGCCATTGTGCCAATTTTCCCAAACAAACCAGCCTCGCCATTTTAAAATGGCAAAATGCAGAGTTGAAAGTCCAAGGATCCAAAATCCAAGTTTTTGAACTTTTTTCCATGCGGCTCTTCCCATATTTTCTGCTATTTGAGGAAGAGAGGTGATGGCGATGATAATAAATGTTATAAATCCTATTACTCCAAAAAGAATTGAAAGCTCTCCCAAAGTATTTAATTTGCCGGATTCTGCAAACATTTTAGAGTAGTATGCCGGGTTTAGAATAATTAAAGCTAAAAAAGCATGTAAAGTTATAAAACCAACTCCTATAATTCCCAAAGGCATTCTAAGCTCAAGTTTTGATGTCCATTTTTTTGGCCAGAGTCTTGCAAGCGGTCCGAGTATATAACTAAGTCCTAAAAGAATAGTACCTGTTAATGCTATAGAATTAAACAGAATTTTGAAATAAATTGTTTCTATAGGTTGTCCAAATCTTCTAAAATAGTGTTGAATTACAAAAATGGCAAAAACAACGCCTACTATTATAAAAGTTTGTTTCCATTTGTTGCTTGTTTTTTGAGTTTCCATGCTTAAATTGTATAATATATAAAAATTTGTGGCAATATCTTTAAAATAACCAAATTAATATATAAAATTATTTAATATGGAATATTAAAGAACCGAATATTTTTTGGAAAATTTTCAATTAAAAGATAAAAAACCACCGTAGCATATGGTGACGGTCGTCACCATATGCTACGGTGGTTTTTGATTTTAGTTTTTTTAATGATATAATGCAATTAATATGAATGAAATATTACCGGCAATTATAGCAAAAGACTTTAAAGAACTTGAGGAAAAAATCAAGCGGGTGGAAGGTTTGGTTTCTTGGGTTCAGATTGATGTTATGGATGGGGTTTTTGTTCCGCCTGTTACTTGGTATGAACCGAAAGACTTAAAAAGATTAAAAACAAATCTTAAGATAGAGGCCCATTTAATGGTTCAGAATCCGGAAACAAAAACCCAAGAATGGATAGAGTCCGGGGTAGACAGAATTTTAATTCATTTTGAATCCACTTCTTATTTAAATATTCTTAAAATGATAGAAGAATTAAAGTCCGCAGGAATTGAAGTTGGGCTTGCATTAAAAATGGAAACGGAGCTTAGTGATGTTGAGGGTCTTTTAAATAAGGTTGATGCGGTGCAGCTTATGAGTATTGATGAGATAGGATATTATGGAAAAGCGTTTGATGCCAGAGTTATCCCCAAAATAACCGCTTTGAAAGAAAAGAGTTCAAATGTTAAAGTGGAAATTGACGGTGGCGTTAATATTGAGTCTGCAAAAGAACTCCTAAAAGCTGGGGCAGACAGGCTTTCGGTGGGGAACACTATTTTTAAAAGTGGTGATATTAAAGAAGCTATTTTAAAATTACAAAATTTATGAGTTATATACATGATGACAAAATAAAACAATTGGAAGAAAAAGCAAACGAAATGAGGCAAGATTTGATTCAGATGCTTCTTGAAGCGGGAAGCGGGCATTCAGCTGGACCTTTGGGGTTTATGGATGTTTTTTGCGCTCTGTATTTTCATGTTTTAAAATATGATCCTAAAAATCCTGACTGGGAAGACAGAGACAGATTTTTCTTATCTCACGGACATATAGCCCCGGGTCTTTATACAGCTATGGCGCACGCCGGATATTTTCCAAAAAAAGAACTGATGACATTAAGAAAATTCGGGACAAGACTGCAAGGACATCCTCATAGAGAAACCTTACCGGGTTTAGAGAGTACTTCAGGTCCTTTAGGACAAGGGTTGTCTCAGGCGATTGGCACCGCTTTAGCTGCTAAGCTTGATAAAAAAGATTATAGAGTTTATTGCGCAGTTTCTGACGGAGAGCATGATGAGGGTCAGACGTGGGAAGCTGTTTTGTGCGCAGCGAGATACAAACTTAATAACTTAACTGCAATTTTAGACAGAAATAATATTCAGATAGACGGTTTTACTGAAGATGTTATGCCTTTGGATTCTTTGGTTGAAAAATATAGCGCTTTTGGGTGGCATGTAATAGAGGTTGACGGGCACAACATAGAACAGATTGTGAACGCCTGTGAGGAGGCAAAAGCGATATATGAAAAACCGACTATGATTATTGCGCATACAATACCGGGTAAAGGAGTTGATTTTATGGAATTTAAATTTGAATGGCACGGAAAACCGCCAAATAAAGAAGAAGCAAAAGAGTCTCTCAACCAGTTAAGAACTTTAGGAGGGAAAATTAAATCGGAGCACGAGTAGAAGCTTAAAAGTAGAAAGTTGTAAAGTTATAAAGTTGAAAGTTAAAAACAGCTTGATAACTTTAAGCTTTACATAAAATTTATGATAAACGAAGAAATGAATTTAGTTGAAAATTTATTTGACGAAGAAAGAATGGAAAAAGTTCCAACAAGAAATGGGTTTGGGGAAGGGTTGGTAAACTCCGGAAAAAAAAATGAGAATGTCGTGGCTTTGTGCGCTGACCTGACAGATTCCACCAGAATATCTTTTTTTCAGAAAGAATTTCCTGAAAGGTATTTTGAAATGGGAATTTCCGAACAAAATATGGCAAGCGTTGCCGCCGGTATGGCTGTAGCCGGGAAAATTCCATTTATCTCCTCTTATGGAGTTTTTTCTCCGGGAAGAAACTGGGATCAAATAAGAGTTAATGTTTGTTATAATAATGCAAATGTTAAAATAGCAGGGGCGCATACGGGTATTTCGGTTGGTCCGGACGGGGCGACTCATCAGGCTCTTGAGGATATTGCTATAACAAGATGCCTTCCAAATTTAATAGTTATGGCTCCCGCCGACTATCTTGAGACTAAAAAAGCGGTTGAGGCGGCTGCGGAACACAAAGGACCTGTTTATATAAGGTTTGCGAGGGAAAAAGACCCTGTATTTACAACCGAAAAAACACCTTTTGAAATTGGGAAGGCAAATTTGCTGAAAGATGGAAACGATGCGGCAATAGTGGCTTGCGGTCCTTTGGTTTATAAAGCGCTTATTGCGGCAAAAAAATTGGAAGAGGAGGGTATTTCTGTCTTGGTTTTAAATAATCATACAATAAAACCGATAGATGAAGATGCTATTTTGGAAGCGGCTAAAAAAACGGGAGCTATTGTTACTGTTGAGGAGCATCAGGTAAACGGAGGTATGGGCTCTGCTGTTTGTGAAGTTTTGAGCAAAAATCATCCAGTGCCTGTTGAAATGGTTGGGATGCAGGATTCGTTTGGAGAGTCGGGTGCTCCGGAAGAACTTCTTGAAAAATACGGCATGAGTGTAGACGGTATTTTAGAAGCGGTAAAAAAAGCAATTAAAAGAAAATAACAAAAGTTAAAAGTAGAAAGCAACAAGTTATCAAGTTATAAAGTTAAAAATAACTCTATAATTTGATAACTTTTAACTTTATAACTATGGAGTATGATGTCATAACAATAGGAGCGGCGACAAGAGATGTCTTTTTAAAAAGTAAAAATTTTAAACCTCAAGCTATCGGCGCAGGGAAAGTTCTTAGTTTTCCTTTAGGGTCAAAAAATGAAGTTGATGAAATATTTTTATCAACCGGTGGCGGCGCAACTAACGCAGCTGTTACATTTGCAAGACAAGGTTTAAAAACTGCTTGTGTCGTTAGGGTTGGAGATGATGCCACAGGAAAAGATATTTTAAATGATTTAAAAAAAGAGGGAATCTCCGGCAGTTTTGCACAAAAAGACAAAAGGCCCGAAACAGGATATTCTACTTTAATAACAGCAACAGACGGCTCAAGGGTTATTTTGGTAAAAAGAGGAGTTTCTGCCGATATTAAATTTTCCGATATTAATTTGAGTAAATTAAGAGCAAAATGGTTTTATATTTCCTCACTTGCTGGAAATTTAACATTGCTTTCAAATTTGCTAAATTATGCAAAAAAGAATAATATATATGTAGCTTTTAATCCAGGGAGCAAAGAACTTAAAGCGGGTCTTTCTAAATTGAAACCGCTTTTAAAAAAAGTTCATGTTCTTATTTTAAATCAAGATGAAGCCGCTGAGCTTTTAAAAATTCCGTTTGAAAAAGAAACGGAAATTTTTCAAGCCCTCGATGAAATGATTTCTGATATAGTTGTTATGACAAAAGGCCCAAAAGGAGTGTCTGTCTCAGATGGGAAAGATATATATTGCGCGGGAATACCGAAGTCTCCTATTGTAGAAAGAACGGGAGCGGGGGACGCTTTTGGTTCGGGGTTTGTTTCAGCGCTTTTGCATGGAAATGATATTTCTTATGCGATACAAACAGGAACAGCAAATTCAACATCAGTTATTCAGTATTATTCTGCAAAAACAGGAATTTTAAAAAAGGGCAAGTGGGGGAAGTATCCGAAAGTTAAAGTGTCAAAAGATGTATGTTATTAAAATTTTATAAATTAATATTATTAAAGATAGAAAAAACAAATGGGATCAATAACAAATGAAGATGCAATAAAAAAAATAGCGAGAATTTTAAGAGCAGATAGAAAAAATGTGTTTAATGTATGTGAAAGAATGGAAGATGTAACCGGAAGAAAAAATGTACCTCAGAAAATTATGGAGGAAAATGAATTATTAACGGAAAAAGCTCTTTCAAGTCTTGGAGTAAGAAGAGATGCGTTTCATTTTGAAGTGTATAATTCTTTAATAAAACGCATAAAAGAAAATGATGAAAAGATTTTTAAACTTTTAAAAGAGCCTCGTTCTATAAGTTATGAAGGATGCAAAACTTTGCTTAATTTTGCACAGGAAATTTCCGGAGTCCCGGAGGGATTTTTCTTAAAGAGAGAAAAAGCCGAAGAATTTTTAAGAAATCAACCACCACTTAAAATTATAGAAGCTTTAGGGTATTCAGGCGTTGATGAGCTTTTAGAGAAGGAGGAGTTGTATCAAGTATTTTCCGCTCTGAGGTTTTTAGAAGATATGGAGTGGTTAAATAATGTATTTTTTGCTCAATATAATGATTTAACAGTTGATGATTTTGAAATGAGACCGATAGAGGTTAAGGTTTTAGACGGAAAATGGTTGAAAGCCGCAGAAAAATTTTTGAAGAAGAAATATCACAATGTTTCTCATTTAAAAGAGTTAGGTATTATTTTTGTTATACCTTTAGAATTAAAAGTGTCTGGTGAAACCATGCGTTTATTTTCTCTTGTGTTACATTATTTAAATGAGGTTACTTTCTATTCCAGGTTATTTCAAAAATATTCTGAAAAACCGGAAGTTTTTTCAGAAAGACTCATTTCGTCTTTAAGAGGTGATGTTTTAGATGAGAGATTTCCCGAGGGAAAAGTGGCTGATTGGATGATTGTTCAAAGATATTTGGCAAAAGACGATGAATATGATTGGAGGCTTTTTGAACCGCATGTTAACCCAGAGGCTTTGCATTGGAGTAAAGCCGAACAGAATGTAGCTGACTTTAGCAAGAGATTTCCCGATGCAGGATTGGATTTTTGGGAAAATCTTGATTATGCTGGAGATTTTTTCAAAACAGAAGCCGGGATTGATGACTTAGTGAGTTTAAATTTAATTGATACAGTTATGTCTCTTGTTATGGACAAGGAGATGATTAAATATTTGTATCATCACCAAGAGGCTTTATGGAATAAACTTTTCATGGAGTATGTTGGAGGACAAGAAAAGATGGAAGAGATGATAGTCAATGACTTTACCAAAGGATATATTAGTTTTTAATTTTTAAAAAAATTAAAAACTAAACACAAATTCAAAATAATAAATTAAATAAATGAACTTAAATACAAAACAATTTTTTAAAAAAGCTGAAGATGGCGGTTATGCTATACCGCAACTAAATGTTTCTTCTGCGGATCAAATGAAAGCGGTGGCAAAAGTCGCTCTTGAGCTGAAATCTCCGTTTATTTTTGGGACATCGGAGGGCGAAGGGAAGTTTTTAGGTCTTAGGCAAGCTATTGCGCTCGCTGAGGTTTATGAAAAAGAAACCGGTATAGCGTCAATATTAAATGCTGATCATACTAAATCTTTAGAAAAAGTTAGAGAGTATCTTGATGCGGGTTATAATTCAATTCATATTGACGGGTCTTTACTTCCTTATGAAGAAAATTTAGAAATTACAAAAAAAGCGGTAGATATGGCGCGTAAGGTAAATGAAAATATTTCTGTTGAAGGGGAGTTGGGGCAAATAGGAGGTCCCGGATCTTCAAAGATACTAACAGAGGCGGTTGAGATAAAAGAAGAAAATTTAACGAGTCCAAAGCAGGCTTTGGAGTTTGTGGAGGCGACAGGAATAGACAGGTTGGGAGTTTCCATAGGCAATATGCATGGAATTTCCAACATTACAAAGCCAAAACTTGATTTTGAAAGGCTTTCCGAACTTCATGAAATATTAAAAGAAAAATGTGTTTTGGTGCTTCATGGAGGATCTGGAATTCCGGATGATGATATTAAAAAGGCTGTGGAGTTGGGTATAAGAAAAATAAATATAAATACGGAACTTAGACTTGCATTTGCAGGCGCATTGAAAAAAGCGCTTGAGGCGGGGGAGACCACTCCTTATAAATTTATAGCTCCTGCGCAAGATGCCACTCAAAAAACAACGCAAGAGAAAATAGAAATTTGCGGAAGCAAAAATAAAATCTAAGATGGATTTTTAAAAAAGGAGTTAAAATTTATTCTAAAAATAAATTATGAAAATCACAATCTGTGGGAGCATAGCATTTTATGATGAAATGCTTGATGTAAGGAAAAAATTAGAACAGCTCAAACACCGAGTTAAATTGCCTCCTTTTGAAGTCAAAAACGAAGATGGTAATATGATTCCTGTAAAAGAATATTATGCTAAAAGAAAAGCCGAAACTAATGATACAAGTTGGATTTGGGACAGAAAAGAGGAGGCCATGAGAGCGCATTTTCAAAAGGTTGAATGGAGTGATGCTGTTTTGATTTTAAATTATGATAAAAATGATGTGTTAAATTATGTAGGAGCAAATACACTATTGGAAATGGGTCTTGCGTTTCATCTTAATAAGAAACTATTTTTATTAAATAATGTTCCGGAAATTGGTTGTAAGGAAGAAATTTTAGGAATGAAACCAATAGTTATAAATCAAAATTTAACAGAAATAAAAATATAAACTATAATAGTTAAAGTGATAATCATGTCATGCGTAGGTTTAGAGCATGCTATTTATATGGATTTATAATTATCTAATTATTATGAAAACTAAGTTACCAAAACCGTTTAATCAAGCAATGATTTATGAAGATGCAAAATTATATGCCTGTTTAGCTAATTATCCGATTATTAAAGGTCATACTGTTGTTGTATGGAAAAAATCTGTTTCTGATTTACATTTGCTTCCAAAAAAAGATTATGAATATTTAATGGACAAAGTTGATGAGGTTAGAAATGCATTACTTAAATCTTTGAAAGTAACAAAAATTTATTTAATTTATATGGACGAAGTAAGTCAGGTTCATTGGCATTTGGTTCCAAGATATAATGAAAAAGGATTTGATGTTTTTCGGCACAAACCAGATGAGTTAACGGATTTCTCTTTAACTGATAAAATTAAAGATAATTTAATTTTAAAAATATAGTTAGACTATCTGTATTATACAGTTAAATAAATTATTTATATTAATTTATAATCATAATTCTTTTTATAATTAGACACCCTCAAGCCGAATGGCATATTCAAAAAAGATTACAAGGACACAAAGATTCTCGATTAACTAAGCTTGGAAAAAGTGCAGCTATAAAATTAGGGAAATCTCTTAAAAATAAAAATATTACAAAAATAATCTCGAGTGACCTATGAAGATGTTCTCAGACTGCAAAAATAATTATGGATATCATTAAAACGTCAATTGAATATACGCCCGAATTAAGAGAAAGAAACTCCGGTCAATTAAATGGGAGGCAAGATCAATATGTAAAAAACAGCTTAATTTAAATGATCCAGATTTAATTGCGCCAGGGGGGGGGGGGAAAGTTTTAATGTAATGAAGCACAGATTATTTTCATATATAAAAGAATATGAAAATAATAAGGATGATACAATTCTTTTCGTTGCTCACGAAGGTTGCATAAGAGCACTATTATCACAAGTTTATAATTGCAACTTTACTGATTCTGTGTGTGACACCTCGTCAGATTTTATTTATAAATTTCTTATTGATAAAAATGATTTTCAGTTAGTTGATGTGATAGATTAATTTTTCTTAAAAAAATTTATATGCTAAATTTAAAAAAGATAGTAACCCAACTCGTATTGTAATTATTAAGATGAGTAAAAAGGATATTCCTCACGGAACTTTTCAGTCAATTCTATTTCATTCAAAATTAAGAGAGGAAGATTTTCGTAAATAAAAAAACCATTCCTTATAAATTTATAGCTCCTGCGCAAGATGCCACTCAAAAAACAACGCAAGAGAAAATAGAAATTTGCGGAAGTAAAAATAGGGTTTAATAATGGATTATAAAAATAGAAATTTTTATAATTAAAAAAACACCAATTTATATAAAGCATTAAGACGTTTTATTTTATATGGTGTTTTTTTGTGTTATTATATATTTAGGTGAAATATAGTAATTTATATAAAAATATGGAAAATGAAATTTTAGAGAAAATACAAGAGCAAGATAAAAAAATTGATGCTATTTATAAATCGGTTGAAAAAACAAGAAAATATTTAAAATGGACGTTTTATCTGACGCTTATTTTCTTTATTTTGCCACTCATAGCTATTATGGTTATTTTGCCTTCGTTGATGAATAGTATAGCTAATATGTATAATATTCAATAAAAATAGATAACCGCAATGAAAAATATCCAAAATTTATTAAGAAAAATATGAGCGACAAAGCAAAGAGTATATATTTTGCAGTTTTTGCAGTTTTATATTTTTTATTTACAGTATTTGTTGCAAAACACGGTATTCATTGGACAAATTCCATCATTACACTTTCGGTTGTTATTTTGGCGGGTTATTATTATTTAAAAGATAAACAAAAATAAAAATTATGTTTAATCCGGAAAGTGCCCCAGATTTGAATAATCCAGAATCAAACTCCAAAGAAGCAGGAGAGGGGATTAATGTTGTGGAAAATATAGAAAGTGAGTCCGAACAAGAAGAATTAGCCAAGTCAAAATTAGAAATAAAAGAAGAGCAAGAGGCGGAAGAGTTGAAACTGATGCCGGAGGAACAGTTTGAAGATTTAGAAAATGAAATTGATTCTCCGCAGCAAGAGATTGCAAAATTAACAGAATCAATTCAAGAAACAAAAGCAAAATTAAATGAGGCGCGAGAAAAACTTAGACTTCCACCGACCGAAGAAGAGCCGCCGAGTGTGTTGTTGGATAAGGAAAAACTGACAAAACTTCAGTCTGAGCAAGAGGCTTTAGGGGGACAGAAGGAAGATTTTATAAGTCAAAAAGAAAAAGAACAGCTTATCGCAGAAGAAAAAGAAAAAATTCTGCAAGAAAAGATTGATGAATTATTTGAAGAATTCAGTCAGTTAAGTTCCGTTGATTTTGAGAGTCTTTTTAGAAGTGGGAAGACTTCCGGAGGAAGAGTTATTGAAAGCAGAGCCATGGGTTCTCTTGATCCGGAGATCGCGCAGTCTTTAGCGAGAGCTTTTAAAGAAGGAATAAAGTTGTTGCCTAAAATTCTTGAAATTTTACCGGAACTTCAAAAAAGATTTGATGAAGATTTAACAAATGAAGCGACAGAGCGTGTAGAGCAAAAATTAAAAGAAGAAAAACAGGAAATGGAGGAAAGCATTGAAGAGTTGGAGCAAGAAGAAAAACAGGAGCCGGAAATTTTAGAGAATGAGGTCTTGCCTGATGGGATTAATTTAGAACAAAATTCTAATGAAGGAGAAAATAAAATATAAATATGTTCAAAAAAAATAAAGAACAAAAAAATACAAACGAAATAGGGTTTGAGGAGAGGGAAAGAAAAACTCCGTTTTTGGGTTATCTGCTGCTTGTAGCTATGGCGATAGTTGTTTTGCTGTTTGGATTTGCCGTTTTGGATGATTTGGGAAATGTTCCGCAAAAACCGGAAAAACTTTCTTCTTGCTCTTTTGGATATATTACCTATGGGTGGGGAGATTCCTTTCGTGATATCGCTCCGAATAGAAATTATTACAAAAGAGATTTTTCCCTTACGCAAATAGGCGGGGATTGCGTTTTTTCCAATATTGAAAAAAAGTATGGGATTGATAAGATTTTCTTGGAAGGCAAATTAGACAGAAAAGAAATTGCCGATTTAAGAAATAATATATCCGAAAAAGAATTTGAACTTCAAAGATTAAAACAAAATTATCAGCTTGGTCTTTTGGAAAAAATAGCGGATGTTCCAAAAGGATACGAAACAGAAAACAGATCTGCGCAAATTCAAAAGTTGGAAAATGAATTGGCTTCTTTGAGGGCGTCTTTGGCTCAAAAGGAAAAAAAGTTGGAACCTCAAGAAAAACAACTTCAAGAAAAGTACGGTTTGCTGCAAAAAGAATACAGGTCACTATGGAGAATACATGATTTTTATGTATTTTTACTGCAGATAATATTGATTTTTCCGCTATTTTTTATACTTTTGAAAGCTTATTTTAAGCTAAGCGCAAAAAATAGTCCATATTTGATAATAGTGACATTTTTGTTTGTTCCAATTTCCATATTTGTTGTACAAATTGTCTTTGTGTACTTTTGGGGGTTGTTTTTAGCAGTTATTTTGGAAGTTATTTGGAATTTTATAAAGGAGATTCAGATCTTAAAAAGTCTTCTCTTGTATTTAGGAATGATACTTTCTGCGCTGCTTTTTGGCGGAGCCGTCTATTTTCTGCAAAAAAAGATATTTAATCCAAAAAGAGTGGCTCTAAGGCAATTAAGAGATAAAAAATGTCCAAATTGCAGTTTCTCGCTTCGTTTATCTAAAAATTTCTGTTCTCAATGCGGGATTAAGATATTGGAAAAATGCCAAAAATGCGGGCAGGATAGGTATGTAGATTTGCCGTTTTGTCAGTATTGCAAAGATAAAATAGAAAGATAAAAAAGTGTTTTTTAGGGTTGATTATTTCAAATAATTATGTTAATTTACAGCATATAAAATATGGCAAAGCAAAATATAAAAAATTCATTTTTGGGTATGTGTCCTATTTGCCGAAATAAATTGAAAATAGGCAACTCAAATATAATAAATAAGAATGACTTTGCTGATCTTTATTGTGTTGAGTGCAATGATTGTTTAAGTTCTGTGATGTTAGCCGTTTTTTCCATAAAGGACGGAATTGTAACAACCATGGGCATTTTAACTGATATTCAAAAAGAAGAAATAGGTTTAATAAAAAATTCAGAGCAGATTACGATTGATAGTATTCTTAATCTGTATGACAATATAAATAGTAATAATTCCAATAAAAAATATGAAACTAAATGCAAAAAATAGGGAAATAACAGGTTCCAAAGTAAAGACATTAAGAAAAAACGATGAAATTCCAGCTGTTTTATATGGTAAAGGAATTACCAGTTTAAATCTTACTTTAGATATAAAAGAATTTAATAAAGTATATAAAGAAGCTGGTGAAAGCACTATTTTAGATCTTCGTTTAGATGGAAAAAGTGAAGATAAAAATGTTTTAATTCATCATGTTGATTTTGACCCTGTAAGTGATTTTATAATTCATGCAGACTTATACCAAGTAAATATGAAAGAAGAGGTAACAGCTAATGTTCCTTTGGTTTTTTCCGGTGAGTCAGTCGTTGTCAAAACAGAAAATGGCGTATTGATTAAAAATATTCATGAAGTTGAAGTTTCATCTTTACCCAAAGACCTTCCGCATGAAATTATTGTTGATCTTAGTCTTTTGGAAAAATTCGGAGATGTTATTTCTATTTCTGATTTAAAAATTTCTGAAAATGTAAATGTTAAGCTTGGGGGAGATGAAGCCGTAGTGTCTGTAATACCGCCAAGAACTCAAAAAGAGATAGAAGCTTTGTCAGAGGAGGTTGCTCCTGTTGATGTTGAAAGTGTAAAGGTGGAAGCTGAAGAGAAAAAAGAAGATAAAGAGGAAGAAACTCAGGAGTAATTTCAAAAAATATTTCTTAGTTTTAGATTTTTTATTGTATGCTATCTTTTAATTTTAAAATAATTTTTCACTATTTGAAAAAATCCTCAAAATTGTTTTTGATTTTGGGGATTTTTATGTTTTTATTTTCATTAAACGTTAATGCTCAAACAGGCAAAGATAAGAGACAGGAATTAAGAAGTCAATTATCGGAAATTGAAGTTCAGATAGAAAAATTACAGGGGAAAATAAGCGAAACTAAAAAAGAAAGAAGGTCTCTTAGTGGCGATGTTCATATTTTGGAGCACGAGATAGAACAGCAGTATTTGGAGCAAAAAGCCCTTAATTTAAGCATTAAAGAGATAGAAGATGAGATTAGTTACAAAAACGAAGAGATGTTCAGTTTAAACGGCGAGTTGGAGCAAAAAAGAAGTTTACTTGAAGAGGTTGTAAAAAAAATAAATAATTATGATAAAATAAGTTGGTTTGAGCTTTTGCTTAAAGGGGGAGATATTTCTGATGTTTTTGGGCAAATTCAAAGTATCTTTCAACTTCAAAAACAAGTTAATATTTTTATCCAGAATATCAGTAATATAAGAAATGATATTAAAAATGAAAAATCTATATTAGAAGAAAAGAAAAGAGAAAATGTAAAACTAAAAAGTTTAGCTGGGCTTCAACAAACTTCACTTGCAAGAAAAAAAACTGAAAAAAATAATTTAATACGAAAAACTAAAGGGAATGAAAAAAAGTATAGAAGTTTGGTTGCAAAAAGCAAAAAGGATATTCAGATAATCAAACAACAGCTGTACAAATTGGAAAGCGTGGGTGTTTCAATGTCTTTTGGAGAGGCCTACAATAAGGCAAAATTTGTAGGGGGGAAAACGGGTGTGAGGCCGGCTTTTATATTGGGATTATTTCAAGTTGAATCAAAGATGGGAACCTACATTGGCGGTGGTTCATGGCAAAAAGATTTGTATCAATGCTATATAAGTTTTGGAAAAAGATCCAGAGCGGAAAGAGAAAAGAAAGCATACTTGGAAATTACATCAAGTCTTGGGCTTGATCCGGACTCAATGCCGGTATCAAGAGCTTTAAGAAGCGTTGGTTGCGGAGGAGCTATGGGAGCGGCTCAATTTATGCCGACAACTTGGATGGCATATAAAAATCAGATAGCAACTTTAACAGGTAATAATTTTCCGTCACCATGGAACATAGAAGATGCTTTTATGGGCTCTGCGATTAAGCTTTCAAACAATGGAGCAAATGCCAGAACAAGAGCGTCTGAACAAAAAGCGGCCGCTATGTATTATGCAGGATCACGCTGGAGAAGATACCCCGGTCAGAATTATGCAAGACAAGTTCTTGGGTGGGCAGACTATTATCAGGAACAGATAGATGCTATAGAGAGTGGAGGATCTTCAGCAATAAAGTTCTAAATAAAAAATCCCCAAGCTTTTAGCTTGGGGATTTTTTATTTAAGTTCTTTTTTAAGTTCCTCTACAATATCATCTATTTCTCCGTCTAAAATAAGCTCCATATTGTGCCAGCTTTTTTTTATTCTATGATCAGTTATTCTGTCTTGAGGGAAGTTGTAAGTTCTTATTTTTTCTGATCTGTCTGCTGTTCCAACTTGTTCTTTTCTTGCTTGACTAAGCTCTCTTGCTTGTTTTTCTTCTTGTTCCTGTGTTATTTTTGATTGAAGAATTTGAAGAGCTTTTTCTTTGTTTCTTGCCTGGGATCTTTCCACTTGAGATGCAACAACAACACCTGTCGGAATATGAATAACTCTTACAGCCGTTTCCACTTTGTTTACATTTTGTCCTCCGGGTCCTCCGGATCTGAAAGTTTCAAATCTTAAATCGCTTGGATTTATAGTGACCTCAGATGCGGGGACTTCCGGTAATACGGCAACAGACACTGTTGATGTGTGAATTCTTCCTTGTTTTTCCGTTTCAGGTATTCTTTGCACTCTATGGACGCCGCTTTCATAAAACATATCTGAGTATGAGCCGCGACCGGAGATTTCAAATGTGACTTCTTTAAAGCCTCCCAGTGGGTTGTTGTGAGAGTTTATTACGGAAACATCCCAGCCTTTTTTTTGAGCATATCTTGAATACATTTTAAGCAGGTCTGAGGCAAACAAAGCGGCTTCATCTCCACCTGCGCCCGCTCGTATCTCCATAATTATATTTTTATATTTTGCTTTTTTATCAGGGAAAAGTATATTTTTTATTTCTTTTTCTGATTCTTTCTTTTGAGAGTTTAGTTCAGTCAGCTCTTCTTCCACTAACTTAAGTAATTCTTCTTCAGTTTCTTCTTTTAATATTTTTATATTTTCTTCTATATTTTTTTCAATTTCCTTCAGTTTGTCATATTTAGGAATAATTTCTTTTAATTCCGCATATCTTTGTGATAACTCTTTGTATTTTTGCGTATCAGAAAAAAGCTTCCCTGAGGCAAACTCTTTTTCTAACTCCTGGTATTCTTCTTTTAATTTTTTAAATTCCTTTTCAAACATATTTTTTTTATTGTATCACAAAAATATAAAAAAGCCTTAAAATAATTAGATTTAAGGCTTTTTTAGAAAGTTATTTTTTTACCGGTTTGATGTCTTTTTTTTCCGATTTTTCCGGCTTAGTTCTTTCTTTCTTTGCTTTTTTCGGTTTCGCCAAATTTCTTTTTTTGTTGAATTTCTCTACTCTTCCTGCTGTATCAACAACTTTTTCTTTGCCTGTATAAAAAGGATGGCATTCGCTGCAAACCTCAATGTTTATTTCACTGAGAGTTGAACCTGTTTTAAAGTTATTGCCGCATGCGCACTTAACAGATGTTTCGTTATAATTTGGATGGATGTCTTTTTTCATATTTTTAAGTTTTATATATGATTTAAATTAGAAAAAAAGAGGGGGTCGGCTTTTTTTTATTTAGCCGACTCCCCCAAAGATTAAAGTGTATTGCTGCCGTTTGAACTCGCAGAAGGGAGGGGTGTATGGGTTGCGAGCGATGAAAAAGACAATACACATTGGGTATTTTAGCATTTTATATGCTTTTGTCAATGGGTTTATTTTAAATTCTAACTCAAAGAGAAAGAAATTAGTAAAACAAAGAAAAAGCCAAAGCGATTAAAATTAATCAAGTATGACGTTTTTATTTAGAATTAACATACCTCAAAAAGTCTTTTAAAAAAATATTTAAGTATCAATAAAAATGACAACTTTGGGGACGACCGTCCCCAAAGTTGTCATTTTAGTATTTTAAGTTTATATAAGTGAGTTTACATAGGTGACACCTATGTAGTTTGTGGGGAATTTTTGGAATAAAAAAGGGCGACATCATTGCGATGTCGCCCCAGAGCAGGGTTATTTGACTAGAATTTATAGGTTAACCCGGCGCCGACTACGGTAATTGCCGATTGATTTTTCTCGCCAATTATCCGCAAGTTCAGCGGATGGATGGTCATATTTTTGCTTTTTTTCCACGTCAGCTCACCGCTGTAAACAGCCAGGGTTCCTTTCCTGAAATTGTACAGCGACGTGTTGTCGCGAAGTACGCTCAGACTGTGATTTGCGCCAATGCCCATAATTTTATGATTGAGCGAGCCGCCAAATTCAAGCGATGTGCCGTCCTTGCCGTTTTTGACGATGTAGCCTTTCGCCTCTGTAAAGAGAGACGTATTGCTGCCCGTCGGCATGCTGACATAAATGGACGGGATGAGGACATCCTGGTTGGTGTTGCGTATGTTTCTGAGATCGTGATACGCAAGACCCGCCGTGATGGCGAACTTGCCCATTTTCATATCCCGGTATCCGGCAAAACTTACCCGGGATCCATTGCTGTCAGAATACATACTTGCACCATTACCCAGGGATGCCATTGCTTCAGTGCGCCAGCCATTGCCAAAATCGGCAAAACCTGTTGCTTGAAGTACGGCATTGTCCCAGATTACTCGGCCGTTATCAAAGACATCTTTTGATTTGACGCTGACATCACCAGTATAGGCTGTTTCGGCCTGAGCGATGGGAGCGGTAACCAGTCCGATAATTGCAAAAATAAGAAAGAACATCGAGTTCTTCATATAGAACCTCCTACGTTGTTATTTATTGATCCGAGATTGAATCAGATTGATATTAACAGAATATAACCCAAGTGTCAATAGTTGTGCGATGAGGAGCTTAAAAATGAATAAATGTGTAATTTTGGCTTTTATTTTTTGTCTGGTGTATAATAATCTTAAGATTAGATATTTTTCGTTGTTATTTTAAAGTATAAAACACTTAAATGGAAGATTTCAAACAAAGATTTGCAAAATTAAATAAAGAACAGCAAAAAGCGGTAACAAATACCGAGGGGCCTGTTATGGTTATTGCGGGGCCCGGTACCGGAAAAACTGAGATAATAGGCATGAGGGCGGCTTATATATGCAAAGAGGGGTTGTCGCCCGCAGAGAACGTATTGATAACAACTTTTACCGAAAGTGGTGTTACGGCTATTAAAAAAAGACTTCTTGAGATAATGGGGACTGATGCTTATAAGGTGAACATCACTACTTTACATGGTTTTTGTTCTCAAGTGATAAATGAATTTCCGGAAAAATTTATATTTGCAAAAGGGATTAAACAAATATCCGATATAGAAAGAATTGAGATTTTAAGAAATATTATAAACTCTTTAGATCTGAAAAATTTAGTTACATTTGGAGATAGATATTTTTATCTGTCTGATATATTAAAAAGTATTCAAAAGCTGAAACGCGAAGATATTACGCCTGAAAAATTAGACGAAAATTTAAAAATTTTAGAAAAAGAGTTAAAAAGCGAGCATAAGATAAATCCAAGAACCGGAAAACCAACGGGCGAGTGGCAGAAAAAAGAAAAACAAGTTTTAAAAAACAAGGAGCTTTCTTTAATTTACAAAGAATACCAAAAAAAAATAAAAGAAAAAGGGCTTTATGACTACGAGGATATGATATTGTTTGTTGTTAATAAGTTTAAGGAAGACGATGAACTTTTAGCAAGTTATCAGGAGCAGTATCTTTATATAATGGTAGACGAATATCAAGACACAAACGAGGCTCAAAACGAAATAATTTCGTTGCTTACAAGCTTTCTTTCAGATGAAAAACCCAATATTTTTGTAGTGGGAGATGACGATCAGTCAATTTACAGATTTCAAGGAGCGTCTTTGGAAAATATTTTATTTTTTAGTGATAAATATGGCGTAAAAAGTCCTATAGTTTTAAAACAAAATTACAGATCTACTCAAAATATTTTAGATTCTTCTTTCTCTATGATTGATAAGAACAAAAATAGAGTTGGTAATTTTTTAGACGGCGTAGATAAAAAGTTAAATTCTCAAAAAGGCGAAGGGGAAAAAATTGATGTTGTAAAATTTTCCGTTGGCGACGCAGAGAAGTTTTATATTACAAAAAAGATAGAAAAATTAATAGAAGAAGGAGAAAACTCTGATGAAATAGCGATATTTTCAAGGACAAACAGAGAAAGTCATGAAATGGCGGAATTTTTAATAAAAAGAGATATTCCTGTGGTGTTTGAAGCATCAAATAATGTTTTGCAGGGGGTTTCTGTAAGAGCGTTTTTGGATTATCTTTCTATTATTGAGAATCCTTACGACGACAAAAAACTTTTAGATATAATGTCTCTTGGATTTTTAAACATAGATGCGCTTGATGTGTATAAATTGTATAAATATCTTTATGAAATTAATTATTCCAAGAAGGATAAGGTGAATATTTTTGATATTATTTCAAAAGCTGAAAATTTAGAAAATTTGGATCTCATAAGCAAGCAAAATATAGCCGATTTTATAGATAAGTTTCTTAAATTTAAAAAGATAAGCGCGGAAACAACTTTTACTGCATTTTGCGGGAAGGTTCTTTCAGATAGCGGATTTTTGGATTGGATATTTAATAAAGACGAGAAAATGGAATATTTAAGGCATATTTCCAGTTTGTTTTCTGAAATAAAAGAGTTAAATTTACAAGACAGAGAGCTTGATACAAAAAAGTTTTTAGAAAAAATTAATTTATACAATGAATATAATATTGAAATAAAAGAAGAGTCGTTTTTGCTTCAAAAAAAAGGAGTAAGAATTATGACAGCTCATAAGGCAAAGGGGCTTGAATTTGAATATGTATTTATAACAAAAGCGGTGGATAAAACATGGGGAAATAAAAGAAGTATGGATAAGATAAAGCTTCCTGAAAATCTTTTAACCAAGTCTTCCAAAATTGAATTTGAAAAAAATGAGGATGAAAGAAGACTTTTTTTTGTAGCTTTAACAAGAGCAAAGAAAAAAGCATATATTACTTATGCTGAAGAGTATGTTTCAAACGGCAATGTCCAAGAAAAATCAATTTCTCAATTTGTTGAGGAAATAGACAAAAAATATATAAATAATATTTTAGGTGATAAAGAGATAGATGACGCAGAAGAATTTTTGGATAAAAAATTAAGAGGAGGCAAAATTCAAAAGGAAAAAGAAGATGAATATTTAAAGTCACTGCTTGCAGACTACAAGCTGAGCGTTACTCACTTAGACAACTATCTTGAGTGTCCGAGAAAATTTAAGTTTAGAAACTTAATAAGAATACCTGAAGCAAAAAACAAGCATATGGTGCTTGGAACGGCGTATCATAAAGCCTTAGAAAAGTTTTTTTTGGAGTTTAAAAATACAGACAAGCTGCCGTCTTCTGAGTTTCTTGTGTCGGCATACAAAAATGCGATCGAAAGAGAAATTTTAACATACAAAGAGAAAGAAGAGTTAATAAAAATAGGCGCAGAAGGTATTTTGGGATATTACAATTTGTATAAAGACAGCATGATTGTCCCTGAAGCCGTTGAATATAACTTTTCAAAACATGAAGTGTATTTGGATGACGTGCATTTAACCGGAAAAATTGATAAAATAGAAAAAGTAAATACAACAGATGTTAAAGTTATAGATTATAAAACCGGAAGCGCAAAAACAAAAAACCAAATAGAGGGGAAAACGAAAGATTCCAAAGGAAATCTAAAAAGACAGATAGTTTTTTATAAAATTTTATGCGATTTGGACAGTAGATTTAAATATAATATGACTGTTGGAGAGTTGGATTTTGTGCAGGGGAAAGACGAAAAATACAAAAAAGAAGCAGTTGAATTTACAGAAAAAGATGTATCGGAGCTGAAAGAAACAATAAAAGAAGTTTACGAAAAGATAATGAACTTGGAGTTTGAGTGCAGCAGTAAGCAGGGGTTTTGCGACGGATGCAAGGACTATAAATAAAAAAACCCCCGGGAACTTGTCTCGGGGGGTAGGATGACACCCGCTCTTTTTTGAGCCGAAGAAGGAACTTTAAGCCTTCCGGTTGGGCGTGGGGCGACATAAAATTGCGCCTTCATCCTTAACAACAAACTATCATATATTAATTAATTTGTCAACCCCAGTGGGATTCTGTTTTGCAGAAATTTTGTCAAAAGCAGAAATATTTTACGGGGAAGAAAGTTTTAAAGATATGCCGGAAAAAAATCAAATAATGGAAAAATTAAAATTAGAAAAACCATTGGTGGTTTTTGACCTTGAAACAACAGGGGTTATGATTAACTTGGATAAAGTTGTTGAACTCTCCTATATGAAAATATCTCCAAGTGGAGAAAAAGAGGTCAAGACTTATAAAATAAATCCCGGGATTAAAATCCCCCAGGAATCGATAGATGTTCATGGAATAACCGACGAAGAAGCAAAAAAGCATCCGTATTTTAAAGAGTATGCTCAAGAATTTTTAGAGGTTTTTTCCAACTGTTACTTTGGAGGCTTTAATGTTATCGGCTTTGACCTGCCGATGCTTCAAAAAGAATTTAAAGAGGCGGGAATTAATTTTGAGTATAAAATGGAAGATATAATAGACTCAAAAACGATTTTTCACAGTATGGAAAAAAGAGACTTAACATCAGCATATAAATTTTACTGTGGGAAGGATCATATAGACGCTCATAGCGCAGAAGGGGATGTTTTGGCGACTTATGAGATTTTGGAATCGCAACTTGAAAAATATCCGGAAATAAAAGACAAAGAATTTTTAAGTTCATTGCATTCTCAAAAAGACGAAAGATATGTTGATGCTGACAGAAGATTTTATTGGAGAGATGGTGAAGCTTATTTTAATTTTGGAAAGCATAGAGGAGAGAGTTTAAAAAGTGTTTTTATGTCAAATCCCGGTTTTTTAAATTGGATGCTTCAGGCTGATTTTGGCATTGAGGTGAAAGAAATAGTAAACAATGCCATAAACGGAATTTTCCCGACAAAAAAATAAAAAAGATTTGACAAAACAACTAAAATAGATTTAACTATAAAAACCAATAAATCAATTGGCATCTGTTATTTTAAAAAAAGGAGAAAGACAATGAGTAAGCATGTCAGCTTTATCAATTCTTTTGAAATGAATTGCAAAGCACTGCAGGATGTTATGGGTTATTTGCCGGAAAATGGACCGGTGAAAGTTATTGATCTTATAAATTCGGATGGAGAAAATATGCGAATAGTTTCTCAGCCCGGGAAGTACATTTCATCTCAACTTTTTGACTTTTTGTCTGAGGGGCGTCTGGAATTCATAATTAATGAAAGCAATCATCATAAAGTTGTAGAGTTTTTTGCTGAACTTTGGGACTCCGAAGAATCTCACCCGACTATTGATTTCTTACGAAGTCCAAATATTCATGTAATGATATCATTATACGATGATAATCTTAAAAGTGTTATCGAAAATGCATGGGAAAACAAAGGCAGTATCGATTCAGGCCTTAAGGATGGTGATATAAGAAATGCTGTTGGGTCTGCTATTTTTGGTCTTGATGTTGGTGTATTTCGTGTCGCAGAAAAGATACATGATGAATGGGTTGTTAATCAATGGCTAAAAAAGGCTGTGTTATTATCATTTAAGATTAATAGCAACATTATAATATC
Organism: Parcubacteria group bacterium M6-OD1-1; assembly: GCA_003056085.1. GTDB lineage: Bacteria > Patescibacteriota > Minisyncoccia > GWC2-36-17 > M10-OD1-4 > M10-OD1-4. The sequence continues at coordinate 2,814 of LSNK01000002.1, read as the reverse complement.
AGGTGGTCCTGGTGGAACTGCGTGGTTTGATAAAGTTTTTTCTAAATTTTATGGCTGGGACGAAAAAAGTTTTCAGCAAGCAGGATTTCGTGCCGTTCCACCTTGTGCTGTAAGGAGAGGCTCTTTTATTGCTCCTAATGTTGTTCTTATGCCTTCGTATGTGAATATCGGAGCTTATGTAGATAGCGGCACCATGATTGATACATGGGCTACTGTCGGTTCTTGTGCTCAGATTGGCAAGAATGTTCATGTTTCCGGCGGGGCTGGAATCGGCGGTGTTCTGGAGCCATTGCAAGCTAATCCGACTATTATTGAGGATAATTGTTTTATCGGAGCAAGGTCTGAAATAGTTGAGGGTGTTGTGGTAGAAGAAGGATCTGTCATATCAATGGGGGTTTTTATTGGTCAAAGTACCAAAATTTTCAATCGAATGACTAATGAAATAACTTTTGGTCGTGTTCCTGCGGGGTCTGTTGTGGTTCCCGGTTCATTGCCCGCTAAAAATGGCAGTCACAGCTTAAATTGTGCTGTGATAATAAAGCAGGTAGATGAAAGAACACGCTCAAAAACATCAATAAATGAGCTTTTAAGGGATTAATATTTCTTAAACTAAACTTTGTCCTTGCGATTATTTAATCGCAAGGATTTTTTTATGAAACTTATCAACATGTATCTTGTTGTATTTTTTCAAAATGAGTTATAATGGTATTTAGGGTTGTAAGCAGAATGTTTTTCTGCTTAATGCCTTTATAATAATTAAATTTTTATTGTTATGTCAGAAGAAACAACACACACATGCACAGGTTCTGATTGTGAGCATGACGAGCACAAAGAAGAGGTGGCAGCTCCAGCTGCGGATATGTCTTCATGTAAGGCTTGCTCAGGAGAAGAAGGAGCAGAACATACTTGCGGCATGTAGTACAACTAAGTAAAAACCCGGGTTGCTTATATCCGGGTTTTTATTTTGTCGGTTTTAGATTATAATATAGAATATGAAAAAAGAAGTGAAGGAAAATTTTAAAAAAGTATTTGCGGCATTTTTGGCACTTTTTGTGGTGGCCTTTTTTGTAATGTATTTTGAGGGTAAAGATATTTTAGAAGAGGGAAAGGGAAGCGGCGCAGGCGTTGAATACAAAAATTTTGAATATAAAAATATTTCTTCGGAAACTCTTAATTCTATGATACAGTTAAAAGAAAGAAATCAATTTTTTCTTGTAAACACAAACGATGAGAATGGAAAATATATAGAAAAAACAGATGCTTTTATGCCTTATACAAAGATTTTAGAAAGACAATTGGAGCTTCCTAAAGAAAAGAATTTTAGAGTTGTGGTTTATTCAAAAAATGGAAATATGAGTAAAATCGCGGCAAAAAAACTTATTTTGCTTGGTTACACCAATGTCTTTAATTTAAATGGAGGCGTAAATGACTGGACTAAAACAGGATTTTTAACTAATGATCAGAATCAAGATAAATTATGATAACCTATCTAAAAAAATCAATAAAAGATAAAGAATTGAGAGTTATAAATAGCGCCGAATTGGGGTCATGGATTAATGTTGTGTCTCCGACTAAAAAAGATATAAGTTTTTTAGTAAAGGAGTTTGGGTTGGACAAAGACAATCTTAACTCAGGGATTGACCCGCATGAAATACCAAGAGCTGATTTTATAAATGGAGATTCTTACATTTACGTTAAGGTCCCTGCCGATGATTTGGAAAAAGGCACCTTCACATTTTTAATGATAGTCACTAAAGAATTTATACTAACATTTTCTCAGCAGGAGCCGACATTTTTTAAGCAAATTTTTAACAATAGCGTAGAGGGTTTATTTACAACTCAAAAGACAAAATTTTTATTGCATCTTTTAAGTTTAAATAACACTTTACTTGAATATAAAACACTTCAAATAGTAAAAAGCATAGAAATGAAAAATGACTTAAGTAAAGAGCTTAGGGAAAAAGATGTAAATGAGATGATAAAACACGAATATACTTTAAATAGTTTCGTTTCGGCATATAACTACACAAATTTTATGTATAACAAAATTATACATAGGCTTGGTTTTCATGAAAAAGATAAGGATATTTTAGAAGAACTCATCATTGATACGGAAGAAGGGCAAAATATTTGCCAAACCTCGCTTAAAAATATTTCAAATATAAGAAGTTACAGTATGGTTTTGCTTACATCAAGACTAAACAGGCTTATTACCGTACTTACCGTCGTAACTGTGTTTTTGAGTGTTATTGCCGCCGTTTCCAGCATCTACGGCATGAACATTACTATTCCTCTCCAAGAAGACAAAGATGCATTTTTGTATGTGATGTTTTTTATAGCTGTAGTTTGGGTGATATTTATCGGATACTTGAAAAAGAAAAAAGTTATTTAAAGATTATATTTTATATACTAAAAAACGAATGGCTCAGCAACGCTGAGCCATTCGTTTTTTGTTGATTTTAGGGGTGTTTTGTGGGATTATAGAAGGATTTCTTAACATATGAAAAGTTATGAAATTATTAAAATACTTGACAAGAATATACAACCTATAATAACATATGAAATATGATAAAAAATTATACTAATAAAAAAATACTTTCTATTGGTGAAGTGGCAAAAATGTTCGGAATTAATCGGGATACGCTTCGAAATTGGGAGAAAAAAGGGATCATCTCTCCGCTTCGTGTTGGTACTCGCGGAGATAGAAAATATCGTCCTGAAGACCTTGAGAAGATTATGGGAGACAAGAGTATTGTAAAAGACCTGGGTATTTCTGAGGCTGACGATGGAAAGATGAACCTCACACAACTCAAA
>LSNK01000001.1 GCA_003056085.1 Parcubacteria group bacterium M6-OD1-1 | reverse complement strand
AGAGCCTAAGATTAGAAAGATGAAAACAAAGAGTGTTAGAGAGAGTGTTTTTGTTAATTTATTTGAGATCATAATAGAAAGTTAAAATTTATTTTGTGTTTTTATTGTATCATGTATTGTGAGAGAGCAGAAGTATTTATCAATATTTTTTAATGTGATATAATTTTAGTATGAAAATATTTTTAAAATCATTTTTTCAGGTTAACTTTATATCGGAATGTAAAAGATTAAGAGTTCCCGTATGGCGATGCCCTACAGTCCTTTTTTTAATTATGGGGCTTACAGTTGTCGGAGCAATTTTAGCAAGTTATTATTTTGCGCAAAAGTATGCTCTTGACCCTGAGGTGCAGGCTCTTTTAGCTCTTTTTACCGCAGCAGTTACTTTTGTAACCGGTCATTTTGTGGTGCAGAGTTTTTCCAGGGTGGCTGAAGAAAGTTTTTTAAAATCTCAGTTTTTAAATATTATTTCACATCAGCTTTTAACGCCTTTATCTTCTTTAAAGTGGGCTCTTAATTTATTGATGGCAAATAACGTGGAGATGACAGAGAAAGAGAGGGAAGATCTCTTTTCAATCATAAATCAATCTAATGAGAATATGATAAATATGGTCAATTCTTTATTGGATGTAAGTAGGCTTGATGTCGGAAAAATAAAATTAAGTTTAGAAAAGGCGGATTCTCAAAAATTAGTGGAAGAGGTTATTTTAGGCAGGAAACAGGATGTTCAAACAAAAGGAAATGTATTAAAATTTGAAGTAGAAGAAAATCTGCCCGCTGTTTATACGGATTGCGCAAGAACAAAGATTGTTATTAATAATTTAATTGACAATGCTATTAAGTTCAGTAAAACCAATACGGAAATTATTGTCAGTTTATACAGAGAAGGAAATAAAATTATTTTTTCTGTTGAGGATTTTGGGATTGGTATTTCAAAACAACAGAGAAAGAATATTTACAAAAAGTTTTTTAGAGCCGAAAATGTCTTCAGGTATCAGACAAAGGGTTTTGGTTTGGGGCTTTTTACAGCAAAATTTATTGTTGATGCTTTAGGCGGCAGTCTTAATTTTGAATCTCGAGAAGAAGTGGGATCAAGATTTTGGTTTTCTCTGCCAGTGTATAAATAATTAATTTAGGACTTTCGTACTTGGTATATTTCTTCGTTGTTGTGTAAAAAATATATCTCACCGTATGGTTTTACGATTCACTATATTTTTTACTAACGTCTAAAACTATACTCAAGTACGAAAGTCCTAAAATCATAAAAATATGTCAAAAAAAATTGTTTTTATAGAAGATGAGCCTGCTTTGCAAAAATCCTTGACGATGTCTCTTAAATCTGAAGGATTTGACGTCGCATCCGCCTTTGACGGGGAATCAGGATTTAATTTAATTTTGGAATCAAAACCGGATTTGGTTTTGTTGGATCTTATATTGCCTAAAATGGACGGTTTTACAGTATTGGAAAAAGTAAAAAAAACTCCGGAAATCAGCGATATACCGGTAATAGTTTTAACAAATTTGGAAGAGACTGAAGATGTGGAAAGAATTATTGGTCTTGGAGCTACTAATTATCTTATAAAAGCAAATTACAAGGTTGAAGAAATAACAGCTAAGGTTAAAGAAACTTTGGAAATTTAGTCGTAAATTATTTACGAAGATTATTCTTTAAGAAGTCTATTTTTATTAAATGCTTAAAGTAGAAGATCAACAATTGAAAGCTTTTTTGCTTGATTCCGGGCTTATTAAAAAAAAGCAGCTGGAAGAAGCTGAGGTTATAAGTAAAAAACTCAAAAAAAACTTGAGTGATGTTATTTTGGACCAAAAAATAGTCACCGAAGAAGAACTTATAAAATTAAAAGCTTATATCTTAGGAATACCTTTTGTTAATTTGGCAAAAGAAAATGTTCCTCCGGAAGTTTTAAAAATAATACCGGAACCAATTGCAAAAAAAAACAGCATAGTTGCTTTCAAAAAGCATGGAATGGATCTTGAGGTTGCAATGACCGATCCGGAAGATGTTCAAACGATAGAATTTATACACAAACAATCAAACTTAAATATTCTTCCAAGGCTGACAGATTCAAAAAGCATAAAAACAGTACTTAACCAATATAAAAAAAGCATAGAAGAAGAATTTGAAGGACTTATAAAAACTAAAGAAGACGAAGAAGGTAAAGAGGGCGAAAAAGAAGAAGATACTTTAAAAGGTAAGATAATCACTGATTCCGGAAAAGATAACGAAGAGGAAAATAACGAAGACTTGCAAAAAGCGGCAGGAGATTTACCGGTTATTAAAATAGTGGATACTATTTTAAGTCATGCGATTGACCAAGGCGGGTCTGATATTCATATAGAGCCTACTGAAAAAGATGTTATTGTAAGGTATAGGATTGACGGAGTTTTACACGACGCCATGGTATTGCCCAAAAAACTTCAGTCCGGGGTTGTTGCCAGAATTAAAGTTTTATCAAACCTAAAGTTAGATGAGCACAGACTTCCTCAAGACGGGAGGTTTAAAATAGAAACGGAAGACTATAAAATATCATTTCGTGTTTCCTTACTCCCTGTTTATGATGGTGAAAAGATAGTTATGCGTCTTTTAAAAGAAGATACCGCAAAACATTCTCTTGATTCTTTGGGTTTGTTGGGAGAGGCTTTAGAAAGAGTTCACAGAGCCCTTAAAAAACCTGTTGGAATGTTTTTGGTTACAGGACCTACCGGTTCAGGAAAAACCACAACTCTTTATACGGCTATGGATATTATAAATACTCAAGAGGTGAATATTTCAACAATAGAAGACCCTATTGAATACAGGATGCCAAGAGTGAACCAAACTCAAGTTAAGTCAAGTATTGGTATGACATTTGCAGCGGGACTTCGTGCACTTTTGCGTCAGGATCCGAATATTATAATGGTTGGTGAGATAAGAGACGGAGAAACTGCTTCGTTAGCTGTTAACGCAGCGCTTACAGGACATTTAGTTCTTTCAACTTTACATACAAATTCATCTGCGGGAGCTTTGCCAAGGTTGATAGATATGGGTGTTGAGCCTTTTTTAATAGCATCTACCGTAAATGCTATTTTAGCTCAAAGATTAGTGAGAAAGCTTTGTGAAAAAAAAGAAGAGTATGTTTTAACAGATGACCAGATAAAGTCATTTTCTGAACAGTTTGATTTGGACAGAATATTAAAAGTTATGATACGGGACAAAGCGGTGGATCCTAAAAGTACATGGAAAACCATCAAATTTTACAAAGCAAGCCCAACAAAAGACTGTCCTTCAGGATATAAAGGGAGAGTTGGAATTTACGAAGTTTTGGAAATGACAGAAAAAATAAGAGAACTTACAGTAAAAAGAGAATCTCAGGATGAAATAGTTAGAGCTGCTGAGGAAGAAGGCATGACCACAATGCTTGAAGATGGTTTTGTAAAAGCCGCATTGGGCTATACAACATTAGAAGAAGTTTTAAGAGTAACAAAGGAATAGTTTTAAAACAGAATTAAGAGTCAAGAATAAAGCGGAATATAAAAACTTTATTCTTTATTCTTTATTCTTTATTTTTTATTTTTAATCAATGTCAAATTATACTTACAAAGCAAGAGCTTCCGACGGAAGTTTAAAAGAAGGAGTTGCTGAAGCAAAGTCTGAGCAGGACTTGGCGCATTTGCTTGCAAGTCAAGGATTGCGAGTTGTTTCCATGGAAGGTCCAAAAGGCAAGAAAATAAGTGAATTTTCTTTTTCTTTCGGATCAGTTTCTTTGGTTGAGAGAATGATGTTTACCAAGAATTTATCGGTGATGATAGGCGCTGGTTTATCTTTGACAAAGGCGCTTGGTGTTTTGTCAGAGCAGACAAAAAATGATAAATTTAAAAAAATAATAAAATCTATAGCGGAAGACATACAAAAAGGAGAGCAGCTTGAACAAAGTATGTCAAAACATAAAGCTGTTTTTTCAAGTTTGTATGTGAGTATGGTGAAGGTTGGAGAGACGGCGGGAAATCTGAAAGAAGTTTTGTCCAGTCTGGCTGTTCAAATGAAAAAAGACCACGACATTACTTCAAGAGTAAAGGGGGCGATGATGTATCCTTCAATAATTTTAATAGCGATGTTGGGGATTGGAGCCTTGATGATGACATTGGTTGTTCCTTCTTTGGCAAAAACATTTAAAGATATGGGAGCCGAGCTGCCCGCTTCAACCCAGTTTATAATAGGAGTTTCCAATTTTTTGATTAATTTTTGGTATGTAGCGATTTTACTTATAATAATATTTATTTATAGTTTTAAAAAAATATTAAAAACCGAAACCGGAAAGAAAGCATTTGATGGAATGATATTAAAATTGCCAATATTCGGCAATTTATCAAAACAATTAAATTCAGCTCGTTTCTCAAGAACATTTACAACATTAATCAATTCAGGAGTACCGATAGTTGATGCTCTTAACATTATATCTGCTACTTTGAGTAATTGGTTTTTTGCAGAATCCATGAAATCAGCGGCAAGAGAGATACAAAAAGGAAAACAATTAAACGAAGTTCTTTTAAAGTATAAAGATATATATCCTCCGCTTGTGATACAAATGATTGAGGTTGGGGAAGAAACGGGTGCATTAACTGAAATAATGTCTCAACTTGCGGAATTTTATGAAGAAGAGGTGGATAATGTAACTAAAAATATGTCAACAATAATAGAGCCTGTGCTTATGATTTTTATTGGAGCCGGTGTTGGATTTTTTGCAATATCAATGATAACACCGATGTACAGTATGTTAGACAGCATTTAAAAATAATTAAATTTATATTTTGAAATTAAATTTAAACAAAAAAAATGGATTTAGTTATGTAGAGATACTTGTTGGTGTTGCTATTTTTGCGATGATTTTTTTAAGCGTTTTTCAGGTTTACAATATTCTTATGGGTCTTGTAAGTACCGGAAAAGTTAAAGTTGTAGCCGCAGCTTTAATAGAGGAGCAGTTTGAAATAATAAGAAATATACCTTATTCAGATGTTGGTACAACAACCGGAATACCGGTTGGTAAAATAGAGGCCAGTAAAGTAGAAGTTAGATCCGGTATTCCATTTACCGTGATTACGACAATTCGAAATATTGATGATCCATTTGACGGGACATTAGGAGGAAACCCTAATGATCTTTCTCCCGCAGATTATAAATTGGTGGAGGTAAGCGCAAGCTGCAATACATGTAATAATTTTAAACCGGTTGTTTTAAACACCAGGGTATCACCAAAAAATTTGGAAGGAGCATCTACAAATGGCGCCTTATTTGTTCGTGTTTTTGATGCTAATGGATTGCCTGTGGTTGGAGCTAATGTTCATATAGAAAATAATAATGAAATGCCGGCGATTATAATAGATGATGTAACAGACAACAATGGAAATCTTAAAATAATTGATGCGCCACCCGGGGTTGAAGTGTATGAAATAACTGTTACAAAAAATGGATATTCTACAGATAAAACCTATGCGACAGGCGAACTTTCAAATCCAAATCCTATAAAAGCGCATGCTTCTGTTTTCCAACAGCAAGTAACACAAATAAGTTTTGCCGTAGATACTCTCGCCACCTTAAATATATCAAGCGTTACCGATACTTGCGCTTCTGTACCAAATGTGGATTTTGACTTGAAAGGCTCTAAGCTTATAGGTACGGGACCCGATGTTTTAAAATACGAACAGAGTCTTTTTACGGGAGCAGGAGCATCTGTGAGTTTGAGTGATTTGGAGTGGGATGTTTATGATGCTTTTTCCACAGATGCAAACTATGATTTTGCAGGATACATTCCTTTGTTGCCGTTAAATCTTTCTCCAGGCTCCACACAAAATTTACAGTTGGTAGTTTCCACAAAAAGTACTAATAGTTTTCTTGTTACTGTAAAAGATTTTGGGACGCAGTTGCCGCTCAAAGATACCGAGGTTATCCTTAGTAAAGGAGGTGAAGACACAACCTTAATAACTAATTTGGGATTTCAAAAACAAACCGACTGGTCTTTGGGGGCGGGTCAGACGGATTTTATAAATGAAAAGAAGTTTTTTAATTCAGATGGAGATGTTACAATAGATAATCCGGCAGGAGAGGTTGTTTTAAGAGATTCATTTGGGACTTATGCTTCTTCCGGAGAATTGGAGTCTTCTTCGTTTGATATGGGAGCTGGAAGTAATTTTGATAAAATATCATGGGTTCCGCAAGGGCAGCCTCCGCAAACAGGACCAAACAGTGTTAAATTTCAATTAGCAAGCAATAATGATAATTTAACATGGAATTTTGTAGGTCCTGACGGAACAGCAAATACTTTTTATACCATCTCAGACTCAGATATAAATACGATGCATGATGGTGATAGATATTTTCGTTATAAATTATTTTTACAAACAATAAATACAAATTTTACACCAAATCTTTCGGAAGTATCTTTTACCTTTACATCAGGGTGCGTTCCTCCCGGACAGGTACTCTTTAAAAATATGGAATCAGGGACCTATTCATTAACTGCATCGTCAACAGGATATGCGATATTTAACGATGCTAATATTGATATCAGTTCTCCATGGAGTACATATGAAGTTTTATTATCGCCATAAATTATGAATTTCAAAAATAAGGAAAAAACAGGATTTACCATTATAGAAGTGTTATTTAGTATTGTCGTGCTTTCCTTAATAATGGTAACAATATTGATGTTTCAAAAAAATATTTTCTTGCTTAATTCTCGCTCTCAAGGAAATTTAGCGGTTCAACAAGAAGGTCGTAAAGCTGTAAAGTCTATGACTAAAGAATTTCGTTCTATATCTCAGTCAAGTATAGGATCATACCCCATAAGTGTTGCTTCAGATAATGCTTTTACTTTTTATACCGATGCAGATGGAGATGGACTGAAAGAAAGAATAAAATATTTTATGAACGGAACAACTTTAATGAGAGCTGAACTTAAGCCGACCGGAGACCCTGCCGCCTATGTTGAAGGAAATGAAGTTGTCTCTGAGTTTGTTCATGATGTGGCAAACGGAGGAAGTCCTGTTTTTAGTTATTATGATTCAAGTTATGATGGGTCCGGAGCTCCGCTTGCAGCTCCAGTGAATATTTTAAGTATAAGGCTTATTAAGACCGATTTAATATTAGACGCAAATGGTGCGGGAGAGCCCGGTCCTGTTACGTTTACTTTTCAGGTTGTTATGAGAAATTTAAAAGACAATTTGTAATATTATGAATAATAAAATAGAAAATCAAAAAGGCACGATAATTATAAATGCTCTCATATTTGGTTCTATTGCAATTCTTTTTATAAGCGGATTGATAAGTTGGGGTGCGGTTAATATTAAAGCTTCAAATAGAGCTATAAACCAGGAGCTGGCTTTTCAAATAGCAGAGGCTGGAGTTGATTATTATCGTTGGCATTTAGCGCACGAACCTACTGATTTTCAAGATGGAACGGGGGCTCCCGGACCCTATGTTCATGATTTTTTTGATAAAGACGGAGATATTATCGGACAGTTTTCTTTGGACATAACTCCTCCTCCGTCAGGATCTACAATAGTTGTTATCAATTCAACAGGAACTGTGACGGCTGATTCTTCCGTATCAAGTATAGTGGAAACACAACTTGCGATGCCTTCTTTGGCAAAATTTTCCATTGTGGTAAATTCTGATGTGCGTTTCGGCAGCGGGACAGAAGTTTTTGGACCCATTCACTCAAATGGAGGTGTAAGATTTGACGGGTTGGCTCACAATATTGTTACAAGCGCAAGAGAAAATTACAGTGATCCTGACCATTCAGGAGGAAATGAATTTGGTGTTCACACGCATGTTTCTCCTTTAGACCCTTTGCCTCCAAATGCTGTTCCTGATAGAACAGATGTTTTTGAGGCCGGACGTCAATTTCCTGTTCCTGCTGTTGATTTTGCCGGTTTTACCTCTGATCTTGCCAATATAAAAACTGATGCTCAGTCGGGAGGTCTTTATTTTTCAGATTCAGGGGCTTTGGGGTATCATATAATCCTTAATACGGACGACACTTTCAGGCTTTATAGAGTTGATTCTTTACAACCGCAAGGAAGCGGGTGGTGCAGGAATTGGGCAGGAGAAGATAGGTGGGGAACGTGGAGTATAAGATCACAAACACTTTTAGGAACATATGCACTTCCTGCAAACGGACTTATTTTTCTTGAAGATAATGTTTGGGTTGACGGGCAGATAAACACTGCAAGATTAACAATAGCCTCCGGAGTTTTTCCGGAAAACCAGTCAACATACACTAATATTATTGTAAATGATGATCTTTTGTATACAAATTATGACGGTCAAGATGTGATTTCTTTAATGGCGCAAGGTGATGTATCTGCGGGCTTATACAGTGCGGATACTTTACGTATAGACGCAGCTCTTATAGCTCAAAACGGAAGAGTTGGGAGGAATTTCTATTATTATCCGTATTGTCCCGTGGGTTCTCATAGAGACACGATAACCCTTTATGGTATAATAGCAACAAGCAAAAGATACGGGTTTGCTTGGGGTTGCGGTGGAAGCTGTTGGAGCGGTTATACAAATAGAAATATCATATACGATGCTAATTTGCTTTATGGTCCGCCACCAAGTTTTCCATTAGTGGCAAACCAATATGAGACCATATCTTGGAGAAAAATAAAATAAAAAGTTAAAGTTAAAGGTTTTTTTGATGTTTTATTCTTATTAAATAATTTATGTTTAAGTTTTTACTGAAAAATCTATACAATATAGAACCTAAATCTTTTGGGTTGGATATATCCAATAAATCATACAAGTTTATTCAGTTAAGAGAATCCAAAAAAGGGATTGATCTCGCTGCTTTTGGTTATGGAGACGTAAAAGACGGAGTTATAGAAAATGGAGAAGTGAAAAACGAAGATGCTTTGGTTGAGATTTTAAAAGAGGCAATTAAAAATCCAACAAAAGGAAAATTAACAACAAAGCATGTTGTTTTTTCCTTGCCGGAAGAACATTCTTTTGTAAGAATTTTACAACTTCCAAAAATGAGTAAGGAAGAAACAAGAGAGGCAATCAAGTGGGAGATAGAGCAAAATATTCCGCTTCAAATAAATGATGTATATTTTGACTGGCAAATCATCAATAAAGGGGATGCAAAAGTTAATCATCAGGATATTTTGGTGGCTGTTGTGAGTAAAAGCATAGCGGATCCCTATATATCTGTTTTAAAAAGAATTGGACTTATCTCTGTTGCTATGGAGTCGGAATCTATTTCTGTTACAAGGTCAATTATAAAGGGTTTTTCAACAAATATTCCGGTTTTGGTGGTTGATATAGGAGCAACAATAACAAGTTTTATAATATTTTCCGGGAAAACATTGAGATTTTCTTCTTCTGTCCCAATTGCCGGAGATAAAATGATTGAATCAATTTCAAAAAAACTTAAGGTTGATAAAAAAGAGGCAAAAAGACTTTTTTATGAAGTTGGATTTGATAAAAAATTAGATAAAGATGGAAAAGTTACGGAAGCTTTGGAAGTTGCATTTTCTGAATTAATTTCTCAGATAAAAAGCTATATATCTTTTTACGAAGGTCATTCAGAGCATGATCATGGATCTAAAAAGAAAAATATACAAAAAATTATTCTGTCTGGAGGAGTGTCAAATTTATACGGTATAACCGCTCATATTTCTTCTGTGTTAAAAATACCAACGGAACTTGCAAATCCTTGGGCAAATATTCTTAAAGAGCCTTTAAATGAGGTTCCAGACCTTTCTTACAGGAGGTCGCTCGGGTATACAACAGCGCTTGGACTTGCTTTAAAAGGAATAAAAAAATAGAAAATGATAACGATAAATTTATTGCCAGAAGAATACAAGAAAGAATATGCTTTTGAAAAAGCTAGAAGGTTTTCGGTCTTAATTTTCTTGTCTTTGTATTTTATTATCATTGTTTTTACAGCTCTTCTCTTTGGGGTTGCTGCTTTTTTAAAAATTGAAACAAATTTCTGGTCAAATAAAATAGAATCCGAAAAATCAACAGAAAAAGTACAGCAAGTTTTGAGTCTTGAAGAAAGCATCAGAAATATCAATAAAAAAATATCCATTATAAAAAAAGCTGATAAGGAAAGCGTAAATATTGTGAGTATTTTAAATAATTTATCCAATATAATGAACGAAGATATGTATTTAAAAACTTTAACAATAAATTCTGAAACTAAAAATGTTAATATGGAAGGATTTTCTTCAACAAGAGATGATGTTTTAAACTTAGAAGAGGCATTAAGAAAAAGTGAATGGATAGATGCCGAAACTTTAGTAAGTCCAAATTCAAATATTTTAAAAGAGAAAGATATAAATTTTAGTTTTGCATTTAAAATAAAATAAAATGGAAATAACATCAAAAAATAAACTTTATCTACAGCTTATAATATCAATTCTTATATTGGGGGTTTTTGTTAAAGCTTCTTTGTATGTTTTTGGATTGATTGAATCTCAAAATGATAAAATAATAAATAAAAAAATTGAGTTAATACAAATAAACCAAAAAAGAGAAAATATGCTGAAGTCTTTGGGAAAATACAAATCCTTAGAAGCTTCTATAAGTAAATTAGACAATTCTCTTTTGTCTTCAGGCAGCGAGCTGGATTTTATTATCTTTTTGGAGGATATCGCCAAAAAAAACAATTTAAACAAAGAAATAAATATTTTGGGAACATCAAATGACAAAAAGAAAAAAAAGACAAAAACAAATATAAACAATATGAATTTCAGTGTCTTGCTTTCAGGGTCATTTGAAGGAACCTTAGCCTTTATAAAAGAAATACAATTAGCCCCTCATTATGCAAGTATTATGAGTGTTTCTTTTTCCAAAATCGGTTCCGGGGTCAGCAGGGTAAAAGAAGCAGAGTATCCTTTAGAAGAAAACGATGTTAAAACGTCATTGACGGTTAGAGTTTACACTTATTAAATAATTTACAAAGATATGCTAAAAAGCAATATTTATATTGAAAAAGCATCCAAAAAATCAAAGAAAATTATTTCTCAGATGTTTAATTTTACTATATTACATATAGAGGTGTTTTTAATAAGTTTATTTTTTCTGACAATAATTTTTTGGGGCTACATATTTTATCAATATACATACAAGGCGCAAAAAGAAGATCCGGAAGTTTCTATTACCTCTATGAAAATAAAAGAACCGCAACTTAAAGAGGTGGTGGAAGACATAAAAAAAAGAGAAGAGAAGAGATTGCTTATTTATGAAGAAAGCAATATAAAAAATATATTTGAAGAAAAGAAAAAAGATTTAACAGAAGAATCATCCGCTCAAAATATACCGGCGCCAAGATTTAGATAAAATGCAGGCAATAATGCAAATGTTTACTATATTGTAGTTTTATGGTAAGCTTTTTAAATTCTTTTAGGAAATTCTAAAGGTTTAAGCTTTTAATTTGACTGTACGGGTTAGAGTTATATGATATAATCCTTTTATGCCATATAAAAATAAAGAAGATTTATACAAAGCGCAAAAGAGGCATCGCATCAAAGTGCGAAAAAAGTTGTTAGCTTTTTTATCTAACAAGAAATGTATTGATTGTGGTGAGAAAGATCCAATAGTACTTGATTTTGATCATATAGATTCCAGTATTAAATTCAAATCTATATCTCGAATGTTATCGGGTCATTATTCATGGAAATCTGTGCTTTCAGAAATACAAAAATGTGAAATAAGGTGCGCTAATTGTCATAGACGCAGATCTTATATTCAATTTGAGTGTTTTGGCAAAACAAAGTCTTCATAATATACAGATAATTTAATGAATTTATTTTGTATTTACGCCCCCGTAGTTTAATGGATAAAACAGCGGCCTTCTAAGCCGTCAATCTAGGTTCGATTCCTGGTGGGGGCACAAAATTAGTAACAAAAAATAAATGGAAGAAAATATTATTACAATAGATGATTTTTTGAAAGTTGACTTAAGAGTGGCAACTGTTGTTGAAGCTGAAGAGGTTCCCGATTCTCAAAAACTTTTGAAGCTCAAGGTTAGCTTAGGCAGTGAAGAAAGACAGATAATAGCGGGGATTAAAAAGTCATACAGTCCGGAAGATTTAGTCGGAAAGCAGATTGTTGTAATAGCCAATTTACAGCCAAGAAAATTAGCCGGCTTGGAATCCGAAGGGATGCTTCTTGCAACGCATGATGAAGAAGATAGCATTGTTCTTGTGTCACCACAAAAAGATGTCCCCGCAGGAAATAAGCTTGGATAAGATTAAAATATTATGGTGGGCGTAGCTCAGTTGGTAGAGCTCTCGGTTGTGGTCCGAGCGGTCGCGAGTTCGAATCTCGTCGCTCACCCAAAAAAACAAAAAGAAGCAGTTTTTCTGCTTCTTTTTGTTTTTAATCATTTGATTTTTAACTTATTTAGAGATATATTAAAAGTAACAATTTAATCACCTAAACCTTTATTTTTAAAGGCATGGCGGTAAATCCACGGTAGTAATAATGGTCTCCTGACCAGTACTGCTACCGTGGTCTGTCTCTGAAAGGAACAGGATGACTTCGAAAAGAAGTTGTCACTGGTTCGGGGGACCTTTTTTGTTACAAAAATTATTAATATGAAAATAAATATGAAAAAAATAACCATCTTTTTAGTATTAGTATTTAGTTTTTTTATCTATTCTTCAGCTTTTGCTCAAACGTATACGTTAGGGGAATTAGTAGATGGTGATTTAATAACTACTTCTGAGAATCCAGATATTTACATTGTGAAGTTGGTAGGTAGTAAGAAATTTAAAAGACTTATACTAAATCCAGATATTTTCAATTCCTATGGGCATCTTAAATGGGAGGATGTAAAGACAGTATCTCAAACTGACCAAGACCAATTCATGTTGTCGGAGCTTGTTATAGAAGTTAATGCAGATGGTTCAGTAGCAGACCCAAAAGTATATATAGTTACTTCTGCTTCAGGTAGTGATAGTGGAGAAAGAAGATGGCTTAATTTAACAGCTTCAGAATTTGAACAGGCTGGCTATGATTGGGACTCAATCTATCAAGTTAATCATACAGAAGCATTACCAAGTTTTTATCCAGAAAAAACAGAATTAAGATTCAGTGATGTAAAACAAAATACAACTCCAGAAGTAGTCAGTAATGATACAGAATCTCAGGATTCAATTACAACAGAAACTACAACTAACACAGAAGAAACCACAACTACACCAGAAGAAGAGAATGTTATTATTAGTGATGTAAAAATAGAACCTGGTTTAGTTGATGCTGTTATTTCATGGTCTACAAATATCCCTACAACTGGAAAAGTTTTTATAACTGGCTATGGTAAAACTCAAGTATTTTTCTCAATTTCAGGAACCTCTGGAAAGCACATAGCTAACATAAGCGGATTAGTGTCAGGGTCTGAGTATTCTTATGGAATAGAATCTATTAATGGTAATAATAAGGAGACAGAAACAGGAGCTCTAGAAACATCAAACCAAACACTTACCATTAAGAGATCTGATACAAATGACCCTAGGAAGTTTGATATTGAATCAGAAAGACCATTTAAGATTAAGAAGCTAGCTTTTAGAACCTATTGTTTATGTGAGAATATTGAGTATAAAGTAGCAAATTTACAATATTCTTTAGTTGATAGTTTAAATACTACAAGGAGTATCGCAGAAAACATAACTGTTGTAGATGGGAATGTAATTTTTACTATACCTAATGATTTTCAAAACTTAGACTTTGTAAGAATAAGGTTTAATCCAAATCCAAGTAAAATAATACAAAATGAAATATCCGATATTACAAATGAAACTCATATACTAGATACTTCTAATTCCTCTATACTTGGAGAGAGTGGGGAACCTCTGAAGGTCCCAGAATTTAATTATAATTTTGATTGGGAGTAATTATGGAGATAAATAAAGAAAAGTTAATATTACCTGTAACAATTTTAATAGCGAGTTTTATTCTTGGTGGGTTTTACTATGCTAGTGAAGTAGGTAAACAGAGGTCTATAGAAAGGCAACAGCAGTTTAAAATAAAATATGAATGAAAAGAAAAAAATAATTATAAGTTTTTTAGTGCTAATCACTGTAACAATACTAATATTTGTTACTATTCAAGATAATAAAGTTGAGCAAGCTACGATACCAGAAAGCAAAATTGAACAATCACAAAAAGGAGATATTTCTTCAGAGGAATTAGTTGATTCTGTGTTTGACGTTTTGGGAGCTTTAGATAATTTTTATTTTGCTTCAATTGATAATATGATTGGTGATGTTGATAAAATTACTTGGATGACAGAATTATTAAATGATACAAAGTTAATGCAGCTAGGGGTAGATAGAGTAAAGTCATATGTAGGACATGATAATGAAATAATTAATTTAACTACTAAGGGTATGATTGTGGGGGCAGTTGTAGTTATGGAGGCGAATAATAAACTGTTAGAAGATTTAAAGAACAACTCACTTACCACAGAAGGTGATTTATTGGATTTGGAATATAGCACAGCTGTATTTTTGTCTTCCCAAAAGGAAGGATTTAAATTAATTACGATTTCCGCCCCACAGATAACAAGTTTAATATTTAGACCTGCTTCAAGCGAAAATCCAACGGGAGAAATTCCATATACAATATCAAAATCTGAAAGAAATAAAATAATTAACGAAATAGATAGATTATTCTTAGATAACATTAATAAAGATAAATTAAATTTTGAAACAACCAATACGCATAATTCAATAATTTTTTCAGTTGAGGCAATAAAGAATAATATTATTTATGATACATATGAAGAAATAAATACGGCTGAAAAACAAGGCATAGAAAAACAAATTGTAACTAATAAGATTATTCCAGAAAATAATAATAAAGAAGAATCAAAAAAAGCATTTGATTGGACTATCCCAGATTCAATTATTCCAGTAATGAATGACACTCTCAATACATATAAGGATGGATATACATCGATAGAAAAAACAATTAACGGTGAAAAAGAAATTCAAAAAAATATTTATGAGTTACTTGTTAATACAACTAATTCAAGTTATAGGGAGTATTTGTTACAGTTTTTGGAATATTCAAAGGAATATACAGATTCAGGAGCAACTTTATTAGTTTGGCTAGATACGTCAGCAAAATATTATCAGAGGCTAATTACAGCTATAAATAATAGAGATGAGCAACAATACATTATTAACTCGGGGCTCATTAAAGAGCAGGAGTCTCAAAAAGATGAGATTATGAATGATTTCACAAATAAAGAAAAAATTAAACAAAACTTCGCTGCTTCTACTTTATAAATAATATGAAAGTTTATAATATAACAAAAAAACAACTTTTAACTATTTGGTTTTTTGGTTTTGTAATATGGATTGTAGTTTTAAGTGTTAATACTGCTACATCCACCATAATTTCTGAGTTTACTGGACTTATTATATTTTTTTTACCTTTTCTTTTTATTTTTTACACACTAGGATGGTTATTTGATTCTGAAGAGAGAGCTGTTAAAACAAAAATTACATTTCGTAAGCTCGTATTAAGTTTAATTAGTTTATTTTTTCTATTTGTAAGTATGGCTTGGATTGTAGATCTTACTTCGTATGGAGGGGATGATGGTTGGTTTGCGGTAATGATGGTTATTATTCTGGTCTCATTGGTTTAGCTACTGGTGCTAGAATATTTAATACCACCTTATTAAATATCTGGAGCAGATTTTTTCAACTCGAATCAGTAAAAACAACAAAAGGTCTTATAAAAGGAATAGGAATAATTTCGGTAATTAGTCTGGTTATTATCGGTATAATTTGGCTAATAATCACTCTTGGTCCTTTGTGGATTATAGCAATTATTCTTCTCTTTATATTTCTATCTCTTACAAGTAGATAGGTGTGAAATGAATAAAAATAAAATTAAGTAATATGAATAAAGAAATAAAAAATCAAAAAGGATTTAGTATAGCTTATTTAATCATAATAGGAGGATTATTAGTTGGTGCAGTTATTTATTTTGGAGGACAAGATAACGAAGTTTCTATAAATACAGAAACCATCAAAGAGGTTAAAGAGTTAAGTGAAAGCTATGCATCAAAATATGTTTCTATAAAATATAGGGATGGTCGTGTTGATATCGCAAATCCTATGTTTGAGTATTTTGATACCAAAAAAAGCTCTTTTGTTCGAGGGGCTTGGTATGATAAAGATAATAAATATATGATAATAAATTTAAGTGGTACTAATTATCAATATTGTTCCTTGTCTAAAAGAGTATGGGATTCATTTAAGAACACTTCATCATTTGGTTCTTATTATAATTCTTCAATAAAAGGAAAATATGACTGTAGATTATATTCAGCTCCTGAGTATGAGCAATAAATAAATTAACACACAAAGAGATGTTTAAATTATCATTTTTGCATAAAAATTTAAGTGAAGTAATTTTTAAGGACTTAAAAGATAGGTATTGGTGGGCTAGATTGATTAATATTGTCTATAGACTGATTGTCGTAGGTCTTATTATTTGGATATTTTCAGAATTATATAAGGATGGATTTGAAGGGGCTGAATTATTTGATTTTTTATACGCCTTCATAGCAGTGTCTACAGTTATAATTGGTAGTGTGGTGTTATTTCATTTTTTATTATGGACGGGTATTTATATTGGGTATGGAAGTAAAAATAAAAAGGAGTTTTCCTTGAAGAATAAGATAGGGTCTAATATCCTTTATAAGGAATCTGTTTTTTGGATATATCTCATTTTTTCTATCTTTGTCATAACTTGGATTATATTGGGGTCTTAATGCCCCTAGTAAGAACCTTAAGTTAGTTAAGTATAAAAGAAGATGATTATAATAACATCAAAAAAATTTATTAGGATTTTTTCGTCTACTTTTTGAAATAGACAAAAGAATAAATCCAGAGAATTATAAAGAGAAAAAATAATTACAATTAAGTTAAATATTAAATTTTCTACAAATGAATAACTTTAGTAAAAATTTAATACAAGAAACTATAACTTATTTTAAAGAAAAACATAACCACATTATCTCAGAAGAAACCGCCTGTGATTATTTAGATTCACTAGCTGGTTTATACCTTAGTTTTAGCGAGGTAGATGCAGATTGTAGTAGAGACTAATAAAAAATATTGGCTATTAAATAATCCTATTAATCTTGATAGTGCATATCTTTTGTGGTAAATTGAGACCATAAATGATATTATATGGGTAGGATTTACATTATTGGTTAGGTAATTTTAATTGACATATAAATATATTTATGGTATCTGATAGTCAAGTATTTAATCAATAATTAATATATGGATACTCAAAAAGTAAAATTTAATGAAAGTAAGTTCAAAAGTGCTATCTTATTTTTATTATCTCTTGATAACAACAAGACTATTGAAGGCAAAAAAAAATTAGCCAAGCTTCTTTATTTTGCAGATTTTAATTATTTTGAAGTTTACGAGGAGCCGATTACTGGGGCAAAATATCGTGCCTTGCCAATGGGTCCTGTTCCTGACGAATTAGAGAAGGCTTTAAAAGATTTAGGGAAAACATTTGTTACAATAAAACACAAAAGAACAGGACTCCCGAATGATACAGTTGTATTTTCTTTAAATATTACTGAAAAAAAAGTGGACTCACTCAATTTGAATGAAAAGGAAAAACAAGTATTACGAAAGGTATACAAAGATTATGGTGGTATGAGCGGAAAGAATTTAGAAATAATTTCTCATTCGGAAGCTCCATATAATGCGGTTACTCAAGGCGAATATATGCCTTATGAGTTATCTTTTTATAGAGATAAAACTTCAGAAGAGCTCATAGGTGCATGATATATTCCAGTCATCCAAAATTTGATAAAGAAATAGGAGATTTTTTAGAAAAACACCACCAAGATGATGGGTGGGTTTTTAAATTGCAAAACCTTTTAATTAGTCATTTTGAGAAAAAAACAACCAATCTAGGCATTAATGTGTTAGCTCCAGTTGGAGAATATAAGGATAATAAATTATGGAAGGTTTATATGGCAATTGGAGGTGTCAGAAAAAATCAGTCTCCAAGAATATGTTTTGCAAAGAAAGATGATCAAATAGTTTTTTTATGTTTTGGCACTCATATACAAAATTATAAAACTAATAAATTAGTAAAATTAGGCAAACAACGCATAAAAGAATTTATCGGTGAATAATGTGAGTCTCTATTGTGGTATAGATACTTTTCCCACAAAACAGGTTCTAACCTTATTACATCCCCGACCCCAAAAAACACCAAAAAAACCGCTTAGAAAAGCGGTTTTTTTGATGTTTAAAATTAATTTTTTGAGAATTTTTAACTTGTATTTTAAATATATTTATTCGGAGCAAATAAAGATAAAAATAAGCCGGATTCTGTATCCCTTAATTTGCAAGCAAGTTAAGGGTGACAATCATTTATCTTGGCTTATTATTACTAATAAGCTCATGCGACTACCTCCCCCTCACTTGGGCTTGTGAATGAAAATTTTAAGTATAAATTCAACTTAAAAATTTACTCAAAAAACCAAGTGAAGGGGAATACTGTCTTGCACCCCGCAAGGATTTAGCCGTTTCACCCCCTTACTTGCAAGCAAGTAAGGGGCTACGATCCAAATAAATGAATCGCCCGAATATCGTTTCCAATATCGGCGTCTCTGCTCGCACCTCTAAGTTTCCTTTGACGGCTGTTAGCCGCTGCGTTTTAACTATTATAAATAATAGTTGGAGTCCGGACTTTCCTCTCTCTCGCTTGCAAGCAAACAAAAGAGCGATTGTCTATTTATCTTGATATTTGCTCCGGATAAATACATTTAAATGAACACTAAAATAATATAACATATCCACAGGCTATTGACAAGTTTTTCTAAAGATGTTAATGTGTCTTTGAAGCTGATGGATTAAGTTGTCAGCTGGGATGTGACTTTAAAAAACAACCGCTCGGGATGCCGAGCTACAAGGAGCAGACATGCACAACAATGACCCCAACCACCAGAATGCTACCGTATTGAAGAAGACAACAACTCTGATCGCCACCGCTGCCGGCGCCTGCCACGATCTGGCCACCGCCTGAACCTGCCCCGCGTATTGCCTGCGAAGGCAAGGAGAAAGTATGAATTGGCCTTAGCTAATTTGTAGATTTCAAGAAGAATCATCCATTTTCCAATAAACAAGGACGGCACAATCGTGCCGTCCTTTTACTTTTTATTTGATTTTTATGTTTATAGGAGTAAACTGAAATTAGGTAATTATTAAAATAAAAATATGAAAGGATATATAGCAAACATTGAAGAAGAAACATTAAAAAATGAATATTTTAGAAAAGTTTTATATACTGCGCCAAACAGCCAGCTTGTTGTTATGAATTTAAAACCAAAGGAGGAGATAGGAATGGAGGTTCATAGTTTGGATCAATTTATAAGAGTTGAGTCGGGAGAAGGAAAGGTTGTGTTAGACGGAGAAGAATCTGAAATAAAAGATGACTATGCTGTTGTTATACCATCGGGTACCGAGCATAATGTAATAAACACATCAGAAGATAAAGAATTAAAGCTTTACACAATATATTCTCCGCCAGAACACGCTCCAGAAACTATTCATAAAACAAAAGAAGAAGCGGATGAAGCTGAAAGATTAGAGCATGGCGAGTAATGTGTAATAATACTATGAATAAAGAAGAGAAAAAAATTAGTATGAGCGATGAGTCTTTTGAAGGTTCTTTAAAAGAGGAAATTGCTATTTCAGAGCATTATTATGGTGATATAATAAGAAAGCTCTTTTTTGCCGGAAGCATTACTATTTTAGTCACATTTCCATTCTTTTATAATTTGCTGACTTATAATAGAGTTCTTATTTTTGGAGGCGCTATACTGTTAATTTTACTGGCAGGACTTACAAGTCCAAAACAAAAGTTTGTTATGTTTTCAAATGCTGTAATTTCCTTCTTAGCTATTACTTTTTTTGAATATTACAGCATACAATTTTATCTTACCGATAATGGAAGTTTTTTAAAATCTTTACTATTTGTAGTAAATTACTCCCTTGCTATTAATTTTCTTTTTGCTTTTTACTTTAGTGTAAAAACGCTTAGAGGAATGTTTTCAAAATAATAAAATAAATTTTCAAAGAAGAATTTAAAAATCGTCTTTAATTTATAAAACAGGCGGTTTTTTAATTTTTATTTATGTTATATCATCGTACGAAATGAATTCTAACTCTTATTTATTTTGCAATTATGGTACAATATAATTAAATTTTATTGATGTTCTAAATATGATTAAAAAATCTGATCTGCGTAAAAGCAAAGGATTTACCTTGATTGAAATAATAATTACTTTGGCTATTATTGGTATTTTGGCAAATACTGTTTTGTTGAGTGTGCGTTATGCTCGTGATCTCGCAAAGATAGCGGAGACGGGCGCTTTTCAAAGAGAAACTATAAAAGCCGCTGATCTTTATTTGGGTGATATGGGGTTTTATCCTCCTGAAACAAATGTTGGTTGGGACCCCGGGTTTGAGCGTCCTTTGCCTTGGAATCCGGATGCAGAAGCAGGAGATCCAAATGCGGGAGTGCCCGGTACAGATTGCAGTCATTGTCCCGCAGGCTGGCAAAATATAATTGCGGCAAATTGGAATGGTCCGTATATGAGGTGGATAAGCAGCACTCCATGGGCAGGTAAATATGATTACAATTATTTTGACATTTCTCAGAGTCGTTTTGGATGCACTGTGCCGGAAGGCGTTTATATAGGTGTCCAAAGAGATTATCTGGGCGGTAATGCTTTGCTCGGATTTATAGAAGATAAAATGATAGAAAAAAAATATGATTTTGAGCAATGCGTAAACGGTGAGTCGCAAATGAGAGTACGTCCTATAAATTAGTTATCCACAGTCGGTATTGTATAATTTTTTAAAATTATAGTATAATGAAAATGTTAAAGAGTTAAGTGCGTGACAGTGCAGGATGCAAAAAAATATTGTCTTGTACGACGTATACACTCATTTGTTCATTTCATTTGAATAAATAATCATTAGTTAATTTAAGTTAGTTTTTTAAAAGGCGGTCCAATTGGTCCGCCTTTTTCCTTTTTATGATGAATTTTTCAAACTTATTTTAAGACTGTCCAATTTTAAAAAAGTATGCTATAAATAGCAATTATGAATAAGAAAAAACAAATAATAATAGTTGTTTTAGGGGCTTTCCTTATAGCGTGGATATATTATTCATTTTTTTTGAGCAAGCCCGAAATTTTTGAAGTAAAAAGAGGTGATATTATTCAAAATATATCTGCTTTTGGTAAAATTATTGCTTCAGATGAGGTAAAAATGGGTTTTGAGGTTGCCGGCAGAGTTGATAAAATTTATATTTCTTCAGGAACTAAAGTTAAAGAAGGGGATATCTTGATGTCTTTAAATTCCAATGCTCAAAAAGCAGAGCTCAAAAAATCTGAAGCTCAAATAGAGCTTGCAAAAGCCAAGCTTTCTCAACTTTTAGCAGGAACAAGAAATGAGGAGTTGGATCTTTTTGAAGCTCAAGTTGAAACTGCCAAGATTAATTTGAATAATGCATTGCAAAATTTTGAAAATTTAAAAATAAAATTAGATAATAAGCTAACTCAAACTTATCAGTCTGCGGTTGATGTGTCGGATTCGGTTTTGCTGACAGCAAACAATGCTATGGATATATTGGATTTGATTTATCAACCAAGCAATAAGTTTAATAATTTTTTCTTTGTAAGAGATTTTAGCAAAAAATCAGATGCAGAATGGCAGATTATCTTTACAAGAAACGCATTTTTAGAAATTAAAAATGATTTTGAAAAACTAAAAGAAGATTCTTCTAATAAAAATATAGATAAAATACTTCCAAAATTTAAAGTAAATTTAGAAATATTAAGAGTTTCTTTAAATAAAACTTACGAAGCTTTGGAAACAGCTGCCGTTATTTCCGGGCAAAAAAGCATAGAAGAGTTTATTTCTGACATTAACCGAGCAAGAGCAGGGGTAAATTCTATTCAAACAGAACTTTTAAACAAGGAGCAAGCAATATCTTTGCAAAAAATTACAAATCAAAATTCTCTTTCAGAGGCTGAAAATTTAGTAAATTCAAAAAGGGCGTTGCTTGCAGAAAAAGAAGGAGAACTTGCGCTGAAAAAAGCTAAACCAAGAGATGTTGAAATAGCGGTTTATGAGGCGCAGATAAAAGAGGCCGGAGCGCTTAAGGCATTAACGGTTGAGAAGATAAAAAATATGAATCTCACAGCTCCGATATCAGGAATAGTAAAAAACATTTATGTTAAAAAAGGTTCTTTAGTAGAGTCTCAAAAACCGGTAGTATCTTTAATTTTAATATCTGATTTTCAAGTGGAGTCTGAGCTTTCCAAAAAAGATGCTGAAAAAATAAAAGTAGGAGATAAGGTGGATATAATTTTAAATACGGAGAAAAAAAGCGGCATTGAAGGTAATGTCGTAAATATAGAAGGAAATAGCGACAAGTCTAAAGTGTTCATTGCTTTTTTAAAAGAAAGCGATAAGCTTAAGCTTGGAATGGATGTAAAGCTTAAAATAAGAGCTACTGTAAAAAAAGGAGTATTGGTTATTCCTCAGAGCGCCTTAATAAGAAAAGATAATTATAAGAAGGTTATATTGCTTGAAGGAAGTTCAAAAAGAGAGGTGAAGGTGGAGACAGGAGAAGAGTCTGAGGATAAAATAGAGATTTTATCAGGTTTATATGAAGGAGATATTGTGATAATAAAATAATATTTATTTAAAGATATTAACTATTTTTTATTATTTTTTCTTTGATTTTTGACCATTTTAGTTTTAAAAATAAAATTCCAGCCAGTGAACCGAGTAAATTCGCTCTCATGTCCGTTAAAACATCAATATTTATTATTTGATCTGTATCAAAAAACATATTGCTTCCAAAAAATTTATCTGAGAAAAATTGGATTATTTCAGTTAATGCTCCTCCTAAAATTCCCAATAAAAATAATACGGAAAAAACAATAAAAAGTTTATGTTCTTTTCTTTTTAAAACATCTACTATTATTATTCTATAAAGCAGTGCAAGCAGTATTGTTGTGAATACAAGGGTGATGAAATGAGCTATTTGATCGTATTCAAAAGATTTATCGTATAGACCCAAAGAACCAAAACCATGAGCATAAACTATTGAAAATAAAGAGAGTTTTACTAACTTATTTAGGTTGTCATTATAGTTTTCATAAATCACTTTTATTTTTTTCAGGAATAAAGGAATTGAAAGTAATAGTGGTCCTGCTGCGGTATAAATAAAAAAACCAACCAATTCATTTTTTGTCAGGTAAAAATAAAATACACCGACAGCAAAACTGAAGAAAAAGCTTAAAATATAAAAAAAGTCTATAATCTTTGATTTCATAAAGTTGTATAATTACACCATTTCATTATATAATAAAATTGTATTTATTAAAATTTTAAAAATAAAAATATGAAAGATTTTATAAAAAAAAGTGTTTTGTTCGGGGTAGGCGTTTATTCTAAAGCTCAAAAAGAACTTGATAAAAATATAAAAAGTCTTATTAAAAAAAACAAGATAACAAAAAAGGAAGGTGAGGCTATGTTGTCTAAGTTTATAGAAAATTCAAAAAAAACTGAGGCAAAACTTCAAGCTCAGATTAAAAAAGAAGCTGTTTGTTTTGCAAAAAAAGTTGCCTTAGCGAAACAAAAAGACCTTTTGTCTTTGGAAAAAAGAGTTAAAAAATTAGAAGCGCGCTTAAAAACAAAAACTGCCGCAAAAAAGAGAAATAATAAAAAATAATTTTTTAGAAATGGAAGAACAAAATTCAAAACAAGAAAAAAGAAGATTAAAAAAAGAGGAGAAAATAAAAAATAAAGCTCAAGCAAAAAGAAAAAAGGCAATGAAAGGTATTTTAAATACAGTTTATGTTTTTTTGATTATTTTTGGCATTATTTGGGTTATTTGGTACTTTGCTTCAAGCGCAAAAGTACTTCCCACCATTTCTTCTCAAGGACATTCTGAAGATGTTCCAAAATCTCATATTCTTAATGAAGAAATGCCTGAAAGTGTCCAAAAACATATGCTTGAACATGCAGACGGAGGGGGTGCTCCGGGAAAGATTATTCAATACAATTGCACGAAATTTGAATGTGAAGAAGATTTAGTTGATAAATTAACCGCTATAGCAAAGAAATTCCCAAAATCGGTATATTTGGCTCCAAGCTCTAAATATGACGGCAAAATAATACTTACCGCTCCCGGAAAAGTAAAAATTTTGGAGGAATTTGATGAAAAAAAGATAAATGATTTTTTAAATAAATAATTTAAAAAGTTATGCACAAAAAATACCGAATTTTGTATTCGGTATTTTTGTTTTTTAGTGCTGTTTGTTATATAATTAAAATGTGCACCGGGTGCACTCAGTTGGTTATTTTTAAATAAATCTACCGGTTATTATTTTTTAGTGACACTAAAAATAATAAATGCGGGACTTAGCAGGCTTGTCACGCGATGTCCTTTTTTGCGGTGATTTTTTAATTTAAACCGCTACTTAGTAAAAATATTTCTGACAGAAGTATGTTATATATGCTTTTTGCTTTGTTTTGTTTTAAATTAGAAAATTTTTCTGCAGAAAGTATTGTGCGACATGTCTTTGAAAAATGAGGATTTTAATGTTCGGGTGGGAGCTTCCGCCTGAAAACAGCGGAGGTTTAGGTGTTGCCTGTTTTAATCTCACAAAAGCTTTAAGTCAGAAGGACGCAGAAGTTGTTTTTGTTTTGCCGAGGAAAAAAAATATTTCTGAAAATAATTTTGATGTTATATTTGCGGATTTAAATGTAGAGGTAAAAAAAGTTGATTCTTTTTTGTCTGCGTATTTATCCTCAGAGAAATATTCAAAACTTATTTATGATTTTCAGATAGAGCATTTTTACGGCAATACGCTTTTTGAAGAGGTTTTAAGATATGGAAAACTTGCAAGAAAAATAGCCCAGAAAGAAAATTTTGATGTTATTCATGCTCATGACTGGCTTTCTTTTTTAGCTGGCATTGAAGCAAAAAAAGTTTCACAAAAACCCCTCATTGTTCACGTTCATGCGACGGAATTTGATAGAACCGGAGGAACAGGAGTAAATCCGCTTGTTTATGAAGTGGAAAAAATAGGAATGGAAAAAGCGGATAAAATAATAGCGGTTTCTCAGCTTACAAAAGACACCATCGTGAGGCATTATGGCATACCTGAAGAAAAAATTGAGGTTGTGTATAATGCTCCTGAAGAAAAAGAGATTAAAAAACACAAAGATACTTTAAAAATTAATTTAAAAGGCAGACCGATAGTTGCTTTTGTAGGAAGAATAACTATCCAAAAAGGACCGGATTATTTTCTTGCAGCCGCTAAAAAATGCTTGGAGCACAATCCAGATATACTTTTTGTTATGGCGGGTTCCGGTGATATGCAAAATAAAATAATAGAAGACGCATCCAATATGGGTATTTCAGACAGTTTTTTATTTGCAGGTTTTTTGAGAGGAGAAGAATTGGAAAATCTTTATCAGTCAGCAGATCTTTATGTTATGCCTTCAATTTCTGAGCCTTTCGGTCTTACCGTGCTTGAGTCAATCCAAAACGGCACCCCGGTTTTAATATCAAAACAAACCGGAGTTGGAGAGAATATAGTTCATTGCTTAAAAACCGATTTTTGGGACGTCGAAGATATGGCGGCAAAAATTTTATCGGTAGTTGAATATAAAGAATTAAAAGATTGTCTTTCAGAAAATGGACAAAAAGATTTAAAGAAATTTAGTTGGTCTAAGTCCGCAAAAAAATGTTTAGATATTTATAATAAATTAATTAGACGATAAGTTTATTTATATGCCCGATATTTGTTTTTATTTTCAAGTTCATCAACCAAGAAGGATAAAAAAATATCCTATATTTAATATTGGGAAAGATCATAATTATTTTAACGATGACTCAGATACGGATTTAAACAATAAAAAAGTTTTTAGAAAAGTGGCAGACAAATGCTATCTGCCTGCAAATGAAAATATGCTTTCTTTATTAAAAAGATATCCCGAATTTAAGATTAGTTATTCTTTGTCCGGAACTTTCTTGGAGCAGGCGGAAGAATATTATCCGGAAGTTTTGCTGTCTTTTTATAAGCTTATTAAAACTGGGCAAGTTGAGTTTTTGTCAGAGACTTACTATCACTCTTTAGCTTCTTTATATTCTGAAGATGAGTTTAAAGATCAGATTAAAATGCACCAAAATATCATAAAGAATTTTTTTGGCGTAAAACCAAAGGTTTTTAGAAATACAGAATTAATATATAATAATAGTATAGCAAAGATAGCGGAGGATCTTGGTTTTGACGCTATTTTAACAGAAGGCGTTGATGATATTTTAGACTGGAGAAGCCCTAACTTTGTTTATAAGCCAAAAGGAACAGAGCGCATTAAACTGCTTCTTAAAAATTATAAATTATCAGACGATATAGCTTTCAGATTTTCTTCTCGTGACTGGGACGACTGGCCGCTGACTGCCGACAAGTTTGCCCATTGGGTGTCTTCTCATAATGGAAATGGTGAAGTTATAAATTTGTTTATGGATTATGAAACTTTCGGGGAGCATCAGTGGGAAGATACCGGAATATTTAATTTTCTGCGTTCCTTGCCGGGAGAGATTTTAAAAAACAAAGATAACGGTTTTAAAACTCCATCTGAAGTGATAGCTTCTTACAATTGTCATGATGAAATAGATGTAAGTAGATATATTTCATGGGCTGATGTAGAGCGCGACTTAAGCGCGTGGAGATCAAACTCAATGCAGTATTCAGCACTCAGCAAGATATATTCAATTAAAAATGCTGTTTTGAAAAAAAATAATCCAAAGTTGATTTCTGACTGGAGAAAGCTGCAGACTTCCGATCACTTCTATTATATGTGCACAAAATGGTTTGCAGATGGAGATGTTCATACATATTTTAACCCATACGACACCCCTTACGACGCTTTTATTTCGTATATGAATGTATATAATGATCTTAAAAAAAGAGTTGAAGAAGCTTAAAACTAAATAAATCGAGCAAATTTCTTCGTTAAAAACTTCTGTGCTCAATGTCGTATCATTAGTACGACTTATTCCGCTCCTCGTTTTTTCCTCAAACTTTACTCAATTTATTTAGTTTTAATAAATCAAAGATATGAAGTGAAATTACTAATTATAAATTAAAAATTTTATTAAATATAAAAAATATGCAAAAACCAGATTTTATTTTTGAAGTTTCTTGGGAAGCGGTTAACAAAGTTGGCGGTATAAATACCGTGATTGCTTCAAAGGCAAGGGAGATGGTTAAAAACTATGGCTCTAATTATTTTTTAATAGGGCCTTATTTTAAAGATAAAATAATTGGTCAGTTTGAAGAAATTCAGGCTCCGGAATATTTCGCTACTATTTTTACGAATATTGAAAAAAAGGGTGTTAAAGCTCATTTTGGGAAATGGTTAATAGAGGGAGAACCGCTTGTCATACTTTTAGAATTTGATGCTTTGATGCCTTATTTAGATTCAATAAAAAAAGAATTATGGGATTTTTATCAGGTTGATTCTCTCGGTGCCGGCACCGATTTTAATGATCCGATTGTTTGGGGCTTTGGTGTAGGAAAGTTTTTGGAGGAGTTTATTGCTTCTGTACCGGATAAAAAAGTTCTTGGGCATTTTCATGAGTGGCTTTCGGGATCGCCTATTTTGTATCTTAAAAATAAAAATGTAAATTTAGCAACGGTTTTTACAACTCACGCGACAACTTTAGGAAGGAGTCTTGCAAGCAGTAATGTGGATTTTTATTCTAATTTTGATTCTATAGATCCGGAAAATGAAGCAAGAGTTCACTTTATACAGCATAAATATAAGGTGGAAAAAAGCGCCGCTCAAAGCGCAGATGTTTTTACTACGGTAAGTGAAATCACAGCGATAGAGGCAGAGCATTTTTTAGGAAGAGCTCCTGACGTGACATTGCCAAACGGTATTGATGTTGAAAAATTTCCAACTATTGAAGAGATAACAAAACAGCATTCTATTCAAAGAAACAGAATTAGAGAATTTTTGATTTATTATTTTTTCCCTTATTACACTTTTGACTTAAAGCAAACTCTTTTTTACTTTTTAGGGGCAAGATATGAGTTTCACAACAAAGGTATAGATATTTTTATAAAATCTCTTGCAAAATTAAATCAAAAAATGAAAGAGGAAAAATCAAAAAAAACAGTAGTTAGTTTTATATGGGTGCCTGCCGGAGTTAGTGGAATAAACAAAAAATTAGTTAAATCAAGAGAGTATTTTCATGATATTATGAATTCTTTTGAGGAAGTTCACGATGACTTAGACGAAACAATCTTATACTCTTTGCTTACCAAAGAAGATGTTAAGGTTGAAGATCTTTTTGACGAAGCATTTTTAAGAACGCTGAGAAATCAAATAAAGCGTTTAAAAAGCAGTGTTGACGACGCACCTCTTCTCGCAACTCATGATGTCATTGACCCGAACGATTCTATACTCAAAGCCTTAAAAGAAAACGGCTTAACCAACAAAGAGGAAGATAAAGTTAAAGTCGTATTTTATCCGATTTACAATAGCGGTTCTGACGGACTTTTGGATTTAGAGTATTATGAAAGCATACAAGGGGCTCATTTTGGGGCATTCCCGTCTTTTTATGAACCATGGGGTTATACACCCTTGGAAAGCGCAGGTCTTGGCGTAGCTTCTGCTACGACCGATCTTTCCGGGTTTGGAAGATATTTTAAAGACAAGGTTAAAGGTAAAAAATATCCTGGAGTTTATGTTATAGACAGGCTTAAACGCAAAGACGAAGATGTTGAGGAGGATTTATTTAAAATTATGCTGGAGTATTCAAAGTTTTCTCATAGAGAAAGAGTTCAAAATAAGATATCCGCTTACAACTTGGCAGCTCAGGCTGACTGGAGTATTTTTGCGAAAGAATATTTTAAGGCGCACCAGATGGCGTTAGATAAAAAATATAAATAAGATTTTTTTAATATGAAAGTTTTACATAAATTTTCCGGCAAAGAGGCAGAAAAAGATTTAAAAGGGAATTTTAAAATGATTCTTACAAACAGGATTGGAGGTT
The DNA here is from genome assembly GCA_003056085.1 of Parcubacteria group bacterium M6-OD1-1. Lineage (GTDB taxonomy): Bacteria > Patescibacteriota > Minisyncoccia > GWC2-36-17 > M10-OD1-4 > M10-OD1-4. The sequence goes on along the minus strand of LSNK01000001.1, from coordinate 199,999 downwards.
TTTTTTCATGGCAAGATAATCCGGAATCAAGATACGGAGGATTCTACCACAGATATGACGAAAAGCTTTTTAAGTCTATTGAGTCTATAAAGCTTCATAATGCTTCTGAGATTAAAAAAATCACAAATAATTTTTGGAATTTTGAAGTTGAAAGAAAAGATGAGACTAAAGAATCTTTTTTTATACCTTATGGCTTCAATACTTTAGTGTATGAAACAAATAAAAATGTCTCTTTTGATCTCATTTTAGATGCAAAGGAAATGTTTGATAACGATGAATGGAATAGAGTATATGATTTTTCAGAGGAAGATGAAAAGATAATAATAAAATACACAAAGTCTCAAGATGGAGAAAAAAAATATAGTTTTTTTGTAGTAATTTACAGTGACAGCTTTACATATAAGATAAAAAAGAATTGGGTATTGCGTGATTACAAATATGATTTCAAAAGAAAGGACCCTCCTTTTGGGCGTTATGTTTTTTCGGCAATGGAGTTGGAGGGGTTTAAATTTGTTTTTTCAGTTTCAGAAGACAAAGAAAGAGCCGTGTCCGAAGCGGAGATTGTTTTTAAAAATCTTGATGGGCTAAAAAAAGATCATCAAAAAAATATAAATGAATTTGAGTCTCAAAATAGTCCTGAGATTTCAAATAATGAAGCGGGAATGGCTTTTCTTTCAGCAAAATTTTCTCTTTCAAATATGCTCGTTCATGACCAAGACGGTAATATAGATGGTATGTATGCGGGTATTCCATGGTTTTCTCAATTCTGGGCGAGAGATTCTTTAATTTCATTAGTTTCTTTGTCTAATAGTCAAAAATTAGAGCTTTTTTTGAAGTATTTTGAAGAATTTAAAAATAATAAAAAAATAGCAAGTTGTAGTACCGGTTGTCTTGAGAGCGCTGGTGCACACGGGTTATTTTTTAAAAGAGCAGAAGAATTAATTTCAGAAGATATTCTTGCACAAGATGAGATTTTTGAAATTAAAAATATTTTAGAAGAGGAAATAAAAAGGGTTTTAATTCATGAAACAAGAGAAGGATTTGCAGTAAATGGACCAAAAGAAACATGGATGGATTCAGAATTTCAAGGAGATGCAAGAGAAGGAATAAGAATAGAAATGCAGGCTTTACGATTAAAAATGTACAATTTAGCGGCAAAACTTACAGGAGAAAGAAAATATTTTGAACTTGAACATAATCTTTCAAAAAAAGTTAGGGAATATTTTTTTACTGGAGAGTCATTAAAAGATGGGATAGACGACAAAAGCATAAGACCAAATATTTTCTTTGCTTTTTATATTTATCCGGAGCTTTTGTTTAAGCACGAGTGGTCAAAAGTTTTTTTAAACGCATTAGATGAGTTATGGCTTCCTTGGGGCGGGCTTTCAAGTATATCAAAAAATAGTTCTTTGTTTTGCGGCGAATACAGAGGTTGTTTAAGTCCTGACCAAAGTTATCATCGCGGAGATTCTTGGTATTTTTTAAATAATATGGCGGTAATTGCATTAAAAAAGACAGATGTTCATAAATTTAAGAAAAATATAGAGAGTATTTTGAGCGCAAGTATAAATGATATTTTGTGGTCCGGAGCATTAGGGCATCATTCTGAGGTGTCTTCTGCAGATAAATTTTCTTCTTTCGGTTGTTTTGCTCAAAGTTGGTCAGCAGCCTTGTATACAGAGGCTTTAGATGAAATATTGAAAAAATAAAATTATTTAAAAACCCCGCGCTTTTTGAAGTGCGGGGTTTTTAAATAATTCGAGTTACCGTTTTTCCTGTATTATTGCATTTACAATTTTTTCTTTTTTGTTTCTTAAGATTTTTACTCTTACTTTGTCTGAGATATTTGTTTTTTGAACAAGTTCATCAAGCCCGATGCCATCTGATATTTTTATTCCATTAAACTCAAGTATAATATCATCTTCTTTTATTCCCGCTTTCTCTGCCGAAGACCCGGGAGTAACAGCATGATCGTGCGGTAAGTGCTCTCTTATAATCCATGCTCCATAGCTTACAGGAAGTTTATATTTTTCTTGAAACTCTTCATTTATAATTACATAACGAACACCTAAAGACGGCTGAATAATTTTATCAAATTTTTCCATGTCTTTTATATCTTTTCTCGCTCCGGAAACCGGAATAGCAAAACTTATATTTTCAGCTCCGGCAACAACAACTGAATTGATGCCTATAACTTTTCCTTCAGTGTCTAACATAGGTCCGCCCGAGTTTCCAAGGTTTATTGCGGCGTCCGTTTGGATTAAGCCTCTCAAGTTTTGTGCAGTATTATCTTCATTTCCTTCAGTAGACACAACTCTAAGAAGTCCGGATATAATACCTTTTGAGATTGAGTTATGAAACTTAGACAAGGCATTTCCTATTGTTATTATGGTTTGTCCAAGTTTCAAATTTTTAGAGCTTCCAAGCTCTAAAAAAGGAAGATTTTCAGCTTTAATTTTTAAAATGGCAATATCATTTATTTGGTCTTTTGCTATAATTTTTGCGTCGTGTTTATCTCCGTTTTGCAGTTCCACCACATAATCATCATTTCTATCTGCGACTACATGTCTGTTTGTTAAGATAATTCCGTTCTCAGAAATAATAAATCCCGATCCTCCACCAATGATATTTTGTTTATTTTTTTTAGAAATACCGGAAAGAGAAGGTATCTTTCGTTTTTTTTCAGATATTATAATATTAACCACTGCGGGAGAGGATTTTTTTACAATATCAATAACTCTTTCTTCTTCTTGGGTCATAAGATTTTATTTTAAGTATATTTAATGTATATTTTAGCATAAAAATTGATTAATTTAAAAAAAAATAAATTACAGAAAAATAATAAGTTTAAATTTTACCACACAATCACGGTCGTGAGGAAGTGGTAAAATTTATTATTCAAGATTAAATTTTAGTTTCATTTCTTTCTCATTGGTTATGTCACTCACGGTCATATATTGTACAAATTTTTCTATTTCAAAAAAATCAGTAATAAGTTTAATGATATTTTTGCAATTATAAGGATATATCCAAACACTTTTTTGAAGTTCAATAAAACCAAGACTTTTTATTTTTGATCTTAAAATATCTCTTGCCCATCTTCTATTTTCCGGTACATCAAATATAACCACCCGCCATTTTTTATCCCAAGAGCCAGGTTTTTTAATTTCTAAGTTTTCTATTTTATATTTCATAGCAGCATTTTTTCCATTTTCTGTTATTATTACAGTAGTAGAGCCATTTTTATTTTTTTGGAATTTCAAGATTTTTTTTCTATAAAATTCATGAATAGATCTTCTTAGTATTTCTTTATTAATTTCTCCCCATTCTTTATTGAGGCGTTTATATATTCTTATATGACCTAATGGCGATCTATTTACTCCAAGCTCAATTCCAGCAGCAAGAAGCAATAAAATTTTCTTTTTAGTAGTACTTTTTAATTGCATTAGTTTAATTTAAAACTTATCTTTAATTATATTTAACATTATATACTACTCATTACATATAATATATATTTTACCACATAGTCACGGTCGTGAGGAAGTGGTAAAATTTAAATTTTTAATCTTGAAAAAGAAAAGAAAAAAGTGTAGTATAGGTTATTAAGAGTCGGGGTGGCGGAACCCCGTACAAAGCAAAGCTTTGTACGGGACAGGTTGGCAGACTCGCGTCCACCATAAATAATATTACTATGTTTTGTGGATGGCATTAAATTAAATAAAAAACTTTTGCCGGGGTGGCGGAATTGGTAGACGCGGTAGCCTTAGAAGCTATTAGGGGTAACCCTGTGGAGGTTCAAGTCCTCTCCCCGGCACACATAAAACAAAAAACTGACTAAACATAGTCAGTTTTTTGTTTTATTGCGGTCTGGATTGACTTGAACCGAAGGCTCCCGTTTTATCCAAGAGCAGAGCGATTGGTTTTAAAACGCAGTACTCGGGAGTATTCAAGTCCTCTCCCCGGCACAAATAAATAAAAATAACAACCATTTTAAAATAGTTGTTATTTTTCTACTCCCATTCCACAAAAAAGCAGGCGCGAAGCACCTGCTTGAAATAACACCACCCAGTATTGATTCAACCCTTCGTGTCAGATGTTAAATTTACACAATCGTGTAACTTCTCTAATTTCTTATACTTCCACAACTCAACACATTTTAGATTAATACTTGATTGTTCAAATAAACTTCGGAGTTCTTCAAAATGGCACCTGCATAATGGACGAGGAATTAAAATATCGACGAGGATATCTTCCTCCGATGCCACTATTAAGTATTGTGCCGGCTCGTTACAGTTTATATTGCGGCAGATAAACAATTCTACATAGTCACAAAGACACATTTCTTTAATTGTCATCGCATGCTCCTTCGCTATATTAAAAAAAGAGCGGGCATGTAAACATGCCCGCGATGAAGTCCACATTATTTGACGTCAAATTCGCCATTTTTCACTCCGACGAGAAATACGCGCCATTCATCGTATGTGAACAAAATTACAAGATCAGGATTTTTACTATTGCGAATCGCAACATTTTTCTTACCCTCTTTCCCAATCTTTGCTGGTCCGGCAAAACCGCCAACTCCAGCTTTTGGTGTGGTGTCTACTTCCACACATAGTCCGATACCACATAACGAAGCTTTTTTAAACATAATCATTCTCCTATTGTTGATTAACGAAGTACTTCGTGCTCTGTTAGTATTATTTGATATTTGAGTCTAATTTGTAATAAAAAATGCCGATTTACTGTTTTGTGCTTTAAAACAAGGATTTTTTATCAATTATATTGACAATATTCTTGTCAGTATTATAATGAGGAGATGAGATATACAAAAAGAATCAAAAACTTAGGACTATCTGAAAAAGACTTCCGAATACTTTCCACTCTAAATGAACTTGGTAGAAGCAAGATACTCCCCCTTTCTAAACAGCTTGATTTGCAAAGAACCAGTGTATCTTTTCGACTGAGAAAAATGGGTGAAAGAGGGTTGGTTAAAAGAGAACAGATTGGTGGACATTTTGAATGGACCCTCAATGATTATGCAAAAAATATTATTTTGGAAGAAAAAGGAGACAATAATTTTAAAGTTACAAATTACTATTCACTGAAAAACATAGATAGCATTATTGTAAAGATATTAAAAAACAAAAGTAACGAGAGAATATATTTTATTGAGCCATATCATCAAATGGAGAAATTTGTTTCTTCAATAGAGCAAAATACTATTTCTGCAATTGCTGAGCTATTCAAAAAAAGAAAGAACATATCCGTTGGTGTATCAAGTGTCAAAAATATAAAACTTTTGGAAAATTACGACAAAAAAACTCTAGAGAATATGCTCGGTAGAATGACGATAGTGTATACAATCCCAGATGAATATTTGAATTTTAAAGATATGATAATTGTTTATAAAGATTTTATATATATTTTTAATTTCAACGAAAAGTCCGTAGTTGAAATAGAAAGTTCTTCTTTTGCAAAATCAATGAAATCAATCATATTGGCACTCCAAAATTTTGGAAAGAAAATAGATTTAAATGAGCAGATAAGAGAGGTTTTGAAATCGAAAAAATAGCTAGAAAATATTTCTTCTAGAAAGTTAGTGCTAAGTTCACAAAACATAGAAAAACGGCGAGCGGTGTTGCGTAAGCAACAAGCTTGTTATCGAGTTGTTTTGGAGTGTTGAGTGAAGTGACCAGAAACTTCTCATTTTCTTTCCCTGACTCTTTCTTAGTTTTGCCAGTAAACTCGCCAATATCGCGCTCGCGCAACTGTTCCGTAAACTCAACTGGGATATTTGGATGTTTCTCAGCAACTATGTTTGTTGTATCTTTGGCTCGTGCCAAGTCGCTTGAATATATTTTATCTGGCAAATCGTCATTGATTTTCTCAGCAAGTTCTTTCACATGCGCAAGACCTCACTCGGACAGTTTACCTTGCAAGTGCCCCTGTAAAACGCCTGTAGCATTTTCTATTGTTTCTCCATGTCTAGCTAAAATTAATTTCATATTCGTTTTATTACTTTAACAATTTGTCTTTAAGTTAGTTAGATTATTTTAGTTAGAAAGCAAGTTAAAAGCTTCAATATTCGCCAAAAACCAATCCGACTCTAATTTATCGCCTTTACTTAATATGCTAAATATCGGACCGAGATAGTTCCACATTTTTGCAAATTTTATGTTTTCCAAAACTTGTTTTGAATCTAAATTTGGGTTCATTTTGAGTCTCTCATTCAAATATTCACCCAGTAAATCATCGTGCCATTCGCTAGGATAATAATATTTGTCACTTTTTGGATTTTCCCAGTAAAGGTCTGATAAAAAGCGACCAATGTCATTTTCAGCAAAGCTTATTTTTACATGTTCCCAGTCTATAATTTTTACTTCGTTATTGGATGACAAAATATTTAAAGCAATCGTGTCATCATGAGAAAAACTTTCTGATAGATCTAATTTGTCTAAAATCTTTCGCATAAATACGAAATTTTCTGCATTCAGGTGCCCTCCATGTTGATTTGCAAGTAACTCAACATTATTTATTTTTTCAAGATATTTTTGGACATCATCATTTGGTATAGATTGATGTTTTTGTTTTGATTGTAAATCAATGGTACAAATCGATGCAATTACTCGTACGGCTTTAAGCCAAGTATTCTTGTCTTTTCCGACAATGTCGCCACCTTCAATAAAAAGATATTGTGCCTCCGAACCAGTTATTTTTAATGGAGTGGAAATGTACTTACTTGAAACCGAGTCGGTAGATACCGCAAAAAACTCTTTTTCAGCGGGTGTTATGTTTTTCACAATGACTTTTTGTCCGTTAATATTACCAACATAAACATTGTTGTATGTTTTGAGTTTTGTTTTAAGTTTTTCCATATTGAATTTTTTATTTGATAATTTCTTTCAATAATTCTGGAAACTTTTCTGTTCCCATATTGTGCAAAGTAAAGTGTCCATGGTTATCAAACTTAATCTTTTTTATATCACCGATATTGCTCAATATTTTCTCAACATTCACTTGAATATCGCTGTCGTCATCTTTGCTTACAAAAAGAGTGATTCCTTTTGTCTGATTTACTAAGTCTTTACGCATTTCAAATTTAAAAAAATTATTATCGACACCCTTGCTTTTCTCTGGATCTAACCAAGGAGCTAATAGTACAACTTTCCCAACTTGCACATTATTTTCTGAAAGCCATCTAACTAAGAATCCGCCGCCGCAACTGTGTCCGACTAAGATTGTTTCTGGTCCAATGTCAAATCTTTCAAACTCTCTTTTCCAAACAGCATAATTTGGCATGTAGACATTTGGTATTTGGTATTTCTACCGCGATTGTTGGAATGTCAGAAGTCATCAATTGTTTGGACAACCATGGTAACCAGTGGCTATTGCTCAGAGTGGGATGTTTGTCGGAATAATACTCCTCTCTGCTACAAGTGCCATGTATTAAAATTGCATTTTTTTTGTTTTGTTTTATTCATACTTATTTTGTTAAATCTGAAACCTTAACCCTCAACGCGTTGGCGATTTTCTCCATTGTTTCGAGAGTGGGGTTTTGTTTACCCGCTTCAAGATTACTGATGTATGCACGCTCAATCTTTGTTGCACGATAAATATCGCCTTGCGACATTTTCTTCGCTTCGCGAATTTTCTTCATATTTTTTCCAAACCTCTGTACTGCTTTGTTATTCATAAATGTATTTTTGATTATCAACATTTATATTATATATTATATTATATTATGTTTTATTAAAATAATGTGATATATTATACTATAAGGCGAACCCACAAAAAACCAAAATTTTGCCTTTGCGTTTTTATCCTTTTTTCGTCCCCTAATTTTTTTTGAAAAAGGAAAAGGCAAATTTTGTTTTTGGGGCTCGCCGTAGCGGAGCGAGGCGAGTGGCGCGGATGAGTTAGTTGTTCGCGTCCTAGAGAGCGAGAGAGAAAGTACGCGGAGCGTTCCCTTTCTTTATCCGCATTACCGGAGCGAAAAATAAAGTTTGAATCTACCACCGCGCGGGGCGCGTGGAAAAGGTCAATCGCTTTGCGATTGTTTATCAAAGTAGGTTCGAGCAAAGGTTAGTATTTCAGTACATAAAACAAAAATTGACTATATTTAGTCAGTTTTTGTTTTATGATGCAAGCGGGTTTAATATGCACCATACACAGCTTGATTTTTCTTTAAAGTGTGTTATTGTGGGCATCATAAAGTTTTAGGTCTTTTATAGTTAAATACAAACGAGGAGAAAATTATGATTTCTGTTTATGAATCAGCTTATCAATCAAGTTGGTACAAAGATTCATTTTGGGATAAAAGTTTTTTATTTATGGATTCGCATGATTGTGTCGCAAACCAACTGTCATCTAAAAATACAATGGAAAACTCAGATGGTTATTCATTTCTTTCCAGCAGTTATTATTCTATTGCGGACACAACAGCAGCAAAATTTAAATCGCTTTTTAAGTCATCGTGGGCATTGCTCGTTTTGCCTGTAACTCTTCCTTTTTTCTTGGTAACTTGGCTTCCGCTTGGCGGCTGGTGTTATTTGAGAATGTTGCTATTATCAAACAAATCGCTTAAGTATGCCGGAGGTTATCATAATTTTTCGGCAGATAAATGCGATATTAGGCAGAGTATTCTCAGAAGATGCGGCAAGTTTAGAGAAGCTGTAAGTTGTATCAGAATCGGGCTTAAAAAGAAGGATATATCTTTGCATACTTGTGCTCTTTTTTATATAGGACTTGCTGAAAATTATACGAGAGATCTCAACGAATGGAATTTTTCAAAAAAATACATAAGAAAAGCCGCTTTGCTTGCAGGAGGAGTTGAAAAATATGATGTAAACCAAGCAATTAGGATTTACAAAAATTGCGGCAAGCTAATGAACAAAATCAGGGAAGACGGCAGTCTTTTTCTTAAAAAAGCAAAAGAACTGGCCGAATCCAATGGCGTAAAAGATCAACTTTTAAAAATAGGAGTATAATAGTCAAAAAAACCGCTGTGCATTCGCATAGCGGTTTTTCTAAATCGGCAATTATTCAAGAGGATTTTTCTTAACAGGGTATAGTTTTTGCGATTTGTAGTTTGAATAGTATGTTTTCTTTGTGATAAGTTTTCCGTCTTTATCGTATATTTCTCTTGTAAGATGAGCTTTGAGTGATCCGTCCGGTTTTTTGTCGTATTCTTCAGGTCCTATTATCTTTACTTTTCTTCCGTCAGACGTTCCGTATATTTCAAAATAGAGTTTATTGCCGACTATTTTTGACTGAATAAGCATATAATTTGGCGTGTCATTTACAAATCTTAAGTCGGGATGCGGTCCGTAAATTGCAGCGTCAAAACCTTGCGGGTCATAATACGATACCGGGTAGCTGTGGGGAAATCTTTCTGTTATTTTAAGCCCCGCCCACATAGCGGCGCGAAATGTTGTTGTTGAAACTTGGCATAAACCTCCTCCGTATTCAGGAATTGTCGCTCCATTTTTAATAACATATGCCGGTTTGTATCCTTCTTTTGCATTTATGTCTCCAATGCTTTTTACAAAAGAAAATTCTTCCCCGGGTTTTATAAGCAGTCCGTTGAGTTTTTCCGCTCCAAGTTTTATATTGTGAATTCTTGAAGGTATTGAGCCGGAAAAGTCAGATTCACCTTTTCCAAGCAAAGAAGTTATGCCAAGATTTTCGATAGTGTCCGTTCTTATTTCCGGTAGTGTTTCATTTACCTTTAAAATTATTTTTTTATTTCCTTTTAAAATTTCAGATTCTATTTTTAGAGCGCTTGACGTGACATCAAGTTCAATTCCGTTTTTTGAAAGCTGAAATTCTGTTGCACGCCCATCTTTCATCGTTAAAACAGCATCTTGCGGTTCTCTGTTTATGGAGGGGGATATTTGGATTAAAAAGTTTTTTATTTTGGTTTTATCAAAGGACAAAGCCACTTTATTGTTTGATATTTTTGGAATTAGCCAGTCTTTTATTTGGCTTTTGTCTATTTCCCATTTTTGGGAGTCATCTTGCGATATTATATAAGGAGCATTTTTTAATATATTTTCAACTTTTTCTTTTTGTTCTTCCAGCAGTTTCTTTGAAATTTTTGGATTATCTATTTTAAATGATATTTGCACAGGGGTTTTTTTAAGAGATGAAACTGATGTTATTATACTGGATAACAATATTTTTTTATCTACAACTCTGCCTAATCTTTCCGGTTTTATAGTTACATTGTCTTTTTCATAAGAAAAATTTGCATTTTCCGTCGGTGTATTTAATTTTGCTGTATTTTCTGAAATATATTTATCAAATGTTTCATTATTTACAGCCAAGTTTATGCTGGCAGTGCGTCCAAAAAGCAATGATGCCATTTGATGTTTCATTCCCATAAAGATATTTCGTTCTCTGCCGATGGAAAATAAAGAATCAATAGTTTTATCTATATCTGCTTTAATGCCAAGCTCATTTAATGATGCTGATAATTTTAAATTTTCTGATTTTATCGTTATTTTTCCGTAGTTTTTAATAGCATCTTTAACAAACACTTCTAAGTCAGATTTTTTAAATCCTCCTATATTTTGGTCGTTTATTTTTACTCCATAAATAACTTTATCCAATGAAGTAATTTCCAAAGCTAAAAAAGATGCAAATGAAAGTATTGCAACTATCAGTATGAGAAACCCTATTTTTTCAATAATTTTTTGCATTATAGTGCTTTAAATTATATCATAACTTTGTTTTTTTTGCTGAACATTTTAAATTTGGTTTTTTTAAGTAAATAACACGAACAGTGTTTCAGGTTATTGCAAAAAATAAAAAAGAGGAATAAAATTTAGATATGGCATTTGATTTAGAAAAATTTACAGATAAATCCAAAGAGGCAATTGAAAGTGCTATTGAGTTTTCAAGGAGCAATAAAAACAGCACAGTGGATGTGATACATTTGTTATTTGCGCTTTTATCGCAAGAAGATACGGCGGTGTTGCCGTTAATAGAAAGTTTGGACGTTTCTGCTGAAAGCATAAAAAAAGAAGTTAAAGAAGCAGTTGCAGCATTACCTGTATTAGCAAGTCAAGAGATGCCCAGAATAACTCCTGAGCTTGCGCAAGTCTTGGAGGATTCGCAAAAACAGACAAAAGAACTCGGAGATGAATATGTAAGCACAGAACATTTGCTTATTGCCATATGTTCTACAACTGGTACGGCTGGGATAATTTTGGATAGAAATGGAATCAATAAACAGAATATTGTTAATAATTTAGCCAATATTAGAGGAAATATGAAAGTAACAGATACAAATCCGGAATCAAAATACAAGGTTTTGGAAAAATATGGAGTAGATTTTACAGCGCTTGCAAAAAAGGGTGAGTTAGATCCTGTTATTGGTCGTGACGAAGAGATACGAAGAGTTATGCAAGTGTTGTCACGGCGCACAAAGAACAATCCTGTGTTAATCGGTGATCCGGGCGTTGGCAAGACCGCAATAGTAGAGGGATTAGCGCAGAGAATAATAAATGGTGATGTTCCGGAGTCGTTAAAAAATAAAAAACTTATCAATCTTGAGATAGGGTCTTTGCTTGCAGGCGCAAAATTTCGCGGAGAATTTGAAGAGCGCTTAAAAGCCGTTCTCAAAGAAGTTGAAGATGCGCAAGGAAGGATTATTTTATTTATAGATGAATTGCACACTATTGTTAATGCGGGCGGGGGAGAAGGTGCGGTGGATGCGGCAAATATGATAAAGCCTCTTTTGGCGCGTGGCAAACTTCATATGATAGGAGCGACAACTTTAAATGAGTATCGTAAGTATATTGAAAAAGATGCAGCTTTAGAAAGGCGTTTTCAGCCGGTATTTGTCGGTGAGCCCGACCTTGATGCTACCATTGCAATACTGCGCGGACTGAAAGAAAAATATGAGATACATCATGGTGTTCGTATTACTGACTCTGCGATTGTTGCGGCGGCGCGTTTATCTGATAGATATATTACAGACAGGTTTTCTCCTGATAAAGCGATAGACTTGATAGATGAGGCGACTTCGTCGCTTAAAATGGAAATAGAAAGTATGCCTACGGATATGGATGTTTTGCATAGGCAAATCATGCAATTTGAAATAGAAAAAGAAGCTTTAAAAAAAGAGAAAGATCTAAAAAGCAAAAAAAGAATAAAAGAAATAAAACAGCAGATAGCAACACTGAAAGAAAAACTTGATGCAAAAAAGACACGTTGGGAAAAAGAGCGCGCCCTTGTTGAAAAAGCGCGAAATCTTGCAAGCGAGATAGAAAAATTAAAAACAAAGCAGGAGTCTGCTCAAAGAGAAGGTTTGTATGAAGAGGCTGCAAAAATTCAATACAGTGAAATACCTAAGATTGAAGAAGAGATAAAAAAAGCAAAAAAAGAATTAGACAAAATACCGGAGAAAGAAAGAATTATTCGCGAAGAAGTAACGGAAGAAGATATCGCAAGAGTTGTAGCAAAGTGGACCGGAGTTCCCATTACAAAATTGCTGCAAACAGAAGTAGATAAATTGTCGCATATGGAAGATGAGTTGCAAAAGCGTGTCGTTGGACAAGAAGAGGCTGTTTCCGGCGTCGCTCGTGCTATAAGGCGTTCTCGAGCCGGTTTAAAGTCCGGAAATCGTCCAATCGGGTCATTTTTATTTCTGGGCCCCACAGGTGTAGGGAAAACCGAACTTGTTCGCGCATTGGCAGATATTTTGTTTGATGATAAAAACGCTATGGTTCGGATTGATATGAGTGAGTATATGGAAAAATTTTCAACAAGCCGCCTTATCGGAGCGCCTCCGGGATATGTGGGATATGAAGAGGCTGGGCAACTAACGGAGCCGGTGCGCAGAAGACCTTATTCTGTTGTATTGCTTGATGAAGTTGAGAAGGCGCATCCGGATGTATTTGATATATTGCTTCAGGTTCTTGATGATGGCAGGTTGACTGACAGTCAAGGCAGGACGGTTGATTTTAGTAATACCATAATAATAATGACCTCAAACCTTGGAGGTGATATTATTTCTGAATGGGATGGTAAAGATGAAGATAAATTACAAAAGGAAGTCCTGGGGATTGTAAATAAACATTTCCGTCCGGAATTTCTTAACCGTATTGATGATATAATCGTATTTCACCGTATTACAAAAGAGCAATTATTGAAGATTGTTGATATTCAACTTGAAGAAGTAATACTTTTGCTTAAAGAAGAGAAAAATATAACTGTTACAATTGATGATCCCGCAAAAAAACTTTTAGTAGAGGAGGGCTATGATCCTGCGTACGGAGCGAGGCCTCTTAAAAGGGCGATACAACGGTTGATTTATGATGAACTTGCGCTTTATATCATAGATGGAAAAATAAAAGACGGTGACAAGGTTCTTATCAGCGCAAAAAATGGAAAAATGACATTTAAAACGATGTAACTGACAATAAAAAAATATATCAAATTTAAGAATTAAAAAACACCGTATTCAAAATGCGGTGTTTTTTAAGGTTAAGGTTGGGGTGTTTACTGTTCTATTACTGATATTTTCTTAGTTTTTACTTTTTCGGCTTTAGGAAGAACTATAGTTAATACTCCATTTTTGATTGATGCTTGTATTCTGTCTGCTTCTACTTCTGTTGGCAAAATAACTGATCTTGAAAATGCTCCCCAGTAACATTCTTGATAGTAATAGTTATCCTCTTCAATATTTTCTTCTTTTTCTCGAGCGCCTTTAATGGACAGCATGTCATTTGTGATAGTTATGTCTATGTCTTCAGGCTTTACTCCTGCAAGAGTTGATTTTACTATTATATTTCCATCGTCTTGATAAACATCTAAAACCAACTGACCTTCTGCTTCTGAAAGGAATTCTTTTTTTCTTTTTTCTAAATTAGGAGTTTCTTTTTTTGGAGTTTCTTCTTGAATTTGTACGTCTCTTGTTATTTTCTCTTGAGGCGGTTCTTGTGCAGGAGGTCTCTGAGGTCTTCTTAGCTGGGATTGAGTGATTCTCGGTTCTCTCTGAACGCTTTTAGTTCCTGTTATTTTTTCAAAAAAAGATGGTTTTATACTCATATTTTTAGTTTAAATTATTATTTATTGATTTTGCATATTGTAATGTATTTTTTTTATTCTTCTGAAAAGATACGATACTGACTCAAATAGGAATATCATAAGCACTACTAAGTATAAAAACGAAAAGTCAGAATTTTCCATTAAGGTTACAAGCAGATTAAATAAAGCATGAGCTAAAGTTGCAAGCAGTATTCCGCTTGTTATAAAAATAAAATGGTTTCTTTTGTGAATAATAGAAAGAGCAAAAAAGTATCCGACAATAGCAGATGTTAAAGCATGAAGGAAGGTTGCTGTAAAAAATCTGAGGTATAATACTCCAAGAACATCCTCTGGGTTAGCGGCTATGATGTAGCCTATGTTTTCTGCCGCTGCAAACCCTAATGCTCCTACAACTAAGTATATCATTGCATCCACAGGCTCGTCAAAAGCCTTGTCCTTTAAAATCCTGAATTTAACAATAAGATACTTAGAAGCTTCTTCTATAAAAGCAAGCCCAAGAAATATCACAAAAGACAATGCGCTTAATATTTGAAAATTAACTGCGCCGAGAAAGTCGGGTATTAAGCCTTCACACCCTAAACATTCAATACCGACAGCTTCAAGCCCTTTCAAAAACAAAGCTTCAAGAAGCAGCGCCCAAACTGTAGACAGAGCCCCAAGGAGAAATATTTGAATTAACGTTTTGTTCGGTTCTTTATGTTCGTCTTTTTTAAGGTAATAAAAAAGCCAAATCAAACTTGGAATAGTTCCGACAAATATTAAAAAAGAAAAATATTGTATTTGTTCAAGCATTTTAAAATAGAAATAATTACAAAATTATTTTGTAATTATTTCATAGTTTTAATTTTTCTTCTAATTTTTTTATTAACATATTTTGTTCTTTTAGTTTTTTTTGTTCTTCTTTTACTATATTTTCCGGAGCTCTTTTTATAAAGTTTTCATTTTCAAGTTTTTTTTGTATAACCAATTTATAATCTTTAGCATTTTTGAGTTCTTTTTGTATTCTTTCAACTTCTTTTTCTTTGTTGGTTAAATCTCCCATAGGTATATAAATAGAAGCTTTTTTGAGTATTATTTCAGAGGAATTTTCAGGCTTTTCTCCCGTTTTTTTTATTGTAACATGAGATAGTCCGGAAAGAAATTCAATAGCCGGTTTCACGGAGGTTAGAATTTTCTCTTCTTTTGAATAAATTACAGCGGATATTTTTTGTTTTGGTTCAATTTTATATTCCGCTCGTACATTTCTTATGGAAGTAATGATGCTTTTTAGCATTTCAAATTCTTTTTCCACCTGAGCGGGTTTATTTTTTGAGGCTTTAGTGATGGCAGGCCAAGGCTCCACCATTAAAAGTTTTTTCGGTCCTTTTTTAAATTCTGCCGTTTCCCAAATGTATTCGGTTAAAAAAGGAAGAAGCGGGTGGGATAAAATCAAAACTTGTTTTAAAACTTGGTTTAAAACATCTTTTTCTTGAGTTTTTGATATCTCCAAGTACCAGTCTGCAAGATCCCCCCAAATAAATTCGCGAAGCTTTTCTCCCGCAAGGGAAAGTTCTATTTTTTCATAATGCTGCGTTACATCTTTGGTGAGATTTTCTAATTTTTTTAATATCCATTTGTCGGGAAGTGTTAATTTTTTGGAAGCTGGTTTTTTGTCTTTTTTATTTAAAATAATATATCTTGAAATATTCCATATTTTATTTGAAAAATTTCTAAAACTTGCTATTTTTTCTTCAGAAAGCTTCAAGTTGTTTCCTGGCGAGTTTCCTATAATTAAAGAAAGTCTTGTTGCATCAGCTCCATATTTTTCTGACATTTTTAAAGGGTTAATGACATTACCGATTGACTTTGACATTTTGATGCCTTTTTTATCCAATACAAGTCCATGTAAATAAACTTTTTTAAAGGGAATGGTTTTGAGCGCGTATTCAGACATAATTATCATTCTTGCGACCCAAAAAAATATGATGTCATAGCCGGTTTCCATCAAAGACGCCGGATGAAATTCTTTTAAATCTTTTGTTTTTTTCGGCCATCCTAAAGTTGAAAAAGTCCAAAGTCCGGAAGAGAACCATGTGTCTAAGGTGCTTGTGTCTTGCTTTATTTTTTTAGACTTGCATTTTGCGCATTGTTTTGGTCTTTTTATTTGAACCATTGTATTTTCACAGTCACCGCAATAGTAGACAGGAAGCCTGTGACCAAACCAAATTTGTCTTGAAATACACCAATCATGAAGGTTGTTCATCCAATTGAAATATGTTTTATTGAATTTTTCCGGGATGATCTCTATTTTCTTATCTTTTACAGCCAAAATAGCTTTTTGTTTTAGAGATTTTCCTCCCCGTATTTTTTTATTTACAGAAACAAACCATTGCTCGGAAATTTTAGGCTCAATTATTGTTTTGCATCTGTAGCAATGCCCAACATTATGTTTGTGAGGCTCTATCTTAACAAGGCTTCCTTCTTTTTTAAGATCATCTATAATTTTTTTTCTTGCTTCAAATCTATCAAGTCCTTTGTATTTTGCAAAATTATGATACTCGGAAGCTTTGTCAGAAATTTTTCCCATGTCATCAAAAATATCTATAACATCAAGCTTGTGTTTTTTGCCCAAGGCAAAATCATTGGGGTCGTGTCCAGGTGTGACTTTTAAAACCCCTGTTCCAAACTCCATTTCAACATAAGAGTCGGAAAGAACCGGAATTTCACGTTGAGTTAGCGGCACTTGAGATATTTTGCCTATAAAATCAAGATACTTTTTGTCTTTTGGGTTAACCACCAAGGCTGTGTCACCAAGCATTGTTTCCGGGCGGGTTGTTGCAACAATCAAAAATCCGCCATCTTTAATGGGGTATTTTATATAATACAAATTTCCTTCTATTTCTTTATGGTCAACTTCATCATCCGCCAAAGTGGAAACGCATCTTGGGCACCAGTTGACCATTCTCCATCCTTTGTAGATTAAGCCGTCATTGTACATATTTACAAAAATAGTTTGTACGGCTTCCGTCATTCCCGCATCCAATGTGTATCTTTCGCGAGACCAGTCGCAAGATGACCCCATTTTTTTTATTTGAGTCTTTATGGTGTTTTTTGAGTCTTTTACAAATTTATCAACTTCTTTTAAAAAATTAACCCGTCCCAAGTCCTCTTTGGTTACACCTTTTTTTAAAAGGAGTTTTTCAACTACATTTTGAGTGGCGATAGAGGCGTGGTCTGTGCCCGGAATCCAAAGAGTTTTTTCTCCGCGCATTCTGTGAAATCTCACTTGGGCATCTTGTATGGCAAGCATAAGAGAGTGCCCCAAGTGCAATATTCCTGTGGCATTTGGAGGCGGCATCGGTATGAAGTACGATTTTTTTCTGGATTTTTTGTCAGGAAGTTTATCAGGATTAAAATATCCTGATTTTTCCCATGTTTTATATATTTTATCCTCAACTTTTTTTGGTTCGTAAGTTGTTTGAAGCTGAGATTTTTTGCTATTTATTTTTTTTGTTTTAGTAGTCATGTGATTAATAAGGATATATCCAATATACCCTTAGAATAATAGCTTTTTTGACAAAAAAACTCAAGTTTTTGCAATCTCTGCCTGTTTTAAGTGAAAATTTAAAAAACCCTACATGTAGTAGGGTTTCGGGGCTTTGCCCAATGTGGCATCAAAAAATATTTTTGCTCTTATAATAAACGGCTCTTGTTTTGCTTTTTGAAAAAAATAAAACACATTTTGTTCAAATGTCTGCTCGGCAAATTCAATCCCAAAGATTTGATACCGGGTTTTAAAAAGGTCAGACTGCTTGTACAAAAATTTAGCCTGCACCATAAGTCCTTGCATATACGGAGCAAGGAGGGAGTATTTCCAGGTTAAAAAATATTTCAAACAAAATGGAATTAGTTTGTTAATATACAGCTTCATGTCACGCCTCCTTATTTTTGAACCATTAAAACTTTAATCAAAATATACTATATTTTTAATAGATTGTCAAATCAAGAAAGAAGTTTTTTAAACACTTTTTCTCGCATATCTTTTGCTGTTTTTTTAATTGAGCTGTTTGTCTGTTTTGTGATAAACTGCCTGTATGAGAATAATAATAACAACACCAATATATCCACCGGAAATAGGCGGTCCGGCAATTTATATAAAAGAGCTGACAAAAAGATTAGCCGGAGAGCATGAGCTAACGGTCATTATGTATGGGCGATTGCCGGAAAAAATTTCAGGAGTTTCTTTTATTTGTATAAACAAAAATCGTTTATTGCCTTTGCGTTTGTTAAGTTTTTTCTATTCGCTTTTACGAGCTTCAAAAGATGCGGATCTTATTTATTCTGAAAATGGGGCATCTGTTGAATTGCCTGTTGGCTTGATTTTTCTTTTAAGGCGCAAGTCGTTTATTTTCCATATTGGAGATCCTGTTGCAGATGAAAAAATAAAGAAAAATAAAATATCAAAATATATAAATAATTTTATTTCTAATCATGCTAAATTTGTAATAAAGGAGATTTCTTTAAAGTTGCCGGAAATTTTGCCATTTGATGAGAAACCGGAGAAGGAAATTAAATTATACGAAAATTCTTGGAATATGCATTTAAAAATGCTTAAAGAGAAATTTAAACATGCAACAAAATAGCGACGAAAAACAAAAATGGAACAAATACTGCAAAAGCGAAATAGCAGGAGTTTTGCCTATGCTTAAAAATTTAGGGTTTAGTGTAGATGAGAATCAAATTCATATAGGGGGCGAGAGATACTTAATGAGCGGTGAAAAGCTTGTTCTTATCGGCAGGCGTTTGAGCGACAACAGAAAGGTTGTAATAAAAGTCAGCAGTAAAAAAAGCGGAATTAAGGAGATTAAAGAGGAGCATAAAAGAAGAGAAGTTTTAAATAATTTAAATTTCTCTTATCATACATTTTTTTTGCCGGAGGAGATTTTGTTTAAGAAAATAAAAGGATATTTTATATCTATTAATCTTTACATTGAAGAGGAAGTATCCTTTCTTTCATTGAGTTTAAAAGATCAATTTTTTGCATCTTTACGTTCATTTAAGATACAAGAAGGAGTTCATGCAACAACTTATTCTCATACTAAATTTATAAAAAAGAAATTTGGAGTTGCAGGTGACAATTACTATATTGAAGAATTTTTAAGATTTTCAGAAACTTGTAAAAATTATTATCCGGAAAATAAAAATCTTATAAAAATTTTTAAAAGAGCCGAAAAATTTTTGGTTTCAAATAAGGAAACCATGAATCGTTATTCGGGATTTCTTACTCATACAGATTTTGTGCCTCATAATTTTCGTGTAGTTAAAGAAGATATTTATCTTTTGGATTTTGCTTCTTTGTTTTTTGGAAATAAATATGAAAGCTGGGCAAGATTTTTAAACTATATGATTATCTACAATAAAGAGTTGGAGCAATATTTTGTAAAGTATATACAAGAAAACAGGGACAAAGAAGAGTATCTTTCTTTACGTCTTATGAGGGTTTTTAAAATTGGTTTTCTTTTGGAGTTTTATGTTAAGTCTCTTCAAAAAACTTCCGGAGATTTAAAAATTTTGAGTGAGAGACGAATAGACTTTTGGTCAGCAGTTTTAGAATCTATTTTAAATAATGAGCTAATCTCTGAAAAATTGGTTTTGGAGTATAAAAAATCACGGGATTCTCTTCGTTCTGATGTAGAAAAAAATAGACAAAAAGAACTTAGGCAGTTATAGATTTTAAATTAACTCTATCAGAGAATTTAAAATCTTTTTATTATTTGTCATAAAAACTTTTTGTGGCTTCGAAGATAAAGAAATATCTTCTTTATCTTCGTTTGCAATAATACCTCCCGCTTCTTTAAGTATTCCAATAGCAGAAGAAATGTCTAAAGTTGAAAGTGTTCCATAAACATTTGCTTCTACTCTTCCAGCCGCCACAAAACAGGCATCAAGTGAAGAAGATGCAAGATTACTGGTTTTTTTTGCATTTCCCAAGAGAGTTTTATATGATTCTCCGCCCCACTCTCTTAAATTTTCTTTTCTTCCGGCGTGAAATAAAATGTGAGCTTTAGAAAGTTCCGTTATTTTTGAAACACAGATGGTTTTATTGTTTAAAAATACCCCTTCTCCTTTTTTAAAACTGAATAATTCATCTGTTATCGGGTTATAAACTCCTCCGGCGACAGGCACTTCCTTTTTTAAAACACCGATACATACGGCAAAATGGGGTATATTTCGAGAAAAATTTGCTGTGCCGTCTATCGGGTCTATGGTCCACAAGTAGTCATTTGTATTTTTTATTCCTTCCCCTTCTTCCGAATAAATACCATGGGAGGGAAATTCTTTTTTTATTGCATTTATAATAAATTTATTTATCTCTTTGTCAACATTAGTTATGATGTTGCGCGGGTCATCATTTTTTTGCATTATAAAAAAGCCTTCTTCGCGTTTCTGTAAGAGAAGCTTGCCCGCTTCTTTTATGGTTTTTTTTATAAAGTTATATTCTTTCATGAAACTAATTATAGCATTTTACAAAAAATAAAAAAGGCTCCCTATTAGGGGAGCCTGTAAGATTTATTTTCTTAGAAAGATTTATATTTTTTTAGGATAACCTTCCATTATGCCATTTTTAATGAAGTCAAAATCAACACTGAGCCTATCAACTTCTATTTGTTGATTTTTAAGTTTTGTAGTCATAACTTCATTGTGACGAGCGATACCGTCTTTGCTTTTACGGATGTTTAATTTCGGTTTTTCTTCCGGATCCAAAATAGCGATACATTTGCCGTTTATTTGAATTAATTTTACCAAAGGGTCGATTTCTTCAACGTCAAGGTTGGTTTGAAATCCTCCCAGTGACAAAAGTTCTTCTAATTTCCAAACAGCAAAGGTATTTTGCACACGACCGGAAAGAATTATATTCTCAAGTTCGTTTACAACAACTCCGACAACCATTGCGCCGGCGGAAAATGCCTCGTCAGCTGCGTTCATATTTGCAGCGGTCAAATAAGGCATAGCTTTACCGGAAATAATAACAACATTATCAATAGTCCAATGAAACTCACTTAGAGTTTCGTTTAGCGCTTCAGAGCTGTGGTGCCCAGGTATTTCAAAAACAATGCCTTTGATGTTTTGTTCTTGCAGTTTGTTTGACAAAGTTTTTGCCGTCATTCCACAATCATAATCTTTTGGAACCAAAACAATAATGTTAGAAAAAATATCAAGATTAACCGCTAAAATTACATTTGTAATAGCTCGCTCTACGATCTTATTTACATCCTCGGGCGTTTTTGCATAAACACGCAAAAGTAATCCGTAATCTTCGTTATTCATTTTATTTCTCCTCGTATTTCTTTGACAAAACAATATCATCTTCTAATAAACTGTTGTTGCAGTCATTTATAGCATAATCGTTCCACAGTTTATTTGCTGTGGTAGTGTCAATAATTTCGCTACTTATAGCAATCGCTAAATAATATGGTACTGCTGTGACGGTTGGTACTTCTTTAGTGTCTGAAGCGTTGATTTCCCGCAAGGCTTTTGTTAAAAGGTCGGCCAGTTGCATTGGGTTTATTCGGTTTTTATGATTCCAATAAATAAACATAAAGTTCATTTCGTTTCTCCTAATTTATGTAGTTTTTAATATGCTAAAAAATAATCAATTTTACTTGATTATTTTTTAGCATAAAATTCTATTTTTGTCTATACTTTCTTTTTTGGAGTTAGGACTTTTTCTTGTATATCTTTTGCAATGAAATCCCAGTTGTAATTTTCATAAGCAAGCTCAAATGCATTTTCAGTTACTTTTTTAACTTGTTTTGGATTTGCAATTATGTCGTTTACAGCTTCGGCTATTTGCTTCGGACTGTCTTTGTCTACCGCCCAGCCCGTGGTTGGCTTATCAGGGTTTCTTTTGGCATCAAAAAGAAAATCAGCAATACCTCCTTCTTGGGTTGTAATAATTGGCAAACGTGTGACCATGGTAGAAACAAATGAATTTCCCATTCCTTCAGAACGACTGGGACGACAGAATATATCAGAAATTCTTCTATATTTTGCCGTTTCTGTTCTATCAACTTGTCCGATAAATTTTACACGCTCTGAAACTTTCAGTTCTTTCGCAAGACTGCGGAGTGTTTCTTCATCCGGACCGCCTCCAACTACTATAAATTTTATATTTTCAGACAAAAGGGGGAGCGCTCGTATAACATCATCTACGGCATTTTTATGCACTAACCGTGAAACAGTGACAATGTAGATATCATTTTCTTTTTTTCCGAGTTTCTTTTTAAGTTTTTTGAGTTCTTCTTCAGAATATTTTTGAGAAAAAGACGCAGGAGAAAAACCATTTGGGATAATTTCTATAGGTCCTTTATAATTTCTTTTTTTTGCCCATTCTCCTAAAAAGTTTGATATTGGCTGGATAACATCTGCTTTGGTGAATGCGCGGGTGAACAAAGGCCAGAGAGGTTTCATTGTTTTTTCTATATATTCTGTCGGATCCCCTTCTTGAAGAGTCAAAGCGTAATGTACCTTTGGATTGAATAATTTAAAAATAGCTGCCGGAACCCCGGTTGAGTGCGCCATCATAGCCCAAATACCGTCATATTTATATTTTTTGTGAAGTTGCATGGCTTTTAAGGCCGCAAGAAATTGATAAAGAGGCTTATTAAAGTGCAAGGGGTATTCTTTGAGCTGAGGCAAGTCCGGATTTTTTTTTGAAAAACCAATGCGATGCACAAGTACATTTCCTATTTTTTCAACTTTTGGCAGGTTGCTGTCAAATCGCAAACATACTAAATGAAATTCCATATCTTTTTGTGAAATTCTATCGGTTATTTCTTTTATCGCAACCTCTGCTCCTCCTACATAATTTGGATAGTAGGAAAGAGAAAAGATGAGTATTTTTTTAGGCATTTTTTTTGGATTTAATAATGTCTTTTATATATTCCTTCAATGCGTATTTTTGTTTCCAGCCCAAATTCTTAACTTTTTTGATGTCTATATTTTTTGTTGAAGGTCTACTCGTTTTTCTTTCAGGAAGCATTTTTATTTTATGGTCAAAAAGCTCGGCGACATCAAGAGTTGTATAATTTTCTTCTGCTCCAATGCCGTACTCATCTCCCTTTCCTTGTTCCCCCACAAGTAGAAGTCCGGAAATGGTGTCTTTTATATGTGTATAATTACGCTCTTGAGTCCCAGGTAATCTTACTTCAAAAGGTTCGTCATTTAGATATTTTTGTTTCAGGATTTCTATATATGTTCCATATTCTCCGGACAATTCTCTTGGTCCGTAAACATTATAAAAATAGGTTATGGCATAGGGCAACTCAAACCAATTTCCATAATTTTTAACTAATTCTGTATTTGCCGACTTCATCCATGTGTAAGGAGAAAGATTTCGTCCCTCTGTTCCTTCTTTGCGTGAATCCGAAAATTTTGTTGAAGACCCAGAATAAACAAGTTTGCATTTTGTTTCTCGCCAAAATTCCAAAACACCGAAAGTTCCATTTATATTGAGGTCCCAAACAATATCAGGTTCTTCTATGCTTTTTGCAACACGAGAATATTCACCAAGATGATAAATAATGTCCGGAGTTTCTTTTATGTATTTTTTTATATCTTTTGTATGACCTTCAATGTATTCAGCGCCTTCAATGTGGTTGTTAGTGCTTCCGGTGAAATAATTATCTAAAGATATAACTTTATTATTTTTATCTTTGACTAACTCTTCTATCAAATGCGAGCCAATGAACCCGGCTCCGCCTGTGACTAAGATTATTTTTTGTTTGTTTTTTTCTTCATTCATAAGTTGAAGTATAAAATAAAAGCTCAAAACAATCAAATAAAAAAGCGGTCGTTTCACGACCGCTTTAATTTTCACGAAATATTTTCCAAAGTTGCTCTTATAGTTCTGATTTTTTCTTTATAGCCATATTTTCTTGCTATATTTATAGCTTGGTTGATATGGTTTTCAGAGTCTTTGTGACAACCTCTCTTTTTGGAGAAAACGGCCAACGTTTGAAATATTTTTATTTTTGCAGCAAGTGTAACCTTGCCTTCATTGACCAAGCGTTGGGTCAGCATATAATAAAATAATTTCTCCTTTTCACTTAAGGTTGGATTTTTCAAAAGTTTTGAGCATGCGATGGCTTTGTTGTTTTCTGAGATATCAGAATATGAAATAGCCAATATTGCGTATTTTCTTGCTGTTTTATGCATTCCAAATTTACTTAAAATAACAGCATGATTTATCAGTTGGGAGCTATTTAAAGAGTCAATTCTATATTTAATATTGAGTAAAAAAGACCAAAAAAAAGCATTTAAAAAATACCAAGTGGAAATAAAATAAGGTTTAATCCCAGTTGATTTTTTGGATATATTTTGTGCAGATGAAAAATATATTTCAGATATATGTGACATTAAGCACAATACTTTTTTATATTTTTTATCTTCACACTTTATATTAAGCGCAGCTTTGTAATCTTCCTTACTTTTTTTGATAAGTTTTTTGTATGTATTTTCAGGCATGGCATACCCCTTTTTTTTTGAAGGAACAAATATAATATTAAATTTAGCCTATCATAAGAAGTTTTTATGTCAAATTATATCAGTTTTAAATTGGCGCTTGCATCCACCTTTTTCCATGAAGTTGCCTTTTTTTGGTTAAAATAAGCGGCGGAAGCTATCATAGCTGCGTTGTCTGTTGAAAATATTTTTTCAGGAACTAAAAATTTGAATCCTTCTTCTTTTGCAGTTTTTTCCAATTGTTTTCTAAGTTCGTTATTTGCCGAGACGCCTCCCGCAAGCAAAATGTGTTTTACTTTATATTTTTTTGCCGCTTTCATTGTTTTTGAAATTAAAACATCCAAAACCGCTTGTTGAAATGAAGCGCAAACATCGTTTTGCACTTTTCCTTTTTTTAGTGCTTTTGGGTGTTTCTTTACAAAATAAAATACAGATGTTTTAAGTCCTGAAAATGAAAAGTCAAAATTATCTGAATTAATCATAGGACGGGGGAAATCATATTTTTTAAAGTCTCCCTTTTCTGCAAGTTTTGAAATTATAGGGCCACCCGGGTAACTAAGTTTTAAAAGTTTTGCAACTTTGTCAAAAGCTTCTCCGGCAGCATCATCTCGCGTGGATCCCAAGATTTTATATTTTGCGTGCTTGCGCATCAAAATAAGCTGAGTATGTCCTCCCGAAACCACTAAATTTAAAACCGGAAATTCTATTTTTTTGTTTGAAAGCCAGTTTGAATAAATGTGTCCCGAGATATGCTGCACTGGAATTATTTTTTTATTCAAAGAGTAAGCAAGCGCCCGCGCAAAATTTACCCCTAAAAGAAGCGCGATGATAAGCCCAGGTCCTGTTGCCGTAGTTATATAGTCTATATCTTTTAGTTTTATATTTGCTTTTTTTATTGCCTTTTTAAAAACTAAAGGCAAGTTTTTTAAATGTTCGCGAGACGCCAAAGACGGCACCACTCCTCCGTAAGGTGAGTGGACTTCTATTTGAGAAGATATTTCGTTGGATAAAATTTGAAACTTCGGTGTTTTTTTGCCGGTGACTTTTACAACAGAAACAGAAGTGTCATCACATGAAGTTTCAATGGCTAAAATTATCATAAGGTAAGAATAACGAATAAAAAATAAAGAATCAAGAAAAACATCCTTTTTGATTAATCTCAGAAAATAAAAAATCGCCGGTTTTTTGCCGGCGACTTAAGAGCCTGAAAGCTCAGTGTATTTCTAACTTGTCTTTTTTCTCAGATATTAAAATTTCCAACTCATTTCTGTTGTCTTGAAGATGTCTCAATTTTGTATATATATCGTCAATACTTGTATAATTGACAATCATTTCCGCGTGATTTAAAGTGAAAAAAGAAAATGCGCGATAAGGAGTTACAGGAATTTTAGTTGTATCAAAAGAGCCCGAGGTGTATATTTCATCAATTTTTTTCCATATACCGTAAAGTTCGGGGAAAAATGAATATCTTTTATGAGAGGCGTATGTGAGTACACTAAGCTCTTTTTTATCAATATCTTCATTGAGCATGCAGACAAATTCTTTGACGACCATTTTTAAATGAGGTTCGCTGGAAAATGCTCCGTAAAGAATGGAAATAATAGTATATGATTTTGGAATAATATAAGGACATTTTCCAACAGCTTTTAAAACCAATGTGTTTTTTCTGTTGTATTGAATTATCAACGAGAAAATATCCCATAAACGAAGAAGAAATTTTTCTTTAGTGAGAATTTCATGTGAAAACATATAGTTTTCACTCAAGTATTTCTCAAGGAGTTTATCTTCAATTGACATTATCATTACAAGTCCTCCAGTTTGTTGTAAAAAGAACTTATTTTATACTATACAAAAATCCAAGGATGTCAACAGATTTCAAATTACTGCTTATTGTACAGTTGCGCAATGAGCAGTAATTTTCGCGAAAGGTTTAAGGAGAATGATTTTATATTCTCTTAGTTGATGTTTAGAAAAAGATAGAAATCATCATTAAAATTCCAAATATCAATATAAAGTATCCAAAATTTACTTTTCTTGCAAACTCAAGCAAAAATTTGATGGTTAAAATTCCAAATAAAAATGCAAAGAAAAAGCCGATTAGATTTTCCAATGATAAAGAAAAATCTTTAATGTTTAAAATTATATTTCCCGCAATCACTATAGGTACACTCATTAAAAAACTCAGTTTCAAGGCATAAACATCGTCAAATTTTCTCAAAAGCAGTACAGAAACAGTCATTCCTGAGCGTGAGAGCCCGGGAAGCACTGCGATACCTTGTGCTATGCCAAGCCAAATACCGTCAGATGGTTTTAAGTCGTTTAAGTTTCTGGAGGTTTCAGATTTTTTCTTAAGCTGCAGGTATGCGGTAAACAAAAGCAATATACCTATCAAGAAAGTTAAGGTTTTCCCTGAAAGTTCAACAGCCCCCTCAATATTTATTAAGGTTTTAAGCAGTAAAATCCCTAAGGTTCCGCTTATTAAAGTGGAGATTATCAGAAAATTCAAAACAAGCTTGTTTTCACCGGTTTCATTTTTATAGTTGAAAAAAGTTTTCAAAAGATTCCAAAAATCTTTCCAAAAATACAGCAAAGCGGCAAGAGCGGTCCCCAAATGCAAAAAGAGCGCAAATCTTATTGTTTGTTCAATAGTTAAATTTGAAAAAAAGTTTGTCTGCACCAAAAAAATAACCCCCTCCGAACTAACCGGAAGCCATTCTGCTATTCCCTGTAATGTTCCAAATATAAAACCTTCAATCATACAAAAAGTATATCATATTTAATATAAAAATAAAAAATCCATTGTTTTTAAGCTCACAGCGCAACTCCTTGCTATTTTTTAAAGTTTATGCTATGGTACTGAAAGTTAATAATTTTTTAGGACTTAAGTGCTTAAGTCCTAATTTTAATTAAAATTGTTCTATAAAGAGAGAATCTATTAAAGCGTATCTTAAAAACCTCTCATCTTAAGATACATTCGGTAATTAGCATTTCATTTTTTATACAGCAATTGAAGTCTCTAAATAAAGATTTTAGGGATTAGGAAGTGTTAATTACTGTCTGAAACCAACTTACAGACAGGGAAAGGAAAATTATGAATAATAATAATAAATCCAGACAGAGGTCTGGTAATAGATTTGGTGGTAATAAAAACAGGTCATCAACAAACTCAAAATCGTACGGCAGCTTTTCAAAGCATCGTTCCGGTAAAAGAAGCGGAGGATACAAAGGAAGAGGGTTTAAAAGAAGGTCAAACAACATAGACATATCTAAGTTTGTCAAAAAGGCTTCCGGCGTAAAAAGCGAGAAAATAAAAGTAAATAATTTGTTTGCTGATTTTAATTTTTCTGAAAAGATACAGGAAAATATAAAAAGAAGAAAATTTGTTAAACCAACTCCCATACAAGACCAATCCATCCCGTATATACTTGAAGGGAAAGATGTTGTTGGGCTTGCAAACACAGGAACAGGCAAGACAGGAGCATTTTTATTGCCTCAGATAAATAAAGTAGCCGGCAGCCGCACGGAAAAAGTTTTGATTATCGCTCCAACGCGCGAGCTTTGTTCCCAAATAGAAACCGAGTTCAAGCTTTTTGCTTACGGTATGAATCTTTACTCAACAACATGTATAGGAGGTATGCCGATACACAAACAGTTAAGAGATTTAAAAAGAAATCCAAATTTCATAATAGGCACACCAGGGAGATTAAAAGACCTTGAAAAAAGAGGCGCTCTTAATTTGAGATCTTTTAATAATGTAGTGGTGGATGAAATAGACAGGATGTTAGATATGGGATTTATAGATGACATAAGAGAAATTTTAAGCAAAACTGATTCAAAAAGACAGACGCTTTTCTTTTCTGCTACAATGCCGGATCAAATTAAAAGAATAACAGACCAATTTTTGCGTAATCCCGTTACGGTGTCTGTTCAAGTCGGCAAAACAGCAGACAATGTTGACCAAGATATTGTAAGAGTTAAAAACGCTTCAAAAATAGATACATTAAAAGGTATTCTTTCTGACCCTGAGTTTAAAAAAGTTCTCGTCTTTTCAGAAACTAAAAAAGATGTAGAAGAACTGACAGTCAACTTAAGAGGAAATGGATTTAAGGTTGATTCTATTCATGGAGACAAAAGACAGCATCAAAGACAGAGGTCTTTAACGCACTTCAGACAAAGCAGAATAAATATTTTAGTTGCAACAGACGTAGCGGCAAGAGGTCTTGATATTAAAGACATCACTCATGTTATAAACTACACAATACCTCAGTCATACAACGACTATGTCCACAGAATAGGCAGAACAGGCAGAGGAGACAGCAAAGGAAATGCTTTAACATTTGTTTAAGACAGAAAAACAATAAAACAAAAAATCTTTCAAGAAATTGAAAGATTTTTTGTTTTGCTTAGAGGGGGTGTTAAATGATATTTTTTAAAAGAAAAAAATGGAAGAAAAGTTGTCAGAAAGAAGGAAAAGAATGAAAAAGATGACGAAAAAGCTTCTGATCTCTTTTGTGTTATATTTATATAGGAATAGTTCTTAGAATAGATATTAATAGGTATGTATCATGTAATAAATAGCAGAAATTTTTTTTTAATATTTTTATTCAATCTTATTACTTTTAAACAAATAGGCATGTTTTATATTCACTTTATTTTTAATAAGAAAATGTCAAAAATAATTAATACAATTCCAATAATATTATATATAGAAACATCTTCTTTCCATATCTGTATTTTATCATAGGATGTATAATATTGGTCAGTCTCTTATCGTAGGATTAGATGTTGTAAATTTTTAAAGAAATAAAAAAGGGCCTCTTTGTAAAGAGGTCCTTGTGGACTAAATAGACAATAAAAAACAACTAATCAATGTTGAGAGATATATCAATGGGTGGTCTGCGTTCACTGCATACTTTGAGATCGTTATGAATTGGATGATTCACAAAGGCATCGATCAAGTCATTATCCGCGATTAATCTACTAGAAAAAGAAGGTTTAATTTCTTGCATTATAAGTGCAAAGAAGCGAGGTCCCCATTTTCTCGCACCAAGGCGCGCCGTGGTCGAACAGTTGTCTATCATGTGAGCAATCCCTGCATGATGCATATAAGGATTGAGCGAATCAACAGCTTCAATAACTGATTCATTGCATATTTCACTCACACAATGACCTCTCTTTGTTAATAAGTCTATCTGCGCCATCATAACAGCGCAATACAAACCAGCAGTCATGGGGTATATTGGCATCTCTTTGTCGCCTCTTGTTTCTCTTACTGTTTTACCTACTGTATCCCACATCTCGCTTTTGTCGATATTGCCCATAGGGAATTCATTATTTCTTCTCCCCGCCATTATGACACTTCTTATTTCATTCCCATTTTCTACTTCATCGTATATTTCACTGAGAAGTGCCAATGAAGGAGTGTAAGCAGCTTTGTACATTTCATGGAAGATTACTTTATCGGTGCCACTATTGAGGCTGTTGTAAACACCAATTATTCCATTTTTAGAAATAGTATGGCTTATTGGACCTGTTATATTTTTTACTGACAGTCTGTAAGCAGCTTTTTTACTCGCTCCTTTTAAGCAGAAAATATAATAGAGTGCTTCAACTATTCCATGCACGGCGCCGAGCAAGATACCACGTTCGCCGAAGATATCACTGCGATACTCCATCTCCAGGGTTGTCTCAAAGATACATGGAGCACCCAGTGCAACTGCCCAGCCAAGAGCAATATCTGTAGCGCGACTATCTATGTCACACTCCACTGCAAAGCTATCGTTGATACCTGAACCTTGCTCGTAAAGTCTACGAACAGAAGGTCCCATACCTTTAGGGCAAACACCTACAACGTTTATATCGTCTGGAAAATACTCTCCAACGTTCTTCAAGTGTCCCAATAGAAAACCATGAGACAGACCGAGAGTAGCACCTTTTTTCATTGTTGTGAATATCTTTTTGTACTCAGCAACCTGACCAGAATCTGCTATAAGCAAGATTACCATATCTGACTCAGCGACAACATCATACATTTCACCAAGAGTGCCGTTTTCTTCAGTGAAGCCGGCTTTTCTGGCTTTTGTCATAGATGAGCTGTTTTCCCTAAGTCCAATCTTTACTTTGACCCCAGTATTTTTCAGTGAGTCTCGTAAGTCTTGAGATTGCGCCGGACCTTGAGAGCCCCAGCCGATAATGCCTATTTGCTTTATATCTTTGAATGCTTTAGACAATAAAGGGAATTTATCTCTTCCTCCAGTTACGATTTGTTCTGTAGAGTTTGTAAAAATAAGGTCTTCCATTTCAAAAATATCTGATGTTGACATAGTGATATACCCCTTGTTTAAGTTGTTTATTTTTTATATAAAGAACATCCTCTAAAACCAATATGATTTATAGCATCAAATACTTTATAAGACAAGGAAATGGGTGGATGGATCAGCGGAGATTGTTGATTTGTTGTGAAATATAAGTATAGTTATCTTGGAGTTAACACTATGTAATATTTAACCAACAGAAGAGAAATAGACTGATGAAAGAATACACAAGAGGTTTTTTGGAATTTGTCCACAAGGCAGTTGCCTTACAATAACTTACGACAATGGAAGTGAGTTTGCAGAACATAAATTTATAGAACAAGAAACGGGAGCTTTAGTGTATTTTGCAGACAAAGGCAAACCTCAACAAAGAGGCGCTAATGAAAATGTTAATGGCTTATTAAGACAATATTTTCCTAAAAGATCTTCTTTTGCTACAATTACGGATAAAGATGTAAAAAGAGCTGTTAGAAAGTTAAATAACAGACCTCGTAAACGTCTTAACTATTTAACACCGCATCAAGTTTTTAATAGTGTGCATTTCAGGTGTTAATTTAAGAAATTTGATTGACATGAAGCTTATAACATGGTATTCCTTGTGTGTAAGATTGCTTTTTTCCAATTTAATAATCAGGTATATAGGAGACTTATCATGAAATGTGATAATGGTGTACATATAGGTTTTTCTGGTATTGATGGCGCTGGTAAAACCACCCAAATGAATTTATTATGTGGGTGGCTAAGAAGGGAAAAGGGTATTGCTGTAGCAAGATATGAGGAGACAAGATACTTTGTTTCTGAAATGAGTTACATAATAGGTAAGAGCATGGGCATCAAGTCTGGGCATGCGTTGCTTGGCATAGATGCGTACATGGTGGCAATAAGCTTTGAGGTGCTAAGGAATAAAATGGAGAAGATTGATTCCGTTGTAAACTCGGGATTTACGATTGTTTCTTCAAGATCCGTTTTTGATTGGCTTGCTGGAGCTATGGCTAATGGATGCTCCGATGAAACTTATGAGCATGTAAAAAATATCCTTCTCTATCTTGATCCTCCAAAATTAAATTTTTGGTTGGACACTGATCCTAAAATCGCAGATGAGCGAGTTGCGATGCGTGGGTATGATACTTCTAGTATTACATTTTTGAAGCAATACAGGTATGAATTTGAGCGCTTGACCAATAAGTATGATCTTATGCGTATAGATGGAAATGATGATATCGAAACTGTACACAATAGGATTATAGATGTATTTTCTGATAAGAACATCTTTTAAATAGGAGACAATATAGTGAATAAGATAATTGTTGGCAATAAGCTTGGTGATGTTAATTTGGAAGTAGGAGAGGGAGCTACTACAAAGATAAATTTCATTGTGGGGACTAATAAAGTAGATGAAGATTCGGTGCATCAAGAGATGAAAAAAATAGATCTTGCTGCTAAGCTTGGAGTTCATACAATAACCGACCTTAGTACAATCAGGCTCAAACAACCACTCTGGAGGTATGTTAAAGAGAAATACCCACACATTGGTGTTGGTATGAATCCCATCTATTTACCTTTTATAGAAAACAAAACAAAAGTTTATCCTGACGTTTTACTTGAAGAAATTGAGTGCTTTATTCTTGGAGGGGGTGACCATATGACGATCAATTTTACTCCAAGAACTAGAGAAGAACTCGAGACCTATTCAAGTGGTCGTTTGATCCCTATAACAGGAAGACAAGGAGGTCTCTTAGCTGTAACGATGAGAAAGCATAAAGTAGATAATCCTTATTATCCTATTTTAGATGATATTATTGACTTGGCTAAGGAGTATAATACTACTATTCACATAGGTTCTACTTTTAGAGCTGCGGGGATAGTTGAAGCTAACGATAGATCTCATTTGTGGGAGGTTGGAAAACAGATGGAGATGTATTCTTTTCTGAAAGAAAATGGAGTTTTATCTATAGTTGAGGTGATGAGTCATTATCCATTTCATATGATAGCCGAAATGATTGGTAGCATCAGGGAGACTCATGGGGATTATGTGCCGTTTCAATTACTTGGACCAGTTGTAACCGATGTATGCGGTTCGTATGATTATATAGCATCTGCTATAGGTGCGGCAGAGGCGGCTAGATTTAATGTTGGCAAAATTACAACTATTCCAGCTAATGAGCATAAGGGATTTCCTACGCTTGATGATTCTGAAAGGGGTATAATGTCTGCAAAAATAGCTGTTCATTCTGGAGATATGGCTCGTATTCCTGATTTGATGGAAGAAGATAGGGATGTCCTGCAAAAAAGATCGTTGATAAAAAGTTGTGATCCAGAGGCGCTTTCAAGAGGGTGTGATAAATGTGGAGTTTATTGTCCTCTCGTAATTACGCAGAGAAGATCATCAAAGAGATAAGAAAGGAAAATAATAATAAATTAAATAAGGGGTATCAATATGAATACCCCTTATTTATTTTTTCTAATGAAAATATCTGTCTTGATTCAGAAAAAGATATTATAGATAATTTGAAAAATAGAAATCCGTATTATCGGGTATTTGATAGCAATCAAAATAAATTGATAATTGGAAGAATTTTAAAATTAAAAGAAAATATAAATTCTGTTATTGAGAGTGTTATGAGTAAATGTCCTAATTTTAATATTGAGGACATAATATCCATTTACGTATACGGCAGTTATGTTTATGGATATAGGGATTATGCTCCTGACGATATAGATCTGGGAATTGTTATTAAAGGTAGTGAATTTTCATATTCATTAGATAATGTATTGGTGTCTGAAGAGTTAAGAAGTAATCTAAATATCGAAGCAAAATATATTAATTATTTTGTATATGGAGAAGATAACATGAGTTTAAACTTTCCTGTAAATGATACCGTTTATGCTGGTGTAGTTCATGAAGATGCGACGAAGCATGAGATTTCTGTTGCTTACTATAGAAATATAGTTCTCTATGGTAAAGATTTCTGTTACTTAGAAGATAATTTTAATAATACATATTATGCACTACATCAAACATTATTAAAATGTAAATCAAGGATAGATAGGTATGGTAGTCATAATAATGAAAGTGATGAAAAGTGTTTAAAAAAGATAACAACACGTTTATATGAATTAAATATATTTTTAAGTGTATTTGAACCGTGTTATAATACTATAGATGAGAATATATTGATATTACCTCTGAGTGCGTTAAATGGAGAATCTTGCATAGAAGAGATGAAAACAATATTCAATGATACCGAAAAAAAATATTATAATATAATATTAAATAAAAAATAAAAATGGATTCTAAAGATAAACCACAAATAGTTACTAAAACAGAACAAGGAAACAAACGCTGTGTCACACAGCCATTTATTATTGTCGGCTCTGTTGTTGTAAAAGATGATAAATACTTACTAATTCATCAAAATGGAAAATGGAGCATTCCTTCAGGGTGGCTTGAGATGGAAGAGGATATTATAATTGGAGCAAAGAGGGAGACAGAAGAAGAAACTGGTCTTGAGGTAAAAATAAAAGAACTTGCAGGTGTTTTTCCATTAATAAAGTATAAAAATGATATTGTTTTGCATGCCGTAAAGATAATCTTTATTTCGGAGCTAACGGGACGATTAATAGAAAATTCAGAAGATCTTGAATATGATTGGTTTACTCTCGAAAAAATACAAAGCATGGAAGATTTATTTTGGGATCCAGATATTCCAAAAATAATTAAGAGAATTGAAGAGGAAAAAACTTATTCTATTAACATTGCATCTGAGAAGTTTGTTGTAAAGTAATTTATAATATTTGCATGAAATATCAACTATTTAAAGTAACTCAAAACGCAGTCATACAACGACTATGTCCACAGAATAGGCAGAACAGGCAGAGGAGACAGCAAAGGAAATGCTTTAACATTTGTTTAAGACAGAAAAACAATAAAACAAAAAATCTTTCAAGAAATTGAAAGATTTTTTGTTTTGCTTAGAGAGTATTAAATTAAAACTTTATAAAGTTTATTAAATTTGACAAACTTTATAAAGTTCTATAATATACTGATATTATGAATACATCAGAGAAACTAAAATTAATTAAACAAATTTCAGGCTTAACTCAAGAAAAAATTGCTTATGAGCTGGAGGTGTCTTTTGCAACTTTAAATAGCTGGATCAATAACAAATCAGTTCCTCACAAAAGAAGGCGGGAGTTGATTGATGAATTGTATAAAAAATACACAGGGCAAAAAATTATTCCAGATAATATTTTACAAGCAAAAAAAGATGTTATTTACAATAAATCAAAAAAATACACAAACATATTAAAAGAAATCATCAGTCGTAAAGATATTTATGATCAGTTTATTTTATCTTTAACTTACAATACAAACAGCATAGAAGGCAGTACTTTAACTGAAAATGAAACTGCAGATATTTTATTTCGGAACATATCTTTGAAAAACAGAAATTTAATTGAACAATTAGAGGCTAAAAATCATCAAACAGCTTTACAGTTTTTATTTAAACAGATTAAGCCAAATTTTAAAATTACAGAATTATTAATTTTAAAATTACATAGCATTTTAATGAATAGCATTAGAGATGATGCGGGTTTTTATAGAAATCATGGGGTGAGAATTGTCGGAGCCAATATTCCTACTGCTAATTATTTGAAAGTCCCAGAGTTAGTAGTAAGGCTAATAAAAAATATAAATAAAGAAGAAGATGATGTAGTAAAACATATTTCTCAAATACATAGTGATTTTGAGAAAATTCATCCTTTTTCTGATGGCAACGGAAGAATTGGGCGTCTTATTGTGGTAGCGATGTTTTTGAGAAGAAATTTACCGCCAGCAGTTATTAAGCAAGAAAATAAAAGATTTTATTATAATTATTTAAATAAGTCTCAACAAAGTGGAGATTCCAGTTTATTGGAAGATTTTATGTGTGATGCCATATTTAATGGATTTAATGTTTTAGAAAGTTAATCTAATATATAAGCTTAGTTAATTTATGTTTAATAAAAGTAATATTTTAATAATTGGAGCATTGATTATTTCCGGATTGATTATTTTTAGTGTTTTTTATTTTATTGAAAAGTATAATTTGGCAGTTTTCAAAAAAGCTTCAAGTGCAGATTCAGTTTATAATAGAGGTATTGGAGTTGAGCCTCCTAAAAATATTGTCAATATTTCACCGCCTTTTTTTAACATAGCAACAAGCACTAAACTTAAAATAGATAAACTTATAAAAAGTTTTCCGATCATTTCTTTTGAGAATTTAAACTCAGGATTACTTATTTTAAAAGAAGAAAGAACACCAACAGAAAACAATCATTACGAAAACGCTTTTTTCTTTTCTATTTTTAATACAAAAACTGAGACAGAACAAAAAATTGGTTTTGTTTCAACAGAGCCATGGATAGCTAAGCCAAGACTTGAGGGGGATAAAATTTATTTTATAAATAAGAAGGGAAAGATAAATTATTTTGATATAAAAACTAAAAATACTAATCAATTGGAATTTTCTGAAAATTCCAATATAAATGATTTTTATGTTTCAGGTAATTTAGTATTTTATTTAAGAAATGGTTGTTCAGAAAGAATGTCGTGTGTTTTGGGGGTTTATAATAATAAATCAAAACAAAATAAAATTATAGTTGACAAAATAGAAACCTCACCTGTTGGAATTGTAACAGTAGTTGATTATATGCCAGATAAAAATTCACTTTTACTTATTTATTCTATGGGTGATGCAGGAGTTGCTGCAGCGAGGCTTACAAAGATTAATCTGGAAACTGGAAAAGAGGAGTCTTTGTATGGTGTGAGTTTTGAGTACTGTGGAGAATATGCTAATGCTTGTACGGATATTCAAAAAAAGAAAAATTATGCGTATAATACTTTTAAAGAAAAATATTTAGACAAAATAAATTCTTGTGATAATGTAACAATTAAGAGTGGGAACGGTAGAGACGGAAAGTATCTTTCTATTGGTGCAGAAAAAGGGGAGATAACTCTAAAAAGAGCTTGGTTTATCGGTTGTTTTAAGAAATGATAAAAATTTATAAAATTATATATATTTTATTTTGGGTTAATATCGGTATTTTAATCGGTATGCAATTAATAGTTCGAAAAGTTATAATGCCTAATTCTGGCGATAATAATCCTGGTTGTCCTTATGTATATAATCTTTTAGATCACGCAGTTCCTTATTATGCAATTTCTTTCTTATTATTTATTATTCTATTTATAATACTCGTTTTTCTAAAAGTAAAAATATCAGATAATTCTTCAAAAAATATTAAATAATCTATATGAAAAAAAATATTATTTTTATAAATGAGTGAAAAAAGGTACCTGACACCTTTTCTGACACCTTTTTTGGAAAAGGTATTCTCAAGGGGAGTTATAATATGTCGCAATTAGTATTATAAAATGTCGCAATAAAACTGCTATAAATAACGATTTTATGAATAAATACTTTAAAGGTGTCGCAATTAGTATTGTAAAATGTCGCAATTAATTATATTGTTTATATATGAATAAAAAGCAAAAAAGACAAGATAAAATTATTACTTTTATAAAGAAAAGGACAGAAGTATCGGTGTCTGATATTCTGTCTTTTTTGAGTGTGGATATTGATAGAAAAACACTACAAAGAGATTTAAAAGAACTAGAAGAAAAGTTTTTAATTTTTAAAAAAGGATTAGGAAGAGGCGTAATCTACTCTTTGTCTGAAAATTATGAAATTATAAATAAAATTGATGCTAAAAAATATTTTTCTATTCCATACACAGAAAGAGAAGTAAAAAAAAGTTTTAATTTTGAAATTTTTAATATTTTGGAAGGTGATATTTTCACTAAAGAAGAAAAGGCAAAAATTGAAAAATTACAAAGGGAGTTTATAAAAAATTTTTCTGAATATGATAGTCAAACTCTTATAAATAAAGAATTTGAAAGAATAATGATTGAATTTTCTTGGAAATCTTCAGTCATAGAGGGAAATACTTACTCACTTTTAAGTACGGAAGCTTTGATTAAGGAAAATATTGTTGGGAAAGGAAAAACGGAAAAAGAGACTCAAATGATTCTTAATCATAAAGATGCTTTTAATGAGTCTATTTTAAACAAAGAGAGATTTAAAAAATTAAATTATTCTGATATTGAATATATTCATTCTGTTTTAACCAAAAAACTTAATATTACAAAAAATATTAGGAATAATGCGGTGGGTATTACTGCTACAAAATATAAGCCATTGGATAATTTATTTCAACTTAAGGAAGTCTTAGAAAGAATGATTGACCTAATAAATAAAAAAGAATTATTTTTTGAAAAAGCTTTTCTTGGGTTAATTTTAATTTCATATATTCAGGCTTTTGAGGATGGAAATAAAAGAACAGCTCGTATGCTTTCAAATGCTATTTTATTAGCACATAATTCAATACCATTTTCTTATAGGATTGTAGATGTTGGGGAATACAAAAAGGCAAGCTTATTATTCTATGAGATAAATAATATTTTTTATTTTAAAAAAATATTTATCGAGCAATTTGAAGACGCTGTAAATAATTATTTTAATTAAAAAGGAAAGGATTTCTTTGGTTTTGCTCTATTATTTTCACTACGAAATGAGCTGGCTATTTATTAAATTCTTAGGAAAAAAGATACCTGCTACCTTTTTCATGATATCTTTTCTTACTCTAATAAAATAAAAGGTACCTGACACATTTCTCCACCTTTCTCTCTTATAATGCACCAAACGCTCCAAATGGTGTATTTGGAGCGTTTGGTGGAGGATTCATCCTTAAGCTGAATCCAAAAAGTTTACTGTATATTAAAAATCAGATATTTTACTCCAATATTTATAAAATACCTTGTTTATATTTTTTATTTTGTTTCCGATGCTTTGTTTGTCTATTTCAGAAAAATTTCCGAAATAGTAGTTCCATATCTTATTTTTAGATGGATTGTTTAGTAAAAATTTTACATGATCCCAATGAAAGCTTTGTAAAAATACTAAAACTTTAGGCTCTTTCTTTTCTTTGTAGTTGTCTAATATCCATTGAATGTTTTTTGCCATAATCTTCTCACGCAAGTATATTCTTACCCACCATATCCAATTTTTTTTTAATACATGGATATGTATAGTTCCATACTTCTCGCAGTTCTTCTGTCAGCTCGTTTGGGGCATCTACTGAATATATTAAAACTTGATGATCTTTTTCCCAAAGGCTCGCAACATTCTTCCACATTATAGTGTCTGCTTCAGCCCAGGGATGAATTTTTAAAACTTTATCAGAAAACTTTTTGAGGCGTTTTTTTACTAAGTTTTTTGGCTTTTTTAAAGCGGAATATTTATTAAGAGGCAGGTTAGGAGTTTTGTTGTTGTTCGGATACTCAAGAATTATGATATCAGGCTTATACTTTAAAATTGCATCAGCTTGACGCATGTCCAGCTCATTAGATTCCTTGCAGTTAAATTGTAGATATATTGGTTTCATGTTTTAATCTTACCGCAGATGATTGATTTTTTATATAGTGAGTTGTCTACAACGTACCTTGTGCATAATAACTACGCTCAAATTGGTAGCCCCTCTGCTTGGCTTTCAGAACTTGTTTCACAGAGAGATTATATCAAGAGTTCAATTCAAAACCTTGAAGAAATGCTTGTTTTAGCCCATTAAAGCAAATCTCAACATAAATGCTCATATGGAACAGAAAATAGCGAACTATTGACATATATAATATAAAGTGTTATACTGTGTTTATAGTTCTTTTACAGTAATAAAAAGGTTCAAAACTTGTATGAGATAAGCATTCTGTATATCAAATCACTGGTATATATAATGTTTATCTCATATCGAGACAGACCGCAATAGTCAAAGCGAACTTGGCATAAAAGGAGTACTGCGATGAAAACAGCAAATCGTGTAGCTCACAGCAAGCCGAGTGATTTTTCGCTCGGTCAAGCCTACGAGTTCGTTGCCGAGTTCGGCAGACAAGGTGGAACCCCTGATTTTCTTCAGGAGTTAATTGAAAACAAGGGAAGAATGGTACGTGCGATTTCCATCGCACGTGGTGATGATGCTCCGAAAGGATATGAACTCGCCAATCTCATTTTGGGTGATGATTTCATCTCACCCGAGGAAGTGGCAGGAGCTTACGGCTTCAGCTACAGTGAGAACCAACTCAAACATCTCGCTGAAACTCTTCCCGATGAGAAAACCCTTCAGTGGTTCCATAGTCACGGGTATATACTCTTGGCAGGACCACAGACGGAGATGAACCTCCTCGAGGTTCGTGAGCTTGAAAACCAACTCTTCTACTCGAAGACCGAAGGGTGGTACACCAACGACAGCCAAAAGTTCGCCAAGACCGATATGGTCAAAGCTGGACAGTGGCTCGCTATCCGTAAGGAAGGCTATCCTAACTCGTTCAGTAAGACGTGGAAGGAACAAAAAGACCTCATCACCGAGGTTGAGCACGTTCCGAACACCTCCGAAGTCAGCTATGCTGTCACCGCCTACTTCAAGATTCGTGGTACTTACTTGCTTCAGGGGTTCTATGTCAGGACTTCGTCTGTTGATGCGGAAGGGTTCCACATCTACGTCGGTGGTTTCGGTGGGGGTGGTCTCGATGTCGACGGCAGCTGGGATGGCGGCCGTAGCAGTGGGCTCGGCATTTCGTCTGCTCGGAAAATCTGAACCTTGAACTCTTGAGGACTTGTTCCTCTTGAAACCTTGAGCCTCCGCTCCAATTTTTTGGTGCGGGGGCTTTTTTCTTTTTGTATTTTTATGATAAAATCTTAGTACTTGCTCGTGTAGGTGCGACTACTTGTTTCATCTCGCAAGTGTTTCTACTTGAAACATTGCCAGAGGTAAAGAAAAGGTGTCAGGTACCTTTTTTAGGTCTTCCTCTTTCTTTGTAGTTATATCCAACTTAAATTTATCAATTATTCTATTTACCCAATTTTCTTCACTATTTAGTGAATGCACCGCATTACACCTTATATTTGTGTCAAACTTACCACGTAGAGTGTCTTTACCATTTTTTCTACGAAGTATGAAGAGTTCAGATGGTCCAGATGTCATAAAAGCTATCAAGTCGTTGAAAAAATCTTTCCCAATATGCATGGGGCATAGAAAGAGGGAAAAAAGGTACCTGACACCTTTTTACTTGTATTTTATTTAATAAAATAAAAGGTACCTGACACCTTTTTCTTCTGACACCTTTTTCTTCTTTAGATGAAATGCAATACAAACTTAATTTATTTCTTCATTACTACAACTACCAAAAGAAGCATAGAGGATTGGGTATGGATGGCATGACTCCTATTGAAAAATTAGAAGAGAAGGCAAGTGTAAACTTGACGCTGCAATGCTATAAACCTTGACAAAATATCATTTTTTTGTTATTTTATGAACGCAATAATGTTATATATATGATTGTTGAGTAAAATTTCTCAATTAAAAGAATATAACAACTATAATATAAAAAATTGTGAATAAAAAATATCGTAACAAGCAGGATTTTTATAAAAGACAATGGGGTTCTGAAAAAGAGATGCCTGTGTTATCTATCCTTCATGAAAAGCCCTCGGATTTTGCAATAGCTTTTAGTAGGATAGCAATTGTACTAACAA
Organism: Parcubacteria group bacterium M6-OD1-1; assembly: GCA_003056085.1. Classification (GTDB taxonomy): domain Bacteria; phylum Patescibacteriota; class Minisyncoccia; order GWC2-36-17; family M10-OD1-4; genus M10-OD1-4. The sequence continues at coordinate 158,499 of LSNK01000001.1, read as the reverse complement.
TACTATTTTGGTTGATGTATATCACTTCGGTGATTATTCGCCAACTTATTGATGGTCCCCAAAATTATCAATTTACGGTGGAAGTTTTTGGCTATTCTGTTATTGTATCTTTTTTAACCCTATCTGCATTAGTGTATTTGATTGCACGACAAGGCGCCTTACAACGTTTTAAAAAGCATATTCGTACTCCTCAACGTTTACTTGATGAACATTTTTATACCCACCAACCATCAATAACTGTTTTAGTTCCCTCATATAGTGAAGAAGTTCAGGTTATTCGAAAAACATTACTATCCGCAGCGCTTCAAGAATATCCGGATATTCGTGTAGTCCTGTTGCTCGATGACGATCCTTTTAAGGTTCGTCCAGAAGATAGAGATAGAATCGAAGAGACGCATGCATTAAGCAGTGAGATAGAAGCTCTTTTAGCTGAACCATATAAACGTTTTAATAAAATACTGACCCAGTTTAAAGGGAGTAATTTTAAAGATAGAAAATCTGTAGGAAATGCTGTTTTAAAAGTATCTGAGCAGTATATGTGGGCAGCCCAGTGGCTGGAAAGCTTAGCAGAGAAAGAGGTCATTGATGATCACGTTGATGTGTTTTTTGCAGATCAAATTTTACGTGAACTAGCCAAAGACCTACAAAAAACAGGGGAAGAACTGATAGTCTCGCAAAAGCAAGGTACTCAATTTTCTAAGACTCGTATAGAACAACTATATAATAGGCTTGTATGGATATTTGGTGTAAAGATAGAACTATTTGAACGAAAAAGGTATATTTCTTTGTCTCATGAATTAAACAAGGCAATGAATCTCAATTCATATATCGGACTCATGGGAGGTACATATAGAAAAGAACAGTCGCTTGAAGGGACTATTTTAATGCCGACTAAAGATAAAAAGAGTACTGACCTAATCGTTAGGGATAGTGATTTTATACTTACATTAGATGCTGATTCTATATTACTACGAGAATATTGCTTGCGTTTGGTCTATTTTTTACAACAGCCTAACAATGCTGATGTTGCTGTTGTACAAACACCGTATTCTTCATTTAGAGGGGCTCCATCTCGCCTTGAGAGATTGTCTGGTGCCACGACTGATATCCAACACATTATTCATCAGGGAATGAGTTATTACAATGCGGCTTTTTGGGTTGGAGCTAATGCTGTCATACGAAAAAATGCTCTTGAGGATATTGTTGAAAAAGAATGGATTGGTGGGTTTGAAATAAAAAGATATGTGCAAGATCATACGGTTATAGAAGACACCGAATCAAGCATTGATTTAGCACTTCATGACTGGAGATTAGTTAACTATCCAGAGCGTTTGAGTTATAGTGCAACACCATCTGATTTCGGATCTTTAGTTGTGCAGCGTCAGCGCTGGGCAAATGGGGGATTGCTAATTTTTCCAAAATTATTGAAATTATTTAATAAACTAAAACACGAAGGCAGACCATTGTCGAAGCTTGAATTTTTGATTAGAGCCAATTATATGTCATCAATAGCATGGTCAAATATTGGTTTGATATTTCTTTTAGCATATCCATACGATGGACGATTATTAAGTCCGCTTGTACTACTTGCTGCGGCACCTTATTTTTTAGCCATGTCTATGGATTTAAAATACTGTCGTTATAAATATAGTGACATCATGCGTATTTATGGTTTTAATCTGATATTGCTTCCAGTAAATATTGCAGGAACGCTTAAGTCTTTACAGCAAGCAATAACAACCAAAAAAATACCATTTGCCAGAACCCCTAAGATTAAAAATAGAACAGCTACGGCATGGCCGTATTTAATAGCACCAATACTTATTGTTAGCTTTTCAATTTTCACATTGTGGCGGAACATTGAAGGTGAAAATTGGGGTAATGCAGCATTTGCTGGATTTAATGCTTTTGCTGCTTTATGGGCAATTGTTGCATATATTGGATTTAAAAATTTAATCGTTGATATTTGGCTTGCTTTTAAGGATATGCTTTATGTAGAGATTCCTCAGGAAGAGTTATTACATAAATTAATCAAAATTATACCAAAATTAAAATGGAGAAAAATATTAGTAAATAGAAATAGCTAATACAATATGAAAAATTCTGGCACACAAATAAATAGCGAACCAAAAAGACGACTCTCTCTCCTAAGATTAGTGTATGTTATTGTTATTTTTATTGGCCTTATTTATGGTGTGTCTCTTAGTTTTGAGGGGTGGCAGGAGAATAAATCTAGGGCTGAATATGGTCCATGGTTTGCTGCATACGTAGACGTAACATCCACACCTACTTACGCATTTGAAAAATTAGGATTAAATACAAAATCTGATGTTATTCTTTCTTTCATTGTCTCTGATGCAATGGATCCCTGTATTCCTACTTGGGGAGGATATTATACAATGAGTGAGGCGGCAGTATCTCTCGATCTTGATCGTAGAATTGCTAGACTTCAACAACAGGGAGGTAGAATAGCAATTTCTTTTGGTGGTGCGCTAAATTCTGAACTTGCTCTTAAATGTACCGATGAAAAAGAATTATTTGATGCTTACAAGTCTGTTATAGAACATTATAATATCAATACGATAGATTTAGATCTTGAAAATCAGGGATTAGTAGACATTGATGCGTCTAAGCGCCGTGCGGATGTCATTGCACAGCTACAAAAGTACTATCGAGATAACGAAGAAGATCTATCTATCTGGCTGACGTTACCAGTGTCTCCGCAAGGTATGACGAAGGAAGGTACGGATGTTATAACTCAGATGTTATCGAGTGGAGTTGACTTATCCGGAGTTAATGTAATGACTATGGATTATGGTGCCAGCCGCGACCAAGAAGATTCAATGTTTGAGGCATCAAAAATAGCATTGATTGAGAGCCATCGTCAATTGGGAGTTTTATATAAACAAGCAGGAATAAGCTTGAGTAGTAATTCATTATGGCAAAAAATTGGTGCAACTCCAATGATTGGTCAAAATGATTTTTTGGAAGAGATCTTTACATTGGAGGATGCTAAGATGCTTAATCTATTTGCATATAATCAAGGCGCTGGTCGAATGTCAATGTGGTCAGCTAATAGAGATATTCCGTGCGGAGAAAACTATGTTAATGTAAAGGTTGTTTCTGATGCATGTAGCGGAGTATCATATCCTCAATTTGCTTTTACAAAGAGTCTAAGCGCTGGTTTTGATGGAGACCTTATGCAAAATGCTAAATTATTAACAGTAGAAGATTCTGAGATCAACTATCAAGTAGTTGATAATCCTAAAAAAAGTCCATATCAAGTCTGGAAAGAAACCGGAGCATATCCGAGAGGAACAAAAATAGTATGGCGCGGTAATGTCTATGAGGCAAAGTGGTGGACAAGAGGTGACCTGCCAGATAATCCGGTCTTACAATTATGGGAAACATCATGGAAATTGATTGGACCTGTTTTGCCAGGCGAAAAACCAATTCAGCCACCAACATTACCAGTGGGCACATACCAGAATTGGTCTGGAACAGTAATATACAATGCTGGCAATCGTGTACTTTTTGATGGTGTGCCTTTTCAAGCAAAATGGTGGAATCAAGGAGAAAGTCCAGCTGCCGCAGCTTCCAATCCTGATAACTCTCCTTGGCTGTCGCTTACACAAGAACAGGTTGAGAAAATACTCGAGACACATGGTAGATTATAGAAGAAAATAAGGGGTCAGGAACCCTTTTAGGAAAACCAAAACCCACAGATTTAAATCTGTGGGTTTTGGTTAAGAGTGACCCGCTTAGAGCCCAAACCCTCAAGAGGACTGCGCCACAAGGGTATTGCGATTTATTATCAAATTAAAAATTTGAATAAATCGGGAACGTTTTGTTGTTAAATTAAAATTTGGACAAAATTGGTAAGGTAGGGTGGTAAATGCTCCCTGTTTGTCCAAGAATACTCCCGTTTTATCCAAGAGCAGAGCGATTGGTTTTAAAACGCAGTACCTTTAGGTGTAGTGATTGGCTAATAAACAGCAGCTCAGGGAGCGTAGCGAGTCGGGTTTTTTCAAGCTATTTTGTATTAAACATTCGACCCACATAGAGCACTCTTAATTTTAGCAAAATACCCTATTATTTCAAATAACCCCGTATATAGGCGAAAGAAAAAGCCGTTGGACGAACCATACGGCTTATGATTAACTTACTATAAAGTTAATAACTTTTTCTAACCACTGTTCTCTTATATCAGGTCGTTCAAGATTATGATCTCCATCTTGAATTATTATTTGACTTTGAAATTGAGCGGACAGGCTTTCTAAGGGCACTTTATCATCCGAATCTCCATGCACATGCAGAATATTTGGCATGTTAGATAAAGTATCAGAGTAGTCTATATCTTTATTTTCTAGAAAATAACCTGCTGATATATAGTTTGATTTAGTCATTTTATCTTGTCGTTCACAGTCAGAAAGAAAATCATCTTCATTAAGATAATCTTTATAGTTTTCCCAAGTTATTTTAAGATCTGGATTTTCTTTTTTCATTTTTGAAGCAACAAACCATAAACGTAACAATTCTTTTTGGTTTAAAGCAGGAGATATTAACACAATAGATTTAAATTTAAAGTCGGGATTATCTTGAATGAATTTTGCTATTATGCATGCCCCAAGACTATGAGTAATAACGCTTATTTTCTTTCCTTTTACATTTATTGTATTTAAGGCCTGCTTTAAATCATTTGTCATACTTGAAACTGTTGTATGGCTAAAGTTACCATCAGATAATCCTGTCCCTGTAAAATCAAATCTAAAAGAAGAAGTATTACTTTTTAAAAGTGCATCTGCCACAACTTTAAATTTTTTTTCCGTTGTGGAAGTTCTTTCAAAACCATGAATACAGAAAATAATTTCATTATTATCGGCTACTGACAAAATTCCTCTTAGAGTGTTGCCAAACTTATTTTTAAATTCAATCAGTTGATTCATTAGTAGTCTCCTATGTTTTTGAAAAGCTATGGTATCTTTATAACATAATAAGAATTTTTTTCAACCCACTTAGAGCGCAAATACTACGCTCGAATTGGTAGCTCACCTCGTGCTAGAACCGTGGTGGGGTAGGTTTGGGTAAGGCTTTTTCAAGCCATTTTATATTAAATATTCGACTCACTTAGAGCCCTCCAGAGGATTGCGATTTGTAATCAAATCAAAGAATTTAAACAAATCGGGAACACCCTTATTTTAGCAAAAAAGTGACACAGGATGAGCATATAAAGTTACAGTTGAGTGCAACTGTATTATTATTTAATAAAGTAAAAGGTACCTGACACCTTTTACACCTTTTACTCAATCCTCCAATAACAACCAGAATTAAATAATTCATAAGTTTATTCTAATATGTTTATAATCTTCTGTGGATAAAGTCTCATTGCCAAACTTATACTTTTCGTATATACTTATAAATAAGGCAGTTAGTTATTTAAAAATCAATTCATATAAAAATAGTTATCATTTCAAATGTTGAAGATGTATTCTTTATTACGAACTGACATCTGACCATTTTTTAAGCAAAGAATGGAAGTTGTCCCCGCATGCGCTTGACGTTGTGCTGAGACAGAGATAAGCGTTTAGCAAGTTACTGAAATTATTGGTAAGTTGTATGCTTAACGCTTTGCTCGACAAGGATTACCACAATCTTTCACGGTTATGAGTATTACCGGGAGACTCTTAGATTGAATATGATAACCGTGAAAAATTAAGGTTTTTCTTAAAGGTCAGGATTATAAAAGCAATAATTTAACTGTCTTTTTAGACGGAAAGAAATAACTTTATGAATAAAAATACTTTAGTTTTTGTATATGAATTGTGTCTCCCGTATCATAGGGCGGTTACTGAAAATGAAAATTCTAAGATTTTTATGGATGATTTTAAAAATTATTCGTATACTCATAGATTTTTTGAGGTAGTCGCCCTATAGTCTTCTTATATGTATTCTTTTCCAAATCTAATAAGAAAAATAAGAGATGAAGCTGGACTTACCCAGTCTGAATTTGCCAAGGCATTAGATGTGTCTACTGTTCTTATTGCTATGATAGAAACTGGTCAAAAAGAAGTGTCTAAGAAATTTCTTTTAAAGTTATCTAAAATTTTAAATGTTCATCCTTCGTCTATCACTCCATTTCTTTTTGGTAATGAAAAACAAATAGATAAAAGTTCTACAATAGAAAGAAAATTTATAGAATTTGGTGAAAAAATGCAAAATTATCTAATACAAGATAAAGCAAAGTTTTTAAAGAAATATGCAAAATAGAAGATATCCAAAACTTTTTATTAGGAGTAAAAATGAATTAGCAAAGCATTTGAGTAATAAATATTTTTCCAAAGAAGAATCTTTAAATTTAATAAATGGTGTAATAAGTAATTTTGACCAATATTGGAAAGATAATAAAAAACACTCAAAGCCTGATAAAAATAAATATGTACGCAATGCAAAAAGTACTAATCTAGGCAAACTATTAGATAAAATAAATAAAAGTATTCTTGCTCCTCATGACAAAATGTTACCCCACTTTATTTTTGGTGGTATTGGTGGATTAAATCATAAAAAAGCTGCGGAACATTTACTCGGTGAAAAAAGAAAAAGGACAATATTAAAGTTAGATATAAAAACTTTTTTTGAAAATGTAACAAAAGAAAAAGTTTATCATTTTTTTAAGAGTGAGTGCGGTTGTGATTATAGAGCTTCTAAAATTCTTTCTGATGTATGCTGTGTTCCAATTGGTCCAAAAGGAAATGGATCTTCCAAAAAAACTATAGCTCGTGGATTTGCCACTTCATCAAGATTGGCTGTTTGGTGTAATTTAGATGTTTTTATAAGAATAGATAGATTAGTAAAAAAACGCTTAAAAGGAAAAGATTCGCGACTTGCTATTTACGTTGATGATATAGGAATAACAGTAAGCAGGGTTTCCAAAGAGGATATGAAAGTTATCTCTGAGGAAATAGAAGAGTTGTTATTAAGTAATGACTTACCTTTAAATCAAGAAAAGAAATTTATATGCTCTCATGAGGAAGGAATTGAGCATTTGGGGTTAATTATGTATAGAAATAAGGTGTCAGTTGGTAAAAAGACTAGATCGAAGATAGATAAAATCAAAAATCAATTAAAAAAAGGTTTATCCCCAATTGAAATAAGAGGTGCTAAAAAAAAGCGTATAGCTCTAATGAAGTATAAAAAATATGTGGAGAAAAGTTAACATAACACAAGTTATTGTGTTATGTTAACAAATTTTCAAAACACCAATTGTTATTTAGAATGGTGCAAGGAATATTTTTTGAATTAAGTAATTTCTTAAAACTTTTTATATGATCTGTTCCGATGATAATTAATATTTCTTTATGTAAAGAATCAGATAATTTATCAAGCCAAAAATTTTCTCGTATAATGTAGTATTTTCTTTTTTCTTGTATAATCCGAGCCTCATCTTCACTATTATTCCTAATGAATTTAATTCCTAAATCTTTACATATTTTGTCCTCAGAAGGAATTTTTATTTCTTTTCGTTCTTTGATGTTGGGATCACAGTAAATATGTTTTATATCATTTTTTTGTACTGCAAGTTTAGCTGTGCTATTTTTTGCATAAGAATATTCAAGAGAGTCTTCATTAAATTCTTCAGCTACAATAGATATATTAAGCTCTTTAAAAGTAGAAACTAAATAATCAATAAATTTTTTTCTTTGATTTAGATTAGCTGATTCAATCCCATCATGTTGAATTCTATGATCTACACCTACAAGATAAATCATATTCTTTATGTGATTTAATATTGGTTATATTGTGTATTTGCATAGTAGATTTCCTAAGGAGATTAAACATATTAATTCAGATAGAATTACTAGAAAAAACCAAAGAAGGTATTGAATAATAAAGAAAATTGGTTTGTAGAAAATAACAATTACAAAAAATCCAATAAGCCAAAAAATAAGTGAATGAGAAGCTGGTTTATTTTTAAGCTTATTAAGCACTTTCACATCTTTTCCAATATTTTTTTCTGGCTTAAATTCGTTAGGTTGTTGCAGCTTGTGACACTTATCACATTTTCCAGAGAAAAATACTTTCTCAGAACTACCACACATTAAACACAAGCCATTTTTTCTTCTATACTCAAACTGTTTAGAGCATTTATTACAATTATTATCCCCAGCAAGCCATGGAAAAATAAATACACTATTTTTACCGCATATGTTACATTTTAAATACATATTTTATAAATTTTTATCTATATATTTCTTAACTCTATTTAAAACAATAGTAAGACAATTATCTTCTGGATATGAATTTGGTATTTCTTCAATAAATTTATCATCAGAATAAGGATCCCAACCATTTTTAACAGAAATCATTAAATCCCACTCTATTAACCAATTATTATCTCTTGGCTCAGGTTTATGTATATTTATTCTAAATTTTTTATAATATTCTATATGCATATCATTTCCATATTTTAATTTTATCGTAGATAATTTTTTTAAAGGTTATTCTTTTTAAGTTCTTTTCGTATTAAAGCATTAAATGTAGTTGATTGTTCAATTTCATCTTTATATTTTTCAGGGTCTGTTTGTGGTTTTCTTTCTATATAAATATTAATTCTATTTTTTAGTTCTTCGGGTAGTGGTCCATCATCCCCATCAGTATGAGTTGTTTCTTCTGGGTTTCCATAAATAGGATGAAATTTTCTAACTTGATTAGCTGACTGTTCAGCCGACAAACCATCTTCCCGACATTTTATATGTAAAGCTAATCGGTGAAACTCATCAACTTTTAACATCATCATTCGTTCTAGGTCGCTCGAATTCCACCACCATCTAATATCTTCATCACGCACACCCTCCCGTCTCTTTTTTTCTAAAAGATTGTGGGTGCTTTCATTATTTTTTTCTTTATCTAAAAGTGAATCTCCAGCATTAACGGGAAGATTAATTTTTTTAGATTCTTTGATTGCTTCATCTAACAAATTTCCCGCCATTTTAGATGGTTCTGGAATTCCTATGTTTTCGAACTCGGTGCTATATAAATCTAGGAGTTCTTTTTCTGCATTGTTGTATTTTGAAAAATTAAAAAATCCCATATTTATTTAATAAAATAATTAATATTTTTTTTGTACAATTTTGCGAATCTTTTCAATTCAATGACATCAACTCTTTGTTGTCCTGTTTCAATATTTGAAACATGTGATTGGGGACGTTTTAGTTTTTTGGCAACTTGTACTTGTGTAAAGTCAGCTTCAATACGAGCTTGCTTTAATTTTTCTACAAATTTGGCGTATTCTTTTGTATGGATTGATTTGTTCATATGCTATCATTGTCTATCCAAAAAATCAATATCCAAAATTTGGATAGTATGCTATACCACTTAATAGAGAATAACGGAGTAAATTGAATACCTCAACCCGTTGAGTTATTCAGAAAATACGAACCAAAACAAAAACCCCCTTCGTGAGTAAGGAGGTTTTTGTTTTAATTGTAGCCCCACGGGGAATCGAACCCCGATCGCCAGCTTGAAAAGCTGGTGTCCTAACCGTTAGACGATGAGGCCATTTTTAAGTTTTTTGGTCTTTTAATATCAAAACCCGACCGTAGTCGGATTTATCATTGGATGAATATTACATTATTTATTCGGAAAAATCAAGATTGGCAGCAGGTTTTTTAGAGAATTTTTTGGCAAATCGTTTTATGTTATCTGAGATGGTGAATATTCCTTGTATTATCATTAAATCAAGCAAGAAGTTTTGAGGACTTGTTGTGTTTTTAAATTGTTTTTTTCTCATTGATTCAAAAACTGCTTCTTGCGTTTGTTCTTTTGTTGTTATTGTGGCGTAATGTCTGTCTATAAAATTAAAAAAGTGAGTATCTGATGTTGATATATAAGGCAGGTTGTATTTTTTCGCCATTTTTTCTGCTTCTTTGTTTTTATTAAACCACTTTGAGTAAAACCAGGATTGTTCTATGGCATCTATTATATCAATATTTTTTTCAAGAGCATCTTTTAAACTGAAGCTTCCGTAAAAAAATGGGTGGGGAGCAAGAATAAAAATTTCAGGATGTTCTTTTTTGTATTTTCTTACATCGTCAAATGTTTGGATTTTTTCTACATCTTTATCGCATCCCAAAATTATAAGATGTCTTCCTTCTTTTGAAACTTTTCCTCTGTCTATGCCGATCTCAATCCCGGGGATTAACAAAACGCCTTTTTCTTCCGCATATTCCGCATATTTTTTTGACCAAGCAAAGTAGTTGTGGCAGGTAAGAGCCAAAACAGAAAAACCAAGCGCCGATGTTTTGTCTATCGCTTGATAAAAAGAATATTCAATTTCGTGATTTGGGTCGTCTGCTGTGTGAAAGTGCAGATTTGTTTTTAATTTCATATCGTGGGTATTTTATTTTTGACGTACTTCTTTGTTAAAATCTGAGGTGCTCATTCGTCGTACTTTTGAGTACGACTCATTTTGCTCCTTGATTTTTCCGCAAATTACATCCAAAAATTTAAATGCCTTTTGTTTTTAATTTCATATTGTTATAATAATAGCATTTTAAGTGTTTTTTACAAGAAAAAACTCCCCAGATGTTGATAAGGGAGTCTTTTTGTTTGGAACAATGTTCTACTTGCTGTTTGGCAAGGATGCCAGTGATACATATTTGAATGACGACATTACTGTCGCCAAAAGCATTATCACAACAAGAGTTTCGGTGCTTATTATATTGATTGATGTCCAAATTTGGTAAGTTTGGATGACGAATATCAAACTGCAAAACATATGAATTCCCATCCTTAGTTTACCTACTCCATTGACTGCTATGGAGTATTTCCAATTTTGAATAGCTGTGGAGGTTTCAATTAAAATGATTGAACCCACCACAAAAATAACAAAAGAGGTTTTTTCTACCGTTGCCATTTGAAGCAGTATTACAAAAGCGAGGTATCTGTCTCTTGCGGGATCAAGTATTTCTCCAATATGAGAGCAGGCTCCGAGCGTCCTTGCAAAAAATCCATCCAAAGCATCGCTTATTATTGCGACAACAAGAAGTGTTAGCGCAATGTGTCCAGGGAAAAAACCGGTATTGTTATGCAAAAAACCGTAAAGATAATTTGCTTGATATAAAAAAAGAGACAGAAAGCCAAAAGCGGTAATGCTGTTTGGAAAAGTTAGAATTTCGTTACTTACCGGATATATTTCTTTTCTCAAAGAAAGTCCGACAAGTATCCTATGCCAAATAAATTGCCAGTTTTGCATATCAAATATCCTCATTGTCAAAAAACTTATTTTAATATAAACTATTTTTGGTGAAAAGTCAATGTTTTTTATTTTGTATTTTTAATATAGGATATAAGAACCTACTTATGATCTCATTGCGAAAATTAAACATTAGAATTTCTAATGTTTAATTTGTAAAATATTTTTAATATTGAAGATTATAAGCAGGCCATTAATATGAATGACAGCGATAGGTATTATTTGAAGCTTTCAAAAGCAAACGATCTTAAAGATAAAAAAGAAAGGCTGATTTATCGGATTTTTGAAATATTTCCAGGTTTTTTATCGTGGACGACCTTAATATTGGTTGTTTTTCTATCTTGGTCTTCTCCGGTTTTTATAGCATTTTTTATTATAGCCTTTGATGTTTACTGGCTGCTAAAAACCATATTTTTATCTTTTCATCTTAAAGTTGGATTTAAGGAAACAAGAAAAAATATAAAAATAAACTGGATGGAAAGATTAAGAAAGGAAAAAAAGGGATGGGAGGATTTTTATAATTTGATAGTGCTTCCGGTTTACGATGAAGGAATGGATATAGTTGAGCCGACTATGCAGTCAATTTTAGATATAAATTATCCTAAAGATAAAATGATAATTGTGTTTGCAATAGAAGAAAGGGTGGGAGAGCGTGCAGAAAAGTTGGCGGAAGAAATCAAAAAAAAGTTTGGCGATAAGTTTTTCAGGTTTTTAATAACAAAACACCCCGGGAACATTGAGGGTGAAATAGCCGGCAAGGGGTCAAACATCGCTTTTGCGGGGAAAAAAGTAAAAGAAGAAATAATAGACAAGGAGAACTTGCCGTATGATAAAATAGTCGTTTCCGCTTTGGATATTGATACTGTTTTGTGGAAAGAATATTTTTCAAGGCTTATGTATGTTTATCTTTCAACAAAAAACCCACAAAGAGCGAGTTACCAACCCGTTCCTTTTTATATAAACAACATTTGGCAGGCGCCGGCCATCGCAAGAGTTATATCTTTTTCCGCTACTTTTTGGCACACTCTTCAGCAGGAAAGACCGGAAAGAATGACAACTTTTTCTTCGCACTCAATGCCGTTTCAAGCTCTTGTAGACGTTGATTTTTGGCAGGTAAATATGGTCTCTGAGGATTCAAGAATATTTTGGCAATGCTTTTTAAGATATGACGGGGACTATTCTGTTGTGCCGATGTATTATCCTGTTTCTATGGACGCAAATGTCGCTCCAAAGTTTTGGCATACGATGATAAACCAATATAAACAACAAAGGCGTTGGGGTTACGGAGTGGAAAATGTGCCGTATTTTTTGTTTGGTTTTTTAAAAAACAAAAAAATATCATTCAAAAAAAAGTGGCATTATTCTTGGACAATTATAGAGGGTTTTCATTCTTGGGCTACTAACGCACTTATAATTTTTCTTTTGGGGTGGTTGCCGCTTTATCTTGGCGGGGAGGCGTTTAATCAACTTCTTTTAGCTTATAACTTGCCTGAAATAACAAAGTCCATAATGATGCTTGCTATGCTTGGTATAATAACTTCAGTAATTTTAACCATGATGATACTTCCTCCAAAACCGCCGGAATACGGAAGATTTAAATATCTTATAATGATACTTCAATGGCCGCTTTTGTTTGTCACTATAATTGTTTTTGGATCTTTTCCAGGGCTTGAAGCGCAGACAAGGTTGATGCTCGGAAAGTATATGGGTTTTTGGGTGACTCCAAAAGGGAGATAAAACTTCAAAATTTTAGCTGCAACCTGCACTCAATTTTTGAAGTTTGGTATCTCAAATGGAATTTATAAAAAATAACAACCTTTTTGACGGTCGTCAAAAAGGTTGTTATTTTTTGATTTTTAAGTGTTATATTTTTTATTCAAAATGTATTTCTTCCGTCATTTTGGATATTCTTTTTAAAATTTTTGGATGTTTTTTGAGAGTTGGGTCTTTTTCTATTATTTTTTTTGCTTCTTCTTGCGCTTCTGAAATTAAAAATGGATTTATCAATGCTTCCATTGCAACATCCGGAATACCGGATTGATTTTTTCCTAAAAAATCTCCCGGTCCTCGCATTTTTAAGTCGTATTCCGCCAGCTTAAATCCGTCAGAACATGTTTCCATTATTTTAAGTCTTATTCTTGAATTTTCCGATTCTGAATCGGAAAATAAAAAGCAGTAAGACTGGTGTTCTCCTCTGCCAACTCTGCCGCGAAATTGATGAAGTTGAGAAAGCCCAAACCTATCGGCACCCTCTATCATCATAATAGTTGCATTTTGAACATCCACCCCAACCTCAATTACTGATGTTGAAACTAATATATCATATTTTTTATCTTTGAAATCTTTCATTATCTGGTCTTTTTCTTTCGGTTTCATTTTCCCGTGAAGCATAGCAACTTTAAGGTGAGGGAATATTTTTTCAGAAAGTTTTTCATATTCTTCTTTTACCGCTTTTATTTTAAGAGATTTAAGTTGTCTTTCCGTGAGCTCTACGTCATCTTGATTTTTATTTTCTATTTTCGGACAAATAACAAAAACCTGTCGTCCTTTTTTAACTTCTTTTTCTATGAAGTCGTATTCTTTTTTTCTTTCTTTCCCCGAAGCCGTTTTTGTAATCACTTTTTTTCTATTTTTTGGCATTTGATCTATTAAAGAAATATCCAAGTCGCCGTATGCTGTCATTGCAAGTGTCCTTGGTATGGGAGTTGCGGTCATACTTAAAAGATGAGGAGTGAAATCTTGGTCTTTGAGCAGTGTGGCGCGCTGTTTAACTCCAAACCTGTGTTGTTCGTCCAATATCACCAGTCCGAGTTTTTTAAATTTTACTTTATCCTGTATTAGAGAATGCGTTCCCAAGACTATATCTATTTTCCCGTTATTTATCATCTTAATAAGATCGTTTTTTTTAGGAGAATATATTTCTTTAAGTTCAGGTTCGTACGCTGTGCTTTCCGATGCTGTTAAAAGCGCAATGTTTAAGTTGGCGTCAGTTAAGACTTTTATAGTTTCTGTAAAATGCTGGGAAGCTAAAATTTCCGTTGGCGCCATAAAAGCTGTTTGCCAACCGCTTTTTGCCGTACTTGCGGCAGACAAAAGCGCAACTAAAGTTTTTCCTGAACCAACGTCCCCCTCAACGAGTCTGTTCATCGGAACTCCTTTTTCCATATCCTTCAATACCTGCCACAAGGCTTTTTTTTGCGCGTCCGTAAGTTTAAAAGGAAGAGAGCTTAATATTGTTTTTGTAAGTTTGATGTCGGGAATTATTTTCGGTGCGCCGACAGATTCAAGTTGTTTTTTGGAATTTAATATTACAAGCTGTATCAAAAAAAGTTCGTCAAAAGATATCCTTCTTTTTGCTTCTTGCTGCTCCTTTCTGTTTTTAGGAAAATGGATTTGTTTTACGGAGCTTTGAGTGCTTATTAAGCTTCTTTTCTTTTTTATGTCTTCGGGCAAAATGTCCTCTATTTGGTCGGAACAAGTAAGCGCATTTTTAACAAGAGATCTTAGCCATCTTGATGTTAGTCCTCGCGTTTCTTTATATATCGGGACGAGTCTTCCCGTATGTGTGGTTTCTGAGTTTAAATTCAAAACTTCATAAGCCGGATTTTGCATAATTAAACTTTTTTGCTGGTATCCGACTTTTCCGGAAATGTTTATTTTTTGATCTTTGTGTATGTTTCTTATTAAAAACGGCTGATTGTACCAGATAGCTTTTATGGTTCTGTCTCCGTCGCTTATTTGCGCGCTTGTTATCGCCATTCTGGACCTGAAAGCTCTGTTGTTTTCAATAGAAAGCACAGTGCCTGATATAGTATATTTTTCTCCTATCGTAATGTCTTTTATTTTGGTAGTGACAGAAAAGTCGTCGTAGCGTCTTGGAAAATACAAAAGCAAGTCCCGGACAGTTTCTATACCAAGATGCTCCAACTGCTTTGTTATTTTTGAGTTTACACCCCTTAGGTTTTCTATCGGGTCGCAAATATCAATTGATTTCATAGATTAATTTTAGCATAATTGACTTGTGTATTTTTGTATTATACTCTATTAAATAAGTTTAAAAACAAGGAGAACATGCTATGAGCTTGGAAATCTTAAAAATTATTGTTTTTTTGGTGGGTGGTTATCTATCAATAACATTAATATTTTTAGGATATAGACTTTTGAAGATGTCTATAAGAGAATGGGAAAATCCCAAAATAAATATAGTTCCTGTTGTTAATAAGAAAAATAATATATGGGAGACAATTTCTGAACGGCAATTACCGGAAGGATTTGATTAATAAAAGGCAATAAACTCAATAAAAGGTCTTGGCATAATGCCGGATCTTTTTATTTTAAAAATATTTCAGGTACTTTATATTCTTTAAAATCCTCCAAAAGATTTTTACCATAAAATATTCTTGATAGCGCTTCAGCTTCCACCTTTGCTCCTGTCAGCGCGTTGTGAGGTTTTGGTTCATCCGGCAGTCCGACATAATTTAATATTTTGTCCAAGCCTAAAGCGGAAATTTCTTCTTTGTGGGGCGGGGTCAAACCTTTCTTTATAAAATCAAAATACGCTATAGAGTGCATCTCTATTATTCTGAAATGAAATTGAAAATCTATGGCAGATCTTTTAAAAGATTCATTTAAAATTTCTCTATCATAGTAGGCATTTTGTCCGGCGAGTATCTTGTCTCCTTCAGATTCGTCAATCCATTCTTTAAAAAGAATCATAACTTCTCTTAGTGTTTTCTTTCTTTTATCAAGGCATTCTTCTCTTGTAAATCCGTTTACCGCCAGTGCCTCAGGGTCAATCTCAGCGCCTTCAAAAACTCGGCATTCTTCATAAAATTGCCTTCTTGAATTATCAAAATCAACTGCGCCAATGCTTAATATTGAATTTTTGCGGGCGTCTAACCCCGTAGCCTCCATATCAATAACCAACATAAATTTAATTTTTTATTTATTTAACATTTAAACTAAGAATATAGAAAATAAGCAGTTTTTGCAAGAAAAAATCCCTCTTATCAAATTTAATAAGGGGGATAAAATTATCTTGTTACGCCTTTTTCTTTTTTTGCTTCAAGCATTTTTACGTCTGCTTGCTGTATGGTCTTTTCGTAAGACTCTTCAAAAAGAGCAATGCCAATGGTTGTATTAACACTAATGCTAATATTTCCGTCAGCTTCTTCAATGAGAAATTCTTCATTTTTTAAATTTGATATAATCTTTTTTTTGACTTTTTTTGCTTCAGAAAATGAAGCTCCGTCAAGAAATATAACAAATTCGTCTCCATGAAAATGCGCGATATTATTTTTTTTGCCGTTAAGTCTGCGGAGTTCGTCGGTGCTTCTTATTTGACGTTTTAAGAAATTGCCAAATAGTTTGATGACTTCATCTCCAACAGAGTGGCCGTATTCGTCATTGATTTTTTTGAAATTATCCAGGTCCAAATAAAGTATGGATCCTTTGTTTTCTTCTTTGTTTTTTCTTGCTCGTTCAAAGCCTTCTTTGTTTGGCAGTCCGGTCAGAGGGTTGGTGTGTAGTTTTTTATGCATCATTGCCATTTTTATTATAAAAATCAAATTTATAACCACTGAGGTTATAAATAAAGTAAAAAAGAAATCGCCGTCCATAATATTCTCCTGAAATAATTTGATTGTAAAGTGCCAGCATATTTGTTAAATTAAATAACTTTTTACGCTTTTTGTCAAGAGCAGATGCTGAATTAACACCTGAAATGCACCAAAGCAAAACTCGTGGTATAAATAGTTTGTAATCAACTAATTAAATACCACGAGTATGCATAAACATCTTAAACGAGATGATCGTGTTTGTATAGCTTTGATGTTAAAACAAGGACGTACATACGCGGAAATAGGAAAAGAGTTAGATTTTCACAGAACAACGATATTAAGAGAAGTTAAAAGAAATGGCAAGGATGTCTACAAAGGAGCTGCAGCACATAGACTATCTAAAGAAAAAAGAAGAAGCTCTAAAATTAACCAAAGAATCATTGAAAATAATTCTTTGATAAAAAAAGAAATACATTCATAAATTTTTTGAAATTTTAGGAACCCAAAAAAATAGATTAGGAGAGGGAAGGACAGCGGAAGTCAGCTTCAGTGAAACAAATCCGGAAATTTGCTATAAGATTATTAAGGATATAGAAGGTGACTATTATAAAGGAAATGAGTTTAGCAAGGTAGATGAAGAAGCGAAACTTTTGGATAGTTTAAGAGAGATAGATGATGTTGTTAGAGTTCCGAATCCGTATTATTCAATAAAAGCTAAAACACAATCGGGAGATAACGTGCATGCGCTTGTTATGGAAAGGTTAGATGCTGTCAGTTTAAGCGATGTTATAGAAGGAAGGGAGAATCTTCCGGAAAATTTTAACATTGATTTATTTTTCAGCAGTTTGGAGAATTTTTTCACTAAGATGCATAAAGAAGATATCTTTCATAGAGATGCTCAAGATAGAAATATTATGGTGGGTAAAAACGGTGAACCTTTTGTAATTGATTTTGGAAATGGGAAAAAAATGTATTTTGGTGATGAAGACCCATACAGAGAATTTGATGACATCAAAAGCAAAGTAACTTATTTTACCGACGACTTTGAGTTTTTAAAAATAACCAAAAGAAAATTGAAAAAATACATTGACAATATTTAATGTATATGTTTACATAATTATATTATTAAAAAACAAGGTGAGTATTATGATTGCTTTTACAGACTCTTTTCAAAAAAAGATAAAAAGTGCCATTTTGGAAATCAGAGAGAATGGACTAAATGAGCTGGAAATTCCCGATTCTTCGGGTATGGTTGTTGTAAAAGGCAATTATGATGCTAAAAGAAGCGGGAAGGCTGTTGTGTATCCGTATGAAGGTGAAAAATACCTGATTTTTGAAGCATAATAACAGCTTAAAATATAATCTTTTGCGTAATATATTTTATGCAAAAAGCGCGAGTTAAATAACTCGCGCTTTTTTAATATTCCAAAATAAATCTAAAACTAAATACTCAATTTTTCCAATTAAATTTTTGTGCTCCCGGAGGGACTCGAACCCCCAACCTCTTGGTTCGAAGCCAAGCACTCTATCCAGTTGAGCTACGGAAGCGTTTATCTTTATATATCAGAATCTTAGCTTTCTTGCAATTATTTCAGAAAGAGTTTCCTCCTCTTCTTTTTCTAATACTCCGTTATTGAGCATTATTTCTCTTATTTCTGTTGGGTTGGCATCATCTATCGGAATGGATATTTTGGGCATTAGTTTATGCTTGCTTATTATAATGAGTTCTTTGACAGGCGGTTCGTAAAGAATCCAAAAAGACGAAATGTTGTTGTAAGGAAATAATCTATCGTTGAATACAACTCCTTCTTGTGTAAGTTTGCAATGAATTGTTTCAGGCTTTTTTAAAGCATACATATACAAAATAATTATAAACAAAGCCATGGTTGCGGCTCCAAAAGTATTGCCAAATATCAGAAGACTTGCAAAAACACCGCCGGATATTATCCAAAACACCAAAAACCATTGCCTGTCTTTTTCGTGATGCAAAAATTCGTAAGCTGACCATTCTATTTCGTCGTCTGATTTTTTGTAATAAATCTCTTCTTTGTTCATATATCTATAATATCCTTTTTTCATTTAAAATAAAAGTATATAAAATGACTTTTTTATTTTACTTTAAATTTTGATATACTTTAAAGATGAATAATAAAAAAGAAGCTTTTATAATACTTCATAATATAAGAAGCGTTTACAATGTCGGAGCTATTTTTAGGACCGCAGATGCTGCCGGTATTTCAAAAATATATCTTTGCGGTTATACTCCAACACCACTTGATAGGTTTGGCAGGAAAAGAAAAGATTTTGCCAAGTCTGCTTTAGGCGCGGAAAAAAGCGTTAAATGGGAACACTGTAAACAGGTGGGTTCTTTAATTAAAAAACTTAAAAAAGAAAGGGTCTTTGTTGTTGGGGTTGAGCTGTCGGAAGATTCTTTAGATTACAAAAAAATAAAGCCAAAATATCCGATTGCTTTTTTGTTTGGCAATGAAGTTAAGGGAATTTCAAAACAAATTCTTAAAAGGTGCGATGTGGTGGCCGAAATCAAAATGAGAGGGGAAAAAGAATCTTTAAATGTATCCGTCTCTTTAGGGATAGCGCTTTTTAGAATTTTAAATATTTAATTTAAACTAAAAAATTACTACCTATTACGCGACTGCGCAACAGGTAGTAATTTTTTTCGATAATTTTATTATCTTTACTATTCTTGAGAAGTTTTTTGAAATGTAAAGTAATAATAAAAAGCAAAAGATAAAATACCGATATGCTCAATAAATTCCATTGTACCTTCAGATATTGTTACATACATAACAGCGATTACCCAAAGTCCCGCCCAAATGGCGATTTTTTTGCGCCAATATCCGGAGAGAATCAATAAAAATAATATAGCGTCATTGATTCCTATAACATAAACCCAAAATTGAGGGTCTGCAATTGCTGAGGCAAGAGAGTTCATCCCCAGTAGTTCTAAAAATTCATCGGGCGCAAGCCATGCGGTTAATGAATTTATAAGAAAAAAACTTGAAAGTCCGATTCTAAAAAAGAGATCTTGTGTAGATGTTTTAATAGATAAATTTTTTAACATTGTATTTTTATATTTAATTATTAATAAATAAATTAGATGACCTTTTTGTATTATTATATCAAAGTTTTTGTTTTATTGAAATGCGATGAAGTAGTTTATTAGTAGAGGGCATTTATTTTGTATAAAAATTACAATCGATTACAATAACTAAAATACCAGATAAAAGTCTGGTATTTTAGTTATTGTGAGCAACCTCGTGCTGGAACCGTGAGCGGTTAAGCTCTTTTTTTGTTGTTTGTATTTCGTCATCTGCAATTCCAAGATATTTTTGGATTTCTTTCAGTTCTTTTTTCTCTTCTTCCGTAACTTGCTTGTCTTCTTTTGCGACCGAAAAAGCGGTGGTAAAAATCTCTACACGCATGCTTTTTACATCTTCATCGGTTAAACCAAGTTCTGTTTTCTTTTTTAGTTAATTTTCCATCATCAACGGCATGCAAAAGAGCTTCCCTAAATTCTTTTTTATTTAGAGATTTTTGCTTTGTTGCTTTGTGCTTATCAATAATTGTGTTAAAAATTCCCATATTTATAATGTTTCTTTACTGCCATCGGTGTAAATAATCGTTGAAACTTCCCATTTGTACTTCAAGTCTTTTAGTTCAGTGTTTCTCAACTTTATATCCTCATCCATAAATTGATTATAGTTTGTTCCAGATTTCCAAACTTTGCTTTCGTTTGCGGGGATTCCTTTGTCGTAACTTACTTTTGTCGCGGATATTTTATTATCAAAAATATCGTAAAAAGTAAGCACGCCCTCAACTCCTCTTATTTCTTTATCGGTAGTGTTGGTAAATTTCAAATCCATTGTGATTTGATCCTGATAATCGCCTGACATATAATCTGCCTCATGAAAATTTTTACTCATAATTTCTATCGTGACTTTTTTGTTTTCTGTTTTTATTTGTTCTGTTTCCGTTGTATCAGTTTGATTTATTCCGCTCTGTTGTAAGCTATTACTTAATTCTTCCTTTTCTTTAGTAATTTGTGCGGATTGTTGAGCACTTGAAATAGAACCTATGATAATAGCAAGAGTAATCACGGCAACGAGTGAAAGGATAACGCCGTGTTTGTTCGATAAAGATTCTGATTGTTTTACTTCAGACGCCTCTGCTTTTTTATCATATTTGCTGGTTATTAAGTGCATGATGATACCCCCTATAAGCCCAATAATAAAAGCTAAGATAACTGCAAAAGTTCCACCTATTGCCGTACCTAAAGCAGCTCCAGCTTGCTCAATTTCGTTTGATGTAGAGGTAACTACTTGAGAGCCAAGAACAAATGCAAAAATGATAGCTGACAAAGGAAGTAAAAAGAAAGATATTTCCGTTAGGCGAAAAAATCTTTCAATAATATAGTTCTTTTCTGTGAATTGCCAAACACTCCAAATCATTAACGCCCAAATAATCAAAAAAGCTACTCCTGTAAACGAATTAAGCGTCATCCAAGCGTAATTTTGTGTAAAGATTAAAGCAGGCAATAATGCTAATAAAATTTTTAGAACAATGTGTTTTTTTGATGTATTTTCCATAATTTTTAAATAAAATTAGTTAATTAAATTAAATCATCAACACTAACCCCAAAGGCGTTTGCAACCTTTTTTAAGGTTTTAAGTGTTGGATTTTTATTTTCCCCTGTTTCCATTTTAATAAGGGTATTATTGGCGACATCGGCCAGTCTCGCCAATTTTTCTTGTGAGAGCCCTTTGGTTTTCCTTAATCGTTTTATATTTTTTGATAAGTTTTGATTACTTGACATAACTTTAAAATATAATACTAACATTAAGATAGAGTATTTAATTTATTACTACTACCTAAGTGTTAATTTAATATTTCATATTGACAGATATTATTATAATTGAAAATATGGTATTATACAAATATTAGAATTATAAAAAAATATACTTAAATCAATTTTGTCAAAAAATCGCGATTATAAATTAATTAATTTCTTTACCGAATTAATATAAAAAAGTAAGTTTAGTAGAAATAGAAGCTATATGAGAAATTTACACAAATTACTCACTGTTATAAATGTCCTGCAAACAAGCAGTAAGTTTTTGCTTGGTGTTTTTATCATTGCTTTCTCAACCTTTATTTACACTGCCTTGGCTGCTCCACCAGGATCGTCATATAATCTTGGAGAGACTCTATCTCCAACTTGCGCTCCAGGAGACACTAACTGTACAGTAAATACTCCACAGAATGGAAATGATTATCTCACAGATATTTCAAGCATTACAGCCAGTCAAGGAGATATTATATATTTTAATGGAACTAATTGGGTAAATATAGCTCCAGGGACGTCAGGGCAATTTCTAAAAACTCTTGGAGCAGGCGTTAATCCTGCGTGGGGCACTATTAGTAGTGGAGGAGGAGATCTTCTTTCAACTAACAATCTTTCAGATTTAGCCAGTACTTCTACCGCCAGAACTAACTTGGGTTTGGTTATTGGAACAAATGTTCAAGCATATGACGCTGACTTAACTACTTACGCTGGAATTACGCCTTCCGCAAATATCCAGACATTGCTTGGTTCTGCTAACTACGCAGCGGCTAGAACTAATCTTAGTCTTGGCAATGTAGAAAATACTGCCTTATCAATTTGGGCGGGAACATCAAATATTACCACATTAGGTACAATTGCAACGGGCGTATGGAATGGCACCGCTATTGGCGATTCATATATTTCTTCGGCCTCTACTTGGAATGCTAAGCAAGCCGGTAACGCCTACCTTACAGACATTGCTGGTATTACAGCCAGTCAAGGAGACATTATATATTTTAATGGAACTAATTGGGTAAATCTATCTCCGGGAACATCAGGACAACTTCTAAAAACTCTTGGGGCAGGTGCCAATCCTGCATGGACGAGCGTAGGATCTGGAGATATTACCAAAGTAGGGTCTATGACAACAGGCGCAGCTTTTGCTGATTCAACAGCAACAGGTGATTGGCTCGGTTTGGGCGCAGCTGCCGGAAGAATTGAATTTGACGACCAAACAACTGATGAAGTAAATATTTTAAATGCAAAAGTTGGTATTGGGACTAACGCTCCTGCTCAGCTTTTAGAAGTAAGTGGTGGTGATACCAAAATTATGGTTACTGGCAGTTTAGCGGCCGCAATTTATTTAAAAGAAAATTCTGCAACATCCACTTGGGCTGAATGGCAAAAAACAGATGTAGGGTTAAGAGTAAATGCTGATGACGGATCTTATACTCGCACTAATATATTTACTATTTTAGACACTGGTAATGTCGGCATTGGAAACAGCGCCCCAAATGTAAAGCTAGAAGTAAACGGGCAAATAAGAGCCAAAGGAGCTACCCCTTCCAACGGTGGTGGATACTCTTTTACTTCCCCAGGTGATACAGACGGAGGTATGTTTAGTACGGCTGACGGACAAATTGAATTTTATACGAATAATGTTGAGCGAGTAAGAATAACCTCAATTGGAAATGTTGGTATTGGGACTAGCGCTTCTCCTTCTATTGACTTAGCGATAGGAGATAGTGATACTGGCTTTAATTGGGTTTCAGATGGAATTTTTGATATTTATGCAAACAATGCTGTGATAGCAAGAATTGACGGAAATGGCATAAGCTCTGGTGGCTTTGCTGGAAGACTAAAGAGGGTTTCGGATGGTGCTTATGTAGTTCCTGCAGATGGTATTGCATATTACAGTCCTGACCAACAAGGTGGTAGGTATGGTGCAGTTTATCGGATGTATATATCTTCTACTTGGGTTAACGGATATAATTTTCTTAATATTGGCGCCAATGGAGGTATCATAAATAGTGCTATACAAGTATTAAATATTGCTAATTCTGAAGAAGAAGTCATTACTGATGTTTCTTACAGCGATATTTATAGAGCTAGAGTCGTAAAATCAACCGCTAGTAATTATTTAATACTTCATGTTGGAACTGGATATACATTATTAGGTGGATGGGTAGATTATTATAAATAATATGAAAAATAATTATTTAACCAGTATGACTGAAAAAAATATTATAACTAAAAAAATATTTTAATTTTTATTGTTGTTGTTTGAGCTGTATTTTCCGTTGGTTATGTTGCCCACGACCAATGGCAGAAATTTAAAACGCGATATTTAAAAACTGTCTATCAAAAAGGCGTGTCTGATTCTATAAGAACACTAATAACAGCTACGAAAAAATGCGTTAAAGTTCCTTTATATATATGACGGTGATAAAAAGGTGGAAGTTGTCAATATTGTCTATTTGCGAAATGGAAGTAAAAATAGGTCGGTTGGCAAATAAAAATTCTTCGTAAAATTATTTTATGAAATTAAAATACGTAAAATTATTTTTTATTTTAGTAACATCTATAATTCTATTATTGCCAAGTTTTGCTTTCGCTTCTGAAACCAACGGCACAATTGACTCTACATATAAATACGCTTGGTCGGAAAATGCCGGTTGGATAAATTTTGGCGTATCCGGCGGCAGTGTAGCCATTACTGATACAGGCATGACCGGATATACATGGAGCGCCAATTACGGTTGGATCAACCTTAATCCAGACGGTTCAGGCGTTAACAATAACGGCGAAGGAATATTGTCCGGCTCAGCTTGGGGAGAAAATACCGGCTGGGTAGATTTTTCCGGTGTTACTATTGGTAGCTCGGGATATTTCAGCGGCTACGCTTCAAGCACTGTAACAGGCCAAATTAGTTTTAATTGCGCCAATGCCAGCTCTTGCGGTTCATCTGATTTTAAAGTCAAAACAGATTGGCGTCCTCAAAGCGCGCGGGCGGCTTGCAATAATTCTCTTGATGATGACGGCGATGGTCTAATTGATTATCCTTCAGATCCCGGCTGCTCGTCAGCTAGCGACACTGACGAAACTGACCCTATTAGCGGAGGTGGTGGTGGCTGGACTCCGCCTCCTCTAACTGAACCAGATGACGGATTTAAATTTTTCATAATTCCAGATATTACTAATGACGCTACTGTCATTCTTAATTTTGAAGGCGGACCGGATGCTGAAAAAATTGCTATTGCGGATAATTTAAACTTCTCTCCAGCTATATATATCAATTACACTACTTCAACCTCATGGATCTTATCGGGAAAATATGGAGAAAAAACACTCTATGTTAAATTTTCTAACAAATATGTACGGTATTCAAAAGTTATCTCCGATAGTGTTATTTATGCTCCCAAAAAGATTTTTCAATTACCTCCACAGGAACATTTTACAACAGTAGTGCTTTTTAAGCGCAATATGCGTTTTGGCGACAAAGGAGAAAATGTCAAAACTTTGCAAAAATTCTTAAACCAACTGCATCCTTTGGCGAATCAAGGCCCAGGTTCTCCGGGCAACGAAACCAAATACTTCGGGCCTTTAACCAAAAAAGCACTCATTATATACCAGCAAAAGCACGCCTCGAAAATTTTGGCTCCTATAGGATTAAAAAGAGGCACTGGTTTTTTCGGGCCGTCAACCAGAGCGTTTGTGAATTCTTTTTTACAACAACCCACAGAAATACCAACGGAAACCCCTTCTATTCAACAGCTGGAAACGCCGACTCAACCTATTTTGGCTGTGTTTATTAAAACTCTTCGATTTGGAATGCAGAATGACGATGTAAAAGAATTGCAACAGTTGCTCAATTCAGACCCTGATACAAAACTTGCCGATCAAGGCTCCGGCTCAGCGAGCAATGAGACTAGATATTTTGGACAACTTACTCAAGACGCAGTAAGAAGGTTTCAAAAAAAACACGATATTGTTTCTTTTGGAGATGAAAAAACTACCGGATACGGCTTGGTCGGACCAAAGACTCGCGCTCAATTAAAAGAGGTATTTGAACGTCAATAGCTTTTGAAATTTCAGGGAATTCCTTTATATTGCTCGCGCATAGGTGTGATGGGGGAAGGAATTTTGTTCTTCTTGCGATTCAGATTAGAACGTTTCCGCTTTTCTCTGGTTAAGAGGAAACCCCAAACAGAAAAATTTTTTCACCCGCAGGGCACTTCACAAATTCTATTAAAAGAAAAAGATGAGGACAGAAAAAAATTAAAAAAATGTATTGAAAAAATTTCTGTTTTGGTTCATCGCAACACAGCAGGGGTGGACGGAAACACACCGACAGAATTACCAATTCATAGAAGCGTAAGAGAAAGTTTAGAGTTACCATGCGCTCGGCACGTGATTAGTCGGGGTTCTGTTTAAAATAAGTTCGGATTTTATCCAATAGACATCATAAAATAAAAAAACGAATGGCTTACACTAAAGGTACTGCGTTTTGTTATTAAATTACCTGTACCTTTTAGGTGAAAATTTGAACAAACAGGGAGGATTCTTCGAATCCCTACTTCACAGAAGTAAAAAAGAAGCGCTAATAAATTAGCACTTCCTTTTTACTATTGCGGAGAGGGAGGGATTCGAACCCTCGGTACGGTTTAACCCGTACAACACCTTAGCAGGGTGTCACTTTCAGCCACTCAGTCACCTCTCCATATAAGATTAAATTGTAAACTATCTTTTATTATAAAGTATATATGTCACTTTTACGACTCGGGCTAAAGGCTAAAGCACTGCATTTTGTACTCACGCAAGCGTGAATAAAATGGGAGCCCTCGCTGTACTGCTGTTTGTTAGCCAATCGCTACTGCTCTTGGACAAACAGGGAGCAGCCACTCAGTCACCTCTTCATATAAGATTAAATTGTAAACTAATTTATTTTATAATTTTGATTTTCTTGTGCGCCCACCAGGACTTGAACCTGGGACCGTTCGCTTAAGAGGCGACTGCTCTACCAGCTGAGCTATGGGCGCTTTTTTGGTAAATTAATTTTCCGTTGCAAAGCGGAGCAACGTTTTTCCCGAATAAAATTTGATTTAATACCAGAGCGGAGAGGGAGGGATTCGAACCCTCGGTACGCGTGAACGTACAATAGTTTTTGCACAGCACTGCGATTTGTAATCAAATCATAATATCGTACAAAGCGGAGAGGGAGGGATTCGAACCCTCGGTACGCGTGAACGTACAATAGTTTTCAAGACTATCGCCTTCGACCGCTCAGCCACCTCTCCGCTTTATAAATTATTAATGATTTGAACAAATCGGGAGCAAGACTATCGCCTTTACGACTCGGCTTCGCCTCGCTGTACTGCTGTTTGTTAGCCAATCGCTACTGCTCTTGGACAAACAGGGAGCAACCGCTCAGCCACCTCTCCGCTCTAATATCAAATTGCAAACAAATTCTATTTCGGGATTGCAATTTATCACCAAATTAAAGATTTGAATAAATTGGGAACAAGACCGCTGCCTTTTTACGGGGCGATTGCTCAGCCACCTCTCCGTTTTATAACGGAATTTTGTTTGATAAATAGTAAGTTATCATTTTTTTTGCCGGTTTGCAATATCTTTGAGTATTTATAATACAGAAATTTTTAGAATTTCAAAATGACAACTTTGGGGACGGTCGTCCCCAAAGTTGTCATTTTGCTATTGTTATGGCGATTATTTTTTTTATATTATTTTTTGAGAGGATTTTAGCACACTCTTTTAAAGTGGCGCCTGTTGTTAAAACATCATCAATTAAAATTATTTCTTTGTCTTTTATAATTTCAATATTTTTACACAAAAAAGCATTTTTAACATTTTTAATTCTCTCTTTTCTGTCTTGTTTTAAAGTCTGCGGTTCTGTGTATTTTTTTCTGAAAAGCACATTTGTTATCATTGGTATATCAAAATGATCTGAAATTTCTTTTGCTAAAATTTCAGACTGGTTAAAGCCTCGCCATCTTAGTCGTTTTTTGTGGAGAGGCACAGGTATTAAAACTTGGCTGCTGTTTTTTTTGAACCCGGATATTTTAAGATGTTCCATTAAAATTTCACAAAGTTCATTTTTAATTTCTTTTATAAATTGATATTTAAAGCTGTAAATTAATTTTTCTATTTCGTCTTGTTTGTATTTTGTTGCGCAGTAAAAAATTTCCAATTTTGATTTTTTGGGGAAGTGAGATGGAGTTTTAAATATATCTATTCTCTTTTTGCAGTCTTTGCACAAAAAAACTCCTTCTTTCTTGCAAGTAACACAAAAAGAAGGGAAAAATATGTCTAAAATAAAACTCCTTGTTTTTAAAGCAAGGAGTTTTATTTTGGGTTGCCGGTTTTTAGTTCTCAAAAATTTCTAACCCGTTTTTACCGAGGGATATTTTTATCTTATCTCCATCTTTTGTTTTTTCTGATAATATTTTTTCAGCCAAAGGAAACTCAACTTTTTCCTCAATCATTCTTTTTACAAGTCTTGCTCCTTCATCTTTGCTTTGGGATTTTTCCGTTAAATATTTGAGCACATCTTCCGAGATTTCAAGATCAATATTTTTGGATTTTTTAAGCTGTGTTTTAAATTCTTTTATCTCCTTTTTAACTATTTTTTTAAGAGCTTCGGGAGAGAGGGGTAAAAAGGTAAGTATGCTGTCTATTCTGTTTATAAGTTCCGGACGCATAATCTCTTTTAAAGACTTCTTTGTTTTTTCTCTTATCTGTTCAAAGTGTTTCCTTGCTTCTTTTTTCTCTTGTCCGAAAAATCCCAAAGTTTCTTTGTTAAATTCCTCAGTTCCTATGTTGGATGTCATAACGATGATGGTATTTTTGAAATCAACCGCTTGAGAATTTGAGTCGGTTAAAACCCCCTCATCTAATATTTGAAGCAATATGTTAAATATTTGAGGGTGAGCTTTTTCTATTTCATCAAAAAGAATAAGAGACCTTGGGTTATTTTTAACTTTCTCCGTTAAGTAACCACCCTCTTCAAACCCGACATATCCGGGAGGGGAGCCGAGTAGTCTTGATGTACTGTGAGGTTCTGAAAATTCAGACATATCTATTCTTATAAAAGAATTAAACTCTTTATTGTAGCCAAACGAGCTTCCAAAAACTTCTTTTGCAATTTGTTTTGCAAGTTCGGTTTTTCCAACTCCTGACGGTCCTAAAAATACAAAAGAAACGAGAGGTTTTTGTTTTTTTCTTATATTTGCGTGCGCTCTTATAATGTTTTCTGAAACTTTTTTTATAATTTCATTTTGACCGATAATATTTTTCAACAGATGCTTTTTGAGATTCAGAACTTTTTTCTCATTTTCTTTTTCGGTTTTCGGCAAGTTTAGAATTTTATATAAAGTTTTTTCTATATGTTCTTTTGTTAGAGTCAGTCTCGGTTCTTGGAAGCCCACTCTTTCTATGCTTTTTTGCAGGAACTTTGCTTCCTGCTCTAAAAACCCTTCTACTTTTTTAAGTTCATTTCCAGTTTTGTAATCTTCATTGAAAACCGCCATTCTTTTTTCGTCTATAACAGTTTCAAGTTCTTTTTTAATTTCGGATAATTCTTGCTGGTCTTTTGAGGCCGTTTTTGTGTTGCTTAGATACGAAGATGCTTCATCTATTAAATCCAAAGCTTTGTCGGGCAGTTTTCTTTGCGGGAAATATTTTTCTGAATATAAAATAGCATGCTCAATCGCTTCATCGGATATTTTTATGTTGTGGTGCTCCTGATATGTCTCTTTCAGTCCCGAGATTGTTCTGAGTGTTTCTTTTGGAGTTTCTTCTTTTATTATCACAGGGTGAAATCTTCTTGCTAAGGCTGTGTCTTTTCCGATAGTTAGTTTGTATTCTTTTGGTGTTGTTGCGGCTATTATTTTAATATTTCCTGACGACAGCACAGGTTTTATCATATTTGCGGCATCAAGCGAACCTGATGCTGAGCCTGCGCCCACTATTGTGTGTATTTCATCTATGAATAAAACAACTTCTTCGTTTTCCGCTTCTTCTAAAATGTCTTTAAGTCTTGCTTCAAATTCTCCTCTAAATGATGTCCCGGCAATTAAAAGCCCCATATCCAAAGAGAATATTTTTTTGTCTAAAAGCGCTGCGGGAATTTGTTTTTTAACTATTTTTTGAGCAAGTCCTTTTACTATTGCCGTTTTCCCAACTCCCGCCTCTCCAATGAGAAGAGGATTGTTTTTTAGTTTTCTTAAAAGAATATGAGATATCCTTTCTATTTCTTTTTCTCTGCCAAAAACAGGCATTGATTTTTTAGTGCTGCATTCTTTGTTTAAATTTTCGCAGAAAAAAGAAAGAGCCGGAAATTTTTCGTCATTTTTTAGCTCCTTTTCCATTTCTTTTTTTGGCTGTGCATTTTCTTTTTTTGTGGTTGTGTGGCTTAAAAAATTTCCTTTTGCAATATTTGGCGGAACTTCTTGAAGATTTTGAAACTGAGAAGAAGAACCCAGTATTTCACGAGTCTGCTTTTTCAGCTGTTCATAATTTTTATTTTTTTTCAGAAGATCTGTTTTTTCTAAAATTGCATAAAGGATATGTTCTGATCCTATATATTTATGTTCGTGAAATGCTGCTACGGTTACTGATTTTACTAAAATTTCTTTTGATGCATTATCTAACTTTGAAAGAATTATTTGATTTATTTCTGTTTGATTTTTTTTTGTTTTTTGAGAATAAGAAGCATCAGCATCCGATTTTTTTGGAGTTGTTTTTTTTGGTTTAACTCCATTTACCATCAAAAGATTATATGCCAAAGAACCATTTTCTTTTAAAATTGCACTCAAAAGATGCTCCGGAGCAATAAGCTTTGATTTTTTATTTTCTATCTCTGACATTGCTGTAAAAAAAAGATTCTTTGCATGCAATGTAAATTTTTCAAAAATTTTATTTAATGTTTCCATGATTTTTATTTATTGTGTAATACATTCTTTATATCATTTATAATTTATGTTTTCAAGGTTAAATTTGGCAATGAAAATCCCGCGTTTATTTAAACGCGGGATTAAATTTCAAGAGAAATATCATTTCTTTTTTAAAAATTTAGAGCGGTGCTGCTCTGCAAAGTTTTCAGGGCCTTTATGAGCCAGCCAATGCTTGATAGCCTCTTCATCTGTTGGTTCACGGCCGAGTTTTTTTGATGCGACATTTTTATTTACGGAACTCAAAGCTTCTTTCACCTGCTCTTTCATATAGCCTTCAAGATCAGAAAAATAGAAATCGGTATCTGCCGGTTTTTCGCTCACGATATTTCTCCCTTCTAAAATTGACTTAATATAATTTTACAACATTTTGAAAAAAAGTAAAGAGCAATAGTTGATAATTTTCCTTTTATTTTTTTTGAAAAATAATGTATAATTAAAACAATGAAAAAAATTATTCACAATATGCGTAAAGCAGAGATTTTTTTTGCCGCAGGCTTAGTGGTTTTTCTTGCTGTTTTTGTTTTTGTAAGTTGGTCTGAAACCCGCAAGGAGCCTTCTGCTTTGGCAGCAGGTCAGGGAATTGATGTTTTGGGTTGGATTTGGTCTGAAAATACGGGATGGATAAGTATGAGTTGTCAAAATCAAGGTGTTTGCGCCACTTCAGATTATGGTGTTTTGTTTTCCCATACAACAAGGGAGTCTTCGGGATATGCATGGAGTGATAATCTTGGGTGGATTTCTTTTAATGCCGCTGATGTAGTTGGTTGTCCGAGCGGATCTTGTACGGCAAGGTTAGATCCGAATGGAAACCTTCTGGGTTGGGCGAGAGTTTTATCAAGTATTGGGGAGGCTTCGAATGGCTGGATTTCTTTTTCCTGTCAAAATGGAGGAAATTGTGCAATATCAAATTATCAGGTTGCTGCAGCAGGAGACGGAACTTTCAATGGATTTGCTTGGGGTGATGTGGTGCCCGGTTGGATAAGTTTTAGCGATGATTCGGATGGAACTCCAGGACCTTCAATATACGAAGCAAGGTTAGCGCCGGAGGCGCCTACTGTTACTCCGACAGGGACATCTATAATTTATTGCACCGACAATAGAGTTCCTATTTTTAATTTTACATACGATCTTTCAAATTTTTATAATATGCAAAGTTATGAAATAACTGTAACTAAAATTGGTGATATTTTGCCGGTTGCGACAATAACGGGGAATATAGTCAGATTACCTGGAGAAACACAGTCTGTTACTTATGTTGGGACAACTCTTATCAGGGGCGAGAGTTATAATTGGAATGTGAAGGTTACTAATTTCATCAGTCAGGATTCTCCGGTAACAGAGATGGCAGGCTCTCCGGATTTTTTCATTGAAGTAAATAGACGTCCTGTGGTTGACTTTACATGGAGTCCGGTATTTATAGTTCCAAACTTAGATACATTATTTACAAGTACAGGAGTTACTCAATGTTTTACAGGTGATATTTTGAGAGATTGCACCTCAGCTTTTGGTGATACATTTTTCTGGGATATTGCAGACTCTATATATCAAGGGACTGATGATGCAACAGTAGCTGACCCGACGGTTCAATTTTTAAGTTCAGGAGATAAAATAATATCACTTTCTATAACAGGAGATAATACAGGAGGTCCTTGCACTGAAACAAAAAATTCCGGGGAACTAAATGTTAATAAACCCATTCCAGAGTTTCAAGAGCAAAGACCATAGGTTGTTTTAAAATTATAAAATGAAATTAACGCAAAAAATAAACTTTCTTGAGCTTTTTCGAGAACACACATTTTTGGGTGTGGACATAGGGACATCTTCTATAAAAATAGTTCAATTAACAAGGAAGGGCTCTAAATACAAACTTGATACTTATGGCGAAATACATCTTTTTTCAAGAGGTGATGCAGGTGAGTTTGAAGAAGCTTCTTTAAGGGTGCTTGATGATCAAGTCGCGGATTTGATTATAAAAATAATAAAAGAATCAGGGGCAGAAGCAAAAAAAACCGCTATGAGTGTGCCTGTTTTCTCAAGTTTTTCTACAGTTATAGAGATGCTTGATCTTTCAAAAAACGAACTTAAAAAAGCAATAGAATTTCAAGCAAGACAATATATACCGGTTCCTATGGATCAGGTTTCTTTAAGTTCAACTATTATAGAAAGAGAAAAAAAAGAAGAAGGGTCTAAGGTGAATAAAATTCAAGTTCTTTTGGTTGCTATACCAAATGAAGTAAAAAGTAAATATTCCAATATATCAATGTTGTCCGGCGTTGATCTTGTGGCATTGGAAATGGAAACATTTCCAATGGCAAGATCCATAGCCAAGGGCATTAAAAGTCCGGTTTTAATAATTGATGTAGGGTCAAAGTCCACCAATTATTGTATAGTTGATAACGGATTTGTCAGGCTGTCTCATAATTATGATATTTCCGGGGTTGCCATAACAAAAGCATTTTTAAAAATTACTCAAGGAGATTATAAAAAAGCCGAAGAGCTGAAAAAAGCCATGGGTTTGAAGATGACACCGGCGCAAAAAGAAGATGCTAAAGATGTTTTTCGTACGATAGACGGAGTTTTAGCGGAAACAGAAAGAATTATGAATGTTTATTTTAATAAAAGCAATCATAGAATTAGCGAGGTTTTTTTAAGCGGAGGCTCTGCCAATATGCTTGGGCTATCTGAGTATTTTGAAGAAAAATTAAAGATTAAAGCATCTGTTGCTGATCCATTTTCGGGATTAATTTATCCAGAAGAGCTTCAGAAAACTTTAAAGAATATAGGTCCGTCTTTTTCTGTTGCAGTTGGACTTGCTATGCGGCGCTGATTTGTTATTGAAGAATTAGAGGCGGGTGTTAGTTTATAGGCTATTTTTTATAAATTACTGCAATCTATAACTCATCAATTATTAAGTATAAATAAATTTTTTTATTTTCAACTTTTATTGTATAATTACCATAAGGTTTTAATTTTTAACTTTTAACTATGCCGGATATTTCTCTATTACAAAGCGATGTTGAAATAGAAGCGAAAGAAAGTAAAATTTCAGGGATTTTTTTAACGACCTCAATAATTTTTTTAATAATAAGCGCAGGTTCTTATATCGGTCTTTTTTTCTACAATTCAATATTGACTGAAAACTTAAACCAAGTGGCCGAATCCATTAAAAACCTTAATATAGAAAATACTTCAAGTGAGATAGGAAGACTTAATGAAGTGGAGGGTCAACTTAGTGTGGTTGAAAATTTAAGAAAAAATCACGCCGACCCAAACAAGCTTTTGTCTGTCATTTCAAGTTCAATTCATCCAAGAGTTTATTATGAGAATACTGACTTTGATGTTATGAGAGGAAAAGTGGAATTAATCGGAGTTGCTTTGAATCCAAAAAGTCTATCTGAACAGGTGAGTTTGTATTTTAAAAATAAAGATATATCAAGTTACGAAATATCAGACATCTCTTTAGTTGAAAAAGGTGTTAAATTTTCAGTTTTGCTAAATATCAAAAAATAGATTTAAAGATAAAATAAAAGATGAAAAGCAAAAAGAAGAAGATTAACGATAAGTTAATTTTTAAATTATAAAAATGGACAAAAGGTATATAACCGGAACAATTTTTTTAACTATCGCCGTTATTTTAACTGTTGTTTTTGTTGAACCTAAATACAGAGAAGTAGGAGTAGTGTCGGCAAGTCTTACTGCAAAAGGACAAGAGCTTGATGGGTATCAATATATTATAAAAGAAGTTGGAAATATAAATAAAGAATTTGCCCCAATTTTAAAAAACAATCAAAGAATAAACGATATATTGCCAAAATCAAAAAACATTGCTGATCTTCTTGTTGAAATAGATTATATTATTTCAAGAAATGGACTTATTGCAAAAGATGTTAGTTTTTCAACTCCTATAAAAAAATCAGTTAGAAAGGGAGAATATTATATTATTTTGGCAAATTTAAAAATTTCCGGTTCTTATGACTCATTTTTAAATTTTAGTGAAGATATAAAAAACAATAAACACCTTATGGATATCGTAAAATTTTCAATATCAAGATCCAGTCAGGTTATTGAAGAAGATGTGGTGATTGAGCCAATTTTTGATTTTGATGTTAGCATAAACGCGTATTATCAGTAAGTTTATTTATGAATTTTTCCATTAAAAATTTATTTCCAAAAGACGGAAGAACAAGACAAAATTTACTTGTGGCTGTTTTGGTGGTTCTGTCCTTAGTCGGGTTTATGTTTATTTATAATGCTTTTTTTAAAACCGTTCCCGCACCTCCTCAAGCAGGAGTTTCAAAACTTGTTTCAGGTGAGATTATTACTTCTTCGGAGTCTTCTGCGGTAATTATCAATAAGATAAAAAGAGATATAGACAAAATGAAAAAAGAATTAGATAATCCTTTTTATTCAAATCTTAAAAAATATGAATCGTCAGGAGAGATTATTATAAAACCTGGGAGAAAAAATCCATTTATTTCAACATTTTAATTTTTTATTATGCAAAAAACTTTAATAGATATATTATTTACAACGCATAAAATTTCAAAAGAAGAGGCTGTAAGTCTTAAAGAAGAGCTTTCAGAATTTTCAGGAACTGAAGAAGAATTTTTACTTGAAAAATTTTCTGAAGATGTTGTTTTTGATGCAAAAAGCAAGTTTTACGGAGTGCCTTTAAAAAAAGTAAGAGAAGATTATTCTATTCCGGGGAATGCTTTAAGCCAAATACCGGAGGAGGTCTCAAGGACTTACAAGATAATCCCGCTCTTAAAAAAGGGATCTCTTTTGGAAGTTGGAATGGTGAATCCGCAGGATATCAAGGCGTCAGACGCTATTAAATTTATTTTGACAAGCAACAACTTAAATGCACAGATATTTTTGATAACAAATTCTCAATTTAATTTTTTGTTTAGGCAATATTCCGCCATAGATACAAAAGTTAAAGAGGCTTTGGAGGGAATTGAAGAAAAAACATCAGAAGTGGAGATTAAATTAGATGATCCAAAAAAAGCGGAAAAAATATCCGAGGAAGCTCCTATAAATAAATTAATTGATGTTATCTTCAAGCATGCTTATGAAGGAAAAGCTTCAGATATTCATATCGAGCCTATGGAAGATGACACAAGAGTAAGATTTAGAATAGACGGTGTGCTTCATGCCAGTCTTACTTTGCCCAAGGCTACTCACAGCGCTATAATTTCTAAAATAAAAATTCTATCAAATCTTAAAATAGATGAAACAAGAGTTCCGCAAGACGGAAGATTTAGAATAAGAATAGACGGAAATCCTATAGATTTTCGTGTTTCAACTTTTCCTACCATTGAAGGTGAGAAGGTTGTGCTTCGTCTTTTGGATCCGTCAACCGGTCTTAAAACTTTGGAGGAATTAGGATTTTTCGGGCATTCTTATGAAGTCATTGAGAGGTCTTTAAAGAAACCTTTTGGAATGGTGCTGACAACAGGACCTACCGGCTCCGGTAAATCAACGACTTTACAGTCGATGCTGGGAGTTTTAAATAATGAGGAAGTTAATATAATAAGCTTGGAGGATCCTGTGGAATATTATGTAAATGGAGTTAATCAGTCTCAGATAAGGCCTGAAATTGACTATACATTTGCTTCCGGTTTAAGAAGTATCTTGCGTCAGGATCCGAATGTTATAATGGTTGGTGAGGTTAGAGATTCAGAGACAGCAACTTTAGTGGTGCATGCTGCGTTAACCGGTCATTTAGTGTTTTCAACTTTGCATACAAATGATGCAATCGGGGTTGTTTCCCGTCTTATAGATATGGGGGTTGAATCATTTTTGCTTCCTTCGGCTTTAAATCTTATTATAGCCCAAAGGCTTATCAAAAAACTTTGCAATGATTGCAAAGCGGAATACAAACCGGAAGGAAGAGCAAAAGAAATACTTGATAAAAATATATCGGAAATGCCCCAGTTTTTGCAGGATGAAGTTAGAAAACAGGAATTTAAAATTTTTCAGGCTGTAGGATGTCCAAAGTGTGCTCATAAAGGGACTATTGGAAGAATGGTTATATTTGAGGTTTTGGAAATGACACCGCAATTAAAAAGTATAATAATAAATGGCGAGGTTGATGAAAAGATAAATGAAGAAGCAAAAAGACAGAATATGATTTCATTAAGACAGGACGGCATTATTAAAGTTTTAAAAGGCATGATATCATTGGAGGATGTTTTGCAGGATACAGTTTAGTTTTAATAATTTATTTTAATTTTTAAAAATATGGAAAATAAGAAAGTTTTAATAATTGAAGATGATAATTTTCTGTCCGATATGTATCAAACTAAATTTAATTCTGAAGGGTTTGATGCTGTTATGGCAGAAGATGGAGAAACCGGAATTAGAATGCTTTCTGAAGGATTAAGGCCGGCCATTGTGCTTTTGGATATAGTTATGCCAAAAATGGATGGATTGGAAACATTAGCTGCCATTAAAAAAGTAGATGAATATAAAGATATACCGGTAGTGATGTTGACTAACTTGGGTCAAAAAGAGGAGATTGATAAAGCTATGAATCTTGGCGCTAAAGATTACCTTATTAAGGCAAATTACACACCAAAAGAAGTTGTTAAAAAAGTAAGTGAGATTTTAGGTTCTTGCGCTAATAATTAATTTTTAAAAAATATTTATGAATAACCTGAAAGAAGAATTTGAAAGATTGCTTCAAGAAGTTGTTTTAAGAAATGCCTCCGACCTGCATTTGTCAGTCGGCAGGAAACCGCAATTTAGAATAGACGGCTCTTTGGTCACCTTTGATGAAGCGGGAGTTATAACAAAAGAAAAAGGTGAAGATTTTATGTCTTTAATTTTAAGTCAAGATCAGAAAAAAAGATTTCTGGAAGAGAAAGAAATAGATTTTTCCTATACTGTAGACAGCATAGGAAGGTTTCGTGTCAATGTTTTTTTTCAAAGAGGTAAATTTGCAGCAGCCCTAAGACTTATCCCGGAAACCATAAAAACATTAGATGAGCTTATGCATCCGGAAATTATACATGATCTTTTAAAAACTTCTCAAGGTTTTTTTCTTGTGGTTGGACCTTCGGGGCAAGGAAAATCAACAACGCTTGCCGCTATGATTGACGAGATAAATCAACAAAGAAAAGATCATATAGTTACAATAGAGGATCCCATAGAATATTTATTTAAGGACGTAAAGTCAGTGGTTGATCAAAGAGAGGTTGGAAATGACACAAAGAGCTTTACGAGAGCTCTGCGTTCTATTTTGCGTCAGGATCCAGATGTCATTATGGTTGGCGAAATGAGAGACCCGGAAACAATTTCTGCGGCAATTACAGCGTCAGAAACAGGGCATTTAGTATTTTCAACTTTGCATACAAACAACGCCGCACAAACCATAGACAGGATAATTGACTCATTCCCACCGGCGCAGCAAAACCAAATAAAGGCTCAGCTTGCAGGAACTTTGCTCGGAGTTCTTTCAAAAAGACTTATTCCTAAAATAGGTGGAGGCAGAGTTGCGGCGTATGAGCTTTTAATAGCAAATTCGGCAGTTAGAAATCTTATTCGGGAGGGAAAGGCTCATCAAATTGATCTTGTTATAGAAACTTCTTCGGATATGGGAATGGTTTCTTTAAATAAATCACTTTCTAAATTGGTTCAAGAGGGGCTTATAACTATGGAAGACGCTGAAATTCACTCGCTTAATCCTGCGGAGCTTAGGATGCTCATAAAATAGATGATAGGTTGTAGTAATTAGGTTATTGTTCTTAACAACTATAATCTAATAACCATAACTTGAACAAATGTTATTTAACTACGAAACAAAAACACAGCAAGGTGAAACAAAAACAGGAACAGTAGAAGCGTTAACTCAAGATGCCGCTGTTGAAACTTTGCAAAGAAATAATTTAATAGTTTTGAGCGTGCGTGAAGCATCTAAAATTTCTTTAACCAATAAAAGGATTAAGTTTTTTGATCATGTTCCCCAAAAAGAAATTGTTATTTTT
This sequence comes from Parcubacteria group bacterium M6-OD1-1, assembly GCA_003056085.1. Classification (GTDB taxonomy): domain Bacteria; phylum Patescibacteriota; class Minisyncoccia; order GWC2-36-17; family M10-OD1-4; genus M10-OD1-4. The sequence goes on along the minus strand of LSNK01000001.1, from coordinate 119,887 downwards.
TCTCGTCAAATATCGGCCTTATTTCAAGCAAAAGTTCCTGTAATAGAATCTCTCCAGGCTATGGTTGACCAAACTAAAAATGTTACTTTTAAAGAGGTTCTGGAGGATATTACCGAAAGTGTCAATTCCGGGAATTCTCTTTCCAAGTCACTGTCCAGTCATAAAAAAGTTTTCTCTGATTTTTTTATAAGTATCGTTCATTCCGGAGAACTTTCCGGAAACTTGGAAGAAGTTTTTGACTATTTGGCAGATACCATTGAAAGAGAATATTATTTAACTCAGAAAGTAAGAGGAGCTATGATATATCCAGCCTTTATTCTTTTTGGTCTTGTTGGCGTTATGTTTGTTATGATGGTATGGGTTATTCCAAATTTGACATCTGTTTTTTCAGAGGCAGATATAGAATTGCCGTTACTTACAAGGATTGTAATTGGAATTTCAGAAATTTTTCAAAGTTATTGGTGGTTAATCTTAATTGCGTTAATAGGCAGTGTGGTTGGTTTTCTGCATTGGATAACAACAAGAATGGGGAGGGTTATTTGGGGCGCAATTCAATTGAAAATACCGATTTTTGGGACTATACTTACCAAGTTTTATCTTTCCAGATTTTCCGACAGCTTAAGTACTCTTATTAAAGGAGGTTTGCCCATTGTGAAATCTCTTGAGGTTTCTGCCAATGTTGTCGGCAACTATACTTACAGAAAAATAATCGAAGATACTATTGATAATGTCAAAAAAGGAGGGACTATAAGCTCTATTTTTAAAAAACACAATGAGATTCCCATTATGGTGAGTCAGATGATAGCGATAGGAGAGCAAGCGGGAAAATTAGATAGTACGTTAAAAACAGTTGCTGATTTTTATCATAAAGAAGTTGAAAATACTATGGATAATTTGGTGACGATAATAGAACCGCTTCTTATTTTGGTGCTTGGGATAGGTGTGGGTATACTTTTGGTTGCTATACTTATGCCGATGTATAATATAACATCAGCTATGTAGCTTAGGTTATAGGGGGGAAATTATAACGTCTAACAACTATAAACTAAAACTTATTTTCTAAATCACTACCACCTAACACAAGGAGTTATTCACAGCAAGTGTTGTTCAAAAAGTATTTGTATAATATAATTAAGGGGTATAGTTAAAAACTTAAAAAAAGGTCGTATCGCTAAAAAGAAATTTATAAGCCTTAGAATATTAATATATTCTTTACAAGCTTGGGGCTTATGGAAAAGTTCTGCTAATTTGATACAAAAATATTGAAGGACAGAGCTTAATAATTTAATAATATAATTATGAAAAAAAATCAAAAAGGTTTTACACTGATTGAACTTTTAGTTGTTATCGCTATTATCGGAATATTATCTTCTATTGTTCTTGTTTCTTTAAACAGTGCAAGAGTAAAAGCAAGAGACGCCAAAAGACAGGCGGATATGCAGGCTATCAACACTGCTCAGGTTTTATTTGCGGATTCACAAGGTACATTTGGTTATGTGAATACAGATGAGGCTTGTGCGGCTGGAAATGGATGGGCTGCTACTCGTTGTATAAATACCGCTGATGGATCTCCTGCTTTTAATACGTTTCTACCAACATCGCCGGGAGATCCTACAGGGAATACATATGTTTATAAAAATCTGACCGCTGAGGGTGATGATGGTACTTACTGCGTTGGTGCTGATCTTGAAGGAAGGAATAGCTATGCTTTTATTTGTGACTCAACAGGATGTTCAGAAAAAAATATAGCTGCCGCTGCGTGCGTAGAAAATTAATTTTGTTTTCATAAGACAAATAAAAAAACAGCCCTTTTTAAAGGGTTGTTTTTTTATTTGTTATAGTTTATTTGTATGATATAATAAATTAAGAATTAAGAATTAAGAATTAAGTCAATGGGTAAAAAGTTTTTAAATATATTTTTTACGGCAGTAGCCTTAGTTTTTTTAAGCTTTTTGGGAGCGGCCATTGTAAAAGAGACATCTGCTCAATGGGTGGGAATAACAGCAAGCCCGCCCCAAAATAATCTCCCTGCTCCTTTAAATGTTGGAGCCCAAAATCAAAGGAAAGAAGGAGGTCTTACTTTAGGTTCTAATTTGTGGCTTGAACGAGGCGCAAGGTTTTTTTCTGAAGGAGGGACGCAATATTGGCAAGTATCCAACTTGGCTGACAATTTAACATTTCAAGCACGAACTCAAACCGGATTGGAAAACAGGCTTACAATACGAAACAACGGAGATGTAACGGCAAGCGGGACTATTTGTGATTCTACAGGGTGTATAGGCGGACTTACTTCAGAAACCGATCCAACGGTTCAGGCAAATGTAAAAGACGGGGTTGATTGGTCTGAGCTCACAGGAATACCGGCAGGCTTTGCCGATAATGTTGATGATACCGGAACAGCGGCAGAAACCGACCCAACGGTTCAAACAAATGTAAAAGATGGTGTTGATTGGTCTGAACTTACAGGAATACCGGCAGGTTTTGCCGATGGAGTTGATAATGCAGGCACGGCTTTAGGCGCTGACTCCGTCGGGACAATTGAAGTTATTGACGGAAGTTTAACAAGCGCTGATGTTGATAATGCTTCAATACAAACAAGAGTTTCAGGAACTTGTGCCGCGGGGTCTTCCATAAGGGTTGTAAATCAAGATGGTACAGTTGTTTGCGAAATTGATGATGTTGGCAGCGCGGCATCATCAGGAGGGTGGACTCTTCTTGCCAAGGGAAGTGATTGGATTCAAACGGCGACAATAACTTTACAAAGCTCCGGAATTACATGGGTAACGGATTCTGGAGAAATTATGCAAAGAGTGGAGGGTAAAATTTTTAATTGGCCTTTGGGCACAGTGTCTGAAATAGTATTTAAAGCTTCAAATAAATGGGACGATTTTTGTATTGGAGGTGAAGTTGTTTCGGGGGCAAGTGAATTTTTAGAAGGCTCTTTTCCTTTTCAGTGTCCAGATATAGGTTTTTCCGGCACTAATAGTAGTGGATCGGGAAGTTTTGGGTTAAATAATGATAGGATAAGTTTAATTATAAATGGAACTCTTATGAAAACTTGTTCCGATGATACAGGGAGAGCTTCAAATGATCCTTCCTATCCCGGAAAGTGGATACAACAGGGCGGTACGGGATACTGTACTTACACAGAAGGGGTTGATTGGAATGGCGGTCTTATATCCAGACTGGATGTTGAAGAAAGAGATTTGTCTTCAAGTTTTGGATATTATAATTGGGAGGTTTGGTATAGGTGATTTTTGAGAAAATTTTATAAAAACAAAGACCTTATAAGGTCTTTGTTTTTATTTGTCTTATATTTTGGTATCATATAAGAAAGTGGAGAGCTTGCTTTCAACTTTCTAACTTATTGCTTAACTATGATTGGATTTTTTATATTTTTATTTGGACTTATAATAGGCAGTTTTTTAAATGCTGCTTTGTATCGTTTGGAAGTCGGGGGCTCTTTAGTGAAAGAGAGGTCACGATGTCCTTTATGCGGACACATACTTAAGTGGTACGAACTTTTACCTGTTTTGAGTTTTCTTATTCAAAAAAGAAAATGCCGGTCTTGCGGCGGCAAGATATCATTTCAGTATCCTTTGGTTGAACTTTTAACAGGATTTTTATTTTTGAGCACTTTTTTATATATCTGGGCAGGGCTGTCTTTTCAAGGAATAATTGATGTTGTTTATATATTTACAGTATTGTCATTTATAATTTTGATATTTGTTTTTGATCTTAAGCATTATATAATACCAAATATAGCGGTCTATTCTTTAATAACGATTTCTTTTTTTTATAGTTTATATTTTTACAGTTTTTCTGAAATTTTATTTTATATTTTAGCTGCTTTTTTAGCTTCAGGTTTTTTTCTTCTGCTTTATGTTGTATCATCCGGCAAATGGATAGGAATGGGGGATGTAAAATACGGTGTTTTTATGGGATTTTTTTTAGGATGGCCGAAGATTCTAATTGGACTTTTTATAGCTTATATAGTAGGCGCCTTGGTAGGAGTGATGCTTATGGCTTTTGAGAAAAAAAACATTAAAAGTGAAATTCCATTTGGACCCTTTTTGATTGTTGGAACATTAACAGCCTACTTTTTTGGAATGGATATTTTAAGCTGGTATTTAAATTTAGCTTATTAAAAAAGCAGTAAGGCGCAAGCTTTAAGAGATATGAATAAAAAAATAAAGTTTAATATTAAAAAATTTTTAAAATTCAAGGCTTTCTTTAAAGCTGATGAAGGTTTTACCTTGCTTGAGCTTCTTGTAGCGATGTCAATTATAATAATAATGTCTGCGGTAACTGTGGCAAATATTAAGGTTGGAAATGACAGACAGGCGCTTTTAAGATCAACTCAAAAGTTTGCTTTTGATATAAGAAAGGTTCAAAATTTAGCTTTGTCTCCTAAAAAATACGGAACAAACCCGGTTTGTTTTTATGGAATTAAAATTGAAAGCTCTACATCTTATTTTTTATATTATGATGACAGAAGCAACTGCAATGCTGGTGTTACAAGATTTTCCGGTCAATCTACAAAGATAGATCCACAGCCTGTTTTTTTGGAGTCCGGGATTGAATTTGCTGATACTGTAAATAAAGAAGTAACGTTTGTTCCTCCGGAGCCGATATCTTATTTTTTCGGCAATGCAAATAATTTTCCACAAAATATAGTTTTAAGGATTACGCAAAATATTACAGATACAAGAACGGTAACAATAAATAAATTTGGCAATATTGAAATACAGTAATTTAATTTTTAGTTTACAAAAAACTTTTATGAAAAATTTAAAATCAAAAATAGATAAAAATCTAAAACCTAAAACCTGTAATCTAAAAACTAATAAAGGTTTTACTTTGATAGAAGTTTTAGTGGCGGTGACTATTCTTACGGTTGGCGTTACGGCATCTGTTGGGGCTATTGTTAACTCCACCAAATTGGCTCCTGAAGTAAAAAAAAGATTGATAGCCGCCCAGTTGGCTCAAGAAGGAATTGAGCTTGTAAGAAACATAAGAGATATAAATTGGATTGATGGAAATGTATGGGATTTTGGGATTACAGATGATTTGAGCACCGGACAGTCAAAAGTTGGATGTATTCAATATAATGATTCTGTTTTTGATGTTAATTGCAGTTCTTTGAGTTCCGGTTACAGCATAAAACTTTCTGATGGTTATTATGTTCATAACACAGCTGGTGCCGGCTCTGTTGCAAACACAGACTTTACAAGAACTATAACTTTGCAAAAAACGAGCGTAGACAGTATTACTGTTCAGTCGGATGTAATCTGCGGTGTTAATTGTGATATCTCTGTAAAAGGATATCTATTTAATTGGAAGTAAGTTAATCTTTAGTTGATGGTTTACAAAAAACTTTTATGAAAAATTTAAAATCAAAAGTTGATAAAAAGTCTAAAGTTCACAACTTACAGCTTAAAGCTGACGGCGGTTTTACTTTAATTGAGCTCTTGGTTTCCATAGCGGTTTTTGCAATTGTTGTAGCGATAAACACTAATATGTTTTTAAATGCTATTTCAGGACAAAGAAAAGCTATCGCTACTCAAAATGTTTCTGACAGCGCAAGGTATGCTATGGAAATTATTTCAAGAGAAATAAGGATGGGCAGTTCTTTTGTTTTAAATAATTCTTCCGATATTTCTTTTATAAGCAATTCCGAAAATAGAATTGGCCAAGTTTTGAGATTTGTTTTAGATAATGGGCAGATAAAATTTGATGATAATTTTGGTGGAAATTTTGGAAGCACGGCAAATGCAGAGGCTATAACTTCTATTCAAAATACAAATGTGATTTTTCTAAATTTTGATATTAATAATCCTGCAAGACAGCCAAAAATAACAATATTAATGAATGTGGGGTCCAAAAATGCATCGCAAAGTACAGGAGATAAAATATATCTTCAAACAACCATTTCTCCAAGAAAATTAAATTTATGATAATGGATATAAATAAAAAATTTAAAAAAAGTGAAAGAGGAATAGTTTTGTATCTTACTATTTTGATTTTAGCTTCCATGATGGCGATTTCTATTTCAATAGCAACTTTATTTATCGGTGAATTTAAAATTTCCGGGGATATACAAAAATCAATGAATGCGGTTTATGCGTCAGATTCAGGACTTGAAGCGGCTTTGTTTTATGCAAGACAAAATCCTGCATCCGTTGATCTTCCAGATACATTATGCAGTTTGGCGCCTTTGCTTTTAGTTTTGCCTCCAAATGCAAGCTGTGTTGTTAATATAACAGGAATAGGAAGTGGTGTTGATGTTGTGGTAAAATCAACAGGAACTTTTCCTGTAGGAGGGTTTAATAGGAAAATACAAGCTAAATATCAGGATTTATGACAAAACAGGAAATTAAACAAAGGATTGAAAAGTTAAAAAAAGAGATAAATCATCACAGATATCTTTATCATGTTTTGGATAAACAGGAAATATCAGATGCTGCGCTTGACTCGTTAAAACACGAGCTTTATACACTTGAGCAAAAAAACCCGGAATTTATAACAAAAGATTCACCGACTCAAAGAGTTGGCGGAAAGCCTTTGAGTAAGTTCAAAAAAGTGCACCATAAAGTTAGGATGCTTTCTTTGGAGGATGTTTTTTCTGTCGGTGAGTTTGAAGATTGGGAAACAAGAATCAAGAAGTTTTATCCCTCCGGGAAATATGAATATTTTGGAGAGCTGAAAATAGATGGTTTTGCCATTTCATTAACCTATGAAAATGGTTTTTTAAAAACGGCAGCAACAAGAGGTGATGGCATGGTGGGGGAAGATGTTACTCAAAATATAAAAACCATTGAGTCTATTCCTTTAAAACTGAACATTCATAGCGAAACAAAAATAAATAAAAATAAAAACATAAAAAAATACAAATCTAATGTTGAAAAAATCATTGAAAAAGGAACCTTGGAAGTAAGAGGAGAAATATATATGTCAAAGAAGGTGTTTTTGGAAATAAACAAAGAAAGAAAAAAAAGAGGAGAGGCTTTGTATGCAAATCCGAGAAATACGGCTGCGGGGTCTGTAAGACAGCTTGATTCAAAAATAGCAGCTTCAAGAAAATTGGAATTTTTAGCCTATTCTTTAGTTACTGACTTCGGACAAAAAGAACATAAAGATGAACACGATATATTAAGTGTTTTAGGATTTAAAACAGACAAAGATGCGGGAGTATTTGTTAGCGTAAAAGAGATAGAAAAATTTTGGGAAGATGTAATGAAAAAAAGAGATAAGCTTGCGTGTCAGATAGACGGCTTGGTTATCAGTGTTAATGATAACGCTACATTTAAAAAACTTGGAGTCGTCGGTAAGGCCCCAAGAGGCGCTGTTGCATTTAAATTTCCGGCGGAAGAGGCGACAACGAAAGTTAAGGATATTGTGGTGCGAGTTGGAAGGACAGGAGCCTTAACTCCTGTTGCTCATTTAGATACCGTTTCCATAGGCGGAACCAATGTTACAAGGGCATCTTTGCACAACGAAGATGAAATAAGGCGTCTCGGGCTTAAAATAGGCGATACGGTGTTAGTTCAAAGGGCGGGTGATGTTATTCCAAAAGTTATAAAAGTTTTTAAAAAATTGAGAACAGGAAATGAAAAAGTTTTTAAAATGCCAAAAAAATGTCCGATTTGCGGCGGTCCTATTGAAAAAAAAGATGGAGGAGTGGTGCAAAAATGCATAAATAAAAAATGTTCTGCAAAAAATAAGGAAGCTTTGCATCATTTTACATCTAAAAAGGCATTTGACATCTCAGGTCTTGGTCCAAAAATTTTGGACAAATTATCTGATGAAGGTTTGATATCTGATGTTGCTGATATTTTTTCTCTTGAAGAAGGAGATCTTATTTTGGTGGAGAGATTTGCAGAGAGATCAGCTTCAAATTTAGTGGAGGCGATAAAAGATAAGAAAGAAATTACTTTGGGCAGATTTATTTATTCTCTCGGGATTTTGCATATAGGAGAAGAAACGTCAATTGATTTGGCAAAATATTTCACTAAAAAAGGAAAAATTGAAAGTCCAATGGATTTTTTCAATATTGCTAAAAAAGAAAATGTTGAAAGTTTGCTTAAAATATCAGATATTGGTCCTAAGGTGGCAGAGAGCATAGTAAGTTATTTTTCAGATGGACATAACGCATCTCTTTTGCAAAAATTGGATGACGTTGGTATAATCATAAAAAGCCCGAAAGTAAGCTTGCAAAAACAGATTTTTAAAGATAAGATATTTATTCTTACAGGAGAGCTCAAACATTTTACAAGAGACGAAGCAAAAGAGAAGATAAGAAATTTAGGAGGAAATGTTTCAAGTTCTGTTTCTAAAAAAACAGATTTCGTTCTTATTGGAAAAAATCCGGGGTCAAAATTTAAAAAAGCAAAAAATCTCGGAGTTAAAGTTATTTCTGAAATTGAATTTTTAAAAATGTTAAAATAATGATTGATGAAGATCAAGTAAAACATATTGCATCGCTTGCAAGATTAAAAGTAAGTGATGATGAAATAGGTAAGTTGTCAAAGGACTTGTCAGCTGTTTTGGATTATGTAAAAGAGTTAAATAAAGTGGATGTTTCGGATGTTTCGCCGACACTTAATGCCTCTTCCTCTGAAAATGTTTTTAGAGATGACGATGAGCCTGACAAACAGGATGCTGAGCTTGCAAAGAAGCTGATAGACTCGGCTCCTGAGAATGAGGATGGTTATATAAAAGTAAAATCAATATTGTAGAATTTCCAAAATTAACATATCTTTTCGTTGAAAATTCCGGTGCTTGTTCGTTGTACTATTTAGTACAACTGACTACATTTCTCACTTTCATTTCAACTTATGTCTGATTTTGAAAACTTTATTTTTAAAAAAGATTATGGAGATTTTAAGTAATTCAATTCGTGAGATTCATGAAAAATTAAAGAAAAAAGAGATGTCGGCGCTTGAGCTGACAGATTTTTTTATGGATGAGATAAAAAGCAAAGACAAAGATATAAAAGCATTTTTGAGCAATGATTTTTCAGAAGCAAAAAAGCAGGCTGAAAAAGTTGATCTTGCTATAAAAAACGGCAATGAAATATCAATGCTTTCAGGTATTCCGGCAGCCATAAAGGATAATATTTTAATTGACGGGATAAAGGCAACAGCATCATCTAAAATTTTGGAAAATTATGTTGCCCCATATGATGCGACGGTTATTTTAAAGCTTAAAAAACAAGATTCTGTTTTTTTGGGTAAAACAAATATGGATGAGTTTGCCATGGGGTCTTCCACTGAAAACTCAGCATTTTTTAAAACAAAAAATCCAAATGATTTAAGCAGAGTTCCAGGTGGTTCTTCCGGGGGTTCTGCGGCTGCAGTCGCTTCAAACCAATGTGTTTTTGCATTAGGGTCAGACACAGGAGGGTCTATTCGTCAACCGGCTTCTTTTTGCGGAGTGGTTGGACTTAAGCCGACATACGGAGCTGTTTCAAGGTATGGACTTATTGCTATGGCGTCGTCTTTGGACCAGATAGGTCCACTGACAAAAACAGTTGATGATGCAAGAGTGGTGTTTGAGAGTATAAAAGGAAAAGATAAAAAAGATGCAACGAGTGTGATGTATCCTGAGAAACTTCAAGAAAAAGGATTAAAGGATTTAAAAATAGGTATTCCTAAAGAGTATTTTATTGAGGGAATGGATAAGAAAGTTGAGGATGTTATAAAAAATGAGATAAAAAAAATGGAAGATGCTGGAGCTAAGATTGAAGAAATAGATCTTCCTCATACCAAGGATGCTCTATCTGTTTATTATGTTATTATGCCTGCAGAAGTATCTTCAAATATGGCAAGATACGATGGGATTAAATACGGTTTTTCCACTCACAAAAGCGATAGCGAAGACCTATTATCTGTTTATTTAAATTCAAGAGCGGAGGGTATCGGGCCGGAAGTTAAAAAAAGAATGATGCTCGGGACTTATGTTTTGTCAGCCGGATATTACGATGCTTACTACAAAAGAGCGCAACAAGTTAGAACAAAAATAACAGAAGATTTTAAAAAAGCCTTCAGTAAGGTTGATATTATAGCAACTCCGACAACTCCTACGACAGCTTTTTCGTTTGGTGAAAAAACAGAAGATCCCCTTGCGATGTATCTTGCAGATATTTTTACTGTACCGATAAATTTAGCGGGAGTTCCTGCGATTTCCGTTCCTTGCGGTAAGATAAATAATATGCCTGTGGGTCTTCAGTTTATAGCCCCATGGTTTTGTGAAGAGACTCTTTTTAAGGCGGGAGAAGATTATGAAAAGTTAATAAGCTAATGAAACTAATTATCTAATAAGTTAAAAAATGAGCCCAGCAGAATTTTTAATAAAAACAAATGGAGGAGTTGATAATTTGGGTTTTTTAAACTCAGAATCAATTTTGAATTTGATAGTTATTTTAAAAATCGTATTTATTGTTTTTTCCGTGTTTTTATTTTTGCACATCATTTATATTATTTTTAAAATAAATAATCTCCAAGGAAGATTTCAGATTTATAAAGATTCTTTTACAAGAAAAACGCCTCCTCCTTATAAGGGAGAATTTGTAATAAGATGGAAAGGTATAAAACAGAGAATGCAAACTATGCAGGAAGCGGAATATAAACTCGCTATTATTGAAGCTGATAAGATATTTGACGATCTTTTAAAAATAATGTTGCGCAAAGGAAAAGATATGGGGGAAAGGCTTAAGCTTTTAAATGAGGAATTACTGCCATCCATAAATAAGGTTTGGGAGTCTCATAAGGTGAGAAATAAAATTGCGCATGATTCAAATTATGATTTAAGTTACACTGACGCTCAGGTAATCATAGAAAATTATGAAAAAGCCCTGCACGAACTGAAGATACTTGATTAAAATCAATTTTTATATTAAAATATCTCGTATCTTGTTTAAGTTGTAAAACATAAGCTGATAAGATAAAACATCGCGGGGTAGAGGAGTGGTACCTCGGCGGTCTCATAAGCCGCAGGTCGTGGGTTCGATCCCCACCCCCGCAACAAGTAAAAAATAGTACACAAAGTAAGGTTGCCCCCAGTCGGGCTTTTGCCAGGGTAGCTCAGTTGGTTAGAGCACAGGACTCATAAGCCTGGGGTCGTGGGTTCAAATCCCACCTCTGGTACTAAATTGATTTTAAATTAAATGGGGCCGTGGTCTAGCTTGGTTATGACGCCTCCCTGTCACGGAGGAGATCGCCAGTTCAAATCTGGTCGGCCCCGCAGAGAGTTTTATTTTTAGGTTAAATGATCGCCAGTTCAAATCTAGTTGGCCTCGCAATAAATTTTATTTAAAAATAAGTCTTTAATTTTAATTAAAGACTTATTTTTAAATAAAATTTCTAAAATAGCATATAAAAAAGTTTCTTGCATTTGAGCTTTAATTATTCTAAAATAAGGTTATTGCTAAATAAATTCAACTTTAATTTTTCAAGATGATAACTAAAAGAGATATTGTTGGTATTATTTTAATGGGGACCATAATATCTTTTTTGATATTATTTTTGATTTTATTTAAAATAAATCCTGAAGAAGCCGGAATATTTAAGTTCGTATTTTTTTATCTGAGTATGTTTTTTTCTTTGTCGGGATTATTTTTTTTAATTGGATTTTCAACGCAAAGTTTATTAAAAAAAACAGATAGTTTAGTATTTTTTCAATCTTTTCTCTATGGAGTTCTTTTGTCTTTGCTGTTTGTGGGTATGATTATTTTGCGGCATGCGGGATATTTTTCTATTTTAAATGTAATTTTTTTGTTAGTTTTTATAATATTTTTAGAATTCGTTTTTTCTAAAAGATAGGTGGATTTATTGCATAATATATTTTCTGTTGCAATTTAAATATTAGATTGGTCTAAGTTTTATGAAAGATATTGATTTTGATAAACTTAAAAAAGAAGTTGAAGCTGAACTTCAAAGTATAAAAACTCAAGAAGAAATTGAGAATTTTAGGCTTAAATATTTCAGTAGAAAATCAGGAGTTTTAAATGATATTTTAAAATCCATAAAAGGTTTGTCTATTGAGAAAAAAAAGGAATATGGCAAATTTGCCAACCAGCTTAAAATTTATATTGAAAATGAAATAGAAATCAAAAAAGAATCTCTTAAAATGGAGCATATTAAAAATCTTGAAGAAGAGGAAAAAATTGACATAACTGCTCCGGGGAAAAAAGTTTTTTCGGGACATATTCACCCGTTAACTCATATTATTAGGAAATCTGTAGATATTTTTGAATCTATGGGATTTGAAGTTGCTTCCGGACCTGAAGTTGAAACGGAGTTTTATAATTTTGATGCGTTAAATATTCCGGCAAGTCATCCTTCTCGTGATATGCAAGACACTTTTTGGCTTGATCCAAAAACCGTTGGACCGGGGTTTTTAATGAGGACTCAAACATCTTCCGTTCAAGTAAGATATATGGAGAAAAATAATCCTCCTTTTAGAATAGTTTGTCCGGGAAGAGTTTTTAGAAAAGAAGCAACTGACGCAACACATGAAATGCAGTTTTATCAGATAGAGTGCCTTGTCGTTGCAAAAGATATGTCTTTAGTGCATTTAAAGTCTGTTTTGGAATTATTTTTTAAAAAACTTTTAGAAAATGAAAAAATAAAAGTAAGATTCAGACCGAGTTATTTTCCGTTTGTTGAGCCCGGAGTAGAGGTGGATGTTATTTGTTTTAAATGTTTGGGCAAAGGGTGTCCGTTGTGTAAGAAAACAGGCTGGATAGAGATTGGTGGCGCCGGTATGGTTCATCCAAAAGTCCTTGATTCTGCTAAGATTGACACATCAGAGTTTAAAGGCTTTGCTTTTGGAATGGGGATAGAAAGGGTTGCTATGATAAAGTATGGAGTTGGTGATGTTAGACTGTTTTATAATACAGATATGCGAATGTTGAAACAATTTTAAGTTAGCTTGTTAGTAATAAGCTAAAACCTAAATTAATGAAAATATCTTACAATTGGTTAAAAGAACACATAGACTTAAAAGAAAAACCGGAAAAAGTTGCGGATATTTTGACTATGCATGCTTTTGAAGTTGAAGGAATTGAAAAATTTGGGAAAGATTATATTTTAGATGTGGACATTTTGCCAAATAGGGCTCATGATTGTCTTTCTCATATTGGAGTTGCAAGAGAACTTGAGGCGTTGCTTAAAAGAAAAATTAATTTTAAGCTTCCAAAAATTAAGGAGGATAAAAAATTAAAAATATCAGATTATATATCGGTTAATGTAAAAGATGCCAAGTTGTGTCCAAGATACACCGCGAGAGTTGTTTTAAATGTTAAGGTGGGTCCATCACCTAAGTGGTTAAAAGATAAATTAGAGGCATTAGGACAAAATTCAATAAATAATGTAGTTGATGCAGCAAATTTTGTTATGCTTTTAATGGGGCAGCCTTTACATGCTTTTGATTTGGATAAAATTGAGAATGGAAAAATTATAATTGCAAAGGCAAAAGATAAAGAGACAATAAAAACTCTTGGAGGCGAAAAATATATTTTAGATAATGCAGTTTTGACAATTCGTGACAATAAAGACGCTCTTGCCATTGTCGGTATTAAAGGAGGTGTAAAAGCCGAAATAGATAAAAGTACAAAAAATATAATTTTGGAATCTGCATATTTTGAACCAAAAAATATAAGAAAAACCTCAAAAAAACTGAACTTGAGAACAGAGTCTTCTTTAAGGTTTGAAAACGAGGTCTCTCCAATTTTATGTAGAAAATCTTTGGATGTTATTGTTGATGTTGTTTTGAATGTTGCAGGAGGTAACGTTGTTTCCGGAGTTATAGATACCGCTGATAAAAAATATGAAAAAACAAAAGTAATTTTTTCTACAAAAGATATTAGAGATATCATTGGTATTGAAATCTCAGATAAAGATATTTTGTCAATTTTGAAACGTCTTAATTTTTTAGTGTCAAAATCAAATAAAAAGGATATTTTAATCGCAGAAGTTCCTTTTGAAAGGTTAGACATAACTTTAAAAGAGGATTTAGCTGATGAAGTGGCGAGAATTTATGGTTATGAAAATATAAAGGCAAAACCCATAGAGGCTGAGCTTTGGCCGGCAGAAAGAAATAACGATTATTTTTATTCTAATAAAGTTAGGGATATTTTAGTAGGTTTAGGATTTTCAGATGCTTATAATTATTCTTTTATAGGAGAAAAAGAAATAAAAATATTTGATAATAAATACACGGGTTTAATTAATCTTTTAAATCCATTATCTGAAGATAAAAAATTCTTAAGACCATCTTTGTTATTTCATCTTTTAAATAATACGCATGAAAATTTAAAACATCAAAAAAGCATAAGACTATTTGAGTTGGGGGAAGTATTTTCTGTGTCAAAGACAAAAGATATAAAGGAAAAGAAAATGCTTGCAGGAGTTTTGGCGTATAAAAAAAATAAAAAAGAAAGCGCTGAATCGTTTTATGAAATAAAAGGAATTTTAGATGTTTTTTTTCAAAAACTCGGTATTTCAGATATGTGGCTCAATAGTTTTGAAAAAAGTTCAATTCATCCGCATTGTTTATTCTGGCATTCCGGCAGGGCGGCAAAGATAAATATTGGAAATGAAACTATAGGAACCATAGGGGAGATAAGTCATTTGATTTTAAAAAAAATGGATATAGATACAAGGGTTGCCGCATTTGAAATGGATTTTGAAAAAATTATTCAAATAATAAATGAAGAGTATGATTATAGACCAATCAGCAAGTTTCCGGCAGTAACGAGAGATATTGCGATTTTAACGGAGAGAAATACAAAAATAGCCGATGTTCAAGGGATAATTGAGGAGGTTGGCGGGCAACTGCTTATTGATGTTGAGCTTTTTGATATTTATGAAGATGACAAAACAAATGCTTTACTTCCAAAAAGTTTAGCTTTTCATTTAATATTTCAATCTCAAGAAAAAACTCTTTCTGATAAAGAGGTTGATGAGTTGATGAAAAATATACTCAAGGCAATAGCTGAAAATAATTGGGAAGTGAGAGTTTAGATAAATATATACATGACATAATTAGCATAGATGGAATTTCATGACATTAGAAATGGCAGTAATTTTAATATCTGGGTTTATTGGGGGATTTGTCGGTGCACAGGTTGGAGCTGGAGCAATGATAACTCTTCCAGCGCTTCTATTTTTAGGACTTGAACCAGCTTTAGCAATAGGTGCAAATATTCTTTCAGGTTGGCTTATTAATGTTGTTGCTGTTGTAAGATTTTGGAAAAGTAAAAAAATAGATTTTAAATTATCTATACCACTATCAATCATTGCTTTAATTGGAGCTATTATAGGCTCAAATTTAGTTATTAATATAGATATAGAAATACTTAGGAGATTGGTAGCTGTATTTTTTGGCGCTTTAATATTTACACTTTTTATAAAACCAAAAGGAATTATTCAATCCGGCGCCATAAGTAAATATAGTTTAATTGTATCGTACATACTTTCTTTTATATTGGGTATATATGGAGGATTTTTTTCAGTCGGTGTAACAACATTTTTAATATTTATGTTTGTTTTACTTTTGAAAAAAGATTTGCTTGAAGGGATAGCTAATGCGGTTTTTATAACTGCTGTTTTTCTTTTTGGCGCAGTGTATATTTTTGTAATAACAGATTATATCAATTATTCCATCGCGATACCCTTAGCTATAACTTCTATGATTGGGTCATGGGTTGGCGCATCGGTTGCTTTAAAGTTTGGTGATAAATGGTTGAAAATTTTAGTAGCTTTAATGGTAGTAGTTTTGATAATTAAATTATCGATTGATTTTTAGTGATATAAACGAAGGCTCTATTATATAGAGATATAGTTTCCAAGTAAAAGTTTTTCACTTAGATGTTTAATTCCTAAAGGGTGTTTATTTTAGAGGTGTTAAAATTCGAGTATTTATTTTTATTATTTACGTTTTCTCGTATTTGTGATAAAATGAAATTATGACAAAAGAAAAAGAAAACCAAAAAAAGAAGGGTCCTAAGTATTCTGCTGAGGACATTTATGTTTTAGAGGGGCTTGAGCCCGTACGCAAAAGACCGGGAATGTATATCGGCTCTACGGGAGTTGATGGTTTGCATCATTTAATATGGGAGGTTTTTGATAATTCAAGAGATGAGGCTATGGGAGGATATGCCGATGAAGTTGAAGTTGCTTTGCTTCCAAATAATGTTGTAAGGGTAGTGGATAATGGACGAGGTATTCCTGTTGAGATTCATAAAAAAACAAAAGTTTCGGCTCTTGAGACCGTTATGACGACTTTGCACGCAGGAGGTAAGTTTGGCGGGGATTCATATAAGGTTTCCGGGGGTCTTCATGGAGTTGGTGTTTCTGTAGTTAATGCTCTTTCAACTTCACTTCGTGCAGAGATACATAGGGACGGAGGGAAATATATTCAAGAATATAAAATCGGAAAACCGCAAGGCAAGACAAAAAAAATTGGTCCGTCAAAACGAAATGGCACAATAATTTCTTTTATTCCGGATGATTCAATTTTTTCAGAATTGGAATTTAACTTTCAGACGATAGTGGATCACCTAAGGCAACAGGCGTACCTTGTTAAAGGATTAAGAATACGTATTATAGATGCAAGAAATTATGAAGGTAAAATAGATGATTCAAAAGCATTTTATTTAAATGAATTAAATTTGCAAACACCTTCCTATTCTTTTTATTTTGAAGGCGGACTCCTTTCTTTGGTAAGATATTTGAATTTTAATGAAGACGCTTTGCATGATAATATTTTTTATGTTGATAAAACTCATGATGGGGTTGAGGTTGAGGCGTCATTTCAATATATAATTGATATTACCGGAAAAGAAATGAGTTTTGCCAATAATATTAACACTAAGGAGGGCGGCATGCATTTAACAGGGTTCAGAACCGCATTAACAAGAGTGTTAAATGATTACGCCAAGAAAAATAATTTTTTTAAAAAAGATTCAGGAGATTCTTTGTCCGGGGAAGATGTTCGTGAAGGATTAACAGTTGTTTTATCGGTTAAATTAAGAGATCCTCAGTTTGAAGGGCAGACAAAGGCAAAATTAGGCTCAACCGAAGCAAGGCCTGCAACTGATGCTGTTATCTCTTCCGCGTTATCTTATTTTCTGGAGGAAAATCCGCAAGATGCAAAAAAAATTATTGAAAGATGCATCTTATCTCAAAAAGCAAGAAAAGCGGCAAAAGCGGCAAGAGAAACCGTTTTAAGAAAAGGGGTTTTAGAAGGACTTACTTTACCGGGAAAACTTGCTGATTGTTCTTCAAAAAATGCCGAGGAGTCAGAGCTTTACATTGTTGAGGGAGATTCTGCCGGAGGTTCAGCTAAACAAGGAAGAGACAGGAGATTTCAGGCTATTTTGCCTTTGCGTGGAAAGATTTTAAACATAGAGAGAGCAAGATTAGATAAAATGCTGGCTTCAAAAGAAATAAGGGCTCTTATTATAGCGTTGGGAACAGCTATCGCAGAGGAGTTTGAAATAAAAAAGGCAAGATATCACAGAATCATTATAATGACAGATGCTGATGTTGATGGCGCTCATATAAGAACATTGCTTTTGACATTATTTTTCAGACATTTTCCTGAATTAATAGAACAAGGATATCTTTATATTGCGCAGCCGCCTCTTTATAGAATTCAAAAAGGAAGATCAGTTGAATATGCATATTCAGAAGATGGAAAAGAAAAATTGATAAATAAATTTATAAAACAAAAGACATCCTCAAAAACTGAAAATAAAACATTAGACAAAAAAGAGGAAAATTTAGATGAAAAGGGAGAAGTTAAAATAACAGGTATAAATATTCAAAGATACAAAGGTCTTGGAGAGATGAATCCGGATCAACTTTGGGATACAACGATGAATCCAAAAAACAGATCCTTAGGAAGAGTAGCTGTTCAAGACGCTGCAGAGGCTGACAAAATGTTTGATATTTTAATGGGTACGGATGTTTCTTCAAGAAAAAGGTTTATTCAGTCTCGAGCTAAAAGTGTAAAAAATCTTGATATTTAGCAAAGCTTTTTTTAGCACATTTTTTGTTAAAAAAATCACAACTCATTTCATCGTACTAATAAACACGACTTCATTTTGTCTTTCATTTTTTAACTGCGACCTGCATTCAAAATTAAAACATTTAATATAAGATGTGGGCTGCTTTAGGTAAGATATAAGTGACTATCTTTGATTTTTTAAGTTTTATGTTAAAATAAAATAATGAGAAAACTAAAAATTTTAAATCTATTTTTCCCGTTAGCATTATTTTTATTTACTCCGGTTGCATTTGTGTTTGGACAAACAATGATTCCAAATGCTATTTCCGCTCAAAACATACCGGAAGTTATTTGTCTTGGCACAAATTTTTTAACTACAGTTTTAATGCCGCCGATAGCTATCTTGTTTATTTTGTGGGCAGGTTTTTTGTATTTAACGGCAGCCGGCAAGCCAGAAAGTATTAAAAAAGCAAATATGACTATAGTTGCCGTTTCCATAGGTATAATTGTTTTATTATTGGCTCCGGCATTGGTTGCTTTGACTGTGCAGATTGCCGGAAGTCCTTCTACATCTGAAGGTGTTACGGCTGTATCCAGTATTTGCAGTGTGCGATCGGCAGCTTCAAATATAACTGATGCATTAGTCACTCTTGTAAACTGGGTGGCATGGTTTATTGCTCTTCTTTCTGTCACAGCAGGGCTTTATTCAGGGGCTTTATATATGACATCTAAAGGAGATCCTGAACAGGCAAAAAAGGCCACAAGAGTGTTAGTGTTTACCTTAATAGGAGTTGCTGTTTCAATATTGGCGTTTTCTATAATATCTATAGTGGAATTATTCATTTAATTGAATTTCCAAAATTGGTTCACTTCTTTGTCGTAAGCTACGGAGCTAACTCGCTGTACCAATAAGTACAGCTTGTTTCACTTCTTGCTTACTCCGCGAACTGAACTCAATTTTGAAAATCCAACAAAACTTCATTTTAGTGTATTTTACGGCTTGGTTGGCGTTTTGTTGCGGATGTTATCTGTTAAAATTCAGAATTTATTCGTTATTTTAATAAATACGACTGCATTTCACTTAAATGGTACTGTGATTTAAAATTAATCATTCCACTCTTGGATAAAATAGCTGCTTATTGACTATTTATTAAAAATAATATACCATACCGATTATAAAAGCCTCAGGGGCTTTTTTAAATAGGAATTTTTTAAAATTTATTTATCTGTATTATATGAATATTTTTTCAAAAATATTTTTTGCAATAGTAACTTATTTTAAAGAAGTTAAATTAGAGCTTAAAAAGGTTACATGGCCCAAAAGATCAGTTACGATTAATTACACTATCGCTGTTGTTGTTTTTTCGCTGGCAATGATTATTTTTTTAGGCGGGCTTGATTTCGTTTTTTCTTATTTACTGAATAAATTTATATTATAATATATTAAGTAGGCTAATTAGTTAAGAAGCTAAAAATGGCGAAACAAACAATAGAACAAGGCAAAAAATGGTATGCTATTCACACTTATTCGGGGTATGAAGATGCTGTTGTAAGGAACTTAAAACAGAGAATTGAATCTATGGATATGGAGGATAAGATTTTTAATGTTCTTGTCCCAAAAGAGAAGAAAATAAAAATGAAGAGCGGAAAAAGACATATAGTGGAAGAAAGAATTTATCCCGGGTATGTTTTAGTTGAGATGATAGTTACTGATGCTTCTTGGTATGTGGTTAGAAATACACCAAGAGTTACGGGTTTTGTCGGTTCCGGTACAACTCCAATTCCATTATCAGATTCAGAAATAAAAGAACTTCAAAAGAGAATGGGTGTGGAAGAGCCAAAATACAAGATAGACCTTGCGGCTTCAGATGCGGTAAAAATAGTAGACGGACCTTTTAAGGATTTTGATGGTAAAGTATCTGAGATAGACGAAGAGAAAGGAAAGATAAAAGTTTTGGTTTCTATGTTTGGAAGAGAAACTCCGGTTGAATTGGACTTCCTTCAAATCAAAAAAATATAAAACTTCCAGATTTGGTGCATTTTTTCGTCAAAATCTGAAAAATTTATTCGCTGTAGCTTTACTACAATTCACTTCATTTTTCAAATTTTTCCTCGAACTGCGCTCAAATCTGAAAGTTTTATTTATAAAGTATGTATTTTTTATAAAAATGTTTAATAAATTAAGGTAACTTTAAGCTAAAAAGCTTCCGTCAAAGACGGATCAGCCTCCGGTTGAAATAAGCTAATAAGCTAATAAGCTAAAAAAATGGCAGATAAACCAATAAAAACAATAGTTAAGATAAATATACAGGCTGGGAAAGCAAATCCGGCGCCTCCCGTAGGAACAGCGCTTGGTCCACATGGACTTAATATTCAGCAGTTTTGTTTACAGTATAACGAAGCTACAAAAGACAAAATGGGAGAGGTTGTCCCTGTTGAGATTACAATTTTTGAAGACAGAACATTTGAATTTAAATTAAAAACATCTCCTACAGCAGAACTGCTTAAAAAAGCGGCTGGTGTAGAAAAGGGGTCAGGTGAACCTCATAAAAAAAAGATTGGGAAAGTTACAAAAGATCAGGTAAAAGAGATAGCAGAAAAGAAAATGGTTGATTTAAATGCTTACGATGTAGATCAGGCTTCTCGTATTGTTGAAGGGACAGCAAGATCAATGGGTATTACCGTAGAATAAATATTTTTTAAAAACAGTCTTTTTCTGAGGCTGTTTTTGTTTTTTAGATTCTTCACAAAGTTTCTTTATTAAGGTAATATAACAAGTATATTATTAGAAATAGCAATTATAAAAAGCGCTGTTTGTTTTAAGAAAAATATAATATACACTCTATGTTAAAAAATTCTTATCCCGGTAAATTTATAACTATTGACGGAATAGACGGCTCGGGTAAATCAACTCAGCTTAAGTTTATTGCAAGTTGGTTTAAAGATAGAAATTATGATGTTTATACGGGGCATGAACCATCTTCTCAGGAGGCAGGAATTAAAGCAAGAAATATTATAGAGGGGAAAGAGCCTACTCCGGATGATCTAATGGAATTTCAGAAAATTTTTATAAAAGACAGGAAAGAGCATTTAATGTCAGAAATTATACCTATTTTGAAAAAAGAAAATTCTGTTTATATCTGCGATAGGTATTTTTTATCCACTTTAGCTTATGGGATGGCGCAAGGTTTGAATTTTGATGATTTGATGTTAGAGCATAAAAATATATTAGGAGACACTTTTATTTTACCGGACTTAATGTTTATTATGGATATACCTGCCGACATTGCTTTTATGAGATTAAAGAATAGAAAGTCCGGGGAAAGTCTTGAGTATTTTGAAAAAAAGGAAGATTTCTTAAAAAAAACTGCGAATGCTTTTAAGGCAATGGAAGATAAATTTGAAAATATGTATTTTATTCCCAGTAATTCTTCAATGTCAGAAGTTTCTGATGAATTTGAAAAAGTTTTAATAAAGTTTTTTAAATAACAAATTTTTATGTATGAAACAGTAATAGGACTTGAAGTCCATGCGCAGCTAAAAACCAAAACAAAAATGTTTTGCAGTACTAGAAACGACCCTGAGGAAAGCCGTCCAAATATTAATATTTGTCCGGTTTGTTTGGGGCATCCCGGAACCCTTCCAACCATAAATAAAAAAGCGGTTGAGTATGTTGTTAAGGTTGGTCATGCTTTGAGTTCAAAGATTGCAAAACATACAAAGTTTGACAGAAAAAATTATTTTTATCCGGATATACCGAAAGGATATCAGATATCCCAATATGACTTGCCTATTTGTGAAGGAGGGCATTTAGAAGTTTTGGGTAAAAAAATAAACATAACAAGAGTTCACTTGGAAGAAGACACCGCAAAGTCTATTCATGGGGCTTCCGGTTACAGTTTTGTTGATTTTAACAGGGCGAGTGCTCCTTTGATGGAACTCGTAACGGAACCGGAAATGACTTCCGGTGATGAGGCTAAGTCTTTTTGTGAAGAACTCCAAAGAATATTTCAATATTTAGGTGTTTCTGACGCCAATATGGAAAAAGGACAAATGCGTTGCGAGGTTAATATAAGTTTAAAGAAAAAAAACAATAAAGAATTTGGAACAAAAGTTGAAATAAAAAATCTCAATTCTTTTCGAGCTGTAAGAGATGCTGCAGAATTTGAAGAAAAAAGACAAGAGGCTCTTTTGGAAAAGGGGGAGAAGGTCATACAAGAAACAAGAGGTTGGGACGAAAACAGAAAAATAACATACTCTCAAAGACTGAAAGAAAGTGCGCATGATTACAGATATTTTCCGGAACCGGACTTACCCCAAATGGAGCTTGGTGAAAGAGAGGGAATTCCAACAAAAGATATAATTGATGTCGAATCATTAAAAGCCTCTTTGCCGGAATTGCCAAAACAAAAACTTGGAAGGTTTAAAACAGTTTTTGGAATTTTAGAAAAAGATGCTGATATTTTAATAACCAATAAAGAAACAACTTTTTATTTTGAGAATGTTGTTTCGGAACTAAAGGGTCTTTTGAAAGAAAAAAAGGAAGATATTTATACTGAAAAAACAAAAGCAATTATTAAGCTTGCGATTAATTATATAAACACAGATTTAAAAAAGATATTAAGAGAAACGAATAAAAAAATATCCGATATGAAAATGTCGGAAGAAGATCTTGCAGAGTTGATGTTGTTAATTTTTGAAAAAAAGATTACCTCAGCCGCTGCAAAAACCGTCTTGGCTCAAATGGTGGAAACTGGCGCAGATCCTGACCATATAATAGAAGAGAAAGGGCTTTTGCAATTAAATGATGCCGAAGAAATATCTAAGATTGTAAAAGAGGTGATAGATAAGAATCCGAAACCCGTATTAGATTACAAAAATGGAAATTTAAATTCAGTACAATTTTTATTGGGGCAAGTTATGGCAAAAACAAAAGGAAAAGCAAATCCAGCAGTTACAAAGGAAGTTTTAGAGAAGCTTCTTTTGTAGCTTAATTTAAGGTAGTCAAAATAAAAAATCTCTGACATTTAATGTCAGAGATTTTTTATTTTATTTCCTTTGCCGTGCTGCATAAAATTTGATATTCTCCATTTCTCATATCTAATTTTCCAGATATAAAAGCTGCTTTGTCTTCCTGCCAAAAATCTTTTGTTTTTTCAAGAGTCTTTGGGAAGATAACCAATTCTATTTTTTTAGAAAAGTCTTCAAGTTGGGCAAATGCCATTGGGTCGCCATTTTTTGTTACTATCTTTTTAATATTGGTGACCATCCCCCCGACTTTAACGGTTCTTCCAACTAAGTTGTCGGTTATGTCTTCTATTTTTATCGTCTCTTTTTCTAACTGTTCTTTGTGTTCTCCAAGCGGATGGCCGGAAATATAAAGTCCAATCAACTCTTTTTCCCATGCGAGCATATCTTTTTTTGATATATTTTCTTCCGGGGCAACTAATCTAAGAGCAGACATATCAATTTTTGGATCATCATCAAAAAGACCCATTTGAGGAGTTTTTACATCTTTTTTTGATTTATTTTTTACAAATTCCAAAATTTTCACCGCATTCCCATAGAGTAGATTTCTGTCCTCAAATTCATCCAGCGCCCCGGCTTTTATTAAGGATTCTACAGATTTTTTATTTAGGTCTTTGTGATTAACTCTTATTAAGAAGTCTTCAAGTGAGTTAAATTTTCCATTTGTTTCTCTTTCTTCAATTATTGCTTTTGCTATGTTTTCTCCTACGCCTTTAATAGCAACTAAACCAAATCTTATTTCATTGTCTGAAATAACTGCAAAATCCCTAAAGCTTTCATTTACACTTGGAGCAAGTATAGTTATGCCTAATGTGTTTGCCTCTTCAACCAAAAATGCGATTCTTTCAATATCTCTTAGGTCGGCAGTCATAAGGGATGCCATAAATTCTGCTGGGAAGCGTGCTTTAAGGTATGCTGTTTGATATCCAACAAGTCCGTAACACGCAGCATGACTTCTATTGAATCCATATTCAGCAAATTTTTCCATATCTAAAAAAGTAGTTTTAGCTAAGTCTACTTTGAGATTATTTTTAATGCATCCTTCAATGAATTCATTTTTCATTTTAGTCATAAGAGAAGCAATTTTTTTCCCCATAGCTTTTCTTAATGTATCAGCTTGTCCACCAGTAAACATTGCCATGTCTTTGGAAAGTTGCATAACCTGTTCTTGGTAGACAATAACCCCATATGTATTTTTTAAGGAATTTTCCATGATTGGGTGTTTAAAGATAATTTCTTTTTTCCCATGCTTTCTATTAATAAATTCATCAACCATTCCTGAATTAAGAGGACCTGGGCGATAAAGTGCGACCATAACGATAATATCTTCAAGTTCAGTCGGTTTTAACTCTTTTAAGTATCGTTTCATTCCCGAAGATTCAAATTGGAATATTCCTGTTGTTTTTGCCTTTTGAAACAATTTAAATGACTTTTCGTCATCCAGTGGTATTTTATCAATATCTATTTCAATTTTATGTCTTCTTTTTATAATTTTTAAAGTTCGTTCAATAATAGAGAGATTTTTAAGTCCTAAAAAATCCATTTTTAAAAGTCCTAAATCTTCAATAGCATGCATCTCATATTGTGTAACTATTTGTTTTCTCTCATCTTTTTTTGCATTTCCGGAATCATCTTGAGACTTTGTTGCATATTGCAATGGCACTATTTCATCAAGTGGGTTTCTTGCTATCACAACAGCGCAGGCGTGTGTTGACGCATGCCTTGCTACCCCTTCTAATTTTTTTGCGGCATCCAGCAGCACCTTAGCTTCTTCATTGGTTTCATATATTTCTTTCAATTCCGGAATTTTATTTAAAGAATCCTGCAAAGAAGTTCCAAATTCAATTAGTTTTGCCAATTTATCACAAAAATCATAACTTATACCAAGCGCTCTGCCTGTGTCTCTTATCGCAGCACGAGCAGCCATGGTTCCAAACGTGATAATCTGAGCTACGCGTTCTTGCCCATATTTTTCAACAACATAATCTAAAACCTCATCTCTTCTGGTGTCTGCAAAATCAAGATCAATATCGGGCATACTTACTCTGTCAGGATTTAAAAATCTTTCAAAAAGCAAATCATATTTTAAAGGGTCTATATTTGTGATATTTAAAAGATAAGCAACGATAGAGCCTGCGGCCGAGCCTCTTCCCGGTCCGACGACTATTTTGTTTTCTTTTGCCCAATTAACAAAATCCGAAACTATTAAAAAATATTCCGCATAGCCGGTTTTGTTTATAACAGAAAGTTCGTAATCAAGACGCTTTATTACATCGTCTGAGGAATTTTTGCCGTATCTTTTTTCAATACCCCCAAGACAAAGTTCTTTTAAATAACTTTCAGTTGTTCTATTTTTGGGCACCTCATAGTCAGGAAGTTGGATTACTCCAAGTTCTATATCAACATTACAAGATTTCGCAATTTTAATCGTGTTTTTAAGCGCTTCCTTTGGGTAGGGGAACGTTTCATATATTTCTTCAGGACTTTTTAAAGAAAAATCATCCTGTGCCAAAGTTATTCTATCGCCTTCTCCGAGCTTTGCTCCTGTTTGAACCGCCATTAAAGTGTCTTGGGCTTTTGCATCATCTTTTTCAATATAATGAACATCGCAAGTTGCCACTAAAGGCACATCAAACTTTTCGGAATATTCAATTATTTTTTTATTTACCGTATCAGATACTTTAATGTTTGGGCGATGAGATATTTCCAAGTAAAAATTTTCTCCAAATATGTCTTTATATTCTTTTATTGTTTTTTCCGCCTTCTCAAAGTTTTTAGTTAATATTGCCCGAGGTATTTCACCGGACATACACGCAGACAAAGCTATCAGTCCTTTTGAATATTTTTTTAAAAGATCTTTATCTACTCTCGGTTTATAATAAAAACCTTCTAAATTTGCTTTTGTTATCAGTTTTATAAGATTTTTGTATCCTGTATTATTTTTTGCAAGAAGCACCAAATGAAATCTTTTATCATCTATTCCCGTTTCTTTATCTGTTATTTTTCTTGGAGCCACATATACTTCAACTCCTAAAATAGGTTTTATTCCATGTTTTTTAGCTGTTTTGTAAAATTCAATTATCCCGTACATGTAGCCGTGGTCGGTTAGAGCAATAGAGTCCATACCAAGTTCTTTGGTTTTTTTGATGAGCTCCTCTATTTTTGGCATGCCGTCAAGCAAGCTGTAGTGGGAGTGAACGTGGAGATGAACGAATTTTTTTTCTTCTGACATATACTATTTGAAATTATAAAATTTATATAGGCTGTGTTAATATTATCATATGAAACAACAATCACCAAAATTAGAAAAAGAAAGAGAAATTTGGCGATCCGGCTATAATTGTGTTGTTGGTATTGATGAAGTTGGCAGAGGTCCTTTAGCTGGTCCTGTGGTTGCATCTGCCTGTTTTTTTAAAGAAAAATCAGGAGAAAGCATTGAAGAATTTTTAAATTTAGGTATAAAAGATTCAAAAAAAGTTACTCCAAAAAAGAGAGAAGAGATATTTTCAAAATTAAAAAAAAGTAAAATTGTAAAATACGGCATAGGCATTGTTGATGAGAAAACAATAGATAAAATAAATATATTGCAGGCGTCTTTACTTGCTATGAAAATTGCCTTTTTGGACTTGGGTTTAAAAAGTGAAAAAGATGTATTTGTTCTTGTTGATGGAAGAGAGATTATTCCAAATATTTCAGTGAGCCAAAAAGCGATAATAGGAGGTGATGCAAAAATATTTTCCATTGCGGCGGCGTCTATAATAGCAAAAGTAACAAGAGACAAAATAATGGAAGAATACGCCGAAAAATATCCAGAATTTGGTTTTGAAAAACATAAAGGGTATGGCACCAAGTTTCATTTTGAGATGATAAAAAAGTACGGTTCTTGTGAAATTCATAGGAAGTCTTTCTTGCATTAAAAACCCTTTTATTTTTAAATAGAAATTTTACAATTAATTCTAACAGAGCCTTCAAAAGTAGATTTTTCACAGCAGACATCACTTGGGGGTTCAACCCCTAAGTGGATTTGCTTTTTTTTATTATATTAAATATTCTTTTTCTGATGATATTTAATATTTTTATAATCAGTATAAAAAAGCATCAGTTATTAAATGTAGGTTTGTGTTGAAGCTGTTTTATTATTTTTTAAAAAATGTTAAAATATATATTATAAAAAATAATTTAAATATTTTATGAAAATCCCATTTAAAATAATATCTATGGTTTTAGCGGTAGTTTTCTTCTCTTTTTTAGGTTCAATGATAATCCAAAAAACAAAAGCTCAATGGATAGGTCCTCCCGGGGCTCCGGCAATCAGTAATCTCCCTGCTCCGATAAATGTATCAAATTCAAACCAAACAAAAACAGGAGGATTAACTATCGGGAGAGATATTTGGTTAAATAATGGGGTTTCGCAAGGCTCAAGGTCAGGAATAAGATTTTTTTCAAATTCTCAAACAAGTCCAAGGTACGGATATTTTTTTAATGATGGAAATTCTTTAAAATATAATGTTCAGACTTCAAATAATCCATCAAATCCTCAAGAACAAACAAGATTTCAAATAGCAAACAGCGGGGATATTTCAATTGGAGATATAATTCCTCAGGCGAAACTTCACGTAGATGGAGATATAAGAGCAAATGGAAGAATATTTTCGCAAGGACAGCAGCTTTTAACTCAGGAGCAGGACCCTCAAGTCGGAACTCTTCAAAATAATATGTGGTGCACTTCAAACGGAGCAGTAGTTAATTGTACAACAGACCCTCCTTCAGAGGTAGATCCGGCTGTGGGGTCTCTTCAGGGAGGAAGATGGTGTACTTCAAATGGAACAACTATAAATTGTCAGGCAACGCCTCCTGTTTTAACGGAGAATGATCCGGAAGTCGGAACTCTCCAAAATAATATGTGGTGCACTTCAAATGGGACAGAAATAAATTGCACAGCAAGCGCTCCAACAGGTTTAGTTGGAGATTTAACAGAAGGTCAGTGGTGTAGGGCATCAAGCGGAAGAGTTGTTTGCACCTCCGATACTCCAGTTGGGATTAATGTGATGGTTGTTACAGCTACCGGCAATGGAGCGACAGCTGTTTGTCCATCAGGATATAAAGTTATATCTGGAGGTTATAATATGGTTGCAGGAGGTGATGTTAATTATGTATGGATGAAATTCAACAGACCTAATCTTGGTGCAAATGGTTGGACGGCAGCTGCAAATTGGAATTCAGGAAGCATGACAGTTTATGCTGTATGCGCAAGGACATAATCGTTTTAGTTGATTGCCTTGTCAAAATGAAATTTATAGGGTAGTATATTGAAAATAAAAATTAATATTTTTAGCTAAAAGCTAAGAGGCTAAAAGCTAAGAAGCTAAATATGGCTTTACCAAAAGTAAGACAAACAAAATCAAGAACAAATAGAAGAAGAGCGCATCATGCTCTTAAAAAAATTCCAATGTCTTTTTGTCCAAAATGCAATGATCCCGTACTTTCTCATACAACATGCAAAAATTGCGGCAATTACAACAAAAGAGAAGTGATTGATGTTATGGCAAAGTTAGATAAAAAAGAAAAGAAGCAAAAGAAAAAAGAAATTGAAGATAAACATGAGGAAAAATAATTTTCTCCTAAAAGTTTCCGCTAAAGTGCGGGCTGAAATAAGCTAATAAGCTAAATAAATGGCAAATAGGCACCTTTCAAGAAGTATAGTTATGCAATCACTCTATGAGTGGGATTTTTGGAATAAAACCAAAAGTTTAGATGGTGTCTTGGATAAAAATGTTAAAGAATTTGCTCCCGGGATGTCAGATATTGATTTTATTCGTGAGTTAATAGACGGAGTTCTGCAAAATATTGATAATATAAATTCAGCCATAGAAAAATATGCGCCAGAATGGCCTCTTGACCAAATAACCGTAGTTGACAGGAATGTCTTAAGAATTGGTGTTTATGAGCTTTTGTACGGCGATCCGGAAAATGTTCCTCCAAAAGTGGCGATAAACGAAGCTATAGAGCTTGCAAAAACATTTGGTGGTGAGTCTTCAGGAAAATTTATAAATGGTGTTTTAGGGGCGATATATAAAAATATGTTAGAAAATAAAAATAAAGATTAGGGTCAAAGAATTACTAATCCCTTCGGATTGGTAATTTTTTGTTTCTGATTTTTTAAAAAAGATGAATTTAGAAAAATTAGAGTCTACATTAGGTGTTAATTTTAAAAATAAAGATTTATTAACGCAGGCTTTAACTCATAGATCATATTTAAATGAAAATCCGGATTTTTCTTTAGATCACAACGAGCGTCTTGAATTTTTAGGGGACGCTGTTTTGGAGCTTGCAGTTACAGATTATCTTTACAGAAATTATTCAAATCCGGAAGGAGAGCTCACTTCTTGGAGAGCGTCATTAGTTAATTCAAAAATGCTTGCAACAATAGGGACAAGATTGGAACTAAATGAATTTCTGCTTCTTTCAAAAGGTGAAGCAAAAGACTCCGGGAGAGCAAGGCAATATATTTTAACAAATGCTGTTGAGGCTATAATAGGTGCAATTTATTTAGATAGAGGATATGAATTTGCTTCTGAATTTGTTCATAAATTTATCTTGCCGGAACTTGATGATATTATTAAAAACAAACTACACAAAGATTCAAAAAGCTTACTTCAAGAATTAGCTCAGGAGAAAGTTAGTATTACCCCGGTTTATAAAGTACTAAATGAATGGGGTCCGGACCATGACAGACATTTTAAAATTGGAGTATATTTGGGTGAGGAAGCAGTGGGTGAAGGTGAGGGAGTGTCAAAACAGGAAGCTCAGCAGTCAGCGGCGGAAAACGCTCTCATAAACAAAGGATGGAAAGAATAAATTACGCAAAATTATGGAATATAAGCTATAAAATTATATTCTAACTTCAAAATTCTATATCCTAAATTCTAAATTTATGTTTCTAAAAAAACTTGAAATACAAGGCTTT
Source organism: Parcubacteria group bacterium M6-OD1-1 (assembly GCA_003056085.1). Classification (GTDB taxonomy): domain Bacteria; phylum Patescibacteriota; class Minisyncoccia; order GWC2-36-17; family M10-OD1-4; genus M10-OD1-4. Next base: position 89,877 of record LSNK01000001.1, on the reverse strand, counting down.
AAGTCTTTTGCGCAAAAAACAATCCTTGATTTTGAATTGGGGATTTCTGCTATCGTCGGTCCAAATGGAAGTGGAAAGTCAAATATAGCTGATGCCTTGAGGTTTGTTTTGGGAGAGCAGGGCATGCGAAATGTAAGGGTTAAAAAAAACGAAGATCTTATCTTTTCCGGCTCGGGCTCAAAGTCAAAAATGAACATAGCCCAAGCTACTTTGTATTTTGATAATTCAAATAAAATTTTTCCTGTAAATTTTACAGAAGTTTCTATATCAAGAAAAATTTTCAGAGATGGAGAAAATCAGTATTTTATCAACAACTCTCAAGTAAGACTTAAAGATTTAGCCGAATTTATTTCAAAAGCAAAACTCGGACTTAAGGGTTATACCATAATAAATCAAGGAATGGGCGACCATATTTTAAATGCCTCAGAAAAAGAAAGAAAAGAAATGGTGGACGAAGCTTTGGGTCTTCGTGAATTTCAAATCAAAAAAAATGAATCTATTTTAAAATTAAATCAAACCAAAAACAATTTAGAAAAAACCGAGAGCATCCAAAGAGAGCTTTCTCCTCATCTGAAATTTTTAAAAAAGCAGGTTCAAAAACTTGAAGAAAAAGAAAAATTAGAAGAAGAGCTTGTAAAACTTGAAAAAAAGTTTGTTACAAGCAAATTTCTTTCACTAAAAAAAGAATTTGACCAAAAAAATAAAACGAAGGAAGAATTAGACAAGCTTCTTTTGGATGTGCAAAATTCTCAAAAAGAAATATCTTTGAAGCTTGAGGATGAGGAGAAGAAAGTTTCCGGATTTTTTGAGGATTTGGAAATTTATGAAAAAGATTTATTTAAGATTGAGTCTAAAAAGAGCGAGTTGCAAAGAGACTTAGGAAAAATAGAGGGAGCGATAGATTTCCAGGCAAGAAGCCGGAAAGTTGTTCCTCAGTTTACTCCCATAAGTATTTCTCATATAAAAGAAAAACTTTCTCATATAAAAAATATCTTAGGAGGTCTTCTTAAAGCTTCTTCCTTAGATGAGATGAAAAAAGAAACAAAAAATCTTTCTGATTTGTTTGATGGTCTTTTAAAAGATGTTGAGTCCGGAAAAGTTTCGATAAATTCTTCCGACAAAGAAGAAGATGAAGGTAAAGATGAAATAAAAAAACTTAAAGAAGAGAGAGAAAAAGTTCTGGAATCTTTAAAAGAAACTGAATCTGTTTTTGTTGAAATTAAAGAAAAAATAAAAGATTTTAATATAAGTCATCATAAAGAAAAAGAAAATATTTTTAATCTTCGGACAGAAAAAAAAGAAAAAGAATTTCTATCAAACAAATACAGGCAGGAGCTTTTTGATTTGAGTTTTAAATTGGGGGAAATAAAAAGAGAATTGGAAATTTTAGATATTAAAAAGGATGCTTTTTTGAAAGATGGTGATTTTTCGGAAAATATAGCATCGGAATATTCTTCCTTTGGTGATTTTTCCGGCATCTTAAGAGAAATTGAAAGAACAAAAATTAAACTCGAGACAGCTGAGCTCATAGATAAGTCAATTATAAAAGAATATGAGGAAACAAAAGAGAGATTAGAATTTTTAGAGAAGGAGACGAAAGATTTGGAAGATGCTACAGAATCTTTAAATTCAGCCATTAAAAAGCTGGAGCTTGAGGTGGAAGACAGATTTAAAAAATCTTTTAATGATATAAATAAAAATTTCAATAAATATTTTAATATTTTATTTGGTGGCGGGTCCGCAAAACTTGAAATTGTGAGCGAGAAACCTTCTGAAGGAGAAGATAATCTTAAAAAAGAAAGTGTTTTGGGCGTTGATGTATCTGTTTCGCTCCCGGGTAAAAATGTCAGTAGTTTATCTATTTTGTCCGGGGGAGAAAGAACACTTTCTTCTCTTGCTCTTTTGTTTGCTTTGGTTTCCACCTCACCTCCGCCATTTTTGGTTTTAGATGAAGTGGACGCCCCGCTGGATGAGGCGAATGCAAGCAGATTTTTGAAAATTCTTGATGAATTAAAAAATCAAACACAGTTTGTTATTATAACCCATAATAGAGAAACCATGCGTCAGGCGGATATTTTGTATGGAGTTACAATGCAGGAAGACGGCGTATCTAAATTATTGTCTTTAAAGTTTAATGAAGCAGAGGAAATAATTTCGTAAAATTACTAATATTAAAGTTTAAATTTAAAATAAAATAGGTAAATAATGTTTTAGTATTGAAATATTTGGCAGTGATGTGGTATTTTAGTTTTGTAATTTGAATTTGTTTTAACCATTGACTAATAATAGTCCAGGTGCTATCATATTTTTCATAATTGAGAAAATGTTTATTTAGAAAATCATTATATGTTAAAAATAAGACTACAAAGAACAGGTAAAAAAAATGAGCCTCATTTCAGGCTTGTATTAACGGAAAAAACTTCAGCTCCAAAAAGTAAAGCTTTGGAGATTTTGGGTCATTATAATCCAAGAAAAAAAGACAAGGCTTTCAAGAAAGACAGGATTTTATACTGGGTGTCCGTTGGAGCTCAAATGTCCGATACGGCATTTAATTTATTGCATAATGAAAATATAGTAGAAGGTCAAAAAATAGTGAAGAAAAAGATTTCAAAGAAAAAAAGAGAAGAGATAAAAAAGCAGGAAGCGGAAGCTGTTGAAGCAAAAGAAAAACAGGAGGCAGCTGACAAAATAGAAACTGAAAAGACAGAAGAAGTAAAAGAAGAAGCTGCAAAAGAAGTGGAAAAAGAAGATTCAAAAACAGAGGAGAAAGCTTCTGAAAAGGAAGAAACAGTTAGCGAAGAAAAAGCTGAAAAAACAGAAGAAGATACAAAAAAATAGTTTGATTTTTAAAAATTTAAATGATAAAATTACATTGTAATTATTCTGAAAAGGTCGAATTTATTTTTGAGTGAGTGAATAAAATACAAATTCTTTTTTGAATTTATATTTTAGAGCGAACACAGAAAACGCAGGGTAAATGTCCGAATGTTTTACATAAGGACAGCTCAGGTGAGCAACGCCCTTTTATTACTGATTTTTAAAAAAATAAAATGGAACTAGATCAACAGTTTTTAGAGACTGTCGTTAAGGCGATAGTTAACAACCCGGATGATGTTAAAGTTGACAGAAAAGTTGACGAAATGGGAGTTCTTTTGAGTTTAAGTGTTAACCCTCAGGATATGGGTTCAATTATCGGAAGAGAAGGTTCTACAGCAAAGGCTGTAAGAACTCTTTTAAGAATAATTGGAGCTAAGAACAACGCAAGAGTTAACTTAAAAATCGAAGAACCGGAAGGTTCTGAGAGAGCTCAAAGAGAAGAAGCACCAGCCGAAGAAGAGAAAAAAGACAAAGACATTGATGATGTAGTAGGTGATCTTAAATTATAAAAGACCCTCTATATTTTAAAATTACAAAAACCACAGTCCTTTTAGGTTGTGGTTTTTGTTTTTATAGAATAGAATTTAGAACATAGAATCTGGAATTAAATCTTTTATTTCTTTGTTTTATTTTCCAAATTCCAAATCGTAAAAAAACTAAACGAAATAGCATATCAAGTATTTAAAATTAGTTTATTTTAAATTCAATCAAAATTAAAAATTAAAATTTTCTATGAAAATTTTTGATATTATTACAATTTTTCCGGAAGCATTTTCGTATATAAATGAAAGTATTATGTGGCGAGCTCAAAATAAGGGTTTTGCTGAAATAAATGTGCATAATTTGAGGGATTACTCAAAAAATAAAAGAAAGAAAGTTGATGATACTCCTTATGGGGGCGGCGCTGGTATGGTGATGCAGGCAGAACCGATTTATAATGCTGTAAAAGCTCTTCGACAAGCTCAGAGTAAGAAAATAAAAAAAACCAGAGTTATTTTGCTTTCCGCAAAAGGAAAAATATTTAACCAAAAAAAAGCAAAAAATCTTTTAAAATATGATCAGATAATTTTTATATGCGGAAGGTATGAGGGGGTGGATGAAAGAGTCGCAAAATATATAGCTGATGAAGAAATATCAATAGGCGAGTATGTGCTTACAGGGGGAGAGCTTCCGGCTATGGTGATAACGGATGCTGTTGTCAGGTTAATACCCGGAGTGATAAAAAAGAAGTCGCTTGAGGAAGAGAGTTTTTCTTCAAAAAAAAATACTTTTGTTTTGGAGTATCCGCAATACACAAAACCGGAAATCGTTGAAATAGATGAGAAAAAAAGAAAAGTTCCAAAAGTTTTGCTTTCAGGCAATCATAAGAAAATAGAGGAATGGAAAGAGAAATTTTCCCGTAAAATTGCTTGACTTTTACTAAAATCTATTGTATATTTATTGATATAAAGTGTACTTTAACAATCAATCTCAAAGGAGATAATAATGATGAAAACATTAATCAGAAGTATTCTTGTTTTATTTTTTGCAGTTCTTTTCTTTTCTTCGGCGTACAGCGCACAATACAAAGAAATTAATGAAAGAATAGTAAAAAATATTATTTTGAATGATAAGATTTTTAAAATCTATCAATTTTATATCCCTTTGTCCGCTTCGGGATTTAAAAATGGCATCAAACAGAAAATGTGGAACAGAAAGGGGAGAGTTAGTATTAATGGAATAAATGAATTTCAAAATATTGATTTTTATAAGATAGGGATACCTTCTGTTATTTTAAGAGATAGCCTTGGTGTAAAAATAAAGATTACCGGAATGTATGATGTTGACTTCAGGCGTCATTTGAAAGTTGTTGACTTTACTTTTCGATATACCGGAGTGTCGTCAACAGCGAAACGCTTTATTTCAAGAGGCGGGTCAGGGAGTGTTTTATTTACAAAATATGATAAGGGGTTTAATTTTTATCGTATAAGAATTAAGCCTTTAAAACAGTCGTTTAAATTAACAAATACGGAATTAACGGCTCAAAACAATTATATAAAGAAACTAAACAAGGACAAACTTAAGCAAAAAGTTTTTGTTGAGAATCTTTTAAAAACATCAAAGCGCAAAGGAAAAATCAAAAAATCTTTTGAGGAAACTTATTCGCGTGGATCAGGATCCAACAAACTTATTTATAGTGATGTCATCAGCGTTTATAATAATTATATAAATATTAAACGCAATTTAAAACAATATAATAATTATCCCAATGGTCTTTATGCGGAGAGCGATAGAGAGTATAATATTTGGATAGGTGCCATTAAGAAAATAGAAAGCAAAGAGAGGCGTTATTTTAAAACCAACAAAAAATATTATACTATCAGAGTGACTTACGATAATTATACATGGGTAAGGATTACATTTGAAGATGGTGGTCAGTATAGAGAGTTTAGCAGGCTTTTCTCAGAAGCTCAAAAAAAATGGAATAGAAAATACAAACTCCTTAAGTTTGCCAAAAAATAAGTTTAACCCGGTGATTTTATCACCGGGTTTTTTTGTATAAAATTTTATGGGGTTGACAAAAATATTTTTTTAGATAGAATGTATAGAACAATCTCAAAATTTCATTGAGATTGTCTGTATTTTAAAGTTCGTTGAAAAAAGAATAAATAAGTACAATACATACAGTAAGAGTCCAAAAAAAGATTTAAAATTTTATGCTTAAGTAAGTTATAAATTTTTAAATTATTTCAATTGATTTTTTAGCTTTTTATAGTTGCCTTGACTCAAACTTTTTTAGATTTTTTATAAAATCTTTATTGAGAGTTTGATCCTGGCTCAGGATGAACGCTGGCGGTGTGGATAAGGCATGCAAGTCGAGCGAGGCTTAGAGCCGAGCGGCGAACGAGCTAGTAACACATTGGTACTTGCCCCAAAGTCAGGCATAACTCCGGGAAACCGGGGCTAATTCCTGATAGTCTCTGCGAGATTTATCTCAAAGAGTAAAGCTTCCGCGCTTTGGGAGAGGCCTATGTCCTATCAGCTTGTTGGTGAGGTAAAAGCTCACCAAGGCTATGACGGGTAGGGGGTGTGAGAGCATGACCCCCAGCGATGGAACTGAGACACGGTCCATACTCCTACGGGAGGCCGCAGTCGAGAATATTCCGCAATGGGCGAAAGCCTGACGGAGCGACACCGCGTGTAGGATGAAGCCTTTAGGGGTGTAAACTACTTTTATATGGGAAGAAGTATGACATTACCATTTGAATAAGAGGTTGCTAACTCTGTGCCAGCAGCAGCGGTAATACAGAGACCTCAAGCGTTATCCGGATTTATTGGGCGTAAAGCGTCTGTAGGCGGTTTGTGGTTTAGTTCTTTTTGGTGCTTTTAAGACCTACCACTTAATAAATTTTCTATTACGATTTCCAGATTTTGGCTGTGATTTCATAAAAATTTATTACATATGCTAAGCATGTGTTTCAAAATTTTTATTTTATCTCGCCTAAAATCTGAAATTCTCATAACGAAATTTTATTAGGTGGTAGGTCTTGAGACTAAAAAGAACTGAATCTTTTTCAAGTCTAGTGTTAAATCTCGGGGCTCAACCCCGAGGCCGCATTGGATACTGGCAAACTAGAGAGTAGGAGAGGTGTGTAGAACTTATGGTGTAGGGGTGAAATCCGTTGATATCATAAGGAATACCAAAGGCGAAGGCATCACACTGGCCTATCTCTGACGCTGAGAGACGAAAGCGTGGGTAGCGAAAAGGATTAGATACCCTTGTAGTCCACGCCGTAAACGATGGATGCTAGCTATTTGAAGTATCGACCCTTCAAGTGGCGAAGCTAACGCGTTAAGCATCCCGCCTGGGAAGTACGAGCGCAAGCTTAAAACTCAAAGGAATAGACGGGGACTCGCACAAGCAGTGGAGCATGTGGTTTAATTCGACGATAACCGACGAACCTCACCAGGGCTTGAAATCTATCTGCACGCCTTCCGAAAGGAAGGAAGCCTCCGAGGGTGATAGACAGGTGCTGCATGGTTGCCGTCAGTTCGTGCCTTGAGGTGTTCCGTTAAGTCGGGTAACGAACGCAACCCTCATTGCCAGTTACAAGTGTCTGGCGAAACTGCCCTCGTTCAGGGGGAGGAAGGAGAGGATGACGTCAAATCAGCATGGCCCTTTGATGCCCTGGGCTACACACGTGCTACAATGGGAGGTACAACGGGTTGCCAAACCGTAAGGTGGAGCTAATCCCAAAAAACCTTCCTCAGTTCGGATTGAGGTCTGAAACTCGACCTCATGAAGTTGGAATTGCTAGTAATCGCAGGTCAGCAATACTGCGGTGAATACGTTCTCGAGTCTTGTACTCACCGCCCGTCACACCAAGGGAGCTGGTAACACCCGAAGCGCCAAGATTTATCGAGGTTCTAAGGTGGGATCAGTAACAAGGGTGAAGTCGTAACAAGGCATGCGTAGCGGAAGCTGTGCATGGATCACCTCCTTTCTAGGGATGCACTTTGTGCATAGAATTTCGTACAGCGAGGTGCTGGTTTCTGCCTCTATTGCAGTTTTATTACTGGGATATGCAGCGATTGGAATTCTACTCTAGAGCGTCGATCGTTTTGCTTTTGCAAAACGCATAATGGTTGGTCGAACAACATTTAAAAAATCGACAACTGCTTCGGTGAAGTGGTGGAGTCAAAGCGACTGTAAAAAACTAAAAAATTATTCTCTTACTTATGTATGCAAAAACACACAAATTTATTTTGTGTGTTTTTGTTTTTAAAATCTAAATTTTCCTCAAAATTAACAATTTTTTTGACGACCGTTAAAAAGTTGTTAATTTTGAGGAAGAGAATTTTTGCAGATGATGCTTTATTTTTATTGTTGATTATGATATATTGTTTTTATTGTTTTGTTCCATTGTCTTTGAAATAGATTTTTAGATAGTAAGCAATGTGCGCGTGTAGCTCAGTCCCGATATTGTAGAAATCTTTGATTTCTTTACAATATCGAGTATCCTCGCTTTTTTATTAAATTGAAAATTTGGAAAAAAGCGGGATTAGTTAGAGCGCGTCACTGATAAAAAAATAAAAATTAAACAAAATCATGTGATAAGTGCGCGTGTAGCTCAGTTGGTTAGAGCGCGTCACTGATAATGACGAGGTCCCAAGTTCAAATCTTGGCACGCGCACTTATCACAAGATTTAATTTTTATTTTTTTATAATAATGAGGTCTCAAGCTATAGTTTTATCCAAGAGCGTTCCCGTTTTATCCAAGAGCGAAGCGATTGGTTATAAAACGCAATACCTTCAGGTAAAGCGATTGGTTATAAAACGCAATACCTTCAGGTAAAGCGATTGGTTATAAAACGCGATGCTTTCAATTGTTAAAATCTTGGCACGCGCCAAATATTTTATGATAAATATAAATACCGCTGAATTTACAAAAGGTATCACAGGGACAAATCCGATACTACAAGATCCAATTTCTCAAATTGTGTTTATTGGAAGATCTAATGTTGGGAAATCTTCTGTTATAAATTCTTTAACTGGCAGAAAAAGCCTTGTTAAGTCAAGCGCTACTCCAGGCAAAACAAGAGAAATCAATTTTTTCTTAATAAACAAGGAGGTGTATTTTGTTGATCTTCCCGGCTATGGCTTTGCCAAAATGTCTAAAAAGCAGTCAGAAAAACTAAGAAAATTAATTTTATGGTATTTTACATCAGGAGAGTCTATGCCAAGACTTGTTGTTTTGATTATTGATGCCAAGGTTGGCGCAACTGATTTGGATATGGAGATGTTGGAAATTTTAAGAGAACATAATCATAATGTTTTAATAGTTGCAAATAAGGTGGACAAACTCAAAAAAAATGATATAAAAAAGAAAATTTCTGAGATAGAGCAAAAAACAGGGGAAAGAGTATTTTCTTATTCAGCAAAGACTAAATTAAATAAAGAAGGGCTTTTGTGCGAGATTTTCTCTGAAAATTAAGAAGAGGTTTCAAAGTTCTTTGAAAACAAATATTTTTAGGAGATTTTTCAATTAAATTTAAAGAAGGTTAATATGAAATATCCTAATCCAATTTTGTTGATTGTATTGGCTGGCGCTGTGGCGGCTTTGATTTTGCTGCTTATGCAATAGTAAATTTTTTTTGGGGAGGCAGAAGTTTCCCCATTTCCTAAAAATATTTGTTTTTTTACTAAATTTTTCTAATGTTATCCACATATTATTTTAGTTTTCTGCTTAAAATGGTATAATTTGAATACTTTAAGCTATCTTATAGCTTATATAAAACAGCAAAAAAACATTTAATTTTGGTCGATGTTAAATGTTGTTTGTATGAATCATAATTAAAAATTATTTTTGCTTGATTTTGTAAATCAACTTAAATAATTAAGATTTTAAATAAAATGAATACTTCTTTTTATGGAATATCAGACTTTTTACAAACTACACTACCTTCCATGGGCGTGAGTTTGGTTGAGTTTTTAGGAGAACTTCTTTTAGCTATAGTTCTATTTGTTATTTTTTGGATAATTGGCGTATCTTTAGGAAAACTTCTTGCGGAGGGCGTAAGATCACTTAAAATTGATGCGCTTCTTGCTAAGGTTGGAGTTGACAAAACAATACAAAGAGCAGGGATGACTCTTGATTCAGGAGGGTTTTTAGGCGCTCTTGTTAAGTGGTTTATGATTATTGCCGGTCTTTTGGTTGCTGCGAATGTTTTAGGGCTTTCTCAGGTAGGAGTCTTTTTAGAAAGCATCTTGCTTTACATTCCAAGTATTATTGTTGCGGCGATTATCTTAATTGCAGGTGTAATAGTTGCTGACTTTGTCGCAAGAGTTGTTGCGTCTTCAATTTCTGCTGCCGGATTAAAATCTGCTCCTTTTGTAAGTAAGGTTGCAAAATGGTCAATTTTCATTTTCGCATTTATTGCCGCTTTAGATCAGCTGCAAATTGCTCAAACATTTATCAATACTCTTTATATAGGTCTTGTGGCTATGCTTGCAATTGCCGGTGGTTTGGCATTTGGTTTAGGAGGAAAAGAACATGCTTCTGAACTTATAGCCAAGATTAAAAGAGACATATCGGAGAGAGAGTAAAAAATTTCCAAAGTTGGCGTATTTTTAAATTATAATCTGCGTTCAATTTTGAAAGTTTTATAAAAAAAACAAAATCCGCCTTGGGCGGATTTTGTTTTTTTTATAAATTAACTTGAATGATTTTTTATTTAATGGTATAGTCAATCATTAAATGATATGAAAAATATAAGAAATATAGCAATCATTGCTCATGTTGATCATGGCAAAACAACTTTGGTGGATGCGATCTTAAAACAGACCGCTGTTTTTCGTTCTGGGACGGAAGAAAAACAAGGTGAAAGAATAATGGACTCAATGGATTTGGAAAGAGAAAAAGGTATAACCATCAAGTCAAAAAATGCATCCGTTGAATATAACGGTTGTAAAATAAATATTATAGACACTCCCGGTCATGCTGATTTTGGCGGTGAGGTTGAGCGGGTTTTGAAGATGGCAGATGGAGTTCTTTTGCTTGTTGACGCTAAAGAGGGTCCGATGCCGCAAACCAAATTTGTTTTAAAAAAAGCTTTAGCTTTGGGGCACAAAGCTATCGTTGTAATAAATAAAATTGATAAGCCAGGAGCTCGGGTTGATGAAGTGGTGAATAAAACTTTTGATCTTTTTGCTGAGCTTGGAGCAACCGATGAACAATTGGATTTTCCGATAGTTTATGCTTCAGGGATTAAAGGAACGGCATCTTTGAGTATGGAGGAGGAAGGAAAAGACTTAATTCCTCTTTTTGATGTTATTTTGGAAAAAATACCCGCTCCAAAAGGAGATGAAAAAAAACCGCTGCAAATGCTTGTTTTAAATGTTTCATATGATAATTACAAGGGGAAAATAGCGATAGGAAAAATAGATAATGGAATTATTAAAGTTGGTGAAAATGCCAACAGAATGACGATTAATGGAGAAAAAATAGCCGGTAAAGTAACAAGTCTGCTTTCTTTTTCCGGTCTTGAAAGAGTTGATATAAAAGAAGCCGGAGCGGGAGACATTGTTGCGGTAGCTGGTTTTGAAGATATTGAAATAGGTGAAACCATAGCAGATTGGCAGGATCCGGTAGCTCTGGCTCCTGTAAAAGTTGATAAACCAACACTAAAAATGGCATTTAAGGTAAATGACAGTCCTTTCGGAGGGAAAGAAGGCAAGCTTTCCACTTCAAGAAATTTAAGGGACAGACTTTTTAAAGAAATTGAAACCAACGTTAGTTTAAATGTGGAAGAAACCGACAGCGCAGACACTTTTTTGGTTTCCGGAAGAGGAGAACTTCACCTTGCAATTTTAATAGAGACAATGAGAAGAGAAGGGTATGAATTTGCTGTCGCAAAACCTGAAGTTATTGTTCGCGAAATTGATGGAGTTAAAAAAGAGCCGTATGAAAATTTGACTGTAGAAGTTCCGGACGAGTATGCAAACTCCGTTATGGGTATTATTTTACAAAGAAAAGGTGTTATGGAGTCTATGAGCACTCTTCCGTCCGGTGAACAGCATATAGAATTTCTTATGCCGACAAGAGGGATTTTAGGTTTAAAAAGTACTCTTGTTACACAAACCAAAGGGACAGTTCAAATGCATCATGTTTTTTGCGACTACGGTCCTTATATTTCCGGATTTGAAAGAAAGGGGCACGGCTCTTTAATATCCATGGAAAATGGAAAAGTGGCTGGGTACGCATTATTTAATTTACAAGAAAGAGGAGTTTTGTTTATAGAGGCCGGTGAATCGGTTTATGTTGGTCAGGTTATAGGGCAAAATTCAAGAGATGATGATATGGATGTAAACCCCTGTAAAGAAAAGAAGCTTTCAAATGTCAGATCAAAAGCATCTGATGAAGCTATTTTGCTGACTCCTCCAAGAAAAGTAACAATAGAAACAGGCATTGAATATATAGGAAATGATGAATTGCTGGAAGTTACTCCTTTGTCTTTAAGGATTAGAAAGAAAATTCTTAATGCAAATTTAAGAAAAAAATCTAAATAAAAACATATAAATTTTTAAATACCAAGGTGTGGTTGACTATGTTGACTTTTTTTTATTTATGTTTAAAATATACATATTAGCACTCAACACTAAAGAGTGCTAACTAATAATAATTAATCTATCTTGTTGAATGTTCTTAAATAGAAATTTAACAAAGTAAAAAAATATGAAGTTAAATCCAATATCTGACAATATAATTGTACTCCCAAAAAAACAGGAATCAAAAACAAAGGGAGGAATTTTATTGCCTGAGTCTGCAGAAAAAGAAAAACCGCAAATAGGCAAAGTTGTGGCGGTAGGTCCCGGAAAGCTTTTAGCAAGCGGAGAAAGATCTAAAATTCAGGTTAAAAAAGGAGATCAAATTTTATTCTCAAAATATTCACCGCAGGAGATTAAGTTAGATGGCGAAGAATATTTTATCTTAAGAGAAGATGAAATTATAGCAATAATTAATTAAGGGGGTAGGGTTTGGTGTGTAGCTTTTAGATTTTCTAAATGCTAAACGCTAAATGCTAAACGCTATAAATAAATGGCAAAACAAATAATTTTTGATGAAGAAGCGAGACAATCTTTAAAAAATGGAGTTGATAAACTCGCAAATGCAGTTAAGGTTACTTTAGGGCCAAAAGGTTCTAATGTTGTTTTGGACAAGGGCTTTGGCGCTCCGTCAGTTATAAATGATGGTGTAACCATTGCAAAAGAAATAGAGCTTCCGGACAGGATTGAAAATATGGGAGCGGCTCTGGTTAAGGAGGTTTCAATAAAAACAAACGATGTTGCAGGAGACGGGACAACAACCGCTGCTGTTTTGGCGCAAGCGATAATAAATGAAGGACTAAGATATGTTACAGCGGGAGCAAGCTCTATTGTATTAAACAGAGGTATTAACACAGCATCAGATGAGATTGTTAAGGCGTTGCATAAGCTTGCAAAACCTATTTCTAAAAAAGAAGAAATTGCTCAGATAGCCACTATTTCCGCTCAAAACCAAGAGGTTGGAAAATTAATTGCTGAAGTTATTGATGAAGTTGGAAAAGACGGGGTTATTACAGTTGAAGACGCGCAAACCGTAGGGCTTTCAAAAGACATTGTAAAAGGTATGCAGTTTGACAGAGGTTATATTTCTCCATATATGATTACAAATCCGGAGAGAATGGAGTCTGTTTATGAAAATGCAAATATTTTAATTACCGATAAAAAAATATCTTCTGCGTCTGAAATCGTTCCTATTTTGGAGCAAATAGCAAAATCAGGATCAAAAGAACTTGTTATCATTGCAGATGATTTGGAGGGGGAAGCTCTTGCTACCTTGGTGGTGAATAAATTAAGAGGCGTATTTAATGTCCTTGCCGTTAAGGCTCCCGGTTTTGGAGACAGGAAAAAAGAGATGCTTGAAGATATTGCGATTTTAACAGGCGGAACTGTTATATCTGGAGACAAAGATTTAACTTTAGAAAAAGCAGATATGTCAATGCTTGGAAAAGCCGGGAAAATAGTTGTAACAAAAGAAAATACAACTATTGTTAACGGAAAAGGAAAGAAGTCAGATGTTGAAGGAAGAATTTCTCAAATAAAAAAACAAATTGAAATAACAGAGTCAGGCTTTGATAAAGAAAAGTTCGAGGAAAGATTAGCTAAGCTCACAGGAGGAGTTGCTGTTATTAAGGTTGGCGCCGCAACAGAAGTTGAACAAAAAGAAAAGAAAGCAAGAATAGAAGATGCTGTTGCTTCAACAAAAGCGGCCATTGAAGAAGGGGTTGTTCCCGGAGGAGGAGTTGCCTTAATAAGAGCTATGAGTGTTTTAGATATATTGAAGCTTAAAGGAGATGAAAAGTTTGGAGTTGACATAGTAAGAAGGGCGGTTGAGGAGCCTTTAAGGCAAATTGCGAAAAACTCCGGACACGATGGTGCTGTTGTTGTTTCAGAAGTTAAAAAGAGTAAAGGTTCCCATGGCTTTAATGCGGCAACAGGAGAATACGAGGATTTAGTAAAAGCCGGAGTAATAGACCCAACAAAAGTTACAAGATCGGCACTTCAAAATGCGGTATCTGTAGCTTCTATGTTTTTAACAACAGAAGCCGTAGTTGCAGACTTGCCGGAGGAAAAAGGTGATACTCAAGGCGGGATGCCCCAGATGCCGCAAATGCCTATGTACTAACATCAGAGAATAAGTTATAAGTTGTAATTACAAAAAAGCCCCGTTTTATACGGGGCTTTTTTGTAAACAAAATTATTTTTAAAATCTCCATAAAATCTCCATAGGAAAGATCTATGAGAGAATTCTTGAGGTCTTGAATTACTGTATTGGGTATGTTATTGTTAGTGCGAATTTTGAAGTTCTTTAAAAAAATATCCCATATCCATTAATATCCTAAGGAGGTATCTATGAGCAATGTACAAGTGCAACAGAAAGATCCATTAATTTTAAATTGGGGTGATATTGATAATTCAACCAAGGTAAAACAGGTGGTAGATTTATTAATGCAAGGCGGAAATATTGCCGTTACTCCAACGCGCGTTGGTTATATCATGCCAAATGTGGATGCAAGGGGTCTTAATCGCATGTTTGCCTTAAAAGGCCGTACGAAAGCAAAGCCAGGAGTCGTGCTTGCTGTTTCACCAGAGCATGTATTTATGCTCGCACAAACAAGTTCGCGTATACGACAACTATATGAGTTGTGTTATGGTGATTATCAAGAAATGGATGAAACGAAGTCTGTTCTTCTTGGTTGTATTTTGCCATGGCATAAACAAGTTTTGCAGGCGTATATTCCTGATAATTGTCTATCGATGATGTCTAATCAAGGCACGAGTTGTTTTGTGATCCGTTACGGTATTCCTTCTGAGGCTATTGCATATAATCTGTGGGAAAAATACGGTAATCTTACTTTTGCATCATCGGCTAATCCGTCTAAACAGGGCAATCGTGGTGAATTAGACGGCGTTGGTGAACGCATACTAAAAGGGTCAGATATTATTCTTGAAGCTGATGATTATGTAAGGAATCAGCAACCAAAGGCTACTATTGAAACACGTTGGGAGCAGGGTGTGATGGTCTCTTTTATTAATAAAGAAACGGGACATTTGACCGATACCCCTCGTATTATTCGTCACGGACATCAGCTTTCTCAGGTAAAAGCTCACTTGACCACAGTTTTTGGCAGTTTTGAAGATTGTCACGGGGATTATTTTTAATAGTTATTTTTTGAAATAAAAGGTGCAGCTAAATATTGGCTGCACCTTTTTTATTTTTTAAAAGTCTATTCACTATTTAATACAAACGATAATTTGGTTTTGAAGGCTTGCATTTTCTCTGATTTATGATATTATTTTGCTATCATTTTTAATTAATTAATCAATAACCGTCGCTTTTGGTTAAGTGCAATATTAGGCTTATCCGTCAATAATTTTCGTTACGAAATTTATTAACGAATAGATTTAGTAGTCAAAAGTGCTGTAATTTAACGGTTTAAAATTTTAAAAACCATGGAAGAAAAAGAAAATAAAAAAGAAGTAAGTCAAGAAATTGAAGCGCCGGAAATTTTAAAACAGCTGATTGATGCTGGAGTGCATTTAGGCCGCAAAAAATCAATAGGGCATCCTAAGATGAAGCCTTATATTTTTACGACAAGACAAGAAGTTCAGATTTTAAATGTAGAAAAGATAGCGGAAAAATTAAAAGAATCTGCCGATTTTCTAAAGGAAATTGCTTCAACCGGCGGTACAATATTATTTGTTTCTGTTTCTATGCCGGCAAGAAATATTACAAAAAAAGCAGCAGAAGAACTTAAAATGCCTTATGTATCTGAAAGATGGATAGGAGGAACTTTGACTAATTTTGGAGTTATTTCAAAAAGAATAAATTATCTTTTGAAACAAGAAGAAAGAAAGTCAAAAGGTGAGCTTTCAAAATATACAAAAAAGGAACAGTTGGATATGGAGCAGGAAATGAAAGATCTTGAGAAAAAAATAGGAGGGATTAAAACCCTTAAAAAGCATCCTGAAGTGATGCTTGTTGTTGATGCAGGAGAGCACTCTATTGCCATAAAAGAGGCAAAAAAAGTGGGGGTACCTGTTGTTGCTGTAGCAAATACAAATGCTGACCCGACAGAACTCGACTATTCAATTCCTGCAAATGACAAGTCTATAAAATCAATTCAATTTGTGGTATCTTATTTAAAAGATGCTATCTCAGAGGGGTTGGCAAAACCTCAAGCTAAAAAAGAAGAAAAAACAGAAAACAAAAAAGAAACAAAATAAAATTAATTATCAAGCTCTTAGTCTATTAGGGTTTTAGCTTCTTGGGCGTCTAAAAAGCTAAAAAACTAAGAAGCTAAAAAGCTAAACAAATGGCAAGTTTAGAACAAATCCAAAAATTAAGAGAACAAACCGCAGCTTCTATGTCGGATGTTAAAAAGGCGCTTGATGAAGCTTCGGGAGATGAGAATAAGGCGCTTGAAATTTTAAAAGAACGCGGCAAGGTAATAGCGGAGAAAAAATCTGCGAGAGATGCTTCAGACGGACTTATTTTTTCTTATGTTCATCCAAATGGAAAAATAGGAGTTTTGCTTAAACTTAATTGCGAAACTGATTTTGTAGCAAAAACGGAGGAATTCAACACCTTAGGAAAAGACCTTTGTATGCATATTGCGGCGTTAAGTACAGAAAATACAGAAGAGCTTCTTAAGCAGCCATTTGTAAAAGATCAAGAAAAAATTATTTCAGATTTAATAACAGAAGTAATAGCAAAGGTTGGTGAAAATATTGCAGTTGGCGGTTTTATTCGTTACGAAATTTAGTAATCTTCAGGCTTTTTGCACTCAAGTATTAAATTTCTAATCTTAGTATGTTAAATATTCTTTTACCAATTTTATTTTTTGTAAGTCTTGCGGGAGCTCTTTATATTATTCTTAGAAAATTTCCGGTTCTTGCAAATATACCTGTTGAATCTATAGAAAACAGGGAGACTTTTTTTGCTTTTTTAAAAAGAGTTTTTTTATCAATATTTTCCTATGTTCATTTTAAAAAGATTAAAATATATTTTTTAGTCGTTCTTGATAAAATTTTAGTGAGGTTTAGGTCATCAATATTGAAAGTACATAAAACCATAGAGACGCTTTCTGAAGATATAAAACAGAAATCTCATCAAGAGAAGTGGGAACATCAATGGTTTTTACACAAGGAAAAAGATAAGAATAAAAAAGAAAAGTAAAAGGCATTTTTAAAAAACCATCTTAAGCTTGAGATAAAGTTTTATATTTTTATTGGTACTGCTATAGTCCGGTGATAGAATCCTGTAATTTTCTTGGAGCCGCCCTAGCTCAGTGGTAGAGCAACCGCCTTGTAAGCGGTAGGTCATCAGTTCAACTCTGATGGGCGGCTCCAAGAAAATTACGGAGTAACTGCTAAATTAATAATCTAAAATATTTTGTGTGGTTGACGGAGTAGTCAAACGCATCCCATTTTTTAAAATTAAAGTTTCCAGAGTGCGTGGTTGGCGGAGTGGTCAAACGCATCAGACTGTAAATCTGACGGCTTTATGCCTACGGGGGTTCGAGTCCCTCACCACGCACTCTGTAAATTTTAAAATAACGGGATGGCTTTATGCCTACGGGGGTTCGAGTCCCTCACCACGCACCAAAAAAACAAAAACCCCGAGTGTTAACACTTAGGGCTTTTGTTTTAAAGTGGTTTTTTTATTGAAGCTCGTTTTTAATAAATATGGTCAATAACTCAATCCGTTGAGTTATTGAAAATGTGGTTGATATTAAATAAAAAACCCCGAAATCAGATGATTTCGGGGTAATTTGCTGAGGGTTGCTCTCAGCTGTTTTTTGGAATTGTGAGCCTTTGCCCAATGGTGATTTTGGAGTTGTTCCCCAGATGATTGGCAAACTTCAACAGTTCCGGATGAACTTTATATTTTTTGGATATATTCCAGACAGTGTCGCCTTTTTTCACGACATATTTGATATGTCGTTCGGTTGATGCTCTGGCATGCGCTTTTTTGTGCGTGTCTGCTGTTGCAATCTGCTTAACGGCATAAGAGCCGATATTTTTGGTGATTTTGTAGGGCTGGAAACGTTCTCCGATGTATGCCGATAGGGCAAGTAGTAGAATTGCGGTGATTGTTAAAAGTACAGTTTTTTCTTTATTGCCAATTGCTAATTTAATCATTCTAAAATCCTCCTTTGGATAATGATTTGAATATAATTTCTCAACTAACTGTTCTTCAACTATACACCAGTAGATGTATTTTGTCAAGTATTTTTTAATTTTCAAAAAGATATTTAAAAAGTCTAAAATAAGCCTTGTGTTTTCTTTTTATGCCTTGCTATTGAAAAAATCTAAATAATATATTACTATTTGGAAGTTCCTTACTAATGGGGGTAAGTTAGAATATTTTTCTATTTTGCCGTTGTAGCTCAGTTGGTAGAGCGCATCCATGGTAAGGATGAGGTCTGCGGTTCAATCCCGCACAACGGCTCCAAAATTTTATTAATAAAACTAATAGGCTAAAAGCTGATTAAATATATGTCACAAGATACCTTAATAAAGATGAAATGCGACAACTGCAAAAACATCAACTATTGGACAACAAAAAATAAAAAGTCAGTTCAAAGAAAGTTGGAATACAAAAAGTTTTGTAAGGTTTGCAGAGCTCACAAAGTTCATAAAGAAATAAAGAAGAAATAATCAAACGCAGACCTGCATAAATAGTGGGTCTGCTTTATAAAAGTTGTAAATAATATCAGATTAGGGCTCTTAGTTAAGTGGTATAATAGGGGTCTCCAAAACCTCGGTCGGGGGTTCGATTCCCTCAGGGCCCGCAAAAATAATTAATCCAGTACATATATGTCTATAGATCCTATTTGTGATAAGTGCAATGAAGTACTAAATGAATTTGGTGGTATTTTGTTGAGCCCTCCAGACAAGGACAATAAAGTAATAAAGTTTCATCTTTGTAAAAGATGTTATGAAAAAATCTTAGAAGAATTTTGATTTTGTTTTGCCGAAAATAAATGTGGAAAGCAAATAAAATCAAAGTTTTTTCAATGTTTTAAATTAAGGGCTCGTCGGTTAATTGGTAAGTGGGACTATTACTAAATATCATTTCTGCTACAATTGTTTAATTTCGCCTGCAAACTATAAAAATTTCATCACCTATATTAAAATATAAGTTCTTCAATTTTTATCGTTTTCGTCTGAAATTAAATCAATTTTGCTAAGAAAGCATATTCAGTAACAGCCCCAATTGGTCTCCAAAACCAGGACTGCAGGTTCAAGTCCTGCCGGGCCCACCACAACGAATTCGGAGCGCTTCGAGTTTTGATGTAGCTCCAGACAATATCTTCCGCTCCGATTTCCTAACTCTGCGCGCCTCACCCGCCCTTCGTAAAGCTCGGGCGGACAAAACCGAAAATTTCCTTGCCGATTATGCTTTCGGCGGGGGTGTGGGGGAGCCGCAAAAAAAATGAAAGGAAATTTTCGGTTTTGTTTCCGCCGAGTCTGAATATGTAAAAAACTCAAATAGCCGCCTTTGGTGCACTCAATCCAATGACTTGGATTGTCTAAAAAGACGGCTATTAGAAAAAGCCATTGGATTGTTGAGCGCAGTTTTGTTGTAATACAGCGTATAGATTATAGGAACTATTAACTGTTGTGGTATGAGAGTGTAGATAAAAAACTTAAACTTTATTTTATTTATATTTTAAAAAATTATCCACATAAATTTTTTACTTATTTAATAAAAATTATTATTATTAAATTGTATTAATAATTTAAATTTTATATTAAATATGATTTATTTAAATAAGTTATTTATAGTATTTTTGTTTGTAGGCTTGGTAATGGCAGGCAGTATTGCGGAGGCACACTACCCTTGTGGTACTCATTATCTGACACCAGCTGGAGAAAATGCTGTTGATGCTGGAGAAATTAGATGGGGAGGATCTACTCAGTACTCATGGGAATGGGGTGATTCTGTTGATGCATGGAATAATCTTGGGGCTGTTAATATAGCGCCAGATAATATATATACTTATCAAGATTTAACTTTAGGCGATGTAGATAATTATTATTTGGGTTGGTGGGGCGCTTATGATTATGATTATTTTGGTTCTGACAGCCTAACACTGAATAAGTATTATATGGATGGAGGTTCGTATGGTAATCGTGCTCACATAGTTTCTCATGAGTTAGGGCATGTGCATTAGGCTTAGATCATAGAACTGGCAATGACTATGTAATGGATCCATGGCAATATCTTACCACTGTAACACCGAGCTCTGCTGATGCTTGTGATTATAATCATCTTTGGAATTAACTTTATAAATATTAAGTGTTTACATTAAAATATGATGAATATTATCAAGAAGACAAATATTAATTGGAGTTGGGTGGCAGTAATTGCTATAATTCTTGCTTTATCCATAGCGATGGCGCTGTCTCTAAGAGCCAATTTAATTAAATTACCAGGTGTGAGCTATGGCATGTCATTTGTGAACATTGGAGATTTTTCTGTTGATGAAGAATTAGTTGGCGCTTCCCATAATGTTTATGTGGCAAAAATCATTAAACAGACAGAATATGTTGTCTTGGATGGAATCCCATTTACTAAATATGAAGCAGAGGTAAAATACAATATTAAAGGAGATATTGTAGGGCGTATTACAGTATTACATCAAGGAGGTTATAAAAATGGAAGGTTAAATTTAGTAAATGGGGCACAGGATGAGTCAAATAATATGGGGCTACTAAAAGAAGGCAGCACTTACTTGTTAGCTAGTCGCCACTGGAAAGAACAGGATATGCATTTTCTGATTTTGCATCCTAACTCTAGACTCTTGATTAGTAATAATCCAAATTTTGAGTATCAATATGGAAAAGATGATAAGGTAGATAACAGAATTAGAGGGCTACAGGAAGCATATAAAAAAGAGGTATTGCCTCAAGCTGATATTATTCACAGTAAAGATTTCAACAGCTATAAACGTTTATTAGGTCAATCTGTAAATGGTAAGTAATTTTTTTGAAAACCCTTCCTTTGTAAAGGAAGGGTTTTTTTGGGTGTTTTATTAGTTCAACGAAGTGTAAAAAGTCTAAAATTAAAATAAAACTCGGTTGGGGCGTGCCTCGCTTCGACACGAGCAACGAAAGAAAGGGCAGGCGACAATGCAAGTTGTCGGCTTTTTTTGTTTGACTAGAATATGCCGTGGGAGTAACATATAAAATATAATAGATTGGTAAAAAAAGGTTCCTGATCCCGTTAACTCTTAACACCTTTATTCACCTATAATTAATTATAGAGTTAAATATGGAGTTTTTATTTTAAGTTGATTCTGGTATAGTTAAAGTATTGGTGGGTAATATCTAAAAAAGGTTCCTGACACCTTTATTCCCTTGGATAAAACGGGAGCCTGCTGGGCCCGCAATTAAATAAAACCTAACACTTGAAACAATTGTTAAAATAGCTAGTACTATTTGCTTTTGTGAATAAGTTTATGCTAAATTAAACGCAATGAATATAAAAAATATTATTTTAATACTTGTTTTTATTGGGATTGTTGGAATTTTGGGATTATTCCTGCTTGAGGATGATAATAAAAAATCTACAAATCCAAATGTTATTACTAGTCCGCCACAGCAACAAGAATATGGAATAATAGACTTTAAACCAGTTGAGCGGATTTCTGAAACTATGATAGGTGGCGATTTTAAAGAACTTTCTTTTCCTAATAATACTATTGATACGAGCGACTGGCAGACTTATAGAAATGAAGAGTTTGGGTTTGAAATCAACTATCCAAGGGATTGGGTTATTAATGACGATTCAGAGCCTTTTGTAGTTATTCCTCCTGATAAAAAAGGTGCTAATGATGATGGAGGAGTCTATTTTTTCTCATCAAAATCCACTCTTGATGATTTTATAAAAGATGCAGATCTAAAAGATAAGGTTCTAAGAAATGAGATAGTTGTTGATGGAGTTAGTGGGTTGATTTTTGATGTTAAATTGGGAGTGTGGGATGAGCATTATCCTTATCCTGATACGAGGGAGATATCAAAAACATATGTTCTTGATGTTGGTAATTATAGAATTTCTTTTTATGTGCCATCAACAGATGAATACAGAACTAGCGTTCTTGAAAAGATGTTATTATCCTTCAGTCTTATAAAGTAATCCACAACTAAAAGCGTTGCAAGAAGTATAATTATTATGTTATTATCTCAAGACCGATTGATTGGCAATCGGTCTTGTACTTTAACATAAACAATATAGGAGATATAGAATGAATATAAAATCATTCTTCTTTTTTTTGTATCGCCAGCCTCGGCGTTTTTTTAATTGGCTCTGCAAATGCAGGTCCGATAACGCCAACCTCCCCAACTGCTGGGTCTTTTGTTTTACCCTATAACCCAAATCAAACAGGTCCAAATTGCGGAACCCCTGGATATTACCAGGCACAATACCATATGGATTTGAATGTAGGTTATGGCTATCATATGGGCGAGGATTGGAATGGTAATTGTGGTGGAGACACAGATGCAGGCTATCCTTTATTTGCTATCGCTGACGGGAAAGTTTCCTGGAAAGACGATGTAAATAATTCTGCCGGCGGATATAAGCTTTATATCAGATACTCCTTTCCTTATGCCCATGGTTCAAATGGGGTACAGACTTGGGATAGTGGATATTTTCACTTGAACGGTTTTGCATCTGGAATAGGAAATGGTGTTACGGTTTATCCTGGGCAAGAGGTTGCTTATCTTGGTGGCACTGGAGGATGGCCTGCTCATTTGCACTGGGAGGGTCAATGGGATAGCTCAGTTAGCCTTACCGAGAATTCCTACAAAAACCCTCTGACTGTTAGTGAGGCTTTGAAGTATCGTGCTCCATCACTTGTTGTTGATGATCGTCGGGATGAAATTGTGTACTCGGCTGCTACTGGCGGATACTACACGATATTCACAATGTCTGGGAACGCACCATCTTCAACAGCATATATTGAGTGGAATAATGAACGAAAGTCGCTCAAGAAAGCAATTGAAGCGGGATGGATGGACGTGCATCATTTGTTATATGAAAACGGTGGATCGTGGTATTATTACTACGATATTGACAATAACTTTTTCGAGAATGGGCGTCAATATGCTGTTTCTTCAAACGTGAGTGGCTCCACATTGCATATTCCAGTACCACGTAATAACTACCAAGACGATCGTGCTCGGTTGGATATGATTCGTGCAGTTGAAAATGATCCGAGATTTGCAGAAGTTAATGTGAATACATATGGAAAGGAGGCTCCATGGAGTGTTGACTCTGCATGGGATATACATTGGATGCAGTTTAAATTTTCTGATGGGCGTACCGCATATGTGAACCAATTAACAAATAGAAGTAACCCGCTAATGCGAAATACTGCCTACTACGATCCCGATCTTGGTCAATGGACAAGCTGGCAGTGGCTTGACTGGAACCAGTTGTATTAATTGTCATATTGGTGTTTTGTATTTTACAAAACACCAATCAATCCAAATCCTAAAAGGAGAAGTTTATGCGTTCTATATTTTTTATTGTTGTTCTTTCTTTTGTTGCGTCGCTAACTGTTTCATTCGCTAATGCTGGGCAAAGACAAAGTGAGTTTCGCCCAGTTTTTAACGGTAAACAATTGTTTGACTCTTCTAAATGCGAGAAGGTGTCCAAAATGCGCGAACTACAATTGTGTCAACCATTGCGTTCCGAAAAGATTCATTTTTCAGGAAATGTAATTAAGGCGCATCGCAAAAACAAGAAAACCGAACATTTTAGTTTTGTAAACCAGTAATCGTTCAATTCTTTAAGCCCTTTCTGTAAATACAGAAAGGGCTTTTTTATACTGCACTACAAGCATATTCATTATACAAACATGCTTCTTCCTTTTTGTATCATTTATAAATAATCAGATAAAAACCCGGCAATTGCCGGGTTTGTTTTTTTATAAGCTTTTTTGCAAGAGAGCTTTGGTTTGTGATATGATAAGCATCATGGACAAATACAAATATTTGATAATAGGCGGTGGTATAGCGGGGACAACGGCGGCTGAAACCATAAGAGGAAAAGATATTGAGGGCTCCATTGCCATTTTAGGAAATGAAAAATATCCTTTATATTCAAGGGTTCTTTTGCCAAACTATCTTGAGGGAACGGCAAAAAAAGAAGATGTTTTTTTAAGGAAAGAAAAAAATTATAAAGAGAAAAATATAAATGTATTTTTTGGAAATAATGCAGTAAGTGTAAACACGAAAGAGAAAAGAATAATTTTTGATGATAAAAAAGAAATTTTTTATGAAAAACTTTTAATAGCAACAGGAGCCAAACCAAAAAAAATAGATATTTCAGATTTTGAAGGTCCCGATGTTTTTTATTTTCAAAATATAGATGATGCAGAAAAACTGAAAGAAAAAATTCCCGAAGTTAAAAAAATTATTTTAGTTGGGGGAAGTTTCAATGCCATTGAGCTTGCAGAGGCTTTTTTAAAAAACGGCATAGAGGTTTCGCTTTTAATACGAGGGTGTTCTTTTTTGGGTGGAGCGTTTGATGATGCTTCAAATAAAATAATAGAAGAGAATCTTAAGGAAGCGGGAGTTTCTTTATTTTTTAACGAAGAGATTGAAAAAATCAAAAGAGATGATGTTCTAAAAAACGTAATAACCAAAAAAGGAAATGTCTATTCTTTTGACTTGCTGGTTTTTGCTATCGGGATTGAAAGAAATACAAAGTTTTTGGAGAACTCTCTTATTAAGACAAGGGAAGGGGTTGTTGTAAATGAATATTTGGAAGCAAATGTACCCGATGTTTTTGCGGCGGGAGATGTGGCTGAATTTTACGATGTTGTTTTAGAAAAGTATTATCTATTTAGAAACTGGGCGGCAGCATTTTTACAGGGGAAGATTGCCGGGTTGAATATGGTAGGAGAAAAAACTTTGTGTCGTCATGTTTCAGGGTATAATGTTGTAAATTTTGGTTTGAACATATCTTTTATCGGCGATGTAAAAAAAGACAAAAACACCAAGGTTGTAAAACGCGGTAATTTGGAAAATAAAGAGTACGAACAGCTGTTTTTAAGAAATAATATACTTGTGGGAGCTACTCAGATTAATATGAATAAAGAGAAAGGAATTATTACAATGCTGATAGACAGGAGGATGGACTTATCGTCTTATCTTGATAAATTAAATGATGTTAATTTTAATTTAAAGGACATTATTAATTAATTTAATTTTTAATTTCTAATTTTTAATTTTAAATCAATTTTAAATTTAAGAATCTTGAATGTTTTAAAATTATGTTATTAGAATCTTATTAGAAATTCATATTATTATGTACGAAGCAAAAAAATACAATAATTTATTAGGGATGGAAGGTTTTAGTGATGACTTGCTTAAAAATCATTTCAAGCTTTATGAAGGATATGTTTTAAATGTAAATAAATTTGGCGAACTTTCTTTTGAAGTAAAGACAGGA
Source organism: Parcubacteria group bacterium M6-OD1-1 (assembly GCA_003056085.1). Lineage (GTDB taxonomy): Bacteria > Patescibacteriota > Minisyncoccia > GWC2-36-17 > M10-OD1-4 > M10-OD1-4. The sequence goes on along the minus strand of LSNK01000001.1, from coordinate 64,447 downwards.
ACTCCGGAATATGCTGAATTAAAACGTCGTTTTGGTTGGGAGTTTAATGGCATGCGTTTGCATGAGCTTTATTTTGGCAACCTAAAAAAAGATGCTGTTTTGGTTAATGAGGAGAGCGATATTTATAAAAAAATAGTGGAAAAATTTGGGTCATTTGAAAAATGGGAGGAAGATTTTAAGGCAACAGGCGGAATGCGCGGTATTGGCTGGTCTGTTTTGTGTTATGACAAAGACAGTGATGGGTTGTTTAATATTTGGATAAATGAACATGACTTGGGGTATCTCGCTGGAACGACACCTCTTTTGGTGATGGATGTATTTGAGCATGCTTTTATTTTAGATTATAAAATGGATAAAAAAAGTTACATAGATGCTTTTATGAAAAATATAAGCTGGGAAGAAGTAGAATTGAGAATTAAAAAATAATAGAAGTGAAAAATGGTTATGTTTTATTGTTGGGATTGATTTTGACGGGAGTTTTTGCCGGAGTTTTTTTGTATAGCAAGCCGGACATAACAAGCCACAAGTTTGTTTATCGGGATACAGGTGCTTCAGTTTTAGTGGAAACCAATGATAGAAAAAAAGAAGAAGGAAAATCAGCAAAAAAAGAGGTTTTGGAAGAGAAGGTTAGTGTATCTCGTGTAAAAACTCCGAATGTTATGCGTGCGGTGTATTCCACTATGTGGAGTATAAGTTCAAAAAACAAAAGAGAGTATTTTTTGAAACTTATGGAGAGTACCGACTTAAACAGTATCGTTATTGACGTTAAAGGTTCTGATGGAGAGTTGATTTTTGATAAAATAAGCAATCTTAAAGAAATTATAGATGACTTGCATAAGAAAAATATATATACAATAGCAAGAGTAGTTGTTTTTCAAGATAGCGGTTTGGCAAAAACAAGCCCGGAGTTCTCTTTGAAAAAATCAGACGGAAGCATATGGCGTGACAGGAGAGGTTATGCTTGGTCTGATCCGGCATCAAAAGGAGCTTGGGATCATAATATTAAAATAGCAAAAAGAGCGATTGATGTTGGATTTGATGAAATAAATTATGATTATATAAGATTTCCCACCGATGGCGATTTAACTAAAATAGTTTATCCTTTTTGGGATGGCATTGAGTCAAAAAGCAGCGTTATAAAAAGATTTGGAGCATATTCAAAAGAGAAGTTAAAAGAATACGATAAAGACATTAAACTTTCTTTGGATATTTTTGGATATACTTTTTTAAGAGGAGATGGTTTGGGAATAGGTCAGAAATTGGTGGATATGCTTGATAATTTTGATTATATATATCCAATGGTTTATCCGTCTCATTTTGGTGCTGGGAATTTTGGATTTCAAAATCCGGCCGATTACCCTTATGAGGTTGTTAGTCTTACTTTAGATCAAGGACTTGATTCTTTAGGAGAAAAAAAAGAAGAAGCAAAACCAAAAATAAGACCTTGGATTCAAGTGTTTGATCTTGGAGCTGAATATACACCGGCGATGATTGAGGCGCAGATAAAAGCAACTTATGATGTTTTGGGGAAGGAGAATACAGGCTGGTTGATGTGGTCGCCGAGAAATGATTATGATGAAGTTTTGATTATAGAACTTTAAAGTTCTTAAAATTTCCAAAATTCGCACACTTCTTCGTCAAAAGTTTCTGGGTTCGTTCGCCGTATCTTTAATACGGCTCACTTCACCCCTCACCTTTTCCTCGAATTGCACTAAATTTTGAAAATTTTATATTGTGTGGCATGGTAAATTTTATTCTGCGTACTTAAAACAGTCTTAAATTCTAAACCAAAGTGCAACATCTTTTCTCATAAAACACTTCATAAAGACTAAGATAGTTATGTCTCTTTTTGGGTCTACCGTTAATGAGCTTTTCAACTTTTTTAATATCAGATTGTTTAAGATTAGCAAAAGGATTCTTTTTAGGAAAGAATTGTCTTAAAAGTCCATTTGTATTCTCGTTTGTTCCTCTTTCTCAAGAATGATAAGGATATGCAAAGTATATCATCATTTTTGTATACCTTTTAATGAATTTAAAAGAAGAAAATTCTGTACCATTATCATAGATAATGATTTTTCTTTTGTCTTTTGAAATATGAGAGAATCTTTTTATAACGCTGCTTTTTGACTCAACACCATCCCAAAAAGGATAAACTATTTTAGTTAAATCGCCATCGGTGGGAAATTTTATGGAGAAAAGTTTATTTATAAAGAAGAAAGAAATAGTGTGCATGGCATGATAGACCTATCTTCTTTCCGCCGCTCTGTAAACCGTGTAGAAAAAGAACTTCGTAAGTTTGCGTAATTTAAAACCACCACCCGGATTAATGGGTGGTTTTTTTATGGATAGATTATTTGCAATAACTATCCAATGTGATAAAATACAATCAATAATAATTTAAATAAAACCTTGTTGGTTGATGGTTCAGTTAGTTTTTCTAAAAAGCTAACAAGCTAAAAAGCTAACAAGCTAATAAAGATGGCAAAAGTAACAATATATTCAACACCTGCATGTGTTTATTGCAAAATGGCAAAAGAATTTTTAAATGAAAATAAAATAGAATATACAGATTTTAATGTTGCAGAAGATGAAAAAGCAAGAGAAGAAATGGTTGAAAAATCCGGACAAATGGGTGTCCCGGTTATTTTTGTTGATAATGAAATGATGGTCGGTTTTGATGGGGAAAGGTTGAAAGAATTACTCAAGTTGTAATTATTTCCATATTTGGCGCATCTCTTGCTAAAAAGTCATCGCTCGGCTCACCGTATTTTTAATACGGCTCGCCATCGCTCTTCCTTTTTAGCTGCGACCTGCATTCAAATTTAAAAAAATTTATATTATATAGTTGATAGTTTTATTTTTAAATCTAAAAGTTTTTAGTTTTTTAGGATTTTAGCCCAATAAGATGTCTAATATCCTAACATTCTAATAAACTGATAAGTATAACAAAATGTACGATGTTTTAATTATTGGCGGTGGTGCCGCAGGAATGACAGCAGCTATTTATGCGTCAAGAAAAAAATTAAATACTTTGGTTTTGGAGCATGAAAAAGGAGGTCAGACGGCTTTGCAGCCTGAGATTTGGAATTACCCGGGATACACCGATCTTAACGGAGCTAAACTTTTAGATGTTTTTAGAAAACAAGCAACAGACTTTGGAGCAGAAGTTAGAAGTTTTGTTGCAGAAAAAATACAATTGGAAAAAAATGAAGAAGATAAAGAATTCTTTATTTTAGAAAATAAAGATGGAGAAAAAATTAAAGCAAAATCTGTAATACTTGCGATGGGGGCAAAGCCAAGAAAACTTGGAGTCCCGGGAGAAGAAGAATTCAGCAATAAAGGTGTTACATATTGCGCTACCTGTGACGCACCGCTTTTTTCCGGCAAAGATGTTGTTGTGGTGGGGGCGGGAAATACAGCGCTTGATGCCGCTATGCAGCTTACAAAATATGCCGATAAAATTTATATTTTGGTAAGAGGTGAAGTGAAAGGAGATCCGATAACATATGAAAAACTTAAAAAGGAATCAAAAGTTGAATTTGTTTTTAATGCTGAAACAAAAGAAATAAAAGGAGATCAATTTGTAACTTCTCTGATTTACAAAGACAAAGAATCCAACGAAGATAAGGAGTTGAAAGTATCAGGAGTTTTTGTTTCTATCGGCTCCATACCAAACACTGATTTTTTGGGAGATTTTTGTGAAAAAAATCAATTTGGGCAAATCGTGATAAATCCAAGAACAAATGCAACTTCAAAAGCTGGAATTTTTGCGGCCGGAGATGTAACAGACATAGAAGAAAGACAAGCTGTCATTGCAGCGGGTGAGGGGGCGAAAGCGGCTCTTCAATGTTATAAGTGGTTAAAAAGCAATCACTAAAAATGAAGGATAGTCCGACAAAAAAAGAGGTTAAGGATTTTATGAAATCCCAGCAAAGCCTCCAGTTTTATAAAAGAACCAAAAAAGCATTTGAGGATGTTTTTTCTGATATGCCAAAGGAGGATTTTCTATTGCTGACAAAAAATTTGATAATAGTTGCATTACATGAAGGAGTGTTGGGTCAAATGATGCATTTTCCAAATCCCAAAGGAAAATTTAAGATAATGCAGATGACAATTCCAAATGGGATTCCGATAGATGTTTTAAGATTTGTTGTAGCTCATGAGCTTGGACATGCCACACAAGGAAGGAACTGGAGAAAGAGTGATGGAAATAAATTAGAAATTGACGCCGATAAAAAAGCGGCGGAATGGGGATTTAAAAGAACGAAAAAAATAGATTCTTTTATAAAGAAAAACTGGAAGAAATCGGACAAATGTTAATTTAAAAATATTATAAAAATTAAAAGTTAAAAATTTTATGAAAAAAGTAGCGATAAATGGCTTTGGAAGAATAGGCCGACAATTTTTTAAAGTAGCTTTCGAAAATTCGGAGCTTGATGTAGTTGCGATAAATGATCTTGGTGATGTAGAAAATCTTGCTTACCTTTTAAAGTATGATTCTGCACAAAAAAAATCAGATCTTGAGATATCAACAGAAAAAGATGGAGATAAAATTTATTTGGTGGTGGGTGGAAAGAAGGTAAATTTCGTTTCAGAAAAAGACCCAAATAATCTTCCTTGGGGCGACCTTGGAATTGATATCGTTGTTGAATCCACCGGATTTTTTACAAAATATGAAGATGCAAAGGCGCACATTGATGCCGGCGCAAAAAGAGTCGTTATTTCAGCTCCGGGGAAGGGTGAAGAAGGAGAAGCGGGTAAAACAATTTTAATGGGTATAAATGAAGATGAGCTTAAAACATGTTTAGTTTCTTCAAATGGATCTTGCACTACAAACTCAACATCACCTGTTGCGAAAATAATGTCAGAAACTGTGGGAGTAGAGAAGGCATTTTTAAATACAATTCATGGTTATACGGCAACTCAAAAAATAGTTGATGGTCCGGATGCGAAAGACTGGAGAAAAGGAAGAGCTGCAGCGCAAAATATAATACCTTCAACAACAGGCGCAGCAATTTCTGTAACAAAAGCCGTGAAAGAACTTGCAGGAAAATTTGACGGAGTTGCTATGCGTGTTCCTGTTATTTCCGGTTCAATAGCAGATTTTACTTTTTTAGCCAAAAGAGATACCTCCGTTGAGGAGCTTCAAGAGATTTTCAGAAATGCGGCAAAAGAAGAAAAATGGCAGGGAATTTTTTCAGTTTCTGATGAACAGCTTGTATCCACTGATATTATAGGAACTCCATACGCTTCAATAGTTGATTTGCCTTTTATAAAAGTAGTTGATGGAAATTTTGTTAAGATTTTAGCATGGTATGACAATGAGATGGGGTATACTTATTCTTTAGTTAAACATGTGGTGGAAGTTTCTAAATTATTATAATTTATAATCTATGAAAATATATTTAGCAGCAGATCATGCAGGATTTGAACTTAAAGAAAAACTTGTTGGGTTTTTGGTGGACAAAGGCTATGATGTTGAAGATTTGGGAGCTCTTTCCTATGACGAGTCGGACGATTATCCTGATTTTATTTCAAAAGCGGCTGGATTTGCTGCAAGCGATCAGGGTTCAAGAGCGATAGTTTTGGGCGGTTCCGGGCAAGGAGAAGCAATAGCGGCAAATAAAATAAAAGGCGCAAGAGCTGTTGTTTATTACGGTGGTCCCGATGAAATTATATCCCTTTCAAGAGAGCACAATGATGCAAATGTTCTGTCTTTGGGTGCTCGTTTTTTGAGCGAAGGAGAAGTAAAAAAAGCGGTTGAGCTTTGGCTTCAAACTCCATTTTCAGAAGCGGAAAGACATAAAAGAAGAATTCAGAAAATATCTGAGTTGGAAGAATAATTTCTAAAATAATTATTTTCATAAATTTTAACCCTTAATAAAGATTTACGAAAAACAGTTAAAAAATAAATAAAAAATCCACGCTATATTTTTAGAATGGATTTTTCAAATACATTTAGACAAAACCTTAGTCTATTATAAGATTGCAATTTATGCAGATTAGTTCGTATTCACTTCCGCATGAAGATATTTCTTTTTTCAACTTTTCCAAGCATTTTGGGCAGAGCCCATCATTGATGCATCTTGCTTCAAATTGCTCCTTGGTTTTTTTTAAGGTTAGTATTCATTGTTAAATCTCCTTGGTTAAAGAACTATAATAAAGTATATATTTTAAAGTTATAATAATATGAAAAAAATAGCAATAATAGGAGCAGGAAACATAGGGAGCGCTATTGGCGGTGTGTTGGAAAAAAATAAAAATTTGAAGGTTTTATATTGGGATAAAGATGCTTCTAAATTAAAAACAGAAATTCAACTTTCTGATGTTGTTTCCAATGCTGATTTTTTGTTTTTATGTGTTCCTTCTTGGGCACAAAGAGAAGTTGTTCCCGACATACTTTTAAATTTAAAAGCTTCAACCGGAGTTATTTCTTTATCAAAAGGAATTGAAAAAGAAACATTAAAAACTATGGATGTTGTTTTGGCGGAAATGCTTCCAAGCGGTCATCGTTTCGCTTTGTGTCTTGGTCCGATGATATCAGAAGAAATAGCAAAAGATATTTTTACCGTAGGTGTTTTGGCAACTGAAGATAAAAGTTTTTTTAATAAAATAGACTCTCTTTTTGAATATTCAAATTTAAAATTTGAATATTCAAAAGATGTTAGAGGTTCGGCTATTGCAAGTGTTCTTAAAAATATATACACCTTGGGACTTGGTCTTTTAGACGGTCTTTCGCTGGGTGATAATACGAAAGGTTGGTTTGTAACAAAAGCTATTTCTGAAATTTCAGAAATAATAGAATTGTTGGAAGGTAAAAAAGAAACCGCTTTTACTTTGTCCGGTATTGGTGATTTGGTTACAACCGGTTTTAGCGCGCATTCAAGAAATAGAAAAGTAGGTTATAAAATAGCAAGCGGAGAGGTGTGCAGTTTAGATAGTGAAGGGGTGACGTCTTTAGATTCGGTTGTAAAATTGCTTGGGGAGAATTTAGAAAAATTTCCAATATTAAATATTTTGGATAAAATTATAAATAAAAATGAAGATCCAAAATTGATTTTAATGGATAAAATTCAAGGCATAAAATAGAATGATTTATGTAAATTTTTAGAATTTAGCATGGCAATTAAGATTGCAGCATCTAACTTTTAAGTGATGAATTTTATAACTGTTGACATTTGTTTTATTTTCGTATAACATAGCGTATAAATGATAAACAAAAACAACAATTTAATAATAAAAAAGAGAGGCGCTCTGAGTTAAGATTTTTAACGTTGTTTAACAGGCGCTTCAAAAAGCGCTTTTTTTGTTTCCCTTTATACAAAACAAAATGTACCAAGTTTGTCCTAAAATAAATTTCATAACAAAATTTATTTTAGGACAGGTTTGGAGCCTGTGAGAACTTTGATAATTAAATACAGTAAAGTTATTCCTTTAATCATTATAAAATAATAAGATTTATTTTATGGTGGTTATCAATAACAAAAATTATAATTTTTTCTTCTATGCAGGAGAAAATTTTATTGAGTGAAACAAAAGAAAAGTTATTCCTTAACTTTCATTTTTTTGCGGAATAAGGGTATATAGTGGATGCCTAGGCATAAAAAGGCGATGAAGGACGTGGCATGGCTGCGATAAGCTTCGGTGAGGTGCTCAGCAACCTTTGATCCGGAGATTTCCGAATGGGGGAACCCATCTTGAGTAAAATCAAGATAGCTTTTGAGTTAAAATCAAAAGCAGCGAACCTGGTGAAGTGAAACATCTCAGTAACCAGAGGAAAAGAGAACAATAGTTATTACCTTAGTAGCGGCGAGCGAAACGGTAGAAGCCTAAACCTAATAAGTATAATTTATTACACATATTAGGGGTTGCAGGGCAAATGCGTTTTTAAATTTATTTAAAATAGAGTAAAACAAGTTTTGCTTTTTAGTTGAATTGTCATGGAAAGGACAACCATAGAGGGTAATAGTCCCGTAAATGAAAATTAGTAAACACTCTAAGTATTTGTACCTAAGTACTGCGGGGAAAGACAACCCCGTAGGAATCCGGGAGAACTACTCTCCCAAGGCTAAATACTTTTTATGACCGATAGTGAACAAGTACCGTGAGGGAAAGGTGAAAAGTAGCCCGGTGAGGGCAGTGAAATAGAACTGAAACTATATACTTACAATTAGTCGGAGCTCTGATTTATCAGGGTGACGGCGTGCCTTTTGGAGAATGAGCCAACGAGTTTATGTATGTTGCCTGTTTAACCTCGCAAAGAGGGTAGGCGTAGGGAAACCAAGTCTTAATAGGGCGAAATAGACTTGTCTCTTAATGGATTTTTCGTAGCGAAATTGATATTTTTCGTCATGAGCAAGCTGAAACACGAGGAAGTGAATAAAATTATTCACTGACGAGTGGTGAGGTTTGCGTAGTAGAAAAATATTAATTGCAGCAGAAAGAATCATTAAGTGACAAGTCTATGCAGCATGCATAAAACCCGAAGCCAAGTGAGCTTACTATGGGCAGGGTGAACTTTGAGTAAAATCAAAGGGAGGCCCGAACCGATACGCTGTGCAACACGTTCGGATGACCTGTGGTAAGGAGTGAAAAGCTAATCGAACTTGGTAATAGCTGGTTCTCCCCGAAATATATTTAGGTATAGCCTTGAGTGTTTATGAATGGAGGTAGAGCACTGGATGAGTTAGAATGGCGCAAGCTGTCTATCCCAATCAAACTCCGAATTCCATTCAATATAGCTCAGGAGTCAGACTGTGGGGGATAAGCTCCATGGTCAAAAGGAAAAGAGTCCAGACCACAAATTAAGGTCCCAAAATGCATACTAAGTGATTAAAGGCGGTAGAATTTCTTAAACAGCTAGGAGGTTGGCTTAGAAGCAGCCATCCTTTAAAGAGTGCGTAACAGCCCACTAGTTTAGAGATTTTGCACCGAAAATGTACCGGGGCTAAAGTATGCTACCGAAATTGTGGATATCGCTGCTTTGCAGCGGTGTGGTAGGGGAGCGTTCCTGTCTGCTGTGAAGGTGTTGGCGTGAGCCATGCTGGAGCGTCAGGAAGTGAGAATGTTGGCATAAGTAACCGCAATACTGGTGAGATCCCAGTACACCGAAAATCTAAGGTTTCCTTGGCAATGACAATCAACCAAGGGTTAGTCGTACCTAAGGCGATGCCGAACGGCGGAGCTGATGGACAGCAGGTTAATATTCCTGCACCATGCTAAAAATCGATGGAGTGACGTGGCTAAGTAGTTTGAGCGTATTATTGGATTTACGTTCTTTGCTTAAGGAGGTTTTCCAGGTAAATCCGGAAAGCTGTGTTTAATCACAACTCCAAGAGTTGAGAAGAGGTGTTTTTTCACCAATTCAGATGAGCTGGCGACCGAGAAAAACTTCTAAGAATATTTTTAGTGTGCACGTACCGTAAACCGACACAGGTAGATAGGTCGAGAAGACCAAGGTGAACGAGTGAAAGTTCGTTAAGGAACTCGGCAAAAAAGCAGCCGTAACTTCGGAATAAGGCTTGCCTTGCTGGGAAGCTGGATTTTGAGTAAAGCTTAAACGGTGAGGATTACCGAAAATGATATATCTGTTTTGGGATTAAATACCCCAAAATATGCAGTATGTCTGCGTAATCCTTTCCGACCATTTTTAAAATCCGGGAAGCGTAAGAGTACACTTCCCCTCAAAATCCAGTTTTTCAGTTAAGGCCGCAGCGAAAGTATCCCAGGCGACTGTTTACCAAAAACACAGCTCTCTGCTAACTCGTAAGAGGATGTATAGGGGGTGACGCCTGACCAGTGCCGGAACGTTAACGGTGAAGGTGGTATAATTTATTATACTGCTAACGCCCGAAGCGCCGGTGAACGTCAGCGATAACTATAATCGTTCTAAGGTGAATTTCTTGCCTTAGTAAAACCTGGCCATATGCTGGAACACCTGTGGGTAAAACCCTGTAGTATCTGGTACTACTAATAATAGAAAAATATCTATGGTATAATTATTCCATAGATATGAAAAACTATTATAGTGAAAATGTATCCAGTGCAGACAATCAGCAGGAAAGGCTAAAAATTATAGGTTGGATAATTGGTTTTACTGATGGAGAAGGTTGTTTCTCTGTTAGTATTATAAAAAACAAAACTTCCAAACTTGGATGGCAAGTTTTCCCTGAGTTTGTAATAACTCAAGGGGAGAAAAGCTTAGATGCTTTAACTTTATTTAAAGACTATTTTAATTGCGGAAAAATTTTTAAAAATAATCGATATGATGATCATAAAGAAAATCTTTTAAGATTTTGTGTAAGATCTATGGATGATTTAAATGAAAAAATAATTCCGTTTTTCAGAAGTAATTCTTTAAAAACAGCAAAAAGAAAAGATTTCAAAATTTTTGCTGAAATAATGGAAATAATGACGAAAAAAGAACATCTTTCCATGAAAGGAATGAAGAAAATAGCAAAAAAAATAGAGTTAATGAATCGAAAAAAACAATCCAGATTTTTAGAATCCTCAGAGACTATACGCCAGGCGCGCTGTAAAAAAGCGTGATGATATAGTCCGGACTCTATGGCGACATAGAGAGTGTAGCAGAAATGACTACACCAATTCTATTTAGGTAGAATCAGTAACAAAGATCGAGCGAAATTCCTTGTCGGGTAAATTCCGACCTGCACGAATGGCGTAACGACTTGGGAACTGTCTCAACGAATCACTCGGTGAAATTACAGTGGGGGTGAAGATGCCCTCTTCCTGCAGCTAGACAGAAAGACCCCGGGAGCTTTACTGTTGCTTGTTATTGTATTGTTGTTTTAATTGCGTAGCATAGGTGGGAGACTTTGAAGTGTCGCTTTCGGGTGACATGGAGTCGTCAGTGAAATACCACTCTCTTATAATTGCAATACTAACTTTTAAGGTAAAACCTTAAGGGGACAGTGGCTGGTAGACAGTTTTAGTGGGGCGCTAGCCTCCCAAATGGTAACGGAGGCGTTCATTAAGGTCGGCTAGGTCCGGATGGAAATCGGACTGATAGTGTAAAGGCATAAGCCGGCTTTACTGCAAGACTAACAAGTCGCGCAGTTGCGAAAGCAGGACTTAGTGATCCGACGTAACTTTGTAGAAAGTGCGAAGCTCAACGGATAAAAGCTACCCCGGGGATAACAGGCTGGTCTTGCCTAAGAGTTCATATCGACGGCAAGGTTCGGCACCTCGATGTCGGCTCATCGCATCCTGGAGGTGGAGAAGCTTCCAAGGGTTTGGCTGTTCGCCAATTAAAGCGGTACGCGAGCTGGGTTCAGACCGTAAAGCACCTTTTTTAAAAGAAAGGATGTTTTACAGTCTGAATCCGAGGTTTGACATCATATACGGCGGCATACAAAAGTGATTTTGTATGAGAAGCTAACTTATATCGGTGAAATCCTAATGTTGTATAACATGGACAATACCGAGGGAAGGTTATGAATTTTATTGAGGATATCTATTCTCTAAGACAAGCGGTGTGAATTAACACGCCGGCACACTTGAGGCGGGGCCCGAAGGATCCCGCGGACGCACGGGATAAATAGCTGGGATATGCCGATGTGCTGAACATGAGCGTTTGCAGAAACCACAATGTGGAATATGTTTAGCTATGTTCCTACCCTAAGTAGAGCCAACAACAATATCGTTGGCTCCTCAATAAAATTCATAACTACCCGTAGAGACTAAACGTTAGCCTCCATCTAAAATAGATGGATGAAGATATAGTCCGATCCCGCCAGTAATGGCGGCGTTACTGAATAAATTTTTAGTAGCTACATTTGCGTAAGACAGGTTGGTTCTCTATCTGCTGTAGGCGTAGAGACTTGAGGGAAGCTGCTCCTAGTACGAGAGGACCGGAGTGGACGAACCTCTGGTGTACCAGTTGTCCTGCCAAGGGCATTGCTGGGTAGCTAAGTTCGGTCGTGATAAGAGTTGAAAGCATCTAAACTCGAAGCACAACCCAAGATTAGGTCTCGTTGGATTTATCCTATAGGCCCGTGAAAGACTATCACGTTGATAGGTTGCAGCTGTAAGCACTGTGAAGTGTTCAGGCGAGCAATACTAATAAGCCAATCGCAGAAAAATGTAAGAGAAGGAAGTAACTTTTCCATTGTTATTTAAGGGTTATCCTTAGGTTAACTTTACTGTATTTAGTGATCAAAGAAAAAAAACAAGGACATTTAAAATTTGTTTCGTACGAAGAAAACAAGAAGCTTGTGATAATAGGGTATAGAAACCACCTCTTCCCATTCCGAACAGAGTCGTAAAGATGTACTCCGCCGATGATATTGCAGCGTTAGGCTGTGAGAAAGTAGGTCATTGCAAGTTTCTTATTTTCTTGGTGCGGGACAAATTTAAAAATACTGAAGGTTTATGTGATAAGCATCCGGCGAGGGTGTTTTTTGCTTTATATGAAAAGAAAAATATGATATTATATAAAAAATAGAGATTAGAGATTAGGAATTTAAAATTGAAATTATGAAAAAATTAATTTTATTAATTTTTATTATCGGTCTTATTATTTTTGGATTTCCAAAATTACAGAAAGACAACTCTAATGTTTCTGCCGGGTTTGTTCCGGGGGATGTTTTTTATTTTTTAGACACTTCATGGGAGTGGGTGCAGTTAAATCTGCTTACTTTTACTGATGAAGGGAAAATAAAGCTTGAAATAAAGTATCTTAACGAAAGAATAGCAGAAATAAAAAAAATTCAGCGCAAAGGAGAATTAACGGTAAAAAAGGCGGAAAAAATTATGGATGATTATAATAACTTGATGAAAGAGATTAATCAAAACATGAAAAAAATAAAGAACACAAAAGAAAATACGGAAGAACTTGTTCAGAAGATTCAAAATTTATCAGAAAGAAATAGAAGTGTTATAGAGCAAGTGGCAAAAGAAGCTCCGGAAAAAACAGCCGAATATTTAAATAAGGCTATGAATTTTGGAGATGAATTATATCAAAAAACCGAAAAAATATTTAAATAAATAATTTAAAATCCGTAATTTGTAACGAATAAAAGCCAATTATTAGGTACTCGTTACTAATTATCGGTTACTAAGGAAATGGAATATAAACTAAAAAGACAGGTAACTATAGGAACTGTATTTTTTGCAGTTGTTCTTTTAATTTTGTTTTTATTTTTTTGGTCAGGTAAAGAGGCGCCTTCTTGTTTTGATAATATTTTAAATCAAGGCGAGGAACAGATAGACTGCGGGGGTGCTTTTTGTTCTTCTTGTATAGAATCTTATTTTGAGGACATTCAAGTTATTTCTTCAAATCTTATGGTTTTTGAAGGAAGGTATGATGTTTTGGCAAAAATTAAGAATTCAAATTCTCAACAAGGGGTTTCAAGTATAGAATATAAATTTAAATTTTATGACAAGGATAATAATTTTATTTCGGAAGAAAAAGGGAAAAGTTATATTTTAGCCGGAGAGACAAAATATGTTGTAAAAAGTAATTTAGACATAATAGGAGATCCTGTTTTTGTTAAGTTTGAAATTGAACCGGTAAAATGGGAGGAGCAAAAAAGAACAAATATCAAGCTTCCAATTTTTTCTAAAAAATACGAAAGTAGTACTGTTTCGGGGTCTGCGGGAGTTTCTCAGGTGACAGGGATTATTGAGAATCAATCAAACTATTCATTTGTTGCTGTGGATTTAGTCGCTATTTTATTGGATAAAGATGATAATTATTTGGCTATCAATCAAACAAAAATAAATAATTTGAGAGCAGGTGAAAGAAGAAAAATTACTATGCCTTGGTTTTCTAAAATTGACGGAGGACCTGTTGCGAAAGTTATAATGGAGGCAACGGTAAATGCCATGGATGATTCTAATATATTAAGATAATTTTTATTAAATGCCTCAGGTTTTGAGGTGTATTTTACAGGATGAATCTACTTTCTCAATTAAAAAAGATGGATTGGATCCTTATAGGGTCTGTTTTATTTTTGGCTTTTTTAGGGATTTTAGAGCTTTTTGCCATTGTGCAGAATAATCCCGAGATGTCAATTGTTTTTACTAAACAACTCGTGTCTTTGTTTATTGGAGTTTCTGTTATGTTTGCCATAGCTTTTTTTGATTATAGATTTTTTAAGAACAATTCTTACGCAGCTATTATATTTTATGTCTTGTCTTTGTTTGTTTTAATATCGCTTTTTTTTATTGGTTCTGATATCAGGGGAGCTTCTGCGTGGATAAAAGTAGGATTTTTCTCTATAGAACCTGTTGAATTCACAAAAATCGCGCTAATAATTTTATTTGCTAAATATTTTTCACAAAGACATGTTGAAATGCATAGATTTTCCAATATTATTGTTTCCGGAATATATTTAGCTTTGCCATTAATTTTAGTGCTTATGCAGCCGGATTTAGGGTCTGCTATAATTATTTTGGGAATCTGGATATTTATGATGCTGGTATCCGGTATTTCTAAAAAACATCTTCTCATTTTAGCCTTGTTGGGTATTTTGGTATTTTCATTTGCATGGACAAGTGTTTTTCTGCCTTACCAAAAAGATAGGATAATGACATTTTTAAATCCGTACAACGACCCGCAAGGAGCGGGTTATAATGTTATTCAGTCAATGATAGCCATTGGAGATGGAGGGTTCTTTGGTAAGGGGTTGGGCTCTGGTTCGCAAGTTCAGTTTGGATTTTTACCGGAAGCTCACACTGATTTCATGTTTGCTTCAGTTGCTGAGGAATTTGGTTTTTTAGGTGTCATCATTATTTTTTCGCTTCTGTCCATTATAATGTATAGAATTATAAAAACGGCGATTTTTGCTGAAAATAATTTTGCGCGCCTTTTTTGCGTAGGAGTTGCAAGTTGGATATTTGTTCAAATAATAATAAACGCGGGAATGAATTTAGGAATAATGCCGGTAACAGGAATTACTTTTCCATTTTTAAGTTACGGAGGATCTTCTTTGTTGTCTTTGTTTATTGCTCTTGGACTTATCCAAAGCATTAAACTCCGAAGTTGAAAAAACTTAATATTTTGGCGTACTCCTTCGTTAAAAATCGTACGTTCATTTCGCCGTACCATTAAGCACGGCTTAATTTCACTTACGACTTTTGCCTCGGATTACACTCAAAATCTTAAATTTTTGAGTGTATGGTAAATTTGAATTTGAAACATAGATTTCAACTTATTAAAGAGCTTGGTAGTATTAGCATTAAAAATGTTGATATTTCAATAAATTTATTATAATATGTAAAAAATAACCCTGTTCTTTTTTATGACAAGGAGAGCGAAATGTCACTATTCAATATTGCGGTAAGTATAAATAATGGATGCAAAACAGTGGGTGATGCCAAGAGTATTTACGAATCAATGTCTCTTATAAGACAAACAGTAAATTCTGAATATTTTCCATATTATAAGGATGTTTTATTGGAAGGTATGACACTTATGTGTAAATGCCTTGGTATAACAAAAGAAGACTCAAAGCAATCTTCCGAAATGGAAATAAATCAGTTTTCAAAAATTACTGAAGATGCTCTTCTTGATGAAGAAGTTAGAGATTACATGATAAATCTTGCTATAAGAGTGATAAAAGATGTACGGAGTCATGATATGAGTTCTAATTTCTAATTTTTACTAAACTCAAAGATGTGTATTATCTTAGGTTTTTTTAAAAAAACGGCTGTCCCTTATAGAGACAGCCGTTAAATTACGGTAAAATACCGAGTATATTTGCCGGAAAAAATACTTTCTCTTGGGAGAGTCTACATCCTTCCAGAAAAGTACGATAATCTTTTGGGTTAACCAAAGCAATAATTTGAATTGGCTTTACGCACCAATTATGTTTGAAAGAGCTGCCGCGTTCCCAGTTGTTTTTTTTGGAAAGAGCCTCGTATTCTTCCATTGATTTAAAAAATATTAAGCTCCCTACTTCAAGTCCATCTCCTCCATGATAATAAGTGCGAGAAACAAACAAGGTAACCTTCTTGTACAATTTAGACATTATTATGTCTCCTTGTAATTCCTGATCAAAGTCTCAGGATTGACTATCAATGACAAATACTATAAATCATTATATTGATAATGTCAATCATTGATTGGGTAAATTTTAAAATAACTATAAAAATCAAAATTTCATTTATCATTTCCTTTTGCGATTTATCAGATGGTCGTCAGAGAGGCCGCAGAAAGTTTTTTAAAATATTAAAAATTCAGAACAATGTTGCTCTCGTCTTTTTATCGTGGTAATATTTTTCTTATGATTAAAATAACCATAAAAACTAAAAAAAGTTTTCGATTTGCTCAAATTTCTGACTTGAGTTTGGGGGTAAATCGCAATCTGCCCTCGGAGGGAGTTATCCACAGTTTTGAGGTGGATAGGGGAGATGACTTTTTGTCAACTCTTGACAAATTTCTAAAAATGAATAAAATGGATACATCAGACATATTATCTATTTTTGTGGATTGTCAAGAACAAGAAGATTCTGTTTCGTGCAGAATAGTCAAAGCATCAGTAGAGGCTATTAAACTAAGTAAATAGCATTGCTCACTGTTAATATAAGCACTAAACTAGATTACTTGAATTTATTGTTCAAGTAATGAAGTTTATTGCTTATTTTTCAATATTGATTGCGATTTTTTTCTAATAATTAAATACGGGGACTTGTATTAAATATTTATTTTTAATAACAGTCCCTTCAACCCCTTTTTGCACCTAAGGAGGCGAGAGGGGTTTGCTTATTTTCTATGTTTAAAAAAACCAAAGTATTTTCTTCAGTTCCAAAAAGTATTTTAACACCTCCAAACTTGATAGAAATCCAATTGGATTCGTACAAGTGGTTCATAAAAAATGGTTTAGCCGAACTTTTTGATGAAATTTCTCCGATAAAAGATTATTCCGGCAAAGAACTTTCTTTAAGCTTTTTGGATTATTATTTTGACGAACCAAAACATGATGAAAAATGGGCAAAAGACCATAGCTCTTCTTTCGAGGCTCCTTTAAGAGTTAAACTAAGATTGGAAAATAACGAAACAGGTGAAGTTAAGGACCAAGAGATTTTCTTGGGGGATTTTCCTATTATGACAGACAGAGGAACATTTATAGTAAATGGAGTTGAGAGAGTTATAGTTTCTCAAATTATAAGATCATCAGGTGTTATATTTACAGCCAACTATCAAAAAGGAAAAAAACTTTTTGGTGCAAAAATTATTCCAAACAGAGGAACATGGATGGAGTTTGAAACAGACATGGATGGAGCTATTCATGTGAGAATAGACAGAAAGAGAAAAATTCCTGTTTCTAATCTTTTAAGAGTTTTTGGTTATGAGAGTGATGAGGAGATTAAAAAGGCGTTTAAGAAAATTGATACAAACCCAAATATTTCTTACATAAGCGCAACATTGGCAAAGGATACTGTAAAAACTCAAGGAGAGTCATATATTGAAATATATAAAAGAATAAGACCGGGAGACTTGGCAACGATTGAGAATGCAAAACAACTCATTGATTCAATGTTTTTCTCATTTTCAAGATTTGATCTTTCAAGAGTTGGAAGATACAAATTTAATATAAGACTTAAAGGTCTTACATCAAAAGAGGCTCGGAAAATAAAAGCTACAAAAGAAGATAGGCTTTTAAGCAAGGAAGATATAACAGATGTAGTTTCGGAAATAATAAGATTAAATAATGATCCGAATTCAGAGTCCGATGACATTGACCACTTAGGAAACAGGAGAGTAAGGTCAGTCGGAGAATTGCTTCAAGGAAAGTTAAGGGCAGGGCTTGCAAGAATGGAGAGAATTGCAAAAGACAGAATGAGTACGTTGGACTTGCACACACTTGCTCCGGCGCAGCTTATAAACGCAAGACCTTTAATGGCTTCAGTTAAAGAATTTTTTACATCTTATCAGTTGTCACAGTTTATGGATCAGGTAAATCCACTATCTGAACTTGAGCACAAAAGAAGAATCTCAGCTTTAGGTCCCGGAGGACTCACAAGAGAAAGAGCCGGGTTTGAAGTTCGTGACGTGCATCCTTCTCATTATGGAAGAATTTGTCCTATTCAGACGCCTGAAGGTCCCAATATTGGACTTGTTGGGCATATGGCAACATACGCAAAAGTAAATGAATTTGGGTTTATAGAGACTCCATATAGAAAAGTTATTGATAAAAAAGTTACTAATGAAGTGGTTTATCTTTTGGCTTCTGAGGAGTTAAATTATAATATTGCAGATGCCGGAACACCATATGATGAAGGTGGAAAAATAAAACCTAAAAAAGTTAACGCAAGGCTAAAAGGACAGGCGGGTTCTTGTGATGTAAAAGATTTGGATTTTATGGACATTGCACCTCAGCAGGCTATCTCCGTTGCTACAAGTTTTATTCCGTTCTTGGAGCACGACGACGCAAATAGAGCTCTTATGGGTTCAAATATGCAGAGGCAGGCGGTTTCTTGCATTAAACCGGAAGCTCCTTTGGTTGCTACTGGAGCGGAAGGTAAAGCTGCAAAAGATTCCGGTCAAGTTATTATTGCCAAAGAAGAGGGGGAAATTGTTGATATTGATGCTTCACATATTGTGGTTAAAACTCCAAAAGGAAAAAATAAAACTTATGACTTGCATGCATTTGTAAGGTCAAATCAATATTCAAGTATAACTCAAAAACCGATTGTTAAAAAAGGCGATAAAGTTAAAAAGGGAGATGTTCTTGCAGATGGAGCGTCAACCGAAGATGGTCAAATGGCTTTAGGGCAAAATCTGAAAGTAGCCTTTTTATCATTTTTTGGAAACAATTTTGAAGATGCTATAGTTTTATCAGAAAAACTTGTTGAAGATGACAGGTTTACATCTGTGCATATTGAAAATTTTTCTATAAATGTTCGTGATACAAAATTAGGACCTGAAGTAACCACTTGTGATATCCCAAATGTCGGAGAAGATAAATTAAAAGATTTAGATGAAGATGGAATCATCAGGGTTGGAGCGGAAGTGCATTCAAATGATATTTTAGTTGGAAAAATATCTCCAAAAGGAGAAGCTGATTTAACTCCGGAAGAAAGGCTTTTAAGAGCGATTTTTGGTGAATATGCAAGAGATATAAAAGATACTTCTTTAAGAGTGCCGCACGGAAAGAGAGGAAGGATTGTTGGTGTGAAAGTTTTTTCAAGAGACAAAGGAGACAAACTTCAGTCAGGAGTTATTAAATCCATTGAAATTGAAATAGCAGAACTGAGAAAAATATCTGTTGGTGATAAGCTTGCCGGAAGACATGGTAATAAGGGTATTATTTCCAAAATATTACCGGTTGAAGATATGCCTCACTTAAAAGATGGAACTCCTGTTGACGTTGTTTTAAATCCTTTGGGGGTTGCTTCTCGTATGAATATAGGTCAAATCTTAGAAACACATCTTGGTTGGGCCGCTTTACATGGTGAGTTTCAAGCGATAACTCCTTCTCTTGCGGGAGCGTCTGAAGAAGATATTAAAAAAGAATTTAAAAATCTTGGCTTTTCTGAAAGCGGGAAGGTTGACCTCTATGATGGAAGAACAGGAGAAAAATTTGATCAGAAAGTTACAGTTGGCGTGATGTATGTTCTTAAGCTTAATCATTTAGTGGAAGACAAAATGCACATGAGGTCAATCGGTCCTTATTCGTTAATCACCCAACAGCCTCTTGGAGGAAAAGCGCAGTTTGGCGGACAAAGATTCGGAGAGATGGAAGTCTGGGCTTTGGAGGGTTACGGAGCTGCTCATATGCTTCAAGAAATGTTGACGATTAAGTCAGATGATGTTGTAGGAAGAACAGCAGCTTATGATTCTATTATAAGAGGCGAAGAAATAAGTAGTCCGAACATACCGGCTTCATTTAATGTATTGCTTAACGAGCTTAAGTCGTTGGGATTTTCTATTGAATTAACGGGGACGGAAGAAGAGATTTTAGATGAAGAAAAGGGAGAATCTGATTCAAAAAAGATTTTAGCAAATAAAAAATAAAAATAATTAAAACGGGAATTAGTTTATTGGTAATTAGCTTATTAGGCATCTAAAAAGCTAACAAGCTAAAAAGCTAACAAGCTAATAATATGAGTCTAAAAAAAGTATCAGATTTCAAATCAATAAAATTAAAATTAGCGTCTCCTGAGGAGATATTGGATTGGTCTTATGGTGAAGTTACAAAATCAGAAACCATAAATTATAGAACTCAGAGAGCGGAAAAAGACGGTCTTTTTTGTGAGAAGATTTTTGGTCCGGAAAAAGACTGGGAATGTTATTGCGGTAAGTATAAAAGAATAAGATATAAAGGTATTATCTGTGATAAATGCGGTGTTGAGGTTACAAGATCTATAGTAAGAAGAGAAAGGATGGGTCATATTGAGCTTGCGGCCCCTGTTACTCATATTTGGTTTTTAAAAGGTGTTCCGTCAAAGATTGGAATATTACTTGATGTGCCTTTAAATAAATTGGAGAGGGTTGCTTATTTTAATTCATACATTATTACAGAATTAGACGAAAGTGCTAAGAAAGCGGTTTTAGAAGAACTTGAGCGTGAATACAAACAAAAACTAAAACAAGAAAGTGATTCTGAGAAAAAAGATGTATTGAAAGAATTATTTTCAACAACAAAAGATGAGCTTAAAGGATTGGTTTTTAAGAAAGTTATTGCAGAAACTGAATATCATAATTTAAGCTTAAAGTACGGGGAGATATTTAAAGCTGATATAGGCGCTGTGGCGTTAAAGAAATTAATAGAGAATGTTGATTTAAAAAAGCTTGCAAAAGACTTAAGTGAAGCTGAAAAAACAGCAAAGACTATTCAGAAAAATCAGATTATAAAAAAAATAAGGGTTGTACAAGCATTTTTGAAATCAGGCGTAAATCCAAGTTCAATGTTTTTGACTGTGCTTCCCATTATGCCTTCAGGTTTAAGGCCTATGGTGCAGCTTGATGGAGGGAGATATGCATCTTCCGATTTAAACGATCTTTACAGAAGAGTTATTAACAGAAACAACAGACTAAAAAAACTTATTAAGTTAAATGCTCCTGAGATTATTGTGAGAAATGAAAAGAGGATGCTCCAGGAATCTGTTGATGCATTGATAGATAACTCTGCAAGAAAAGGAAATGCTGTTATGGCGTCCACAGGTCAGAAAAGACAACTTAAATCGCTTGCTGATATGCTTAAGGGTAAGTCCGGTAGGTTTAGACAAAATTTACTTGGTAAGCGTGTGGATTATTCCGGTCGTTCAGTTATTGTTGTTGGACCTGAACTTAAACTTGGAGAATGCGGGCTTCCTAAGAAAATGGCGCTGGAGCTTTTCAAGCCATTTGTCATTCATAAAATAATAGAAAGAGAATTAGCTTACAATATAAGAGGGGCGGGAAAGCTTATTGAAGATACACCCGACGAAGTCTGGGCTATCTTGGAAGAAATTATTAAAGATAAATATGTGCTTTTAAACAGAGCGCCGACTCTTCATAGGCTTGGTATTCAGGCGTTTAAACCTTTACTTATAGAAGGTATGGCCATTAGGCTTCATCCTTTGGTTTGTGCGGCTTTTAATGCAGACTTTGACGGAGACCAAATGGCGGTTCACTTGCCTTTAACAAAAACCGCTCAAATAGAGGCAAAAGAACTCATGCTTGCATCAAAAAACCTTCTAAAGCCGGCATCAGGTGAGCCCATTACAAATCCAACTCAGGATATTGTGTTGGGATCTTACTTTTTGACCGCTATTAAAGACGGAGCAAAAGGTGAAGGAAAAATATTTACTTCAAAAAATGAGGCTGTTCTTGCTTATGATTTTAATCTTGTAGATATTAATGCGAGAGTAAAAATCAGGCCAAAACCAAAAGAAAAAGAAGCGCTCGGAGATAAAAAATATTTAGAGACATCAGTTGGAAGAATTATTTTCTCAAGAGCTCTTCCAAATGATTTTGGTTTTGTAAATAAAGAGCTTGATGAATCAGAGCTTAGAAAATTAACAGGCGAGATTATAGAAAGATACGGAGACGACGCCGCTAAAGTTCTTGATACTATGAAAAAACTTGGATTTATATACGCTACAAAATCAGGAATTTCCTGGGGGATGAGCGATCTTGTTGTTCCTCCAAAAAAACCCGAAATATTAGAAGCTGCTGAAAAGGAAGTAGAAAAAATTCAAGAGCAATATCAAGATGGGTTTTTAACAAACAATGAAAGATACGGAAGAGTTGTTGAAGTTTGGACAAGAACAAAACAAGAGATAGGAGAGCTTGTCCCGAATTATCTAAAAAAATACGGTCCAATAGATACAATTTTAAGTTCAAAGGCGAGAGGTTCGGTTGGTCAGTTGGTTCAGATGTCCGGAATGAAAGGTCCCGTTGTGAATCCTGCGGGAGACATTATAGAACTTCCTATTAAAAAATCATACAAAGAAGGACTTGAAGTGTTGGAGTACTTTATTTCCACTCATGGAGCCAGAAAAGGTACAGCCGACACCGCTTTAAGAACCGCATCCGCGGGATATTTAACAAGAAGATTGGTGGATGTGGCGCAGGATGTTGTTGTGAGAGAAGAGGATTGCGGTGATGACAGGGGCATTGTTATGTTAAGAAAAGACTCAGATGCCTTAGGTCAGAATTTTGCATCAAGAGTATTTGGAAGAATGGCAGTTGAGTCTATAAAAGGAAAAGACGGGAAAGTTATAGTTAAAAAAGGAAAATTCGTAACAAAAGATGCGGCGGAAAAAATTAATAAAGAAGGGATTGATCATATTAAAGTAAGGTCAGTAATGCTTTGCAAATCAGACAAGGGTGTTTGTCAAATGTGTTATGGTTATGACCTTGGAAATAATAAACTTGTTAATCTTGGGTCACCCGTTGGTATAGTTGCTGCGCAAGCTATCGGTGAGCCGGGAACTCAACTTACTATGAGGACTTTCCATGTTGGTGGAGTTGCAGGAGGTGGAGATATTACTCAGGGTCTTCCTCGTATTGAGGAAATTTTTGAGGCAAGACCTCCAAAAGGAAAAGCTGTTATTTCTGATGTTTCGGGAAAGATTATTGATATACAAAAAGACGATAAGAATCACATAATTAAAGTTGAGATAGATAGTGAGTTTTTTGAGGCGGATATGAAGGTGGAAAAGAAAAATGACAAGAAAGAAGAAAAACAATACGCAGAATATAAAATTCCATTGCTTTCAGCGCTTTGGGTTTCCAAAGGAGATAGGGTTTTGGAAGGAACTCAGCTTTGTGAAGGTCACTTGGAGATTGGTGAATTGTTTAAGGTTGCCGGTGTAAGACAGTCTGAAAGATATATTATTTCTGAGATTCAAAAAATATACACGGCAGAGGGAGCTTATATTTCCGATAAACATATTGAAGTTATTGTAAGACAGATGTTTTCAAGAATCAGAGTTAAAGATTCAGGAGAGACTGGATTAATAACGGGAGATATAGTTGAAAAAGGAATTTTCAAAAGGGAAAACAAGAAAGCAAAAAAGAAGGGTGTAGCTCAGGCAACCGGTGCTCAATTATTTTTGGGAGTTACAAGGGTTTCTCTTTCAACAGAATCATTTTTATCGGCAGCGTCATTTCAAGAAACATCGAAGGTTCTTATTAACGCGTCAATCGCAGGCAAAGAGGATACGCTTCGCGGGCTAAAAGAAAATGTTATCTTAGGTAAATTAATTCCTGCAGGAACCGGGTTTGATATTAATAAAGTTCTTGAGGATAAATAAAGATTTTTTAATTTATTTAATTTAAGTTAAAGTAAAAAACTCGGAATTATTTCTGAGTTTTTTGCTTTTATTGTGTTTAAAATTACAATGTTGTTGTTTTGATTTGTTTGCTTTAAAATGTTATTATATGAGTAATTATTTAAGTTATGGCAAGAAAAAAGAACAAAAAAAAGAATAAAAAGAATAAAAAACAACAAAAAATAGAACAACAGGAAATTGATTTTGAACTGGAGGAAGATGTAAGAAAGCTCAATCCTGAGACTAAAAAATCTGTTTTGGGTGTTATTTTTATTACACTCGCGTTGGTTTCTTTATTTGCTTATTTTGGCGCCGCCGGAATTGCGGGTACATATATCAAGGAAGCCTTGATATCCTTTTTGGGTATTGGTTTTTTTATCGTTCCCATTACATTTTTGATGGTAGCTGCGGCGTTGTTTAAATCTCTAAAAACCAATTTTTATCTTTCAATGATATTGGGAGGTGTTTTGTTTTTCTTTAGTTTTTTAGGGCTTATTGATGTTTTGTCCAGATCTCTATCTTCTTCCGAGGATTTTGCCGCGGGATGGGTTGGTTTTATAGTGGCATATCCATTTTTTAATTTTTTTGGATTTTGGGTTTCTGTTATTACATTTGTAGCATCTATTTTAATTTCTTTTGCTTTAGTTTTTAATGTCCCCATAAAACTTGCTTTAAAAGAAAGAAGAGAAGAAGCAGAAGAAGATGAAGAATTGGAAGAAGATGAGGAGTATGAGGAAGAGGATTTGGAGGAAGAAGACGAAGAAGACGAGGAAGAGGAAACAGGTTTTATTTCAAAGGCAATTTCTAATTCTAAAAATAGTTTTGAAAAGCTTACCAAGAGATCTTCCGAGCCAAAACAAGAAGAATTAGATATAAAAAATTCCGATACTGATTCTCCAAAAAAGGCAAGCCAAAGTAAAACAGTTTCTGATTTTATTGTGGAAACGCATCAAAGATCTTATAAACTTCCGCCGTTAAGTCTTTTGGACAAAGAAAAAAACAAACCGTCGTCCGGAGATGTTAAGTCATATTCTAATTTGATTAAAAAAACTTTAAAAAATTTCGGCATAAATGTTGAAATGGGCGAAATCAATGTTGGACCTACTGTAACTCAATATACTTTAAAGCCGGCTCAAGGCATTAAACTTGCAAGAATAATCGCTCTTCAAAATGATCTCTCGCTTGCGTTAGCTGCTCACCCGCTTCGTATAGAGGCTCCAATCCCCGGTAGGTCTTTGGTTGGCATTGAGATACCAAATAAGGTTATTGCCGTAGTTAAGTTGAGAGAATTATTAGATACACCGGCGTTTATTGAATCCTCTCCTTTGACTGTTTCTTTAGGAAAAGATGTTTCGGGGAACGCCCAGTATGCTGATATAGAAAAGATGCCCCATCTTTTAATCGCTGGGGCAACAGGGTCCGGGAAAAGTGTTTGTGTTCATTCTATTTTAAATAGTTTGCTATTTAAAAATTTCCCTCAGATGCTGAAGCTTTTGCTGGTGGATCCAAAAAGAGTTGAACTTTCAGCGTATAACGGCATTCCTCATCTTTTGGCTCCTGTAATAACAGAAAGAAAAAAAGCAATTGCGGCTTTAAACTGGGCGGTAAAGGAGATGGAAAGACGGTATCAATTTTTATCTGAACATGATGTTAGAAATATAGGATCTTATAATTCAAAAATTGCCGGAAAAGAAAATGAAAATATTATGCCTTATGTTGTTATAGTTATAGATGAGCTTGCAGACTTAATGTCAGAATCTCCAAGAGAAGTGGAAGCCGCTATAGTAAGACTTGCTCAAATGTCCAGAGCCGTCGGGCTGCATCTTATATTTTCAACTCAAAGACCGTCCGTTGATGTTATTACGGGGCTTATTAAAGCAAATACCCCTTGCAGAATTGCGCTTCAGGTTACTTCTTTGGTTGATTCAAGGACTATTTTAGATATGTCCGGAGCGGAAAAACTTTTAGGAAACGGTGATATGCTTTACCTGCCTCAAGACGCTTCAAAGCCAAGGAGAATTCAAAATGCTTTTATATCTGAAAAAGAAGTTAAAAAAGTTACAGATTATCTTAAAAACGAGGCTATCTTAGAGAGTAATCAAGATAATGATGAAATGGACTCAGGGAGTCTTAATGAGGCTTTAAACAGGAAAAAAAGCACCATTGATATGGATATAGATTTAGATAGCTTTACATCGTCTGACGACAAAGATGATAAGCTTTTTGAAGAAGCAAAAAATACTGTTATTGAATATCAGAAAGCCTCCACATCATTTTTACAAAGAAGATTAAGAGTTGGGTACTCAAGAGCAGCCAGGCTGATAGATGCGCTTGAAGATGTTGGAGTAGTGGGTCCGGCTGACGGTTCAAAGGGAAGAGAGGTTTATATATCAAAAGAAGAATATGAGAATGAAGAATAAAAACAATTCAGGTTTTGGCGAAAAGGGGATTGAAGAACTTCCTTTGGAGAATGTTTTTGAAAGAAAAAGAAAAGAAAAGAAAATATCTCTTAGAGGTTTGTCTCAAAAAACAGGAATTTCAATACGAAATCTTGAAAAGATTGAAATGGGAGATTGGGAAAATCTTCCGGCTTCTATTTATATTGAAGATTTTCTTGCAAAGTGTGCTGTTGCTTTTTCAGAAAATAAAGATTTTTTCTTGGATTTATACAAAAAGGAAATCTTTTTAGGAAAAGACAATAAAGACAGCAGTATTAAAAAGGTTTCAAAAAGAGCGTTTGTTATTACGCCGAAAATAATAGCTAAGGTTTCATTTGTTTTGTTTATAGCGGTTATTTTGTTTTATTTTATTATTCAATTAAATTATCTATTGGGAGATCCAAAACTTGTTGTAACTAATCCAAAAAATGATATAATAACAAAGTCAAAAGAGATTAAAATTTCAGGAAATACTCAGCCTGATAACAAAATCACTATAAATGAAAATGATGTTTTTGTAAGTAGTGACGGGTCTTTTTTTGAAGTAATACCTTTACAAGACGGTATTAATACTATTAAAATTAAAGCTTTAAACAGACTTAATAAAGAATCTTTAATAATAAGACGAATAATTCTTGAATAAGCTTACTGCACAATGTTTTATACAATAAAATTTGTTTGAGCAGTAAGTTAATAATAAAATTATGAAAAAAGAAAAAAAACCGGCTAAACAAAATAATTCTGATAAGGAGGATAAAACAAAAGCAGCGAAAGTCGAGGATACAAAAGAATCAAAACAATTAGACATTGCTATAGAGAGCATCAGAAGTAAGTTTGGTGAGGGAGCGATAATGAAGCTTGGAGATGCAAAAAAAGTTGATGTAGATGCCATTTCTACCGGTTCTATATCTTTGGATATGGCGTTGGGAGTTGGTGGTGTCCCAAGAGGAAGGATAATAGAGGTGTTTGGACCCGAATCTTCAGGGAAAACTACTCTTACCCTGCATATTGTGGCAGAAGCTCAGAAAAAGGGCGGAGTGGCGGCTTTTGTGGATGCTGAGCATGCTTTAGATCCTGTTTATGCTAAAAATATAGGAGTAAAGACAAAAGAACTTTTGATATCTCAACCGGATACAGGAGAACAGGCTCTTGATATAGTAGAAACTTTAGTGAAGTCAGATGTTGTTGATCTTATTATTGTTGATTCAGTTGCCGCCTTAACTCCAAGGGCTGAAATAGAAGGGGAGATGGGACAGCAGCATATGGGTCTTCAAGCTCGTCTTATGTCTCATGCATTAAGAAAATTAACCGCGATTGTTGCCAAGCATAACACGATAGTTGTTTTTATAAATCAAATGAGAATGAAAATAGGTGTTGTATTTGGAAATCCTGAGACAACTACCGGAGGGAACGCTCTTAAATTTTATTCTTCAGTAAGAATAGACATAAGAAGAAAAGCTCAAATAAAAAAAGGAGAAGATGTTATAGGAAACAGAATTAAGGTGAAAATAGTTAAAAATAAAGTTGCAGCGCCTTTTAAGATTGCTGAATTTGATATTATGTATAACGAGGGCATCTCCTATGAAAGTGATCTTTTAAATCTTGCTATAAATAATGGTGTGGTTAAAAAAAGCGGGGCATGGATAATATACAATGATGAAAAACTCGGACAAGGGATGGATAACGCAAGAAAATTTATAAAATCAAACAAAACTTTATCAAATAAAATTCTTTCAGAAACCAAAGCTGTTATAAAAGAAAAGGAGAAAGAGGACTAATTTTAAAATAAAAACCCCGCCAATTTTGGCGGGGTTTTTATTTTGATTGGAATTTTTGTTTATTTTTTGATAACCGTAAATTGCAGCAAAGACATAAATCGAGCTCTTTTTACTGCATTTGCAAGCTCTCTTTGATGTTTTGCGCAAGTCCCTGTTCTTTTCTTTGGCATCATTTTTGATTGCATTGATGTAAACTTTTTTAAAGTTTCAGCATCTTTGTAATCTATCCATTTTGTGTTTGTTACACAAAAATGACAAGGCCTTTTTTTGTTATTAATCATATCTATTATTTTATAACTTTTAATTTTTTACTAAAATGGAATATCTTCTATGTTTATTTCATCTTCAGCTTTTGCCGGTTCTCCGGCAGCATTATTTTCTGATTTCTCAGATTGAGTAGAAGCTCCTCCAGCTCTTGGTCCCATTTGCATATTTTCAAGAACTATTTCTGTTTTATATCTTTTAACTCCGTCTTGTCCGTCCCATGATCTTGTTTCAAGCCGTCCTTCTACATAAACAAGTCCTCCTCTTTTCAAATATTGAGCGCATATATCTCCGATTTTTCCCCATGCTACAATATTATGAAATTCTGTTTTCTGTTGTTTTTGACCGTCTTGATCAGTCCACATTCTGTTGGTTGCAATTGAAAATGTCGTTACAGTTCTGCCTGTTGTCGTTGACTTAGACTCCGGATCACGAGTCAAATTTCCTATTAACATTACTTTATTTAAATTCATAAAAAAGAATTAAGGATTAAGAATCAGGAATTAAGTGCATTATTTTGTGTTTATTTTGACTCCTGGTTCTTTATTCTTGATTCGTAAAATTATTTATTTAAAATCTCCTCTAATTTTTCCTCCAACTCTTCAAATTCAACTTTCTGTTCTTCCACTTGGCTTTTTGCGCCTCTTTTAAGCACTGATTCTACCGCTTTTTCCGCTTCTTTTTGCTGTTTTTTTGGTATATTTATGTTTCCTCCGGCCAATTGTTCAAGTTGTTTTTTTGATACTTCTATAATAAAAAATCTTAGGATATCTTTAGATAACTGAAGGGTGATGTTAAGATCTTTTATTTGATTGTTTGAAGTTTTAAAGTGAGTGTATCCAAAATATCCTTGACGTTGATGTTTTATTGGATATGCTAAATTTCTTATCTGAGGCAATTCTTCCCTTACTATCTCTCCGGAGTGTTTTTCTAAAATGTCTCTAAGTTTTTGGACATGTTTTAAGACATCATCTTCTGATATGGATGATGATAAAAAATATGCAAATTCGTATAGTTTTTTATTTTCAGTCATTTTAAGCTGTTTTTATTAATTTTTAGGACCAAAGGCGAATTTAAGTCTTAGCAATATGCTACTATAAAATAGACAAAATGGCAACCCTTGTATTAGTTTTGATTTTTTAATAAATTAATAAAATTAAGGAGCTATTTTAAACTCCAAAACATCGCCATCTTTTACTATATATTCTTTTCCTTTGGTTTGTAATAGTCCTTTCTCTCTTGCTTGGGCGTACGATCCGGACATTGTTAAGTCCTTATATGTTACAACTTCTGCTTTTATAAATTTCTTTTCAAAATCTGTATGAATTTCCGCGGCGGCAACAGGAGCAGGGGAGTCTTTTTTAACCGTCCATGCTCTTGTTTCTTTTTCTCCCGTAGTTAGGTATGTTATTAGTCCCAATAGACTGTAACTTTCTTTTATTAAGCTGTCCAAACCGGAATTTTCACTGATATTAAATTCTTTTTTATATTCTTGTTTTTCTTCTTCAGAAAATTTATTCATTTCAGCTTCTATCGCAGCATCTAAAATAATATATTTTGAGTTGTTTTTTTCAAAATAATCCATCAATTTTTGATATCTTTCGTCGTTCATTTCATCTAAATTTTCTCCTCCAAATTTTTTATTCAAAACATACAAAATCGGTTTTGATCTTAAAAGATTTAACTCTTTTACTAATTCAATTTCTTTTTCCTCAAGATCTAAAGAGTTTATCATATTTTCTTTCTCAAGATGATTTTTCAGTTTATTTAACACTTCTGTCTGAAACAGAGCTTCTTTGTTGCCGCTTCTTGTTTCTTTTGATGTTTTTTCCAATCTCTTATTTATAGTGTCTAAATCTGCAAAAATAAGTTCAAGGTTTATGGTCTGAACATCAGACAGAGGATCTACTTTTTTATCAACATGAGTAATGTTTTCATCATCAAATATTCTTACAACTTCACAGATAGCTTTAACTTCCCGTATGTGGGACAAAAATTTATTTCCAAGACCTTCGCCCTTACTTGCACCTTTTACAAGACCTGCGATGTCAACAAATTCAATAACGGTGGGAATTATTTTTTCAGAATTTGATATTTCAGATAATTTTTCTAATCTTTCATCAGGCACGGTAACAACACCGACATTTGGGTCGATGGTGCA
The DNA here is from genome assembly GCA_003056085.1 of Parcubacteria group bacterium M6-OD1-1. GTDB lineage: Bacteria > Patescibacteriota > Minisyncoccia > GWC2-36-17 > M10-OD1-4 > M10-OD1-4. The sequence continues at coordinate 34,079 of LSNK01000001.1, read as the reverse complement.
AAAAGGATAGTTTTGGATATCCACGGGATTTTTAGTTAAGGCGTTAAATAGGGTGGACTTGCCGACGTTGGGTAATCCTACGATACCAATACTAAAAGACATAATATTTTGTGGTCTTGCATATTTGGTGCATTTTGTCGTTAAAAATTTATCGCTTACTCGTCGTACCTATCAGTACGACTCGTTGCACTCTTCATTTTTGCCTCAAACTGCGCTTAAATATTCAAGCCCCTCATACTTTAGTTATAATAAAACTTATTTCACTTTTCAGACTTGCGTTCAAACTTTTGATTTTGATGTTCTTGTATTGTTAACTTTTAAATAACATTCACAAAAAGTGTATTCGAAAACTCAAATCCTTACTTGTATGGTTAATTTTTCTGAAGAATTACACTTAAATGTAAAATATGAGAAAATAATAGCATTAGAAAGGTTATTTTAAAACCCTTGACAGTATATATAAACTATGTTAGTATATAAGTACGTTAATAAATCAGAAAAGAAAAATACTTGACAGATTTTAAAAAATATGATATTGTGAAAAAACAGTAAAGATAGACAAATCAGTAAAAGAAGGAACTTTGAAAAATAAATAAAAAATTCTTTGAGGAGAGAGACTGGAAACAAACCAGTATAAAAATGAAGTAAAATAAAAAATGTATGTATAATCTATGTTATATAGACAATATACAGAAAACATATATTATTGATTGTTTTTAGAAGGCAGTTGAAAGTCTCTTTCCTCATATTATTGGAAAAAGATTCTCAACTGCTTTTTTTGTATCTTAACATAGAATCGAAAGATTTGTTGGAAAAACAACAGAGAGGAAAGAGTGTGAAATATTGGGTGTGAAATCATATTAAACACTTTAAATATCTCGTATCATCTCTGTTGTTCTCTTAATAAAAAGGGAAAAAATTGTTCTTTGTTAGATATTATTAGAAGTTTGTCTTTATTTTCTTTTTGCAAAGAAGCAAAAATGAGGAGAGAGTAGAGACTGAAAATAACCTTTTGATAAAATCTGAAAAGTTATTCAGCTTTTCAATAGTTTTGCTAAGATGGGTCATCTGTGCCGTTAAAATGCAAGCAAACTTTTTAACGGATAGTGCAGAGTCGTATAATAAAATACAACTCATCAACCGTTTTCGTAAGGAGATCGGCTGGCAACCCCGGACTTAAACCGCCCGAGATTACCAGAAACCTCTTTATGAGGAAGAATTTATACCCTAACTAAGAAGGGGTAGATATACTTCTCAGGATACAGCCACCCTGAGAAAAACTTTTTCGCAACTGTGGCAGGTTGCAATAATTTCCTAAAGGAGGAAATTATGGTACAGAAAATGAATCTCAGGAGCTTTTTTACTTCTGAAAAAAAGAAGAGAGCAAGGATTGTGCATTTGAACTCTTTGGTGAAGAAAGGCTTTGCCAAGGAGATTGACGACTTGCCTATATGGGAAATCCCAATAAAATGGAATTCTCCCGCATATGCTCAGAGGAAAGGTTGGTCAATTTCTTGGATAGCCAAAAGAGCATTTTTACTCTCAACAGGATACAGGCTTGTCTATTTTGCCGCTGAAGATTCAGACGGTAAAAAATTAATGAGGCTGTATACGATAGACAAGATGGGTAAGAGGGGGTATAAAAGATTCTCCGTAATAATTTCGGCGATTGAATTTGCTGGGATTGACTACCCGAAAAATTAGTCGTTTTTAAGGCAAGTGAAAGAAATATATTTCAAGTAACTTGCCTCATTTTTAAAAAGATGTATTGAGATTATTTTTTTATTAGGATAATATATTATATAGGTATAATATTATTAATTATATAAAAATATGAATGAACAATTTAATGTAAATGAATCAATCGGAGTTGAGAAAGAAGATGATTCTATAAATAATCAAAAAAAAGATAATTTTGAAGGACAAGAAAATAATAATGATTCTGATAAGTCTGATAAGTATATAGAGAAAGAAATTTTTATTGATGCCGGGACAACAGAAAGAAAAAGAATATTAATTTCTAAGGATATGAACGCAAAAGATATTCAAGAGAAATATAATGTATCGAAAGCAACTTCTTATAGGGCGAGAAAACAAGGATGGTTATTTTTAAATTATCAAAAGAAAGTAATAATGATTGATAATGATTGGGCAGAAAAAAATGTTGATATACTTAAAAAATCTGCCGAAATAGGCAGTAAATTTGCATTAAGAAAACTTAAAAATAATACTTTGAGTATCAAACCTTATGAATTTGAAGATTTAGTATCCACAGCATACATTAGATTAATAGAATTATCAGGTCATCCAAAAAGAGACTTACCGTTATGGAGATCAACGGTTGCAAGAAATGCTGTCCTTGATTTTATTAAAACTCAAATTATATCAGCAGGGAAAGTTCTTACCAGTACTAAAGATGGCGATATGGATATATTTTAAAATATCATTTTTATAATACGGAACATCTAAATGGAATGAAATTTGAAAGGGTAAGTTTTTTGTCTTTTAGACAAAAATCTCTCTCCTCGAGACTTGCGTTCTTTTAAATTTCTTACGAAACATCTATTTAGATGTTTCGTATTATAAAAATGATTTTATTATTTCTGTAATTGTCTCTAAAAAACCCCGATGTGATTACATTGGGGTTTTTTTTATTTTAAAATTTCATTTATTTGATTGATTTTTTCTTTTAACAGTTCTTCTGTGTCCGCTTCTATGTTTACCCGCAAAAGAGGTTCTGTGTTTGATGTTCTTGCATTGAGCCAGAAATTTGGGAATTTCAATGTTATTCCATCTTGTTCTGAAAGTTCTCCATCTTTGAAGAAATTTTTTATATCATTGAGCGATTTATCTTTATCTTTTACTTTAAAATTTATTTCTCCTGACCTAAAATATCTGTTATATTTTTCTGTTAGTTCTGATATGGATTTTCCGGTTTTTTTCATAATTTCTAAAACTTTCATTAGGGTAAATATCCCGGAATCGGCATAAAAAAAGTTTTTAAAGTAAAAGTGTCCCGAAAGTTCTGCGCCAAAAACCGCATCATTTTCTCTCATGGCTTGTTTCATAAAAACATGACCAACTTTACTTTTTTTGTATTTCCCTCCGTTTTCTTTTACAGTTTCCTCAAATACTTTGCTTATATTTACACTTCCCACAAAGAATTGTTCTTTGTTGTTTTTTAAATAGCTTTCTGAGAGAAGAGAAGCGACAGTAAAAGAATCTATTCTTTTGCCTTTTGGTGTGAAGAAAAATATTCTGTCGGCGTCTGTGTCAAAAGCAACTCCCAAATCAACTTTTTCTTGTTTTAATTTATTTTTTAAGTCAATCACATTTTCGTCTTTTAAAGGATTGCCCTCATGAGTTTGTTTTTTGCCGACTTCACATAAAGCGGTTAATTTTATATTTAACTTTTCAGCTAACTTTTTAACCACAGCGCTGGATGCTCCGCATGAAAAATCCGCTGTTATTTTTATATTTAAATCACTTATGTTTTTTGTTAGGAAATTAACATATTTTTCCAAAAGGTCTTTTTTAATTTCGTTTCCTTTTATTTTCGGTGTTTTGAATTTATTTAACAATACGCTGTTTTTAATATCTGATAGTCCGGAGTCTTCTCCAATAGGGCGGGCTTCGCTTCTTACTATTTTAAGTCCGTTGTATTTTGGAGGGTTATGAGATGCGGTTATCATTATACCGCCGTCAGTTTTTTCTTCATTTACTGCAAAATAAAACATAGGAGTTGTTGTTACGCCTATATTTATAATATTAACTCCGGAATCTAAAAGTCCTTTTATAACGGAATTTCTTAGAGATTCAGAGGAATCTCTGGCGTCTGTTGCCACTAAGATTGTTTTTGCATTTAAAAATTCAGCAGTTGCTTTTGCTGTTTTTTCTGCAATTTCTTCATCAAACTCCTCTTTATATATTCCTCTTACATCGTATGCTTTAAATATTTTATTTATATTTTTTGCATTCATTTTATTGGAAATTTTAGTGTTTCGTAATTTGAAGTATTTATTATTTTCTTTTTGAGATTCTTTGAGTATTTATATACCAGTTTTCTATTCCTGAAAATCTTTTTGACGGCAATGCTATATTTTTAATTTCAATTCCTTTAACTTTTTTGCTTACGGGATAAAGATAATTGGGGGAATATAAAAAGATAGCGGGGACATCATCTACGATTAATTTTTGTAATTTTTTAAGTTTTTCTTCTCTCTTTTTTACATCTAATGTTTGTCGAGCCTCTTCCAAAAGCTTATCCACATCTTTATTGTTGTAAAGTGAAAGGTTAAGTCCCGGGTCTTTTTTTTGTGAAGAATGCCAAAATGCGAACAAGTCCGGCTCGTGTGACAACACTTCACCAAAAATCAAAGCATCATAACCTCTTGTTTTTATTACATTTTGCTTAAGCTCGTCAATTCCGTAATTTTCAACATTTACTTTAACTCCAACTTGAGCCCATTGTTCTTTTATAATTTCTGCTGTTTTTGCAAGATCTGTAAAGTCAGATGTTGTTAAGGTGATGGAAAGATCAACAGGATCTTTTCCTTTCCCTGGAGATTTTTCCCTGATGCCATCTTCATTTTTATCAATCCACCCAGCTTCTTCTAAAATGTCCCTTGCTTTCTGCGGATTGTATTCGTATTTTGTAACTTCATCATTATAACCCGGCAGATTTGGTAAAATAGGTGAGTCAATTAATTTTGCTTCTCCTAAAAATACATTTTTATTCAAATATTCTTTATCGGTGGCGTATGCCAATGCTTCTCTTATTTTTTTATCTGACAAAACTATGCTTTGATTTTGATTGAAAAAGATAGAAAAATATTTTGGAATATTTAGATTGTAGATTTTAGTTTCTTTATTAAATACAAGATATTTATTTTTAGGCGAGACATTAGAAACTCCGAGCACTTCGTTTTTTTGGTAGGCATTTATCGCTTGCTCCTCATCGTCATAAAAATAAAATACAATTTCATTTATATAAGGCCTTTTTTTATAATAATCGTCGTTTGCTTCAAGATAAATAGAGGTGATTTGACCTTCTTTGTTTTTTACAATCTTTTTCATTTTGAAAGGACCTGTTCCTATAGGGTTTAAGTTTGGGTTGGCCAATATGATGTTTCTAGGCTCTATCGGCCCCCAAATATGTTTGGGCATTATACCTAAAGTGGTTTTTTCTAAAAAAGGAGCATAAACATTGTTTAAAGTAAATTTAACTGTAAAATCATCCACTTTTTCCACTTTTATTCCTTGCCAGGAATACCTGAGAGGGCTTGAGTAGGCTGGATTTATAATGGCGGATATTGTAAATACGACATCATCTGCAGTAAATTTTTTACCATCATGCCAAAAAATATCATCTCTTAAAAAGAATGTATATTCTTTTCCATCCTTTGATATTTTATATGACTTGGCGAGTCCGGGAACGATGTCACCTTCCGGAGAATATTCCATAAGTCCGGAATAAATGAGTTTTGAAATATCTCTATCTACATCGTTTGATGTTATCAAAATTGGATTTATAAATTGAGGGCCGCCAACTAAAGCTTCTGTGTATCTTTTCCCGAAAGCCGGTATTTCTTCAGTTTTTACTATATAAAAGTTCCAGAGTGAAGAGATGCCAAAAAACAAAGATAAAATTAAAAGCAAAAACACAGCATATTTTTCTTTTTTGGTTAATATGCTTGGCAGTTGTCTTAACTGAGACCATAAAGGCCATTTGAATTTTTTAGGTGTAGTATTAATTAAATTAAAAGCTTTAAAAAACAATAAATAAAAGAAGCATAGGCTTCTTTTATTGTTTCTCATGCTTTAAAGTAATAGTCTTACAAAAGCTATCCCAATAAAAAGGGCAGATAAAACGATTGTTGCTATAAATAATACTTTATCAAGTCCTCTTTTTGTTTGATAGATGTTTTCAGATCCTCCACCTCCACCAAACATAGATCCTCCTCCGGCATTTTTCTGCTGAAGCAAAACCACAGTTATTAGTCCTATAGATATTATTATTAAAATTATATTAAACATTCTTTTTTTAAATTATATAATTAAACTCAATCAAAATTGAATAAATTTCCTAATGCTTTTTAAATGATATTGATACAATAAAATTTATTACTCCCAAAAGCAACGTTGTTAAAAACAGGGCGGATATTCCTGAAAATGCAACCTGTTCCAATAAGAGGTCAGAAATCCATAATATGCCCATATTTATAACTATAACAAAAAGCCCCAAACTTAAAATAATAAATGGACCAAATAGCAATTTTAGGACCGGTTTCAGCAAAAAGTTAATTAAGCCGATAACAACAGCCGCGAGAGTAAGCTCTTTGTAGCCTCCATTTAATGTGACGCCGTCTATAAAATTAGCGGCAAGAAAAAGGGCTAATGCATTTGAAATTATTAAGGCGATAAATCTCATTAACGGTAAGAATACCACAGCAATATAAACAAATCAACTATTGACATAATTAATATTTTATGTATAATATGTTTTAGTACGTTGAGAAAGGAAAAAACCACCAAGTATAATTGGTGATTTAAGTTTGTTTTTTTAAATACAAAATATATCAAAGAGGTGATATTATGAACACGGAAAAAGATGCTGGCGCAACTACTGTCATGGCTCTCGCGATGGGCGACATTAAGGACAAGATTAACGGCAAAAATGAAAAAGTTGTCCCCATTGTCCCTGCTAAGTTTGACTCAGAAAAATTGCCTGACATTGACCTCCAAATGGATTTTTCCATTGACGAGGAGGAAGTTGAAAAGGCTGCTCAGGAAATTGCTAAAAAGCGTGAATGGGCGACAAAAGCCGGAGAGCGCCTTTTTGAGTGTCATCAGTCTCTTAAGGTTCTGTACAGCAAATTTCCTGACTGGGATCTTGATGAGTCCTTAAGTAAGCAGGGAGCCAAAATTCAAAATGCCATCAAAGAAATTGAAGGCGTCAAGGATAAGGCTCTTTTGCAGCTTGTTAAGTGTTATGAGTTTTTGTCAGAAATTCGGGCAGTCAAAACCAAGGAAGATATGAACGGCATTGTTCATAAGCTGACAACCGAGCTGGCTTGCAATCACGGTGAAACTTCAAGATATCGGGAAGTTTTTCGGGAGGAGATTCATCGAGTCAAGTCTGAAAATAAAGGAAAGCTTTCCGAAGGTGCCTTTCTATGGGAAGATAAAGTTTATTTTCCCAACAAAGAATGTTTTTTTGGCATTAAAACTCCCGAAGAGGAGGCGCTGTATCTTGAAATTTCCAAAAAAATGAAGGAATTTTCCTTTAAGAAAAGGGAAAAAATCGTTCGGAAAACTCAGGAGCTAATGAGCCGCAAGGATGCGTCCGATGATCTTACCTCTGTTGTTTTAGGGAAAGAAGGGCATTATAAGCTTCATCTTCAACCCAAAACAGAAGGCAGGAGAACTGTTCGTCATGGCGGCGCCATCATCGTTCAAGTATTTATTCAGGAAATGGGAAAAGAGAGGCATCCTATCGCTTTTTTAAAACCCGTGGATTGTTCCGGAGTTTTTAGTTTCCTGGATAATTACAAAGACAAATGGCATGTTTCTCTTATGCAGGCCATCTACGGAAGGTTGCCGGAAAATTTCCCGGAAGAGCATCGCGATGAAGCAAAAAAATTCGTTTTTTTGTTGAATGAACTGCTGTTTCCGGTTCATCACAAGATTACGGGTTGCAGCAAAAACTAACCAAAGCAAAAAACAAATAATATTTTAATGTAGTTTAGCTCGGCAGAAATTTCTGCCGAGTTTTTTATATTCCATCTTTTTACATAGGTCTCACCTATGTAAATTCACCTATGTAAATTCTGCCGAGCTATTTTTTTTATTTTAGAAATTTCTTTGACCTTAAATTTCTGTGAAATGTTATTGCAAATCTATGAGCCTCATTTCTTATTTTTTGAAAGAAAAATTTAACATCTTCCGGCATGTTTTCTGTTGGGTTAGGCAGGGAATTCTCCGGCAGATATATTTCTTCGTTTTGTTTGGCTAAAGATGCTATAAGCTGGTTTTTGGGTGCTATTTTTTTTACTGCATTAAGCTGAGTTACACCTCCGTCTAAAATTATCAGTCCTGGTTTTGGCCAATCTTTTCTTTTAAATCTTCTTGCTAAAATCTCTTGCATCATTTTAGGATCATTTGGTTCGTTTCCCGAGAATTTTATTTTAAACTTTCTATATTCTTTTTTGTCAGGCAATCCGTCGGTAAAAACAACCATAGAGCCAACAGCATGCTTTCCGGAAATATTTGAAATATCATATGCTTCTACGCGGGATATTCTTTTTTTTGTTTTAAGAAGTTTTTGAATAAACTTTTCTGCAGCTTGCCAATTTATGGTTTTTCGTTTTACTTCTTTGAATTTTTGAAGGGAGTATTTGTGTTTAAATATTTTTTTGATATTTTCTGTTTGTTTTTTTATTTCATCTGCTTTTTCAAATTTTTCTTCTTTTGCGTATTTAATCATTTGTTTTTCAAATTGCTTAAGAAGACTTTGTTTTTCCCCTTTGAGTATTTTTTCTATATACCTTATATTTTGCTTTACTTTTGTTTTTGTATTTTCTTTTATGCAGGGAGCGAGGCATCTATTTAGGTGATATTGTAAACAAGCTTTTTTTGGAAGTTTTACACAGTGCCGGTAGGGGAATGTTTTTCTGAGTAGTTTTAGAGTTTCTTTTAAGGCAAATCCTTCAGTAAATGGACCAATATAATTGTTCGAGGTTGAACCTCGGACAGTAGAACCTTCGGCAAGAGGTTGGTGGGTTATGAATATTCTGGGATATGTTTCTTTTGTGATGCCAACAAAAAAGTAATTCTTATCATCCCGCATAAGAATATTGTATTTTGGATCATATTTTTTTATATAACAGGCTTCTTTGATGAGCGCATCTATTTCCGAGTCGCAAATTAAAAAATCAACATCAAAAATATTCTCAACTAATTTTTTAGTTTTTTGAGAATGTTTTTTTGGACTTCTAAAATATTGAGAAACTCTGTTTTTTAAAACATTTGCTTTGCCGATATAAATAACTTTTCCTTTTTTGTCTTTAAAAAAGTATATTCCGGGGCTTTTTGGAGCTTCTTTTATTTTCTTTTCAATTTTTGTCATATTTTTATTATATATAGTAATATATATAAAATGCAAAGGTTCAAAATAAGAGAAGCGGTATTTTTACTTAAGTTATAAAATTTAAACTAATAGAATAAATTTTAACTCTCATTCTAATATCAAATTGACAATACTTATGTCATATAGGTGTTTTAGTTGTTTTTTAAACTTAGAGTATATGCTATTTACAAAATATGGTTAATTTGATATACTCAACTTCATTAAAGTTTTACTAAAATTATAAAAATATGTTTAGCGTAATAGAAACAGGAGGAAAACAATATAAAGTATCTGTTGGAGACAAGATAAAAGTGGAAAAACTAAAAGGTGAGGAAGGTTCTAAAATTGTCTTTGATAAAGTTTTGCTTATTTCTTCCGACAAAGATACCAAAATAGGTCAGCCTTACATTGAAGGCTCTAAGGTTTCCGGAGAGATATTAACTCAAGGAAGAGACAAAAAAAAGATATCTTTAAGGTATAAACCTAAAAAAAGAGTGAGAGTTAAAAGAGGGCATAGACAGCCTCATACTGAAGTAAAAATTACTGATATTAAATAAAAACTTACTCAAATAAAACTCAACAAAAAACTCGCTGTTTAAGCGGGTTTTTTGTTGTCAGTTTCTGCCTAAAAATGCATTGTTTATTGTTTCTTGGTCGGCGTATTCCAGTTCATTGCCGGATGACAAGCCTCTGCCTAAAACGGTAATTTTAATATCAAGAGGTTTTAGTTTTTGATTTAAATACATCAGCATTGCCGTTCCTTCTGTGGTTGGATTTGTCGCCAATATGACTTCAATGTCATTTTGATTTTGGTTTTTAAGATTTTTTATTCTTTCTATTAATTTTTTTATGCTTGTTTCGGTTTGTTTTTCATCATTTAGCATATTTATATCTTCTCCAATAATATGATAAACGCCGTCAAATATTCCGGTATTTTCAATGTTGTTTATTTCCACCTCTTTTTGAAGTACGCAAATTTTTGTTTTTAGCCTTTTATGGCTCAAGCATATATCACAGCCTTTTTTTACTCCGTCAGCTTCATAGCTTAAAAAACATTCAGGACAAAGCTTCACATTTTGTTTGAGTGATAATAGATTTTCAGAAAAAGATTTTATCTCGTCATCAGGTTTCTTAAGAAGATAAAATACAATTCTGGATGCTTGCCTTGGTCCTATGGAAGGGAGCTTTGAAAGGCTTTCTATTAAATTTTGTATGGATTTAGAATACATCTTTTGGTGGTTCGTCATTAGCTCCGGATTCTTCATAGTCGTCACTCGAAAGGTCTTCAAAAGTTGCTCTTTCTTGGTCAAAATAAAGAGCAACATTGCCCAAAGGTCCGTTTCTGTGTTTTGCAATAATAATATCGGCTTGGTTCTTTCTTTCTGTATTTTCTCTGTCTTTATCCTCTCTGTAAATAAACATAACTACGTCTGCGTCCTGTTCAATAGAGCCCGAATCTCTCAAGTCGGAAAGCTTTGGTATTCTTGCCGTTCTTTGTTCAACTGCACGAGAAAGCTGTGAAAGCGCGAGAACCGGAACATTAAGTTCTCTTGCAAGACCCTTTAAAGATCTTGAAATTTCACTGATTGATTGAACAGGTGAGTCGTTTGGGTTTCTTGGCTGTATAAGCTGGAGATAGTCAACCACTATTAGTCCAAGTCCATGTTCTGCCTGGAGTCTTCTTGCCATTGTTCTCATTTGCAATATGTTTGGATTGGAGGATTCCTCAAAAAATATTGGCGCTTCTGACAAAGACCCTAAAGCGTCGCTTATACGCGCAAAGTCGTTGAGCTCTCCGTCCATTGATAAGTTTCCAGTTCTTAATTTCCACAGATCAACCCTTGCTTCTGTGGCTATAAGTCTGTCTACAAGCTGTTCGCTGGACATTTCAAGGGAAAAAATTCCGACAGGTACTTTATTTTTTGCGGCATTTAAAGCTATGTTCAAGGCAAGAGATGTTTTTCCCAAACTTGGTCTTGCGGCAAGTATTACAAGGTCGGATTTTTGAAGTCCGGATAAAAGATTATCCATTTTTTTAAATCCTGTCGCCACTCCTCGCATAGCATGGTCATTTTGGTGAAGTTTTTCTATTCTTTCAAAAGCCGCATCAAGTGTATTTTTAACATGTGAAAATGATTGGGAAAGGGATTCCTGCGTTATCCCAAAAATGTTTTTTTCCGCTTCGTCCAAAAGCATATCTATGTCCTCGTGTTCTTTGTAGCCAAGTTCCGCTATATTATAAGATGCTGATATTAGGTCTCTTAAAATTCTTTTTTTGTAAACAGTTTTTGCGTAGGAGGCTATATGCGCCGGGGTGGCTATGGAGTTTACTAAATTAGTAATGTAGCTTGCGCCACCGACATCTTTGAGCTGTTTTTTGTCTTTAAGTCTGTTTGTTACATTTAAAACATCAATAGGCTCTTGGTTTTGATACAAATCAAGCATAGTCTCATAAATAAGTCTGTGAGCTTTTTTGTAAAAATCTTTTGAAGTTATAATATCAGCCACTTTTACCATTGACTCTTTGTCCAATAAAATAGAACCTAAAACAGATTGTTCCGCCTCAATATTATGCGGCGGCATTTTTATATTTTCAGCTTTCTCGTTTTTTTGCGTCATAATTAAATTAGTTTATTCTTTAGTAAACCTATGATAGCTTGAAAAATAACTGAAGTCAAAAATGAGTAATTTAAACAAAAAAACCCTCCAATTTAAAAGGTTTTTTTATAAGGTGTTTATAAACTGTTCATTATTTTATACTTTTTTGAGTTTTTGTCCTTGCGGGGTGTCTTTGACCAAGTAGCCTCTTTTTTTCAGCATCTCTCTTATTTTATCTGACTCATTCCAATTTTTTTCTTTTCTGGCTTTTTTGCGGGCTTCCAAAAGGTCGGTTATGTCTTCTGAGATTTTCTCTCTTTTTTTTGTTAATATTTTTATTCCGAAAATATTTTCAACGTCTTTTAAAAATGAAATTATATTTTCTTTGTCTGTTTCAGATAAGGTGTTTTTATCCATTTTTGAATTTGATAAATTAATTAAACTAAAAAGCGCCGCCAAAGCTTTTGGCGTATTGAAGTCATCGTCCATTTCTGAGAAAAACTTTTTAATCTGAGCATTTATTGTTTTACACTTGCATGAAATTGATTTTTTTGGATTGATTTTAGGTTTGAATTTTTTTAACCTGTCTGAAAAATCAGTTATCTTTTCAAGAGAACTTTTTGATTGTTCAAGCAGCTTGCTTGTGTAGTCAATGGGGGATCTGTAATGCACAGAAAGCATCATAAATCTTATAATGTCCGGCTCAGTTTTTTCCAAAAGTTCTTTTACAGTTATAAAATTTCCAAGAGATTTAGACATTTTTTCTCCATTTACATTAACAAATCCGGAATGCATCCAGTATTTTACAAATGGTTTTTTACCGGAGGCTGATTCTTGCTGAGCTATTTCGCATTCATGGTGGGGAAATATTAAGTCTCTTCCTCCTCCGTGTATGTCATATTGCTGTCCAAAGTAATGTTCCGTTATGGCCGTATCTTCTATGTGCCAGCCGGGTCTTCCCGGTCCGAAAGGCGAGTCCCAGGAAGGCTCTGAAAGTTTTTTTGCTTTCCATAGAGCAAAATCGTAAGGATGTTTTTTATTTGTGTCTTTCTCTGTTCGTTCCGCTTTTTTGAGCTTTTTTAAATTTTGTCCCGAGAGTTTCCCGTAATCTTTAAATTTTCTGACATCAAAAAATACAGTGCCGTTATTTTCGTAAGCATAGCCTTTTTTTATGAGGGTTTTTATTTGTTTTATTATGTGCGGGATATGGTCAGTTGCTTTTATGTATTTATCAACGCTTTTTATATTTAAAGTTTTTAAAATATTTTTTAATTCTTCAAAGTATTGATTGCCGAGTTTTTCCCAGTCAAGTTTCTTTTCTTGTGATCTTGCTATTATTTTGTCGTCTATGTCGGTTATATTTTGAATGTATTTAAGTTTATAGCCTTTGTGTCTAAGATAGTTTGCTATAATGTCATAATTTAAAAAAGCACGTATATTTCCTATATGAGGAGAGTCATACGGGGTTATTCCGCACACAAACATAGTCACTTGTTTTTTATCACGAGGTCTGAATACTTTTTTCTTTTTTGATAGAGTGTCATATATAAACATGAGCTTATTTTAGCAGAAACCGCAAAAAAAATCCAAAAAAAATCCTCTTGTCTGTTTTAGACAAGAGGGGCGGTAGACTTTATTTTACTTATTGGAGTTGTTGTCTTTGGAGTTTCAGGATTATTTTTTCCCTGCGCTTGTTGAGATGATTTCTTTTGGCCGCGTTTTTAATCTTTGCTCTATTTTTAATTTTTTTCACACTGCTAACCTCCAAGGTTGCATGAATAAATACTGGAAGTATTGTGCATTATTTTTTTAAAAGAATCAAGTTATGGATATTCAGCCTAATTTAAGAATGGTAGTTGACTTTTTAAAAATTATATATTAAACTCACAGCTATTAACTTGGAATTAGATTTAATCTATGTTTTTTAAAGTTTCAACAAGGAGTGAATATGCGCTAAGTCTTTTGGCGTATATTGCATCTTGTAAAGGAAGAGTCGTTTCTCTTGCGGAAGTATCAAAAAAAGAAAATATATCTTACGGGTATCTTGAAGAAATAGCCGCGCTTTTAAAAAAACAGAAAATCATAAAGTCAAAGGCGGGAAGAAACGGAGGTTATATGCTTTTGAAATCCCCGGAAGAGATTAATATTTTAAACATAATTAATATTTTTGAAGGAGATACCGCTCCGGTAAAATGCCTTTCCGGACACAAGTGCGGGAAAGAAAAAGGATGTAAAACGAGAGTAGTATGGAGCAAGTTGAAAAAAAGTGTAGATGATACATTGAGCAATATAAGTTTAAAAGATATTTTATAAAAAAATTAAGAGTTAAAAATAAAGAATTTTTAAGAAATAACCAAGATACAAAAAAACAAGTAACAAACAAGCTGCGATAATCAAACAACAAATTACAAACACGGCTCGTTTTGATTATTGTTTCTTGAAATTTGCTTGTTGCTTGGTTATCGTGTCTTGTTTCTTTATCTTATTATTTAATTCTTATTAGTATTAAATTAAAGATTAAAATTAGCAGTAATATTAAATGAAAACAACAAAGGAAGTATATTTAGACAATGCAGCAACAACAAAAACAGACCCCAAAGTTTTGGAGGCTATGTTGCCGTATTTTTCTGAACATTACGGCAATCCCTCAAGTATGTATAAGCTTGGACATGAATCTAAAATGGTTATTGACGAAGCGAGGGAAGAAATAGCCAAAATTTTGGGAGGTGTTCGTCCGGATGAGATTTTGTTTACCTCAGGAGGCACGGAGTCGGACAACTTGGCTATTTTAGGATCTGCAAGAAAAAATAAAGAAAAGAAGAATCATATTATAACTTCCAAAATTGAACATCATGCGGTGCTTCATCCTTGCGAGAAGCTGGAAAAAGAAGGATTTGAAGTCACATATCTTCCGGTGGATAAATATGGCTTGGTGAATCCAAAAGATGTAAAAAATGCATTACGGAAAGATACAGTTTTGGTTTCTATAATGTATGCCAATAATGAAATAGGAACTATTGAGCCTATTTCTGAAATTGCTGAAGTTATTAAAAACTTCAAAAAAGAAAACAAAACACAATTTCCTTACTTTCATACAGATGCATGTCAGGCTGCGGGTTATTTGAACTTGAATATAAATGACCTTGGGGTGGACATGCTTACTTTAAATGGAAGTAAAATATACGGTCCGAAGGGTATTGGTATTTTATATTTAAAAACAGGAGTTAAAATAGAACCATTGGTTTATGGTGGCGGTCAGGAGAAAAATTTAAGATCGGGAACGGAAAATATAGCAGGAATCGTGGGGCTCACAAAAGCTCTTAAATTAGCAGATGAAAAAAAAGAAGAAGAAACAGAAAGGCTTTTGAAATTAGGCAAGAAATTAAAAGAAGAAATTTTAAAAACTATTCCAAAAACTTTTTTAAACGGACATCCGGAGAAACGTTTGCCGAATAATATAAATATTACGATTTTGGATATTGAAGGTGAAGCTTTGATACTTCACTTGGATCAATACGGAATTTATACTTCAACGGGTTCTGCCTGCACTTCACACAGCCTTGACCCTTCGCATGTTATTTTAGCGATTGGTTTGCCGTATGAGGCGGCTCATGGAAGTTTGAGGTTTGCTCTTGGAAGATACACAACAGAAGAAGATATTGATTATGTTTTGGAAAAACTTCCGGGGGTGGTTGAAAATTTAAGAAAAATATCACCGACAAAAATAGACATGAGTAAGTTGAAGCTTTAAAATTTGAAATTTAGAATATATTTTATGAAAAACGAAAATAAAAAAAATAAAAGAAGTGAATCCGATGTTGTTTCTTATGATAAAAAAGAAAAATGGGTTTACACGGAAAATGTAAAAGATCATTTTTTTAATCCGAGGAATTTTTTGACGACCGACATGGAAGGAAAGTTTAAATACAACGCTTTGGGTATGGTTGGTTCTCCTGCGTGCGGAGATATGATGAAAATCTGGCTTTTGGTGGATGAAAAAACAGAGAAAATAAAAGATGCAAAATGGCAGACCTTCGGATGCGCGTCCGCTATTGCTTCAACATCTATGCTTTCTGTTATGCTTTTGGAAAATGGAGGCATGAAAGTGGAGGATGCTTTGAAGATAAAACCACAAGACATAATGGAAAGATTAGGAGGTCTTCCAAACAGGAAAATTCACTGCTCTGTTTTAGGAGACAAAGCGCTTCAAAGCGCCATTAATGATTTTTTTAGAAGAACAGGACAAAACGACAGAATAAAAGTGGAAGGCAAAAAAGTTATAGATAAAGTTTTAAATGTAACAGATAAAGATATTGAAGAAGCGGTGCTTGAAGGAGCAGATACTTTTGAAAAACTTCAAAAAAAAACAAAAGTGGGAACTGGTGACCCTGTTTGTATTCCGGAGGCGGAACAGCTGCTTCGTTTTTATAAAGAAAAGTATTTCGGATAAGATTTTCAAAATTGGCACATCTCTTGCTAAAAACTCATCGCTCAACTTCACTGTATCTATAAATACAGCTCAGCATCACTCTTCCTTTTTATACTGATAGCACTGCGTTTTAAAACCAATCGCTGCGCTCTTGGATAAAAACGGGAGGCTGCGACCTGTGCTCAATTTTAGAAATCTTAAAATTTTATATTTTAATTTTAAATTGGTTTTACAAAATGCTAAATTTTAAGTATTCTTTAATATATGGAAAAATTTAATTCTCATATAGATAATGTAGTGGGTATTCCACAAGAACAAAGAAAAGATAAAGAAGCTTTTGATGCTTCTTTATCTATGTTTTCTGAAACATTACTTAATAAGGATGCAAATGAAGAAAATATCAAAGACCTTGAATTAGAAAAAACAGAAAGAGATTTAGAGGTGATAAATTTTACTCAAAAGGAAGCTTCTGAATACATATCAAGTTTAAAAAAAGATAATGTATTTGAAGTTCCAATTGAAAATATCCATATTTTAAAAAATGGGGGCACTAATGAGTACACTGAAGGCAGGCTTTCTACAGGAGCTCATTCTGCAGTTAGAGGCGGTATTTTAGTTGATAGGTTAAAGTCTGACATAGAATTTTCTTTAATATTGTTTCATGAGTTTATCCATGCAAAATCTATTGTTGTTTTACAAAAAATTAAAGGAGATGATCATGCAGAAAGTGAATATCGCAGTGGATTTAAAGTAGTGTCCAGAGATGGCAAAGAGGAGTTTTTTGAAGATTTTGATGAAGCCATAACTGAACTTATGACAAAACAATATTATCATAATATTGTTTTGAAAAATGAGATTTTTAAAGATGAAATAGAGCAAGTAAGCAACGGAGAAAGAAGTTCTCTGAAATTTTATAAAGGAGATGAAATAGATAAAATAAATTCTCTCATAAATAAACTTTGGGAATTGAATAAAGATAAGTTTTCAAATAGGGAGGATATTGTAAAACTATTCATTAATGCTAAGGTAAATGGAAGAATGTTGGCAATTGGCAGATTAATAGAAGATACTTTTGGTAAGGGAAGTTTTAGAAAAATTGGAAAAGGAGAGGGTGTCCCGGAGGAATAAGATTGCTTTAAAAAACGGAGAAGAGTTTGAGGTTTAATATCTTAAGAATTAAAAAATAATATGAAAAAAATAAAAAAAATTATAGTGGACAGAGATTTGTGTATAGGGGCGGCATCTTGTGTTGTCGTGGCTCCTGAAGTTTTTGAGCTTGACGATGAGAATAAAGCGGTTATCTTATTAAAAAACGGGAAGAAAAGATCTGAAGAAACAGAAAAAAAAGAACTCCAAACAAATTTGGACGATGAAACTATTTTGCTTGCGGCGCAATCTTGCCCGACTAAAGCTATTATATTAGAAGATGAAGACGGAAACATAATCTTCCCATAAAATTTATTTGAATTGGCACGCTTTTTCGTCAGAAGTTGCGAAGCTTACTCGCTGTACCTTTAGTACAGCTTGTTTCACTTCTTATTTCTTCCTCAAATCGCACTCAACTCAAACAAATTTTATACTGCTTGCCATAGTCTTAGCGGAGACATGACCTCAATTTTAGAAACCTTAAAACTTTACTTAACAATTCTAACTTCTATATTCTCTAAATTCTAAAAAAATGAATCAGTTTTTTATTGCAAAAACATCAGATATAAAAGATGGTGAGCTGAAAAAATTTAAATACAAAGGCAGAGACGCTATTTTAGTAAACACAAAAGGCAACTTTCATGCCTTTATTGACTATTGTACTCATGCGGGGGGTTCTCTAACTATGGAAAATTGCAAGTTAAAGTGTGTAACTCACTATGCTTTGTTTAATCCGGAAACCGGAAATGCGGAAACATTGCCTGCCCCGGAAGGGTCTTCGCTTATGGAGATAAAGCTTAAAATAGAAAAAAATAAAATTTATCATTTAAATGTGATAATATTTAAGAGCAAGGGAAAATAAAATCCCCTAATTATAATAATAATTGGGGAATTTTCAAAGAAGACTTTTCTTTGTTATTACTTTGTGTTTGATTTTTGAAATTTTAATTATCTTATCCTTTTTGAGATAACCATTTTCTCTGCAAAATCTCATAAAAGTTTTGCGTATTTTTAAAGAAGGCACTTGTCTCGTTGTTATAATGATTTCATATCCTAAATCTTCCTTGTCTTTAATGGCGCTAAACATTATTAATTCCGGATTATTATATTTGAAAAAATATCTTATAAATTTTTTCAGCATAATAATTATATTTTTTTCACCAAATTGTTTTTTAAAATAAACATAAAAATTACTGTATGCAATAGACATTAGATATTCTCCTAATTGGCAATGTACTAATTAATTATATAATACAGTATTTTTTTAATTTATAATATAGTTTTTGGTTTGATATTTTACAGATGTTTTGATATTATGTATTAAAGTAATTAATTATTTTTTTTATTAAAATTTATGAATAATTTTTGGAATTTTATTTTTGGATTAATCGTTGTGGCGCTTGTTGTAAGCGGTCTTTTTGATATTATTGATTGGAAAATAAATGGCATTGCTATTGCAGTTGTAATCGTTTTATGGCTCGTTGCGATGTATAATGCGTTCGTTAGGCTAAAAAACAATGTAAGAGATGCGTGGTCTGACATAGATGTTCAGTTAAAAAGAAGGTACGACTTAATCCCGAACTTAATAGAGTCTGTAAAAGGGTATGTTGCACACGAAAAAGGAGTTTTGGAAGCTGTTACAGAAGCAAGAACAAAGGCGATGGGTGCACAAAATGTAGGAGAAAAACAAGAAGCGGAAAATATGCTTACAGGAGCTTTAAAAAGTTTATTTGCAGTTTCTGAGAATTATCCTGACTTGAAGGCAAATGAGAATTTCTTGGAGCTTCAGAGGGAGTTAACAGATACGGAAAATAAAATACAAGCATCAAGAAGATTTTACAACTCAAATGTAAAAGAGATGAACAATGCCGTGCAGATGTTTCCTCAAAACTTAATAGCGGGAATATTTAACTTTAAAGAAGAAGAGTTTTTTGAACTGGAAGAAGAGGCTGCCAAAGAGCCGGTTAAAGTTAATTTCTAAAATACCTTTTCATTATGGAAGATGATAGAAAAAATATAGCTAACTTTCTGTCTGAAGTTGGTATGCTTGCTAAAACTCCAAGAAGCGGTTAATCGTAATAACAAAAAATAAACAATGCTGGAACTACTAACAACTATCATGGGAGTCGCGATGTCCTTTGCTTATTATCCGCAAGCTTATAAAATTTATAAACTTAAATCATCAGAAAATATTTCTATAATTTCTTATATTATATTTTCTGCGGGCACGGCAACTTGGACCGTTTACGGTGTTTTGACCGGCAATTTTCCTATCGTTATAAGTTTTGTTGTTGGTGTAGTCGGTTCTTGGCTTGTTTTGTTTCTGTCTTTGTATTACAAGAACAGTAAGCATTAAAATTTCATATAACCTAACACCTATAATCTAACAAAATGGCAACAGCATATAACTATGAATCATTGAATATGAGAAAAACTTGGCTCATTATGAGTCTGTTTTTCGTTTTTGTTATTTTAGTTGGTTGGGTTTTTGCGCAGATTTTGGGAAACCCCTCTATTTTATATATTGCAGTGGTTTTTGCATTGGCTATGAATATTTTTTCTTATTGGAACTCCGACAAAATAGTTATAAAAATGTCAGGAGCAAAACAAGTTGATGCAAAAACACACAGAGAATTGTATAATCTTGTTGAAAATTTAACGATAGCAACAGGTCTTCCGATGCCAAAACTTTATGTGATAAACGACCCTGCGCCAAATGCGTTTGCAACCGGACGCGACCCAGAACACGCGGCTGTTGCCGTGACCTCAGGGTTGTTAGAAAGGCTTGAAAAGTCAGAGCTTGAAGGAGTTTTGGCTCATGAGCTTTCTCATGTTAAAAACAGAGACATATTAGTTTCAACAATTTCTGTCGTTTTGGTTGGGTTTATCGCTATTTTATCCGATATGTTTTTGCGTTATACATTTTGGTTTGGAGGAGGCAGAAGAAACAACAACGGAGGAGACGGAAAACTTCAGTTAATACTTCTTGTTGCGGGTATTGTTATGGCTATACTTGCGCCGATTGCCGCAAGTTTGATTCACCTTGCAATATCAAGAAAAAGAGAATTTTTAGCAGATGCGTCAGGGGCTTTAATGACGCGTTATCCGGACGGACTTGCAAGCGCGCTTAAAAAAATCTCAAGTTATCCGGGAGAGATGAAAAAAGCAAGTCACGCAACAGCGCATATGTATATTTCAAATCCATTTCGCGAAAAGGGGTTTAAAGCAAAGTTGGGAAAGCTTTTTATGACGCACCCTCCTATGGAAGAACGCATCAAGGCTTTACAAGATATGGATAGATAGAAATAATATTTCCTATAACCTAACACCTATAATTTATAATCTAACAAAACATGTTTTTAGAAAACACAACAGGAGAAGACTACACATATCAAAAAGCCAAAAAGGTTACAAAGTCAGATAAATTTTTAGCTTTTGTCTTTTTGAGATTTTTGCCGTCTTGGGTTACTCCAAATCATCTTACTATATTTCGTTTTTTATCTATTCCTTTTGTTTTACTGCTTTTAGTCGGAGAGGAATATATTTTGGGCGTTATTTTGTTTATTGTATCTGCATTTTCAGATGCGTTGGACGGGGCTTTGGCAAGGACGCAAAATAAAGTGACAAATTGGGGTAAACTTTTTGATCCATTGGCAGATAAGCTTTTAATAGGAACAACGGCAGTTGTTTTAATACCAAAGTTTTTAAGCATTTGGTTGGCGTTTGCTATAATACTTATAGAGTTGATTATAGTTTTAGGAGCTTATTACAAAAAAAGATATCAAGGTGTTACGGTTCAGTCAGAAAAATTCGGAAAAGTAAAAATGATTTTTCAATCTGTAGGTGTTAGCATTTTGTTTATTTATATGATATTTCCAATTTCAATGCTTCTTGTAACCGCTCAATATATTCTTTACATCGCCGTTGCTTTTGCGTTTGTGCAGATGTTGACATATAAGTCCGTATGATAGTAAGATTTTCTCCAAGGACGAAATAAAAATTAATTTCAAATTTGGAGGGATGGCTGAGTGGTTTAAGGCGCATCCTTGGAAAGGATGTGTAGGTTTACGCCTACCGCAGGTTCAAATCCTGTTCCCTCCGCACATTGAAACTTACTATTGAGTGATAACATAATGGTATGTTAAAATACCAAAGTTGATAACTTTTAGATAAAACATGAGTCAAAATACAGCAAAAAAATTTGGAGACAATATGAAAAAGATACGCTTAGAAAAAGGAATGTCGCAAGGCGACATTTGCCGAGCGTTAGATTTAGATAGAGCATATATCAGTAATGTTGAGAATGGTAAACAAAATCTTACAATTAGCACAATGGAAAAGGTTGCGAGTGCGCTTGGAGTTAGTGTTGGAGATTTAACGAAATAAAAATATGAAAAAACAACAAGTAATTTTAATACACGGTGGTGAGTCTTGGGAAAATAACGAGGCATATTTGGATTTTCTTAAGTCTACTGAACCAAGTGACCCGAATGACGAGCCACCTAAAAAATGGAGTCAATCTCTTGAAGAAGATCTCGGTGAAAATTACCAACTTATAAAACCGCAAATGCCGTGTGCTTGGAATGCAAAATATAACGAGTGGAAGATTTGGTTTGAGAAATATACGCAGTATATTGACGATGATGTTGTTCTTGTTGGCATCTCTCTCGGTGGTGTATTTCTTGTAAAGTATCTTGCAGAGAATACATACCTGAGAAAAATAAAGTCGTTGCATTTGCTCGCCGCTCCGTTTGGCGATAGGAGTTGTATCAAGCGTTCAAGTTTTGTATTGACGGGCACACTTGAAAATATAGAAAAGCAAGTTTCGGAAATACACTTGTATCATTCAAAAGATGACGATGTTGTTGACTTCGGAGATTTTGAGGCATACGCGGAAGAGTTGTTAAGAGCACAAAAGCACATTTTTGAGGATAGCGGACACTTCCAAGTTGAAGAGCTTCCAGAGTTGATAGAGCAAATTACAAAGTAAACAATTTCAATATGAACATCACAAAAGATTTTATAAAAGGAACAAAAGGCAATCTTTCTGTTGCGATACATTACCCAGAAACAAAAACGGAAAAACTGGCGATACTTTGTCCGGGCTTTTGGACTCAAAAGACTATGTCGGATTGGCGGAACTAGCAAATGAATTAACTAAGCATGGATATACTTCGGTGCGC
Source organism: Parcubacteria group bacterium M6-OD1-1 (assembly GCA_003056085.1). Lineage (GTDB taxonomy): Bacteria > Patescibacteriota > Minisyncoccia > GWC2-36-17 > M10-OD1-4 > M10-OD1-4. Next base: position 11,596 of record LSNK01000001.1, on the reverse strand, counting down.
TTTGATCCAACTGGCGTTTTGGATAGTGATGGCGATATTACTGATTATACAATTACGCAATATCTTTCCGATATAAAAAGTGTACTTGAATATACGCTAACCCAAAGCGAATATACAGACATTTTGCTTGGCGGACATAGTCGTGGTGGCATGGTTTCGCTTTTGTATGCAGCGCGTGATAACCGAATTTCAAAAGTGCTTGGCATTATGCCATCATCGGACGAATCAATGACACCAAAGAGAGAAAGAGAATGGAAAGAAATTGGCGTGAGTGTATCTACTCGCGATTTGCCAAGCAACAGAGATAAAAAACGAGAGTTTCGTGTACCTTTCTCGCATGTAGAGGACAGAACACAATACAATGTTGTTGAAGATGTTGCAAAAATAACAGCCTCGATTGTTTTATTTGCTGGTGAACAAGATACACTTATTACTCCCGATGATGTAAAAAGAATTTTTAATAATGCCGATGAGCCAAAAACCTTCACAATAATACCAAAAGTTGGGAATTTTAGCTCGCGAATAACACCAGTATCAACAAGATAAATAATTTGTCCGCCATCAACGGAATTGCGAGCTAATCTGTCGGGGTGCCATGCTAAAATTCCCGACGCTTCGCCCGCTTCTATCCGATTCAACATCTCGGCGAAAACAGGACGCTCCGGACTCTTGGCGGTTTGTTTTTCAACAAGCAAGTCAACAACTTCCAAATTTTCTTTTTCCGCCAATTCCCGCAATTCAGCAATTTGGTCGCCAATACTCCGAACTTGTCTATCCTCGTTGTCCGTTGACTTGCGAGCGTAGATAAAAAACTTTTTGGCTTGATTTTCTTTTTCCATATTTCTAAAAGTCAAAATATTATTAAAATTATCGCTTTGCAAGAAAATCCCGAATCCTTTCGGGATTTTCTAAAAAAGATTGGTTCGAACTTCCAAATCCAAAACCAAAACATTTCTTTTTTGCCACGCAAAGCGTGGCAAATCGTTGCAGAATCAGCCCCTTTCGCGCGAAGCGCGACCGCGCCGCAGGCGCGTTACGAAACAAAAATTCGTCAAAAGACAGATTCCGACACAATGCGGAGGGATTGTGTGATTTATGATATAATATATAAATAATTTTATTATATTATCCAATATTATGAAAATAAATATTAATGATCCAATATTCGATTCTATTGTATCTTTACAGGAATATAATTCTGATGATTATGAAACTCCATATGTTATTAAATTAAATAATGAAGACGGAGAAATATTGTGTATTGGAGTTGAGCATTCAATAGATCCACTACATAATAATTATGTGGTCATTGAATCGTTATTTAAGGATTTTATAAAGAAAGGTAAAGAATACACAGTTGTTCTAATAGAAAATTTTAAACCAGAGATTGAGTCCAAAAAAAATATGATTAAAAAATACGGAGAATCTGGATTTCTTGTATGGCTTTCAAATAAGTATGATGTGAAAAGTATATGTCCAGAACCATCACCTAATGAAGTAATGAATTTTGTTATAGAAAAATGGAATTTTAAAAAAGAGGATATTTTATTATGGATTTTTCTGAATATGTTATTATATGCATTAAAATCACAAAAAACAAATATAGTTAATAATGCTGATAATATTATTAATCAAATTAAAGATATTGGGGACAGCATTGGTATAAAAAAATCATTTGATGAATATTTATTGTATTTTCAAAATAAACTTAATGAAATATTTGGAAATGGATTTGTTTTTGGGAATAAGAATGAATTACTTAATCAAGAATGGAATATAAAAGAAATAGAAGATATTCAAAATCCTTTTATTAAAAAAACTATTATTAATGAAATTGGAGCTGCTTTTAATAGTGCAAGGGATGCTTATATTGCATTAGCTAAAATTAAGCTTTTTGAAGAGGGAAAGAATATTTTCTCCGTATTTGGTAAAAATCATGTAGTGTGTCAAGAATCAGTACTGAAAGAATTTTTAAAAAGAAAAAAGCTCTGATTATATAAAACAGAGCTTTTTATTGATGTCGTAAACTGTTATTAGTCATCGTCGCAACCGCCAACTCCCCACGTAACACAGTCACCTGATTGAGATTGTATCCTTTGCTCGAACCTTTTTTGAACAACAATCGCAGAGCGATTAATAACTCGCACGCGCCACGCGGCGTGGTAGCTCTGAACCTAATCTCACGCTCGGAGCGCGTGATAATGCCAACTCCACCGTGCCTCGGGGGTCGCTCCGTCCTTACTTCGGCAAACTCCGTGTGCGCGCAAGCGCACACACTCCGCTTGCCTCCATTCGTCCTCCGCTCCGCGCAAAACCAAAATTTCCTTATCCTTAAAAAAACGGGGGACGCAGGAGGGAGCCGCGAAAGATTGGAAGGCTCCCGTTTTGTCTAAATTTTTAATTTAGCAACAAAATGCAGTGCTTTAGCCTCCCGTTTTGTCTAAATTTTTAATTTAGCAACAAAACGCAGTGCCTTTGGTGAAATTTTATGGTTTTGCTTTCGTCATAACCTTTGCAAAATTCAAGAAATCCGTTATGATTAAGATGTAAAGCTTTCATACTTTATATTATATTCTATATACTAAATTATACAATATCACTATGAGCATAGCGAATAATTTAAAAAAGATACGTGCCGAAAAAGGCTACTCTCTCGAAAGGGTCGCTCGTCTTGCTGATTTGTCTCTCAATACCATTGTAAAGATAGAAAACGGCGCGAATCAAAATCCTACACTTGATACTTTGCAAAAAGTATCCAAAGCGCTTGAAATGAGTGTTGATGATTTAATAAAATAATTATTATGAACAATCAAGAATTTAAAAAAATAGTAAGTACTTCAAAAGCGATTGCAAATTTGCTTCGCGGAGGCTGGAAGTCATATGAATATCAAGATGTTATCTTGCCTTTTTTGGTACTGAAAAGACTTGATACTGTGCTGGAACCAACAAAGGCTGATGTGATTGGGATGTACAATGACTTGGCAGGAAAGGGTTTGAGCTTGGATATTTTGAAATCAAAATCCGGATATGATTTTTATAATACTTCATTTTTTACTTTTGAAAAACTTTTGGACGACCCAAACAACATTAGCAAAAATCTAGAAAATTATATTGATGGCTTTAGCGATAATGTGAAAGATATTTTCCAAAAGCTGGAGTTTGATGTTATCCGTGACAAGCTAGCCCAATCAGATTTACTCTATAGAATTATCTCTAAATTTCATGAGATAAACCTTCATCCGGACAATATTTCAAATCATGAAATCGGGCTTGCCTTTGAAGACCTTATTCGGCATTTTGCGGAACAATCAAACGAAACTGCGGGAGAGCATTACACTCCAAGAGATGTTGTAAACTTGATGGCAAGTTTGCTTTTTGTGGACGAAGAAAAAGACTTGAAAAAAGCAGAGAAAATAGTGAGGATTTATGACCCTGCTTGTGGTACGGGCGGAATGCTAACAGTTAGCAAAGAATACATAAACGAAAACATCAATTCCAAAGCACATGTCTTGCTTTACGGACAAGAACTTAACGCCAAAACTTACGCAATAGCCAAAGCAGATATGCTAATGAAGGGTGAAAATCCAGACTTGATAAAGGGTGGCGAAAAAGAACACAAAGTTGCCAGCACGCTTTCTAACGACCAACACAAAAACGATAAGTTTGATTATATTATTTCAAATCCTCCATACGGCGTAGAATGGAAAAATGATGAAAAATTGGTAAAGGAAGAAGCTGAAAGAGGAAATGCCGGTCGTTTTAGCGCTGGTTTACCTGCAATTTCTGATGGGCAGATGATTTTTTTGCAACATGCTATTTCTAAATTTCAAACATTGGAGCAAGGCGGAAGTGACGCGGTGATTATTACCAACGGCTCACCTCTTTTCACTGGAGATGCCGGAAGTGGGCCAAGTGAGATTCGCAGGTGGATGATAGAGGAAGATTATATTGATACTATCATTGCGTTGCCCGAGAGTCTCTTTTTCAACACTGGTATTCCTACATATATTTGGATATTTTCAAACAGAAAGCCAAAAGAAAAGAAAGGTAAAATTCAACTCATTGACGCGCGAAAAAGCAAAACACAACTTCGCAAAAATTTAGGAAATAAAAGATTTGAAATTTCAAAAGAAGACGCGAAAGAAATTTTGAATTTATACAAAAAGAATATCCATAACGGTCGCTCAAAGGTTTTGGATAGTAGTGTTTTTGGATATCGCGCCGTAACTGTCCAACAACCCTTACGACTTAATTTTCAAGTAAACGAAGAAAGAATTGAAGAGATTTTATTACACACCAGATTTATAGGACCGGAAATTACCGAAGATGAAAAAGAGTCAGCAAAAAAGAAAAAATTAAAAGCACAAGAAAAAGCCAGAGAAGAAAAAGAAAAACTTGAAAAAAATATTTTGCCAACTTTGAAAACTATAGAAAGCAAACTCTACAAAAATCGTGATAAGTTTTTGAAAGTTTTTAATACAGCTTTTGAGGGTGTAAAAATAGAAAATTCGCTTAAAAAAATAATCATAGACGGACTTTCAGAAAGAGATGAAACGGCGGATATTTGCAAAAAGAAAAATAAGGATATTGAAGTGGACAAAGATTTGAAAGATGTAGAAAGAGTACCTTTTGGTATGGATATTTATGAGTATTTTGAAAAAGAAGTAAAGCCGTATGTACCAGATGCGTGGATAGACGAAACAGTGCGAGACCATAAGGACGACGAGGTCGGAAAAGTCGGCTACGAAATTCCATTTACCAGATTTTTCTATAAATACACTCCACCACGACCAGTGGAGGAAATTGAAGGAGAAATAAAACAACTTGAAAATGAAATTCAAGGGATTTTAAAGATGGTTTAATTATATGGTAGATAAAAAACAAAAGTTTTTTATATTTAGTGATGAGTCTGGAAGTTGGCATGATAAAAATGATATTTATGTACGTGCGTGGGTTGTTATAACCGAAGAAGAATATAATAACAAATTAATTACGAAAGTTGATGAAATTAATTCTTTTAGAGATTCTAAGGAATTAAAGTGGAGTGGTTTTTCATCAGAGGAAAAATATTTTAAATATTTTGATAATATAAGCTATCGAATATTCATAACAATTTCGTGTCCAGCCGATATAGATTGGGAAAATAAATATAATGTTACAAAGAAATTTGAGAACAGTATAAAAGATTTTGACTTTGGTGGTATTGATATAGACTTAAAAAGTATTTTACAAGATAAGATATATAGAGAAATAAAGAATGGACTATTTCTTCATTACTACGAAAAGCATCATATAGAAAATGCAAAAAATGGCATAGAGAGAGTAATTAAAGCAGATGAATATGAGTTAATATATAGAATAGATCCACCACAGCTACCAAAACATGGTTGGAAAGATATTTTGTATAAAATAAATGGAGATTCTAATATAAATATTGAATTTCCAAAATCAATTAAAACACAAGGTATACAATTCGCTGATTTATTGGCTGGTGCAATAAGATCCTATCTAATTATAGATAAAAAAAGCTTAGAAGCACAAAAATTTTTATCAGTAGTAAATAAAAATATGATAAATAATGATTGGGATACACCAAACCCAAATCCTAATTTAATTTTTTTCAATGAAATAAGTGTTGATATAAAAAGCAGGGCGAAAAAAATAAAACGATTATAAAAATGACAAAAAGTAAAACACAAAAAAATATAAAAATGAAAGATTCTGGAGTGGAATGGATTGGGAATATTCCGATCGGGTGGGAGGTGATTGTATTAAAATATACGGCGTCTTTGTTTAATGGGAACAGTATTGCTAATAAGGATTTATTTTTGAACTCAAGTAATTCTTATCCATATATCGCAACAAAAGATATCAATATAAATAATCATAACATCAACTATGGCAATGGTATTTTTATTCCCAAAAACAGCTATAAATTTAAAATTTCAAAAAAGAATTCAACTTTACTTTGTATTGAAGGTGGTAATGCTGGAAAAAAGATTGCTTTCTCGGATAGGGATATTTGTTTTGGAAATAAATTATGTTCAATAAAAAGTAATAATAAATATACTAGCGACAAGTATATTTATTATTTTACACAAAACGACTTCTTTAAAACACAATTTTTCTTATATATAAATGGGTTAATTGGTGGCGTATCTCTATATTTTATAAAAAATTTCATATATTTACTTCCTCCAAAAGAAACCCAACAAGAAATCGTAGAGTTTTTAGATGAGAAGACGGGGGCGGTGGCGGAGATGGTGGAGAAAAAGAAAAAGATGATTGAGCTTTTGAAAGAAAAAAGGTCATCAATAATCACACATGCCGTAACAAAAGGACTTGATGAAAATGTAGAAATGAAAAATTCTGGCGTTGATTGGATTGGGGATATTCCAGAGTGGTGGGAGATTAAAAAACTTAAATTTATATCAAGAACTTTTGCAAGTAATGTAGATAAGCATTCAAAAAGTAATGAAAAGAGCATATTTCTATGTAATTATGTTGATGTTTATAAAAATGAAGAAATCAACAATCAATTAGATTTTATGAAGGCTACAGCAAAAGTAGATCAAATAAGAAATTTTGATATAAGAAAAGATAATGTCTTATTAACTAAAGATTCAGAAACAGCAGATGACATAGGTGTCCCAGCATATGTTGCTGAAAATTTTGATAATGTTATTTGTGGTTATCATTTATATATCTCCAGACCATTTGGAATTTGCGGAAAATATCTTTTTAGATTTTTGCAGAGTCATAATGTAAGGCAAAGATTTGAGGTGTCATCAAATGGTGTTACTAGGTTTGGCTTAAGTATATATCCACTTATAAATACAAAAGTACTAGTACCTCCAAAAGAAACCCAACAAAAAATTGTGGAATATTTAGATAAAAAAACAGCGGAGATTGATCAGGTTATAGAGAAAATTCAAAACCAAATTAAACTTTTAGATGAATACAAAGCCAGTTTAATTTATCATGCAGTTACGGGGAAAATAATAGTGTAGAGAATATATAAAAAGCCATATGTTCCGAAAAGCTTGTAAAAGAACATATGGGGCATCTCATTCTAGTTTAAGGGTATATTCTGGAATATGGATTTCCTTATTCCAGACATTAGAATAAGGAAATTCTTATTCTAGTATTGCCTTGTAAACTAGAATAAGCTATGATAGTATATAGATATATTTAACTTAAAAAATATGACAAAACAACCCTTTATTCCACTAAAACTTCCACCTAGTATTGATTATTCATCATTGTTGATGAAGATTGTTAGCGCACGAGATGTTGTGTCGCGATATGATGAATCGGTTAAAAAACTCCCTAATCCTGAAATTATTCAAAGATCCATTAGAACAAAGGAGGCTGTGTTGAGCTCACGAATTGAAGGCACACAAGTAACTTTGGATGAAGTGCTTTTACTTGATGCACAAGAAGAAATTGACGAGGACACACAGCGACAAATGGACTATCGTGAGGTGTTTAACTATAGAAAAGCAATTTTTGTTGGAAGGAAGTTGTTGGAAAAAAAGCCATTAACAGAAAATGTGATTAAAGAGTTACATAAGATCCTTTTGGATTCTGTACGGGGTAAAAATAAAAACCCCGGAGCCTTTCGTAGAGATCAAGTATGGATTGGAAAACCTAGAGCCAGTATTGAACAAGCAACATTTATTCCATCGCCTCCGCAAGAAATTATTGGGCTTTTTTCAGATTTAGAAAAATTTCTACATTTAGAAAAAGAGATTGACCCTATTGCACAAATCGCTATTGCGCATTATCAATTTGAGGCAATTCATCCATTTTCAGATGGGAATGGAAGGGTGGGTCGTCTTATCGTCCCTCTTTTCCTTTATGAGAAAAAGGTTACTGCTTATCCAAATATTTTTGTTAGTGAATATCTAGAGGAAAATAGGGAGGAATATTATTCTCGTTTGAAAGATGTGAGTGAAAATGGTAAATGGGAAGAATGGATTAGTTTTTTTCTAGACGCTGTAATTGAACAAACAAAAAGAACTCATCTTTTGGTTGAGAGAATAGAAGAGCTGCACAAGGAATTACATGAAATATCTCATAAGTTTAATTCTATTTATGCAGGGGCTTTTATTGACGCTCTATTTCAAGCACCACACTTTAGGGTGAAACAAATTAAAAAACTTTCTGGCATACAAAATAATCAAACATTATATAGTTTGATTGAAAAGTTTGTTGAGACTGGTGTTTTGGTTGACATTAATCCTAAAATAAGTAGAAATAAGATTTATGTGTTTAAGAAGTTAATGAGGGCTATTGCATAGATATAATTATGACAAACTTAAGAACAAATTTAAACGAAGCTTCATTTGAAGAGCATATTGAGAAAACCCTTGTTGAGATGAACGGGTATATTTCTCGTGATAATGAGAAATATGACCGAGAGTTGGCGATGGATGCGGAGCTTGTTTTGGAATTCTTGCGTAATACTCAACAGGAGAAACTTGAGCATATTAAAGAATTGCGTGGCACAGGGGCGGAAGATGAACTTATGAAAAGGATTGACGGTGAGATAGGCAAAAGAGGGATTTTGGATGTTTTGAAAAAAGGCGTAACTTGCGCAAATGAAAATTTTGATTTGATGTATTCTCTACCAGTTTCAAATCTTAATCAAGATGCGCAAGATAGGTTTGCGCAAAATATTTTTTCTGTAATGCGACAAGTTTATTTTTCGCCACACAATGAAAAATCTATTGATCTAGGAATTTTTATAAACGGATTGCCAGTGGCTACTGCGGAATTGAAGAACGAGATGACAGGGCAAAATGTAAATCATGCCAAAGCTCAATATAAAAATGACAGGGACAAAAGAGAAAAGCTTTTATCTTTTAAAAGATGTTTGGCACATTTTGCAGTTGATACGAATCTTGTGTATATGACAACAAGGCTCAATGATTCAAAAACATTTTTCTTGCCTTTTAACAAAGGTTTTGAGGGGGGTGCTGGAAATCCTAATGCAGAAGATAAACACAAAACTTATTATTTATGGGAAGATGTATGGTCACGTGAGAGTTGGTCTGATTTAATACAAAACTTTATAACAGTTACAAAAGACGAGAAAGACAAAGAAACTCTAATTTTCCCAAGATACCATCAGAGAAATGTTGTCAAAAGAATAACGAAAAGCATTATTGGAAATTCTGGCAAAAATTACCTTATTCAGCACAGCGCAGGCTCTGGCAAGTCTATGACAATCGCTTGGACAGCGTATCGTTTAGCGCAATTACATGATAAAGATAATGAGAAAGTTTTTGATTCTGTGTTCGTGATTACAGACAGGAGAGCTTTGGACAAACAATTGAGGGAGGTTTTGGAGACATTTCAGCCTGTTAGCGGGTTTTTATATACAGTGCGAGAAGACAAAGGAGCAAAAACAGGTCAACTTACAGAGGCAATAGAATCTGGGGCAAAAGTAATTACAACCACGATTGCTGTGTTTCCGTATGTTGCCGATGTGATTGGAAATTTTCAAACCAAAAAATTTGCGATATTGGTGGATGAAGCACATTCATCGCAAGGCGGAGAATCTGCCAGAGCGATAAATGAGGTTTTGCAAAATGGCGATGGAGAAAAAGAAGAAAAAACTGATGAGGATTTTATTTTGAAGCAATTGGAAAGTAGAAAGCAAGGAGAAAATATTTCTTATTTTGCTTTTACCGCTACGCCAAAACAGGAAACTTTGGAAAAGTTTGGAGAGAGAAATACTGAAGGAGGGTTTGCTCCTTTTAGTCTATATTCTATGAAGCAAGCAATTGAAGAAGGCTTTGTTTTGGATGTCTTGAAAAATTACACAACTTACAAACAGTACTTTAAGATTCTTGAAGATATCCCGGAGAATCCAGAAGTGCCAAGATCCAGAGCAATGTCCGCGATTAGAAGATATATCAGAAATCACCCAGAAACTATTGAGCAGAAAATTGGTTTTATTGTAGAGCATTACAAAAATACTATTTCGGAGCTTCTGCACGGGCGAGCCAAAGCAATGATTGTGACAAATTCTAGGGAAAGTGCCGTTAGGTATAAATTGGCTTTAGATAAATATTTGAGAGAGCAAGGTTATGTGGAAAAAAGCTTGGTGGCTTTTTCTGGCGAATTGAAGATTGACGGGCAGTCTTATACAGAAGCTGGAATAAATGGAATTTCGGAAAATCAGACTATCAAAGAATTTGAAAAAGATGAGTATAAATTTTTAGTAGTTGCCAATAAGCATCAGACAGGATTTGACCAACCGCTTCTTTGTGGGATGTATGTTGATAAAACATTATCTGGTGTAAATGCAGTGCAGACTTTGAGTAGGTTAAATAGAATGTCAGCAGGCAAGAAAGAAGTATTTGTTTTGGATTTTGCAAATACTACCGCAGAAATCAAAGATGCTTTTGATGAATATTACACAACTACTATTTTGTCTGAAGGGTTAGATATAAATATAGTAAATGATACTGTATTAGAATTAGAAAATATTTACAAAATCAGCGATGAGGTTTTGGGTGAATTTGTCTTAAATATTGAAAACTTGAGCAAGGATGAAATTCATCAAGCTGTAAATTCGCAACTGGATGTGATTGTGAAAGATTTTTTTAAAAAAATACAAGATGATAAGGATGTTGTGAAAGATTTTAAAGCAAAGGCAGATTTTTATTTGAAGATTTATCCCTTTGCGCAAAGTGTGTTTGGGTTTGTTGGAGATAATGCAGAGCGACAAGAAAAGCTTTATTGGTTTTTGAAGTATTTTATCAAAAAGTTACCCAGAGAAGGCAGGATGCCATTGAATATTTCAGAATTGTTGGATATGGAAAATATAAAAGTAATTATCAAAGAAAGAAAAAAGAGTGTGAAGTTAGATACTGACGATAGTGATATTTATGATGGTATGGATGTGCCGGGGGCTGGAAATGAAGATGGAGAAACTGACTTTTTGGAAAATATTATAAAAAAGGCAAATGAAGAATGGGGTGCGGAGTTTGGCAAAGAGCAAGAAAAAACGCTAAATGGAATGCAGAAGGACTTTTCAGAAAATGAACAAATTATCAATATGATAAAAAATAACCCATTAAACAAAAGGGCTGTTTCTGTAAAATTCAATAATGTTTTTGGAGATAAATTGAATGAGCAGTATGATGTAGACCATAAATTATGGGAAACTATTTCTGCTAATAAAGATTTGCGTAAATTTGTGGAAGATAAAATGTTGAATTCTTTGTTTAGAGGTGTATAACACTAAACTCCAACCGAAGCTACTAAGCGAGCCACGAGAACACCGAGTAGGCATTGGCGAAGTATGAACCAGCCAATGCGAGGTGTTTCTCGTTGGCGACGTATTTTCAGTTACTCCGAGGTGCGGAATGGTTGGCATTACCACGCGCTCCACGCGTAAGATGAAGTTTGAAGCCACCACGCGGGTTGTGCGTGACGAAGTTGTTCACGAGTTCAGCGCTTCGCGCTGGAAAAAGGTTCGCGCAAAGGTTACAATCTCTCCGCACATTGAAACTTACTATTGAGTGATAACATAATGGTATGTTAAAATACCAAAGTTGATAACTTTTAGATAAAACATGAG
>LSNK01000006.1 GCA_003056085.1 Parcubacteria group bacterium M6-OD1-1 | reverse complement strand
GGAGGCGATGGCGCGGAGAGTTACCACGCGCTCCGCGCGTAAGACATTGTTTAGAGCCACCACGCGCTCGGCGCGTGAAAGAGATCAATCGCTCCGCGATTGCTTTTCAAAATAGGTTCGAGCAAAGGTTAGTATTTCTGCACCAAATGAATATCTAAGTTTTCCTTTTTATATCACCTTAAATCTGCTAAAATATAAATGAACTATTATATTTAATTCTTATGATAAAAAACTTAAAAGAACTGTCAATTACGCCAAAAAGAAAGAAGCTTTTAGAAATATTGGATTATGGTCTTTTGCAAACAAAATCAAATGTAGTTTTAAAATCCCAAATAAAAAGAGATGGGGATAGTCTTTTTATTCAAGACAAACTCTTTGATTTGAAAAAGTATAAGCAAGTTATAATCATCGCCATAGGTAAAGCTTCTGGAGACACTTGTAAGTTTTTAGAAAAGATATTGGAAGATAAAATAACAAAAGGATTTTGTATAGATGTTTCAGATAAAAAACTCCGTCTTATAAAAAATACAATAGGCACTCACCCTTTCCCTTCTAAAAAAAATGTTGCTTTTGCAGATTCTGTTATTTCTTTAGTTAAAAATTTAAAAAAAGATGATCTTGTGATTACAGTAATATCAGGTGGCGGGTCTTCCCTTTTTTGTATGCCTTTTGACACAGAATGTGAGGCTGGAATAGAAATATTTAAAGAACTCACAAAAAAAGGCGCGATAATTAAAGAAATAAATACTGTGAGAAAACACTTATCTTTAGTTAAGGGCGGAAGATTAGCAAAAACAATATACCCAGCAACAACAATAAGCTTGATTTTCTCTGACGTTCCAAACAACGACATAAGTATAGTAGCTTCCGGACCGACGGTAAAAGACAACACAACCATAAAAGATGCAAGAGATATATTAAAAAAATATAACATCAAATATAAAGGAAAAATGTTTGAAACACCAAAAGAAGAAAAATATTTTAAAAATGTTTTTAATTTTTTGGTATGTTCAAACAAAACCACTCTTAACGCAATGCTTAAAAAAGCAACAGAATTTAAAATATCTGCGAAAATTTTAAGCCCGGATTTGCAGATGAACGCAAATGAAGCTGGAAAGTTTTTGCTTAAAAATACAAAAAAGGGAGAGTTGCTTTTAACAGGCGGAGAAACGACTGTAAAGATAAAAGAGAAAGGCAAAGGAGGCAGAAACCAACATACAGCTTTAAGCGCGCTCAAATATTTAGAAAAAGGAGATGTCGTCATTTCTTGCGCATCTGACGGATACGACTACACAGAAGCGGCCGGCGCAATAGCGGATGACGAAGTAATAAAAAAAGTAAAAAAATTAAACCTTAATATACAAGAATACATTGATAAAAATGACTCTTTTAACTTTTTTAAAAAAACAAAAGATCAAATTATAACCGGAAAAACCGGACTTAATGTTTCTGATTTATTTTTAGTATATAAAAAGTAAAAGCTCAAAGCGACTATCCCTATTTGCTTAATCAAAAAAGCTGTTAGAGTTACGAAGCTTATGAAGCTGCAAAGTTATGCGTATAGGATTTTTTGGCATAGAAGGTTGGGAAGAAAAAATATTAAAAGAAAACTTTCCCAAAGACAATATTTACCTATCAAAAGACATCATAGATGAAAATAATATCCCTGAGCAAACAGACTTTGAAATTCTGTCAGTATTTATAAATTCTAAAATAACAGAAAAAGTCTTGGAACATTTTCCAAACCTAAAACTGATAACCACAAGGTCAACAGGTTTTGACCATATAGACTTAGAAGTATGTGATAAAAAAAACATAATCGTTTCTTATGTCCCGGGATACGGAGACAACACAGTGGCAGAATTCACCTTTGGACTACTGCTTAACCTGACAAGAAAGATTTATCAGTCTATAGACCAAATAAAAGAAATTGGATCATTTAATCTTAGCGGTTTACGAGGAGTAGACCTTAAAGAAAAAACTATTGGAGTTGTCGGAACAGGAAGAATAGGAAAAGAGGTAATAAAAATAGCAAATGGATTTTCAATGAATATAATTGCCTATGACCCCTACCCCAATGAAGAGCTCCAAAAAAAAATTGAGTTTGAATATTTATCCTTTGAAGATCTGCTCAAAAACTCAGATATCATAACCCTACATTGCCCTCATAACGAAAAAACCCATCATCTAATAAACAAAAATAATACAAACCTAATAAAAAAGGGTGCGTATTTGATAAACACGGCAAGGGGCGGACTTGTAGAAACCGAAGCGCTTATTTACGCTCTAAATGAAAATATATTATCAGGCGCCGGACTTGATGCAATAGAAGAAGAGGGAGAAATTAAAAAAGAAATGCATTTTTTGACTGAGCCGCATCCAGATTCAGAAAAATTAAAAAATATGCTTTATGATCATATGCTTATGAAAATGCCGAATGTTCTCATCACCCCGCATAACGCCTTTAACTCTCAAGAAGCTTTGGAAAGAATTCTAAACACAACAATCAAAAATATTAAAAATTTCAAAGAAAATGACCTTGATAAAATTGATTTAATTCATAAAAAAGATTAAATTTATGAAAATAGTAAATATAGAAGTAAACGAAATACTTGATTCAAGAGGCGAAAAAACACTTGAGGTTGTTTTAACGGACGAAAATTACAACAAAGCATCATCTCAAATACCAAAAGGCAAAAGTACGGGCTCAAGAGAAGCAGTGTCTTTGGGATATCAAAAGGCAAAAGAAAATTTAAAAGAAAAAATTCTTCCTGAGGTATTAAATAAAGAATTCAACACTATAACAGAATTAGATAATTTTCTTTTAAACTTAGACGGAACAAAAAACAAAGCAAATTTGGGTGGTGACTTAACGCTCGGCGTCTCTATTTCTTTTGCAAGGCTTTTGGCGCAAAAAAACAAAAAAGAACTTTGGGAGATCTTAAGAGAAGAATTTTTCCAAGACGAAAACAACTCCACCCCACCTCGCATATTTGCCAATATGATAAACGGCGGTGAACACGCAAACAACAACCTTGCTTTTCAAGAATATATAGTGGTTGCGGAAACAAAAGAAAATGTAAAAAAAACAAAAGAAAGTTTATTGAAATTTTATAACGCATTAAATGAAAAATTTAAAAAAGAAATAGGCTCAGAAAAAATAAGCTTAGGAGATGAAGCGGGTTTTTGCGTTAACCTTAAAAACTCCGAGGAGCCTTTTTTTATACTTGAGAAAATGATAAAAGAAGACTTCTCAGAAAGTAATTTTAAAATAGCGACAGACATCGCAGCAAATTCTTTTTACAAAGACGGAAAATACATAATAGACGATAAGGAATTTGACGAACCTTCTTTAGTAAAATATTATACAACACTCTTTAAAAAAATAGAGCTTTTTCTTTCTATAGAAGATCCTTTTTATGAAAACAATCCTGAAAGCTTTGAAAAATTAAAAAATTTATTAGACAATAATAAAATAATAGTGGGAGATGACCTTACAACAACAAATCTAAATGAAATAGAAAAATTCAAAAAATCAATAAACGGCATAATAATAAAAGCAAACCAAATAGGAAGCTTAACTGAAACTGCTCTTGCAATAAATACCGCAAAAAACTATGATATAAAAACTATAATATCCCATCGCTCCGGTGAAACAGATGATTGTTTTTTAATACACATAGCAAAAGCATCAAATGCATACGGAGTTAAAATAGGACCTCCACAAAGAGAGAGAATTTTAAAGTACGATGAACTAATAAGAATTTACGATTAGAAAAGGAAGGGTGTTCCGAACTGGTAAGGTACCGCTCTCGAAAAGCGGCGTCCGCAAGGACATGTGGGTTCGAGTCCCGCCCCTTCCGCAAAGTAAAGCTCCCGTCCTGCGAGCGGATCAACCAAAAACTGAAAATCAATAACAAAAAATAAACGGCTCAATATATTGAGCCGTTTATTTTTTGTTATTTAAATGCTATTTATTTTCACCCTTATTACTTTCTTGATATGATTTAATAGCTTCTATAACTTTTGAGTCGCTGGAAAGATCTTCTATAAACAAAATGTTATTTCTTTGTATTTCCATCCTGTCAGTTGGTTTATGAATTTCTGTTCCAAGTTTTATTAAATTAATATCAGGAACTGAAATTTGCTTACCATCTTTTTCCTGAATAGTCTGAGTAACTCTCAAATAATAAACATCTTTAAGCGTTACATATTTTGAATTTTTATTTGATAATTTTCCAAAATATACTTGATTGTTGTTTAAAAACACCGCTTGATATTCACCGCTTTTGCTAAAAGGATTCTGAATTGATGAATAAGCAAACAAAAATCCAAGAATTATCAAACCTATTAATACTACTAAAATTACTGAGATTTTGAAATATGAACCCTTTTTTTGTTCCGGTTCATTTCTTACATCTTCCATTTCAAAGTTGTTTTCTTCTTCCATGTTTTTTAAAATTAATTCTTATAATTTACTTAAATTTATACATACATAATACAGCAAAAAACGCATTTTTACAATATAAGAAATCCACAAGTTAAGAAAAATTCATTAACTTGTTTTTAAAATTTGGAAGCCTTGCTTCCAAATTTATAATAAAGCCTCTCTCGGATTTGGAAGCAAGGCTTCCAAATTATTGCTTCCAAATTGCCCAATCGTAGCATATGGTGACGGTCGTCACCATATGCTACAATGGGGTTTAATTTATTATTCCAAACTTTAGCGTCCCATATTGTAAAGCCGTGTTATTTCACTTTAAGATAAAACTTTGTTGTAGATGCGAACATCGTCAATGGAATAGTCAAGCCGAAATCTTTTTCCAATTCTTTATTCTAATTCCTTCGGTTTTAAACTCATTTTCACCGGCATAAATAACAAAAGAATTGTTATTTTGGGTGAGTTGATTCCAATATTTTAAATTCTTAAAAAAATCACTTCTAATCGTCTTGCCTGACTTTATTTCAATGCTCTTTATTTTAACTCCATCTTCAATAATTAAATCAACTTCTTTCCCGTTTTTATCTTTCCAAAAATAAAAATTAAGATTTAATGCATGGTTTAAATCATTTTTCATAAATTCACCCATTACTAAAGTTTCAAAAATCGCACCCTTTAAATAGTGGCTGTTTAAATGCTCCTTATTTTTTATCCCCAAAAGATAAGACAATAATCCAACATCATAAAAATAAACTTTAGATTTTTTAATAATTCGTTTATTAAAATTTTTATGATATGGCTTGAGCTTAAAAACAATATAACTCCTCTCCAATAGATTTACCCATTCATTAACGGTATTATGGGAAATATCACATTCATTTGAAATTGCTAAAGTATTTAAAACCTGCCCGCTTCTGCCTGCTATTATTTTTAAAAATTTATAAAAAGAATCATAATTTGTAATATTCTTTATCATTCTAATATCTTTTTCTAAATAAGTTGCCACATAAGAGCTGTAAAAAGAAAAAGGTCTTATATTTTGTTCAAAAATTCTCGGATAAAAACCTTTAATTTCAACATCCTCCAAAGAGAAGTCTTTATTCTCTGTAGAAATCTCTTCAATGCTAAACGGCAGCAACGTCGCTATCCCCACCCTTCCAGCAAGAGACTGAGATATGTTTTCCGATAACAAATAATTTTGAGAACCGGTTAAAATAAATGAACCTGGCTTATTTTTACTATCGCTTGCGGTTTGTAAATAAGAAAACAATTCTGGAACTCTCTGAATTTCATCAATTATTACATTTTGATTATACTGCTCCAAAAAACCGCGCGGATCATCTGAGGCGACTTTCCTTACGTCGGGATCCTCCAAAGAAACATATTTGTATTTTTTAAAAAGATGTTTCACCAAGGTGGTCTTACCTGACTGACGCGGACCCAAAACAGCAACGACAGGAAACTCCTTTGCTAATATTTTTATCTCTTTCTCAATTGTTCTTTTTATATACATAAGTCTATTTTATTATTATATAGACATTTTGTCAACACAACTTACAAACTGTCTATAATAAAATAGAGCTGTCCCCCTTAAATTTGGAAGCAAGGCTTCCAAATTATTGTTTCCAAATTATCCCATCGTAGCATATGGTGACGGTCGTCACCATATGCTACAATGGGGTTTAATTTATTATTCCAAACTTTAGCGTCCCATATTGTAAA
>LSNK01000005.1 GCA_003056085.1 Parcubacteria group bacterium M6-OD1-1 | reverse complement strand
AGAGCCTAAGATTAGAAAGATGAAAACAAAAAGTGTTAGAGAGAGTGTTTTTGTTAATTTATTTGAGATCATAATAGAAAGTTAAAATTTATTTTGTGTTTTTATTGTATCATGTATTGCATAGAATATGGAAGTTATAAATAAGCTCAAATTATTTATTATATAAATTTCTCTATCTAAGATTTATACTTTATTATTGGAACCATACCAAGCTAAAATACCCAAAAAAAACCAAAACATTAATTTTCCTTGCTGGAGATCCCAAAAATAATGATCAGAAAAGAAAAGCAACGCAACAGAAAACAAAATACCTAAAAATATCATTTTAAAATTACCATTTTTTTGAAATTTATTTAAATTTATCATTAAAAAAACAAGGAAAGCCAAAAAGAATAAAAAACCAAAAATTCCAATTTCCGAGGCAATTAAAAAATATGTATTATGCACAGGCTGGTAAGCCCAGGACATATTTTCCGGAAAAATATTTAAAACTTTGGAGCTGTTTACAAAATTACCCGGACCAACCCCAAATAGTGTGTTTTCTGATATAAAATTGACGGCTGTTTCTTTATAAATCATTCTGAAATTTAAATTTTCTGAGTCATTTAAAATATTAACTCTGGGGTAAAACTCATTTGAAAAAACGGCTGAAAATATTAAAAATAAAATGGCTGACAATACAATGTATTTCCTGACTAAGCTCTTTTTTTTACTTTTTAAAAAAAGAGTTAGCGAAAAAAGAGCAAAGACTAAAAAGACACTCCTTGAAAATGTTAGAAAAAATCCTAAAAACAAAACAAAAAAAATGGAGACATCAAACCAAAAACCTGTTTGTAATGTAAAAAACTTTTTAATTTGCAATTTGAAAACTTTGTCTTTCAGTAAAAGGTAAAAAAATGCCAAAGAAAAAAACAAATAAGCCGCTAAAACATTTGGATGAGTAAATGTCCCATAAGGTCTCATAATCTTTCCGTCCGTTGTATCTATTTTTGCGACACCGGGTATTTGAGCGGAAAGATTTGTCTCCCCCAAATATTTAAATCCTAAACTGCCTTGTGTTAAAAACTGAAAAATTCCCAAAAGAGCCTGAAAAACACCGGAAAAAACAAAAATATATAAAATGGTGTTTAAATTAAAATATTTCATATTGCTCTTTATATAAAAATACAAAAGAACAAATTCCAAAAGTTTCAGTATTTGATAAAATCCAAAACTTAGATACTCCATATTTAAAACGGAGAAAAGAAAAACAAACAAAAAACCGAATAGGAAATAGTCATATTTTTCTATTTTCATTTTAAATCCTCTAAAAATCCAGAGAAAGAAAATTGCCAAAATTAGAGCATCTGTAAAATAAAAAAAAGCTGAAAAAAACTCATCTCTTTTAGCTCCCCATTCATATACAAAAACCCTTATCTGAAATGGAATAGAAAATACTAAAAGATAAAATAAATATTTTTCTATTTTAAAAATTTTATCCATATTAGATATTATAAATTATTTCGTAAAATATTCCTCCCAAAAACAAAGCTATCATAAAATAAACTAAAAAAACCGGAACCTTTAAAGAATATTCCGGATTTCTTCTACCTGTTTTTTTTGCTTTTTGATATAACCAAGTTAGAAAAATAGCATCCACTCCTCCAAAAACCGCTCCTAAAAATATGATTATCTCTATAAATCCAACCGGCATTAAAAATAAAGTCAGTACCGGAATTGTAAAAACAAGAAAAAGAGCCGCTTTTTCACTTATGTTAAAATCAAAAACTAAAGTCTGCTTTAAATAAAAAGCATAAGCGACATATGAAGTAGCAATAGCAAAAAGACCAAATAAAGCTCCTAAAAAAGCAACCCCTTGCCCTAATATGTCAGTTAATCCGGACAGTGCATCTTCAGAAACCAAAGGTCCGCTAACACCAATAACCAAAAAAGCGAACAAAAGATATATAAGAGCAGGAATGAAAACTCCTGCGAAAATAGATTTTTTAAGTTTTCTTTCTTCTCCGTTTAAAAATTCCCTCATTAAAGGAATTGCTGAAATCCCAACCAAAGAGTACATAATGACTCCGTACGGCAAAAAAGCATTACTGATGTCAAAACTTAAAAAATTAACAGCATCAATATTTGAAATGCCGAAAAAAAGCATTACAAAAACAATAGCAATTAAAAATATCATGAGCACCAATTCTGATCTTTTTACTATTTTGACTCCAAAAAACAAAACAACGCTCATTACAAACCAGAAAAAAATCTGATTTAAATCAATATTGGGCAAAAAATTGTAACTTACTATTTTTAAAAATAGTCCGGAAACTAGAATATATACGAGCAAACTTCCAAAAACTCCAAAAATATTTGTAAAAGCAACGATGCCTTTTTGTTTATCCCCAAGATACATTCCAATATAACCGATAAACCTATGACGCTCTTTAGTTCTTAAAACAATCTCCCCCATCATTAAGTGTAAATTGAGTAAAATAAAAAATAAGATAATTAGATAAAAAAATCCAATAAAAAACCCTGCCTTATAAAAAACATAAGGCAGGGCAAACATACCAACACCAACCATGGTACCCATTAATATAGATACTGCATACCAAAAACTTTTATCCATTTTTTTAAACTATAACTCGTAAAACAAATAATGTTTTTAAGTTTTATAGGAGCTTCTTTATAATTTTACTTTCTAAGATGATCCTCTTCTTTGTAACCGCTTATTTTATGAAGTCTTTCATCAAAGTCAAATTTTCTAAATACATACAAAACAAAAAGAGCAACAGTAGTGGAAAATACAGCTACAGCATAATATCCCATTCCAACCGCAATTCCTATTGCAGCCATTATCCAAATACTTGCCGCTGTTGCAAGCCCATGCACCTTACTGCCATGAAATATTATAAGTCCGGCGCCTAAAAAACCGATACCTGTTATTATTTGAGCGATTATTCTCGCGTTCTCACCGGCAAACCTTGAATCCAAAGATAAAATTGTAAATAAAGTAACACCAACCGTCACCATGGAATATGTTCTTGGCCCAGCTTCTTTGCCGGCAAATTCTCTTTCTATACCGATAACAATCCCGAGAAAAAACGCCAAAATTATCTTAATAAGTATTTCAATATCAATTGGTCCTAAAAAATCCATATTTTTTATATTAATTAGGATTTACACATTCAGCACATTTTTTAATTAAACCGTACTCAGATGTGCAAACTCTATTAATCTTTATTATTTGCTGATTTTTCTTTTTCTATAAGTTTAATAACTTTTTCTATAAGTTTTTTGGGGTTAGAATCATAAACAATCTTCCCGGGACCTCTATGCATCTCTTCAACCAAGTCTTTTATGCGATCTGCTGTTCCTCCGCTGCCCAACAGAACACCTTGGGGTTTTTTATCTTCAAAGGCAATCGTAAATTCATTTAAAGTACCCATCCTTCCGCAAACCGTAATAACAGCATCTGAGGCTCTTGTCAAAAGAAGATTTCTTCCGGAATAATCAAAGCCGGTATATATTATTAAATCAAAATAATCCGTGGGAAGCTTGTATGATTTTATATGAGCTATTTCAGATGATGCCGGTGAAATCCCTATTGATATGCCGCCCTCTTCTTTTGCTCCTTTTGCGGCCCAATAAGGTATTCCTGATGTCGCCCCTGTAACAACAACTCCATTTTGCCGGATAATTTCTCTGCCGAGTTCTTCCGACATTTCAAGAGCATTTTCAGCACAGAGATTTGACTTTGCAGCCCCCGAAATACAAATTTTATATTTTAATGATGATTTCTCCAAATCATGCGTCTTGTGTGTATTTTCCATAACTTTGTATTTATTTAATATTGCTAATAAATCTAAAAAATTAACTTTCTAAAAACACTTCTTGGTTCATAATTGGCGCTTCGGATTCTGCGGCTAATTCATCTTTTATATGTTGAGATAATGCTGCTGCTGCCTTCTCTTCTCCTTGAACAACAAAAATTCTTTTTGCCGTATGACGCATTGGAGAAAGCCAATTTAAAAGCTGTTTTTGATCTGCGTGAGCGGAATATCCTCCAATATTTATTATTTTTGCTCTCACTAAAACCTTACGGCCTAAAATTCTCACTTCCTTTTCACCATCAAGCAAACGTCTGCCTAAAGACCCTCTAACTTGATACCCGATAATTAACAGAGTGTTTTTTGGATCCGGAAGATAATTTATTTCATGATGAACAATCCTTCCTCCGTTTGACATACCTGATCCGGCGATTATTATCTTAGCGCCCTCATGACGCACTATCGCTTTTGATTCTTCCGTGTCGGATGTAAATTTAAGACCGGGAAAATTAAAAATATCATCTCCTGTTTCTATGAGATGTTTTGTTTTTTTGTCAAAATAACTTTCATGTCTTTTGTAAATTTCTGTTATTTTAATAGCAAGCGGGGAATCTAAAAATATTGGAACTCTCGCTATTCTTCCATTTTCAACAAGTTCGTTTAATTCATAAAGCAATTCTTGAGTCCTTTCTGTTGCAAAAGCGGGAATCATTAAAACCCCTCCCTTGTTGATGGTTTCTTCTATTACGTCTTCCAAAATATCTTTTCTTTTTTTTGTGGTTTCGTGAATCCTGTCACCGTATGCCGACTCCACTAAAACATAATCTGCATCATCTATAAATTCTGTTTGACCAATAACAGGAGCCGGGTAATTTCCCAAGTCCCCTGAAAATACAATTTTTATCTCTTTTCCTTTGCTGTTTTTTACAAAAAGCTCAACAATTGAAGAACCTAAAATATGACCTGCATTTCTTAAAATAAACCTTATATCTTCCGAAACCACTACCTCTTCATTGTATTTTTTTGGATTAGTAAGTTCAAAAGTTTTTGCAACATCTTTTAAAGTATAGAAAGGCTGCAAACCTTCTCTTTTTGCCTCCTCCTTTATAACATGTTCAGAATCATTTAAAAGCGTGTGCGCAAAATCCAATGTTGGCTCTGTTCCATAAAGTTTTCCTCCAAAGCCATCTCTTACAAGTTTGGGCAATCGCCCGGAATGGTCTATGTGAGCATGAGTCACAATGACAGCGCTGACATCTTTTGGATTAAATGGAAAAGGATCTGAATTGGAAAACTCAGAAAAACGAGAACCCTGAAACATTCCGCAATCAACTAATATCTTTGTATTATTGGTTTCTATTAAGTAACAAGCACCTGTCACAGACCCCGCTACACCACCACAAAACTTCAATTTAATCATAAAATCTAATTTAATTACACAGTATAAATAATAATATCATAAAATTAAAATTTTAAAAAATCTCACTGAAAACTAAATTTTTAAAATTATTTAAATATTATATATTTTACCAAAAAATAAAGTTATTAAACTCTTAATAAATCATCAAATTCTTTCTTATTTTTAAATGGCCCTATAAGAGCTAAATTTAAATTTTCATTTTTAAAAATATCTTTTGCAAGCAAATTAACATCGGATAGTTTAACTGAATTGATTTTTTTTATAAGCTCATCTTGAGATAAAACATTTCCTGTTAAAATTTCTTGGGAACCTAAAAATTCCGCTAACTCATCAGAAGATTCTAAATCCATAATAGTTTTTCCCTTAAAATATTCTTTGGCTTTTTTAAGCTCCGATGCTGTAACGCCTTTTTGTTTTACTTTTTTCAACTCTTTTAATATGCCTTTGATTGCTCCGTGAACTCTTTTGTTGTCTACCCCCGACCTAATGTACAAATAACCCGTATCAGTGCTAAGATCAGCTCCTGAGCTTATGTAATAAGCCAATCCCTGCTTCTCTCTTATATTTATAAACATTCGAGATGACATATTTCCTCCTAATATATTTGCTAAAAGCATAAGTGGAAATTTTTTTTCTGAATGCAAAGAAAAAAACGAACGAAAAGCAAAAATTAAATGTGTTTGATCTGTTTTTTTGTATTCAATAAAACTCTCGGGATTTTTCTGGTGCTCCACCACCTTTTCTTTTTCTTTGGGACTTCCAATATTTATAGATGAAAAATACTTACTGACCTGATTTTTTATTTTTTTATTATCAAAATTTCCCGCCACACAAACAACCGTATTTTTTGCAGTGTATTGTAATCTAAAATAATCCGCTACATCTTTTTTTGTATAAGATAAAACTGTTTTTTTGGTTCCAGCTATATCCCAACCCGCCGGCTGATCTTTATAAAGCAAATGCTCAATATTTTGCGCAACTTGACGCATCGGATTATCCCTATACATATTTATCTCCTCAATAACTACCCCTTTTTCCTTTTTAATATCTTTAGTGTCAAGTCTTGAATTTATAAGTATGTCAGAAACCACATCTAATGCAAGCTCCAAATTGGAATAATCTGACTTTACATAATATCCGGTATACTCACTCCCTGTAAATGCATTGTACTCAGCGCCGACACTGTCTAATTCTTCTGAGATTGCTTTTTTGTCTTTTCTTTTTTTAGTTCCTTTAAACATCATATGTTCTAAAAAATGCGATATTCCGGAAATATTTTTTGTTTCATATTTTGAACCCGTCCCGATAAAAACTAAAACTGTTATAGTTTTTGTTCCTTTTGTAGGAGCGGTAATCAATCTGATATTATTTTTTAATTTTTCTTTTTTGAACATATCTGTAACAAACCCTTAAAAAAGGCTAAATTATTTATTTTTACCTGGTAACTCTTGCTTCGCCCGACTTAATAGCCCCTTTCAAAGAAGAGTCTACTTTTGTAGTTGTTTTTTTAAATTCTTTGCCTGTAAACATATCTATGCCGGATAAAGTAGATTCAGAAATTAACTTAAACGGTTGACCAAAATGAACCAAAGCGGGTAAAAATGACAATTGAAAATCGACTCTTTGAGAAGGAATCACAAATCCGGAGCCTGCAAAAACAATACCCGGCTTCCAAGTTATTGAGCCTTTTTCCTGATCAAAAGTTATATCAGTGTCTTTCGGATCAATAACTCCGGTCCATTTTACATTTGGAGGAACAGATGCCGTTACAACTGCATTTTTTACATCATTTGTGGTATTTACTATTTGCCAAGAAATAGCATATGTTGTTTCAAATCCAACCTTCGGAGGCAACGGACCGGTATTTTGTATAGGTCCATCTTTATAATAACCGGAAACATTAAATCCTAAAGTTGTATTCAATTTAACATCAATTACATCCTCATCTTCGGTCGGCAAGCCTTCTAATGTTTCCGGTATGGACCCTGACGCTATTTGAACTGATGATCTTATTTTTAAATTCTTATCTGAAACTGATCTTGGAGTAAAGTTTGAATTAATTTTTACGGAAAAAGTCACAAAGCCCTCTTCTTTCGGATCTAAAATCGAAAGCTCAGGAACTCCGGATTGATTCCAAATAATAGAATTTGTTCTTCCGTCAAAAGACCCCCAAGGAATATTTAATGTTTTAAGATCAACAAGACTATCTTCTATTTGAGCAAGAATTATAACATTTGAAATTTGTGTGTCTGTTGTATTTTTATAACTTATTTTGTATCTTAAAACATCTCCTAAATCTGCGGAAGGATCACGAGAATCGTTCACAGTTTGAAAAACCAATAATGCGGAAGAAGATATTTGCGTTTCCGCTATTGAATTTGCAATAGAATAAAATCCTTTTCCATTAGGCTCTGCTTGTCCAATATCAAAAGAGAGGGTTTGATTTTCGCCATCAGCTCCTTTAAATTTTCCCTTTAATAAAATAACTCCGCTTTCATTACCCAAAACCGTACCAAGCTGCCATACATTATTTGATTCCGCTGGATTTGGATCACTTGAAATAAACTCAAAACCGGCAGGATACTCCACCCTAACCTCCATATTAGAAAAAGATGCATCTGATTGATTTATGTACTCTATTTTAATTTCAGTATCCTTACCGGCAACAACTTGACTTGGAAGTGTGGAATTTAAAAATATAGGAACCGCCTCAACACTAACCTCAAAGTCATTGGATATATTATATGACCTGTTAAATTCTGCCGGGGTATATGTTAAATTAACTTTTACTTTTTTTGTTGAATTTTTTTCTCCATATACTCTTCCTTGAAGTATCCATGTTTTTTCCTGATTAGGCATCAATACTCCCGCTTTTTTTTCAATTTTTACAGGTTCAAAATATTCGGTTCCTTCAAAAATAGAACCGGCAGGCCACTCAAATGCAATATTGACATTTTTTAAAACAACATTTGATTCGTTGCGATACGCAACCTTGTAAGAAACAAGCTCTCCTGATGTCACGCTTCTTGGACCATTGATATACATTTTTACACTTTTTGAATCAAAAACTGGGGATGAAAAATAATAAAAATATAAAAATGCGGTAAAAGCCAAAGAAAACAAAAAGAACCAAAATATTTTTGAAATTTTTGCCTTTTTTACTCCAATTCTCTTACCTCCTCTTTCCTGCCAACCTAATTTCTTCGCCACCTGATCCTCTTCTCTGTAAACCTCATAATCCGGTATTTGTTTTTTTTGACCCCATTTTTTGCTTAGAACTTTTTTTTCTAATTTTTCTAAATCATTTTTTTTCATAAAATATAAGCTATAAACAAAGAAGTAAGAATAAAATATCTGTAAAAAATGCTTAATCCTAATTCTTTATTCTTGACTCTTTATTATAGTATACTTTCAAAATATCTCAAAAAAACCAACTTAATTTTTCTAAGAGATTCTCTATTTGTCGTCCTCAAAGAGATAAAATCTACAACCTCTTTTTCGTTTGGCTGATATCCTAAAATAGATAAAAATCTATATTCAAAATACCTTGATAGATATTCTAATTTTAATTCTGAAAATTCTTTTCCATCAAGATATGAAATTGCCAATAAAATCAAATTAAATATTTTCTCATCTTTTTCTTCTGATTGCGTATACTTAAAAATTAGACTTGATATATAATCTGTAATTTTTAACTTATTTGGATTATTTTTAACCGAAGAAAAGCTATTTACTTCAATAGCGGATGTTAAAACCTTAAAACCTCTTCCTAAAACAAATCCAACTTCAGAAAAAGAAAAAAGATTGAGATGACCGGAAAGCTTTGATTTGTTTTTTCTCACGCTTTTTGCAATCAAAGTAATCTTTCCATAATCTTTTGTAAAAAGAGTTATGAGTTTGTCATTTTCTCCCTTATCTTGCTTTTTTATGATAATTCCGCAGGTTAAATACATCTTAAAAGTTAAAAATTCAATGTAAGTTTTAGCAATTAGGTTATAAGTTATAAAATCCTAATTCTAACACTTGTGTTTTTCGTTACTTTGTATTTTTGACGCTTATTTTAAACATAACAATCTCTTCTCCTATTTTTGCTTCTGTCATATCTTCTTTTTTTGAAATAATTTCTATTTTTTCTGTAACGGTTTCTGATTTTATTTGATTATTATATTTTTTTATAAGATTAGAAATAAAAGATGTTTCCGCAAATTCAATTTTTATATAATCACTTTTTACGAGTCCCTTATTTTTTCTTTCTCCCTGAATATTTCTTATTAAATCTCTCATCATGCCTTCTTCTTTTAGTTCTTTTGTGATTTTTACATCAAGTTTAACACTTTCTTTAATATTTTTATCAAGAATTACCTTTTTTACATTTACTTCATCTTTTATTAATTCTAAAAAGTCTTTGCTTAATTTTTGATTTTTAATTCTTAATTCTTGCAATGGTTGTCTTACTTTTATCCCGGCTTTTGCTCTTTTTTTGAGTGCGTCAGAAACAAAACTTCTTGCTTCTTTCATATTTTCCAATATTTTCTTGTTAATCTTTTTTTTGTTTATTTTTGGATAGTCCTCCAAATGTACAGACTTTTTATTTAAAAGCTTTAACCAAAGATGATCTGCAACAAATGGTGTAAAAGGAGCGGTTAATTTAAGCAGTTCGGAAAAAACAAAAAGCAGAGTATCTTTTGCTTGGATAAAATCCTTACTATTCTCCTCTTTGTATTGAAACCTTCTTCTTGACCTCCTGATGTACCAATTTGTTAAATCATCAACAAACAAAGCTATCTCTCTTGCCGCAAACTGAGGATTGTATTTTTCCATATAATCAGTTGCAGTAAAAACAAGCTCGTTTAACCTTGATATAATCCACTTATCTAAAATATTTTTGGATTCTTGTTTTTTATTTTTCCCCTCATTTAAATCAATATATGAACCAATAAAATTAAATGTATTTAAAAGAGCCATTATGTGTTTTCTTTGATACCCGGCAAGATCTTTTTCATCAAATTTCTTTGGCTCACCGGGAGAATTTGCTATATAAAAATACCATCTTACAGCATCCATGCCGTACTTATCTGCAACATCCCATGGGCTTACAATATTACCCAAAGACTTGGACATTTTTTTTCCTTTTTTATCTAAAATATGACCCAAAGATACAACATTTTTGTATGGCGCTTCAAAGCCAAGCAATGTTGATATTGCAAGTAAAGTATAAAACCAGCCTCTGGTTTGATCCACCGCTTCAGAAATATAATCTGCGGGGAAAAATTCTTTTTTATCTATTTTATTTTTATTTTCAAAAGGATAGTGAAGTTGCGCAAACGGCATAGCACCTGAGTCAAACCAAACATCGCAAACCTCTGGAACTCTTGTCATTTCACTTTTACATTTTTTGCAATCAATTTTTATTTCATCAACATACGGTCTGTGCAGGTCTAAATCTCCATCTTTGTTTAAAGGAGGCTTGCCTGTTTTTATTTTTCTAACTTCTGCTGTTTTTATATAATCGGGAGACTTCATCTTTGCCTTTCTTTTTGCTGACGCTTCGTTGCTAAGCCCCATGAGAGCGGTTTCTAATATCCATAAAGGATACTCATGGCTTATTATGAGAATATTTTTTCCTTTGTATTTTTTTTCTATTTTTAAAACAGCGCGAACCATACGCTTTTTGAGATTTCTCAAATTTTCTCCCTTTTTAGGTTTTTTCTCAAATTTGAGCAATAAAGAATTTAAATATTCTTTATATCCTTTTGGAGCTTTTCCTTCATTAAAAAATGCATGATAATCTTTTACCGGACAACCATCAAAAACTCCTGTGTTTATCTCCGAAATCAAAGGCTCTTTTATAACATTTGTTTTCTTAATACCGAACTCTTTTGCAATAATTTCCGCCGTGTTGAAAGTTCTGTCAAAAGGAGAAGTAATGATAACATCCACATCTTTTAATTTTTCCGCTGATTTTTTAACATCAAAAATTCCTTTCTTTGTTAATTTATTTTTATGTTTATTTGAAGACGCGATTATATCTTTTGTATTAAATTCCGCTCCGCCATGACGCATAATAAAATACCGGTTGTTAAACTTGCTCTTTTTTAAGATGTCAGAAATAGAACCTAAAACTTCATTTTCCCCGCAACTTTCACATTTCCAAACAGGTAAAGGAGTGCCCCAGTATCTATCTCTTGAAAAAGCCCAGTCTTTGTTGTCTTTTAACCATTCTCCAAATCTTCCATCTTTTATATGAGAAGGAACCCAGTTAACTGTTTTATTATTTTCTAATATCTCTTTTTTAACTTTAGTTGTTGTTACAAACCATGATTTTCTTGCAAAATAAATAAGCGGTGTTTTACACCTCCAACAAAAAGGATACTCGTGTTCGTAAAGTTCAGTTTTAAATAATTTTCCCTCTTCCTCCAAAAATTTAATTATTTCAATATCTGTATCTTTAACAAATTTATCTTTCCATAAATACACCTCGTCTTTAAATTCTCCTGTTTCTTTAACAACATTAAGAACCGGCAAATTATTTTTCTTTGCCACTCGCATATCATCCTCTCCGTAAGCAGGCGCTATATGAACAACTCCGGAACCATCGGACGCAGAAACAAAATCATCCTCAACTACACAAAAAACATTTTTATCTTCTTTTGGAGTTGCAAAACTAAGCAGCTGTTCAT
This sequence comes from Parcubacteria group bacterium M6-OD1-1, assembly GCA_003056085.1. Taxonomy (GTDB): domain Bacteria; phylum Patescibacteriota; class Minisyncoccia; order GWC2-36-17; family M10-OD1-4; genus M10-OD1-4. The sequence continues at coordinate 100,390 of LSNK01000005.1, read as the reverse complement.
AAAAAAGCCCGACTAAATCCTTCCCTTTTATATAGCCCAAAACATAGACATCATCCCCCAAAACATCTTTAACTCTGTCTTTTGCTATTATTAAAATTTCATTCTCTACTTTTACTCTTGCGTACAAAAGATCTTTATTTACAGCAAGAGCTACATTAGCAGGCAATGTCCACGGGGTTGTTGTCCAAACCAAAAAATATTCGCTTAAACCTTTATCTTCTAATTTATTTTTGTGAAATTTAAATTTAAATTTCACATATACAGACCTGTCCTTTATTGTTTTATATCCCTGCGCCACTTCATGAGAAGATAAGCCCGTTCCACAACGAGTACAAAAAGGTATAACTTTATAATCTTCCGTTAAAAGTTTTTTATTTGAAAATTGTTTGATAATCCACCAAAGAGTTTCCATATAGTCAGACTTATACGTCACATACGGATTTTCCATATCCAACCAATAACCCATTCTGTCCGTCATTTTTTCCCACTCGTCTTTATACGTCCAAACCGACTTCTTGCATTCTTTATTAAATTTTTCTATTCCGTACTTTTCAATTTCCGGTTTTGACTTTATACCAAGTCTTTTTTCAACCTCAAGTTCAACAGGAAGCCCATGAGTGTCCCAACCTGCCTTTCTCTCAACATAAAATCCGTTCATTGACTTGTACCTTAAAAAAATATCTTTAAAACACCTTGCAATAACATGATGAATTCCCGGCCTTCCATTTGCTGTTGGAGGTCCTTCATAAAAAACAAAAGGTTTCCCTTTTTTTGTTTTTTTTAAACTCTTACTGAATGTATCTGTGTCTTTCCAAAACCTCAAAACATCCTCCTCCATTTGAGCTATTTTTGATTTGTTATTTTTCTTGTCCATTAAAATTAAATATTTATTTTATTTTCAATTTAATAAAAACATCTTATCTAAAAACAGCTAAAAAATCAATTTAATAAAAAGTATTAAACCCTCAGACTACATCTTTTCCGGAACGGAAATGCCCAATATAAAAAGACCGTTTTTTAAAACAACAGATACAGCTTGTGTTAAAGCCAACCTATAAGAGTCCTCTTTGGAATCTGAAATTATTTTATTTTTTGCATAGTAGCTGTTAAAAGTTTGGGATAAATTGAGAAGATATGTAACTATATAATGCGGCGCTCTTTCAAAAGATGCTAATTGTACAATTTCCGGAAATCTTTGCAAAACTTTTTCCAACTCACCAACTTCATCATATATATTTTTTGTAGAAATTTTAATATTTTTTTCTTCCGCTTTTTTGAGCAACGACTTGGTTCTTACATAAGCATATTGCAAGTAAGGACCCGACCCTCCCTCAAAAGAAATAGATTTATTAATATCAAAAACAATATCCTTTCCTGTTTTTTGTTTTAAAATTGAATATTTTATAGCGGCAATTGAAATTTTTTGAATAATTTTTTCTTTCTCATCACTGCTTACAATATTATTTTCTTTCATTTTAATAGAAATACCGCCTGCCACATCAGAAATTAAATCTTCTGCAGAGACAACATCTCCGGTGCGAGATGACATTTTTCCCGTTGGTAAACGCAGCATTCCGTGCGGTATGTGCTCTGTTTTTTCTAAAAGTTCAGGAAAAATCAACCCCATAGCTTTTAAGACAACTTTAAAATATTCCGCCACTTCATTTCCTGTTACAATAATCGATTTGTCATATTTTGTTTTATCATATTTTATTTTTGCCAACCCGAGCTCTTTTGCCTCATACGTTGGCAGTCCTTCCGAATTTATAAAAACCCTTGTATGTAAGCCATGTTTTTCACCCTCAAAAACAACAGCATTGTTGCTTTTTTTGAATATGCCGTCTTTTAACCCCTCCTCAACTATTTTTTTTCCTAACTTTCCTGTTTCGCTTTCAAAAAAATAGTCATCAAATTTTGTTCCAAGTTTTTTATAAATTTCTTCAAAATGCTTAAGGCTCAACTTCTTTCCCCATTTATACAACTTATTCACCTCATTATCGCTTTCTTCATAAATAATCTTATTTAAATTATTTATTTCATTTTTGTGAGCATCATTTTCATAATCGGACGACCCCATAGCGTAGGCTTTGGCCATAAAGTTAATCTTATCATTCAATGAATCGTCCTCTTTAGGAAAATTCTCTTCTTTTTCTAAAATCTTCATTCCATAAATCGCCTTTGCAACATGAAGCCCAACATCACCTTGATAACAAACTCTTTTTACTTTAGCTCCGCTAAATTCTAAAATTCTGGAAATAGACTCACCTATTGAATTGGACATTAAGTGTCCTATATGAAAAACTTTAAATGGATTTGGATCCGTATACTCAATTGTAATTTTTTCATCTTTTAAAAGATTATTTTTTCCATAATTTTCTTTCTCTTTTAAAATATTTTCCGTATTTAAAACAAAAACTTCGTCTTTCAAAAAAAAATTTAAAAATCCCGGACCTGCTATTTCCACTTTTTTTAAAATTTTATTATCCTTAAGTTCATTTTTTATATTTTCTGCTATTTCTTGGGGAGATTTTTTTAAAATCTTGGATGACTTTAACGCAATGTTTACAGAATAATCACCAAAGGAGCTCTTTTCCGGTCTTTCTATCTCAAAATCATCAATTTTCAAAACATCAAAAATACCCCTTTTTTGAAGGTTTTTTACCGCTTCAAGCACAGAGTTTCTAATATCTTTTTTTATATTCATATTGATAAGGATACCTAAATAACTGAAAAAAGAAAAGAGGACTCAAGAATTATCTTGAGTCCTTTGTATTAAATACCAAAATAAAAAATTTTCACATTTTTTTCCCCGCTTTTTTTTATTGTCACAGTTATATAGACTGCTTCTTTCTTTGAAATTTTTACAACAAAATAATCCTCACCATCTTGAAAATTTTTATCAGGGATATATATCACATGAGTATTATCTAAAATAACAGAGCCCTTCATAGACTTTTCAACTAATTCAAATTTTGAAGAAAAAGAACCTTTTTTATATTCTTTGTATATACTTATATAAAAATCTGATTTTTCAGATATTTTATTTTTTAATGAACTCTCTGAGGCACATCCTGATATTAAGCTAAAAAATAAGGCAAAAAAGAAAAAACGTCCAAATTTCATGATTTAAATCCTCCTTTATTTAAGGAATAAAAAAAACCTAAAGCGCACCTTCTTTAAGAATACACAAATTAGAAAAAAATAAAAGAGATTTAAATTTGTAAAATAAGCAAGCATAATATATCATAAATTTATAATAATAAGTGTTATGCCAAAATTAGCGGAAAACAAAAAAGCATTATTTGATTATGAGGTGTTGGATAAATTTGAGGCCGGTATTTCGTTGCGCGGTTTTGAGGTAAAATCCGCAAAAAATGGACTTATAAACATGCGCGGATCCTATGTAGCCTTAAGAAACGAGGAAGCCTTTCTGGTAAACGCAGATATTTCTTCTTATCAGCCGAAAAATACGCCAAAAAACTACGATTCAAAAAAACCCAGAAAATTACTCTTGAAAAAAAAAGAAATTCAGTATTTAATAGGTAAAACAGCTGAAAAAGGCTTGACATTAGTACCTATTTCTGTATATACTAAGGGACGTTTAATAAAGCTTGAATTTGCTTTAGTTAAGTCTAAAAAGAAATTTGAAAAGCGCGAAAAAATAAAAAAAATGGAATTTAAGCGCCAAGCAGAACGAATCTTAAAAGAACAAAGGCGGTAAAAACACCTTTTATACTTCTAAGATTAGCCCTGACAAAACAAATGGGGATGTCGGGCTTCGACAAAAAGACTCTTTAAAAATATGCAAACCGAGCTGCTTTAACTCGTAAATCTGAAGCAAAACAATAAGTGCAAACTTATTTTCAAAAGCAAAGGCGGCACTTGCAAGTGCATTTGCTCCATCTTTAGCTTTCGCAAGAGTTTAACTTTTGCCATCTGACCCACTGATTTTCGATAAGTGGAGCTTAGGTGTTATATCCATCGAAATGCGCAATGTATTTTCCGCAATATGTTGCAAAGGATCAGCGGATAGGAATTTTTAATCATTTTGCTTATTTTATAGATTAAAAATTCTAAAATTCATATAAAATAAGCTATGTTTGTAGAAGTGTTTTTAAAAACTTTTTGGATGCGAGTTCAACTCTCGCCATCTCCACCAAAAAATCCACCTTCGGTAGATTTTAGAATTAAGAATTTAGAATTAAGAATTTAGAAAACAAAATGAGTGTTTTATCTTGATAATACACCTTATTGATTTTCATTCTTAATCTTATAAAAAATATCAGAAGACCATTTAGAAAATTTACACCAAGGCAAATAAAACCAAGGTCAAACGAGCAGATTAGAATTCCTGAAGTAAGGCTTATAAACGAAAAAGGAGAGAATGTCGGTGTTGTAGACACGCAGAAAGCGCTTCAAATGGCAAGGCAAGCAGGGCTTGATCTTGTAGAAATATCAAAAGATGCCAAACCCCCCGTTGCAAAAATAATAGATATGGGGAAACATCTTTACCAGCAGGAAAAAGCAAAAAAAGAGAGGAAAGCAAAGCAAAAATCATCTGAGTTGAAAATTGTAAAAGTAGGTCTTTCAATATCCGAACATGACTCTATGATAAAAATTAAAAAGCTTGAAAAATTTTTAGAAGAAGGAGATAAAGTAAAAGTTGAAATATTTTTAAAAGGAAGGCAACGAGCTAATAAAGAATTTGCGAAAGAAAAATTCAAAAAGTTTATAGACTTAATCTCTATTGAATACAAAATAGACCAACCAATGAGAAGCTTGCCAAGCGGGTTTTCAATGATAATATCAAAATAAAAATAAACAGATGGGAAAAATAAAAACAAATAAATCAATAACAAAGAGAATGCGTATTACCAAAAATAAAAAAATGGTAAGAAGAGCTGCAAGTCAAAATCATTTTAATGCAAGAGCAACTGGAAATGAAACGAGAAAAAAACACACAACACAAAATGTTCACAAAAGAGATATTAAGAAATTAATGAAAAGATTAGCTTAATTTAATTAATAAGAAAATTTTAAAACTATGCCGAGAGTAAAAAGAGGAGTTATAGCAAATAAAAGAAGGAAAAACCTAAGAAAATACACCAAAGGTTACAAGTGGGGAAGAAATTCCAAGTATGGAAAAATGAAAGAAGCGGTTTTACACGCTTGGTCTTATATGTTTGCCCACAGAAGGAAGAAAAAAGGGGATTTCAGAAGACTTTGGAATATTCAGGTAAATGCAGCAGCAAGAACAAACGGAACAACTTACAGCAAGCTTATTGGAGATTTGAATAAAAACAACATAAAAATCAACAGAAAAATGCTTTCTGAGATTGGACAAGAACATCCGGAAATATTTTCTAAAATAGTAGAGAAAGCAACAAAATAAAAATTCTATAAAAAATCGCCATTTATTTTAAATGGCGATTTTTAGATTTTACGCTTACTAAAAAAACTATAATTCCCAAAATAATACCCACGGAATCTATAAGTACATCTTTTATATTTCCGCTTCTTCCAAAAACAAAAGTTTGATGAAACTCATCTGATACAGCATATAAAAAAGATATTAAAAAAACATAAAAAACAACGGTTTTAAAACTCGGTTGTTTTTGTTTTTTTTCAAAACTTCTGAAAAACGCATTAAACAGCAAAATTACCAAAACAGCATACTCAAAGATATGAGCGGCTTTTCTTAGAAAAAAATCAGCTTCAAAACCACTTTCTAAATTTGGCACAGAAGATAGATAAAATATTAATCCCGCCCATAAAAAAACGGGTAGCCATCCTTTTAAAAACATTTTTATTTAAATAAAGAAAGAATAAATAATATACTGCCTGATAAAATAATTGCGGCTCCAAGCGGGATGCTGAAGAATAAAGAAGCCAAGATTCCTAAAATGACAATAAATACACCAAAAAAAACAGAGAGTACGGTCATTGATTTTAAGCTCCCGGATAAATTTTTTGCTATTGAGACAGGTAATATGGTCAATGCCCCTATCAGTAAAGTTCCGACAACCTTTACTCCTAATGCTATAACAGCAGCAAGTAGCACCAAAAATATCAAATTGATTTTCTTCACCGAAAAACCTTCGCTTTGAGCTAATTCTTTTGAAAAAGTTGTGTGAGCAAAATTCCTAAAAAATACTAAAGTTATTAAAATAATAAATCCACCCAAGATGTAAGTTAAAAAAACATCTTCTGTTGTTATGCTGTTTATATTTCCAAAAAGTCCGTCTATCAATTGCTCTTTGTCAGGGAAAAAAATCATACCCAAAGCCAAAGACGTTGTAAACATAATGCCGACAATTGCTTCAAGAGAGATTTTTGATTTATTTTCTAAAAAATATATCCCAAGAACGGCAAATATCAACGCCGCAAATGCACCAAAAAATACATTAATGCCAAAAAACAAAGACAAAGCCATACCGGGCAAAGCAACGTGAGATAAAACATCAGATACTAAAGCAAGTCTTCTTAAAATAATGAAAACCCCCAAGATTGACGCTGCCACACCAACTATTAAACTGACTATGATTACACTTATATCCATACTTTATTTAAAATTTCATTACTTATGATGATTATGATGCACATAAAACCCAACACCTTCTCCATAAAGTTCATTTAACTGGTCTTGTGTCAAAACAGATTTTGGCGCGCCGGAACACATCATTTTTTTATTTAAACATATAACATTATCCGCAAACTCATAAACTATATTCAAGTCATGCGATATAACTATCGGAGTAAAAGAAAGTTTTTTTGATAAATCTCTAATGAGAGGATATATAGTCATTTCACCCTCAACATCAATATCTGCCGTAGGCTCATCAAAAAGAAGCACATTTGGCTTTCCAAAAAGAGCTCTTGCTATTAAAATTCTTTGAAATTGACCGGATGATAACTCGCCTATCTTTTTGTTTATTAATTTTTCCGCATTAAGATATTTCAAGTGTTTTTTAATATTTTTTAATATCTCTTTTGAAGGCGCCCAAAAATTCCAATTTGAATTTGCATGCAATAATATAAACTCCTTAACGGTCATTGGAACGCCTTTATCAAAATCAAATCTTTGTGGAACAAATCCTATTTTTGGTTTTTTATTCCAAATAATTTCCCCTTCATAATCTACAAGACCCAAGATAGCCTTAAATAATGTGGACTTGCCTGCTCCATTTGGACCAAGCAGGGCAAGTGTCTTGCCTTCTTTTAAAGAAAAGGATATGTTTTTTAAAATTTGTATTTTGTCATATTTAACGGATAGGTTTTTAATCTCCAGTATATTCATACTAATTTACAGTTTAAATCTTTTTATTTAAATCATATAAAAGATGCTCCACATTAATACCATGCACCTCAGCCCCCATCTCTATAGTTTCAAATTCAGCCGCAAAACATCCAACACAATGGAGTTCATAGTTAAAAAATACTTCCATTGTTTGAGGATATTTTTTAACCACATCTGAAATAGTCATATCTTTGGTTATTTTTTTTGTTTTTTTAACAGCTTTTTTAGATGTTGTTTTTTTTACAGATTTTTTAACTTTCAAAGTTACTTTTTTTTCTTTTTTCATATTCTTAAGTTTTTATAAATTAATATCATCTTTTTTACTGTTTTCTTCTTCCGGTATTTGAGATTCTTTTATTGGAAGTGTAAATAAAAATGTTGTCCCCTCCTCATCTTTTGTTTCCACCCAAATTTTCCCTCCGTGTCTTTGAATAATATTTCTTACTATAAATAATCCAAGACCTGTTCCTTCGGTTTCCATTTTTATAACATTTGAGCCTCTGAAAAACTTAGAAAATAATCTGTTTTTTTGATCTTCCGGCACTCCGACTCCCGTATCTCTAACACTCACTTCAATAAAGTCATCATTTATCTTTTCTAATTTAATAAAAATCTTTCCTCCATTTGGAGTATATTTTAAAGCATTATCTATAAGGTTTTGTAAAACAAGCTCTATTTTCGCAGGATCAATTTTAATAGGATTAATTTTTTCTTTTAAATCAATAAAAGTTACTTCTATCTTCTTTTCCTCCGCTTTCAACTCAAATCCGGCTATGCTTTTTCTTATTAATCCTTCCATGTCTACGAAATAAAATTCATACCCAAACCTGCCTTCTTCTATTCTTGCAACATTTAACATATCACTGACAAGCTGGATAATTCTTTCATTTGAATCATATCCTTTTTGCAAAAAATCTTTTTGATCTTTTGAAAGCTCTCCGACATCTCCATCAATAAGCATTTTAAAAATCCACTTAATGGCAGAAAGCGGGGTTCTCAGTTGATGAGCCGCTATTGAAATAAATTCTGATTTTGTTTTTGATATTGCTTTTTCTCTTGAAACATCTCTTATTATTTTTAGATATCCTCCTGCATCTCCGGACTCATTGGAGAGCGGAATAGTTGTAATCTGAATATCGGTTTCTCTCGGTTTTGAAATTTTCATTTCCAATATTTTTTGCTTATTTCCTTTTGTTAAAATCTTATTGGAGTCTTCTGCAAGAGCGGGGTATAAAACTTTTACCAAAGATTCGTATTTTGGATCTTCTTTTAAAGTGTCTGAGGTGATTTTTTTTCTTAAAATATCATCTTTTTTAACGCCTAAAATCTCTTCTGCCATAGGATTTATCAAGAGAATTTTAAAATTAGCGTCATATTGAATTACTCCATTAATAAGGTTTGAAACTATTATCTCTGTCTGTTTTTTTTCATTTTCCATTTTTCTCAAAAGCCTGACAACAACCATACTGTTTTTTATAATAAGAATTGTCATTACCAAAAATACAACGACTCCCGATCCAAGTAAAAATAAAACCTTCTCTTCTATATTATTTAAAAAGGCAAATATCCAAAAAACTAAGGAAATAACAACCAAAATCAACACGACTGAAAGATTGCGCCATAAAACAGAGTAAAATTTCTTATTTAATTCTTTTTGTTTTTTATCTTCCATTTAATCTATTTTTTTAATTTATATTTTTTCCATATTACCCCAATCTTTGCCGGCAAAAACAGAAACTGTAAGAGGAACTTTTAAGCGATAAACATCCTCCAAAATTAATTTAATTTCCTCTTTTACATCTTTGATTATATCATCTTTTATTTCAAAAACTAATTCGTCATGCACCTGAATAATCATTCTTATATTATCTTTTTCATTTTTTAGAAATTTTTTATCTACATTTATCATAGCGAGCTTTAATATGTCAGCCTCAAATCCTTGAACGGGCATATTTTGAGCCATTCTTTCCGCTGAATTTCTTAAAATCCAATTTGGACTTTTTAAGTCCGGGAGCCAGCGCTTTCTGCCAAGCTCTGTTTTTACATATCCATATTGTTTTGCATATTTTACAGTCTTATCAATAAATTCGGCAACTTTTGGAAAATTAACAAAATAACCCTCCATAAACTTTTTTGCCGTATCCATATCAACTTCAGCGGCGTTTGAAAAACCTTTAACACTCATACCAAATAAGATTCCAAAATTCAAAACTTTTGCCATTTTTCTCATTTTTTTTGTAACATCATCTTCAGAAACTTTATTTATTTCCATTGCGGTTGCTGTATGAATGTCGCCTCCAGATTTAAAAATCTTAATCATTTTTTCATCTCCTGAAAGATGGGCTATTATTCTTAATTCAATTTGAGAATAATCATAAGCAACAAAACTATAGTTTTTTTCAGCTACAAAAGCCTCTCTTATTTTAGAAGAAAATTCTCCTGCCTGAGGAATATTTTGCATATTTGGATCGGAAGACGAAAGCCTGCCTGTTGCTGTTCCTGTTTGATTGAAAGTTGTGTGAATCTTTTTTGTTTTTTTATTTATAAGCTTTGGCAACGCATCTGAATAAGTGGTTTTTAATTTAAACAATTCTCTGTATTCTAAAATCTCTTTTATTATTTTATGATTTTTTCTGAATTTTTCAAGCTCACTTTCATTTGTAGAATAAGCTCCTGTTTTTGTTTTTTTAACTTTAGCGTCTTCTTGAATTTTTAGGTCCTCAAACAATATTGGACCCAGCTGCGACGGAGAATTAATGTTAAATTCTTTGCCTGCAAATTTGTATATATCTTTTTTCAAATTATTTAATTTTTTTTCAAGCTCATTGGATAAATCTTTTAGCTTTTCAGAATTTACACCAATACCCGCAATCTCCATATTTGCTAAAATATGAACAAGGGGCATTTCAATATCAAAGAAAATATTTAAAATATCGTTTTGCTTAAGTCTTTCTTCTAATTTATTTTTTACTAAAAAACAAAAATACGCCTCTTTGTCTTTAACCTCATCTGCTGATAAATCATCTCCGAGCTGCTCAAAAATCACTTTTTTAAGATCATAGCTTCTAAGCCCTGGCGCAAGGAGGTAACTTGCTATTTGAACATCAAAATACTCACCTTTTAAATTTATATTTTTTTCTTTTAATTTTTTTATTGTATTTTTAAGATTAAAACCAACTTTTTTTATACTTTCATCCTCCAAAATATTTTTTATATCTTCCTGCTCAGCTGAAATAAAATATTTATCCGAAAAACAAATTAAAATTTTTTCATTTAAAAAAGATATTGCGATGTGGTCCGCTTTTTTTATTTTTTCTAAATCTTCTGTTTTAAAATTCTCTATTTTTATTTTTTCTAATTCTTTTTGTTTTTTTTTCTCTGTTTCTTTTGAATTTAGTCTTGACGCCAAAGTAAAAAAATTAAGCTCTAAAAAAAGCTTTTTTACCTTGTCCATATCATAGTTTCCAAACTTTGCATCTGAAAGACTAAAATCAATATCAACATCTTTTTTTATAGTGGCTAATTTTTTTGAGAAAAAGGCCTGATCTTTATATTCCTCCAACTTCTTTCTATTTCTTTCCGGAAGCAAAGCGATGTTCTCATAAACCCCCTCTAATGTTTTATATTCCAAAAGGAGTTTGCTTGCTGTTTTTGCTCCCACCCCAGGAACTCCGGGAATATTGTCTGATGGATCCCCCACCAACCCTTTGTAATCTGTCATTTGGTTAGGCTTGAGTCCATATCTTTCAAAAATCGCCTTTTTATCATAAATAACCGTGTCTGTTATTCCTTTTTTTAGAGTATAAACAACCGTACTGTCATTAACCAATTGAAGCGTGTCTAAATCTCCCGTTAAAATTATACTCTGAATATTTGGATTTTGTTTTTTAACAATAGTTGTTATTGTCCCCAAAAGATCATCTGCTTCAAAACCGGACTTCTCAAAAATAGGAATATCAAAAGCGCGAACAACCTCTTTAACCTTATTAAACTGAGGAATTAAATCTTCCGGAGTCTTTTGTCTATGCGCCTTATATTCTTCAAACTCCCTATGCCTGAAAGTGGGCTCAGGAAGATCAAAACATGCAACCATATAGTCCGGATTCATCTCTTTTATAACTTTAATCAGCGTACTGGTAAAACCATAAACTGCATTGGTAAGTTCTCCTTTTTGAGAGCTTAAAGGAGGTAATGCATGGAAAGCCCTATGCACCAACGCATTTGAATCTATAATAACTAATTTTTCTTTTTTCATTTAGCTGTTTTTAGTTTTAAAATTTTCCGACTATTTTATATATCCAATCATGCATACCAACTGTAAGAGAAAGCACTTTATTGCCATCAACAAAACGAAAAACAATTCTATAGGTTTTATTAATACGAAAACTCCAAAGTTGTTTTCCTTTGGGTTCAAGTTTTTCTGTATTAAGAGACGTGTAAAATGGATTTATTAAGAACAATTCCTGTTGTTTTATAGCTTTTTTTTGTATGGATATTGGAAGTTTTATATACAATTTTTCAAACTCCTCCGCTATAAGAATCTCTATCATAAAATTATTTTTTTGTGAGTTCTTTTAAAGACTTTATTTTTTTTACACGTCCTTTTTTATAATCAGACTCTGCTCTTTTGACGCTTTTTAAAAAATCCGGATTAAACATACCAAAACTGGCAGCTAATTTTTCAAACCTGCCAGCATCCATTTCCACAACTAAATTACTGGATTTTTGTTTTATTTTCAGCTTTAATTTATTCATATTTTTATACTAACAACAGCAAAAACAAAAGTCAATTCAGATTTATTGATATTTTTCTTTTATTTTCTGAAATATAATAAAATTTTATGCTTGTGTATTTTTTAGGCAACGCTTTTTTTATTTTCCCCGCCCATTCTATTAAAATAATATTTTTTGGATCTTTTAAAATCTCAAAAAACCCGATACTGTCCAAGTCACTTTCGTCTTTTAAGCGGTAACAATCTATATGATAAAACCTTTCGAGTGATTTGTCGTGACTTTTTACTTTTGACTTTTTACTTTTTGCTTTTATTTTATACTCTTTTAAAATTACAAAAGTTGGACTTGTTATATCCTCTTTCATATCCAAGCCTTCAGCAAATCCTTGAGTAAAAGTTGTTTTCCCCGCTCCTAAAACTCCCTCTAAAGCCAAAACAACCGCATTTTTTTCTTTATTTGGTTTATTTAATAAATCTTTTGCCAAGTCAGAGGCAAATTTTTTTGTTTCTTCAGCATTTTTTGTAATAGTAATGCTCATATCAATTTATTACTTTTCTTTTTTAATTGGAAATTCTATATAAAACTGTGAACCTTTTCCTAAACCGTCTGATGTTGCCCAAATAACACCTTTGTTACTTTTTATCATTTCTTTTGCAACATAAAGCCCCAGTCCGGAACCTTCTGTATGCATCTTTATGGCATTTTTTGATCTTTTAAATTTTTCAAAAATAGTTTTTAACTGATTTTTTGTCATTCCTATACCTGAGTCCTTGATATTCAATATCAAACTATTTTTATTTTTGGATATCTCAAGAGATACCGAAACAAACCCCTCTTCGGTATATTTAATTGAATTGTCTATAATATTTATTATAGCTTGTCTGATTTTTCCATAATCAGCGCTTATAACAACATCTAAACTCTCAGAATCCGCACTAAAATTAAATTTTAATTTTTTAAAATCAGCATTCACTTTAAGCTCTCCAATTACATCTTTTACCAAATTATTAATCTTAACATCCTCAAAAGTATACTTTAATCTTCCTTCTTCTATTCGAGAAACATCGAGCATATCATTTACAATATACACCAAACGCTGACTTGATTGAAATATCTTACTGACAATACCTTTTGCCTTATCAGACACCTCGCCATAAGTTCCTTCAATAAGCATTGAAGTATAGCCCTTAATGGCTGTTAAGGGTGTTCTCAGCTGATGAGATGCTATTGATATAAATTCAGATTTTTGTTCATCTACCTGTTTTAATTTCTCATTAGCCTTTTTTAATTCATTTACTAATTTTTCTGTTTCTTCCCTTCTTTTAACTTCTCTTGATACACTTCTTATTAAAAGAACCCCGAAAAATATAAATAAAATTAAAACTGCCGACTCTATTAATATGTCGGATAATGATTTTAAAAAAATTAGTTTTACAGATAAAATAATCCACAATGAAAAAACAAGAGCTTCAGCTATTATTACCTTAATATCAAAAAGACTGTGTTTTACTATCGCGTAAAATATAAATATGACATAAAGAGCCACAAAGGCATTTCCCACAGGAGGAATTGGTATGTTGTACCATAAAAAATAATTTGTGGCACCCCCTAAAAACCCCATGGATAAACCTAATAACAAATATTTTATTTGTGTTTTTTCTGAATTTACATATAATAAATATTTTTTAAAAAGAATATAAGTTACATACGCAGTGTAAATTATCCATAAAAATAAAAATGGATGAAATAAATATCCTGGAACAGGCCAAAAATCAAACCCTAATATTGGGCTTACATTTTTTACAATCAAATTACTAAAAACAAAGACTTCAAAAAATACAGTTACAACATAACTTACAAAAAGAATCTTTTTCTTTTTCTCATAGATATTAAGAAAAGAGAAAACAAAATGGGCATAAGTAGCTGGTATTAAAATTGCCCCCATCATAAGAAAACGGGTCCAGAATAAAGCCTCTTGTTGATATGAAGATATCTGCCAAAAAAAATAACCCACGCTCCATAAAGCAACACTAAGTGAAAAATATACAAAAGATCTGTTTATTTTTGTATTTCCGCTCCAAAACACCACAACAGCAAGAACAACACTAATTATTATATTTATTGCAGCTGATATTGAATAGTAGGTTATCATAATTACAATTATTTTAGTACAAAAAAAAGAAGTGATATTATTATATCACTTCTCCTTAAGATTATCTATTTCTTAACACAAGAAACAACAGTGTACATACCCATTGGCTCTGTGATAAATTTAGCATCAAAACCAACTTCTTCAAAAATACGACTCAATGTTTCTCTTGTCCTGTAGAACATTGGCCAGTCTATCGTTATTGTTAAAAACATCTTCTCGGCAAAACTAATAAATCCTGGTCTTTTTGTTACATTACTGGTTAAAACATCAGCATTTTGCCTGCAAATAAACTTTAAAAATTTTTTCAAATTTTCATCTGAGAAATAATCAATAATCCCTGTCATTTCAATTAAATCGGGCTTAAATAAAATTATATCTCTGAAAGAATCTGAAATAGACTTGTGTAAAAATGTAACATTTTTCGAAACTTCAAATTTTTCTGCTAAATTTTTTGCATAAAAAAGAGCATTTTCATCCATATCTATAAAAAGAGCATCAACATGGTAACCTTGTTTTTTAGCTTTTGCTATAGCTAAGATTACAGCCTCACCAGAGCCAGCCGCGATTGATATTATTCTTTTTCTTTTTTTTATCAATACACTCTCGAGTAAGCTAAATTTAACAATTTCAAATCTATTACGAACACCTATACTCACCTTACAATTGAATGCTATGTCTTCTATTAATTTTTTTAAACCTCTTTTTTTGTTCTTAATATTTGCCCCGAATTTCCAATGATAAACCAAGTCCAAAGCAGCATAAGAAGCTTTATTCTTTCTTAGAAACATCAAAGAATCGCTTAGCTTATCAAAGAGAATAGAGTTAAATTTAAGATCTGTAATTCTAATAATATTTTTAAAAATTCCATCCTTATTATCTTTTTTTACAGCAGGCAAAAATTTCCTTAAAAAAGTTTCAAAAGTAACAAAAATAATGTAAATAAAAGTTACCCAGTACGAAATATTATGACTCTCCAAATCAGGATTTTTAATAATTTCTTCATTATTACTAACAGAAATATCTACATATCTATTTCCTTTATTGACTACCGCACTCATAATCTTCTCCTCAGTTGTATTAAAATGTTAAAGAACAATAATTGTAAATTACCATATTTTTTAAAAAAAACAAGTTTTGTTTTTTAAACCCTAACGATAACAGGTAAGACCATCGGTCTTCTTTTTGTGTGTTGAAACAAAAATTTTCCTACTTCTTCTCTCACCTCTTCAGTTATAAATCCTACATCTATGGGGTGAATTTTTGTATTTGCCTCAATTGTAGATCTTATTATTCTTCTAACTTCATGAAGAAGCTCTTGAGATTCCCTTAGATAAATAAATCCTCTTGAAATTATATCCGGAGACGTCTTTACTCTTCCTGTTGTTTCATCCACTACGGCAAACACAACAAAAATTCCGTCTTGCGCAAGAATATTTCTGTCTCGCAGAACAACCTCTTTTACATCCCCGACACCGAGTCCGTCAACAGTTACAAAATTTGCGGGAATAGAATCTTTTATTTGTTCTATTTTTTGATCATTAAGATTTATTATAGTTCCGTTGCAAAACGGCACGGCAATGTTTTTTTCCGGCATGCCAAGCTCCATAGCAAGTTCTTTGTGTCTTACTAAATTAAAATAAAAACCGTGAACAGGTATAAAGAATTTGGGCTTAACAAGTTTATGCAAAACAGCCACTTCTTCTCTGTAAGCGTGCCCGCTGGCATGAACAGTTGCCATTTTGTAATGAATTACTTTTGCACCCTGTCTTGCTAAATTATCTTTTAAATATTGTACAGGTCTCTCATTCCCAGGAACAATAGAAGAAGAAAGAACAACTGTGTCGTCTTTTTGAATTTTTATATTTCTGTCTCTTTTGTTGACAATTCTCACCAAAGCGGAATTTTCCTCTCCTTGTCCTCCTGTACAAATTATCATTACTTTATTTTGCGGATATTTATCAACATCTTTAATGTCTATTAAAGTATCTTTTTTTGGAGCAAATATGTTGTATTCTTTTGCGAGTTCAAGGTTTGTTTTTAAAGAGAATCCTAAAACCGCTACTTTTCTTCCTAATTTCTCTGATATTTTAACAATATCAACAACTCTTTCTATTTGAGAAGAAAATGTGGCTGTGATAATCCTTCCTTTTGCTTTTTCGTATACAGACTCAAGTCCTTCCGCAACCTCTTCATCGGTTCCTGAAAATCCTTCTTTTTCTATATTGGTACTCTCTAAAATAAGAAGCAAAACACCTTTTTTGCCCATTTCTTCATACTCTTCAACCTCAACAGGATTATTATCTTTGTCTCTTGCAACTTTAAAATCCCCCGGATAAACTATGTCTCCGAATTTAGTTTCTAAAATAGTACCGATGGAGTCCGGAATAGCATGCTCAACCCCAAAAAACCTGAAAAACATTCCCTCTTTCCCGATTTTTAATCTATCTCCTTTTTTAACTTGAATAATGTTAGGAGTCGGCAAATGTTTAAACTCTGAGTGTTTTTTCTTAATAAGAGCAGCGGTGAACCCTGTTGTATAAATCGGAGGATTTCCAAGATCTTCTATAACATAAGGCAAGGCGCCGACATGATCCAAATGACCATGACTGATAACTATAGCTCTTATTAGATGTTTATATTTTTTTAAATAACTTACATTAGGAATAAGATAATCAACTCCGGGATGGTCGCTTGTTGGAAATTCTAAACCCGCGTCCATGATAATTATGTCATTTCCATATTCAACCGCTATCATATTTCTTCCTATCTCCTCTACTCCGCCAATAGGAATAACTCTGACATGATCCTTTGAAACTTTCCTTGGCTTTATGCCTAAAGTAATGTCATCTCTTAAGTGAGTTATTGTGGGAATCATCCTTTTTCTTGATTTTACTGCATACCTTGATCCCATAGACATCTTTTTCCTTGAAACTTTTGTCTCTTTTTTATTATGCTTTTTTGCCGAATGCTTAAATGTGGCGCTGTTTGCGCTTTTTTTATTTTCTATTTTTTTGTTTTCTTTATTTTCTTTCTTTTTTTTAGGGTCTAAAAACCCTTTCTTTTTTTCAATTATCATAAATTTTAATTATTGTTGTGCTTTATGCTGATTTAAAAAATTTAAAACTACAAATAAAACACAAACCTTAGATTCTGTTTTTACTGCAATACAGCCGCTACATAACAAATAGCGCATTTTTAATGTGCTGATTTATTTTATGGAAACTATAGATAACAATAAAAATTTCAAACGTTTTAAAACGTTTTTTGCTTACTTTTTATATTTAATTATATTTTTATATTTTAGAGAGATTTTAAACATTTAATTTAAGCCATGCTAAGCTTAAACATTTAATTATTTATAATTTAACATTAGAAACACAAAAAGTCAAATCCAAAAACAGCTAAATAAAAAAAATCGCACGCAGATGTATTTGCGTGCGACCGGCTAAAACACTTCATCTTCCAAAGAAAATCCTTACGGAAGAATTTAGCTCACAAAGAGATCTTCTTGGAGCGACAAAATGCTCTCTACCCCTTCTGGACGGATAGAACTCGCTTTGCCTAAACTCCCTGTAAAAGTCTGCGCTGAGATTGTTGTTGCGGTTGTAGACATAATTTTTACCGTCTATACGAACAGAATATCTCCTTTGTCCGTAATATTTCCAAACCACCTTACCATTTTTAGTCCCAATCTTTCTGTAAGCTGTCATAAGCCCTTCAAATCGTCCATAACATGGAATGTTCAACTGTACCGTCTCACCAGGATCAATGCTTCTATTGAGAATTCCATCTTCCTGAAAACGATACTGAGAACTATTGAAAATGACGAGCCTGTTATAGGCTGGGTCTATTTTAAGGACCTCTCTCTTATAACCATACGATGAACAAGCCTGTAGGGCGAAAGTAAATATAAGAACAGTAATTTTTAAGGGAATCTTCATTTTACACCTCCTATAGTGTTTTTTGATTCAAAAAGAGCAATCTTTAATTGTTTATAGCATACTATAAAATCAATAAAAAGTCAATAGTTGATTAAATACTTTAAATAAGTTAGTTTAAGGGTGCAAAATTTATTTTATTTAAATTTTGCACCCTTAAACCATGAAAAGCACCGAAGACAAAATACTTAAAAATAGCAATATCCTTATAATAATCCCGGAAAATCCAAAAGTGGAGCTTTTATCCGCTGTTTTTGGATTTAGCTTGGCTTTAGAAGCTCTTGATAAAGAAGTAAGTGTTATTTCGGATAATTCTTATAAAAAATATCCTTTTTTAAAATACCCTAAAAATCTTTCTTCTGAAATAAAAGACAGGGGTGATTTTTTTATCTCAATAAATACTGAAAATGACAAAATAAAAGAGCTGCGATATGAAAAATCAGAAAATGAAATAAAAATTCATCTTGATCCTGAGAATGAAAAATTAAAAAAAGAGGCAATCTCTATAAAATTCTCAACTTCTCCATATGACTTAATACTTGTATTTGGAGCAGAGTCAGAAAGTCAAATTGAAAATTTTTATAAAAAAAATATTGATGTTTTTTCAGAAATTGATATCGAATTTATAAATAAAGAATTTTATTCTGATTTCATCTTAGATCTTATTTATAAAATAAAAGCGGCAATGAACTCAAAAATAGCAACGAATTTATTTACTTCAACCTTTATTGAATCAAAAAAACAAAATAGACAAAAAGACAGCAGATTGCTAAAAATAATGTCTTATCTTTTAAAGGCAACAGCCGACTACCCTCCTGTTATAAAACACTTTTACAAAGACAAAATCATACAAAACAGAAAAATTGCGGAAATTATACTTAAAAATATATCTTATTTGAAAAAAAATCAGCTTTTTTCCAAAATACCTTATTTTGAATTTGAAAAATTAAAACTATCTTCAAATGAACTAATTTCTGCTATAATAGAAACAAGACTACTGACACCTTCTGAAGAAAATCTTGTTGTTTTAATTGAGCCGTCAAAAGAAAATCTAAAAAGTTTTGGAATTTTGGGAATCTTCATATCCGATAACAAAAAAAGTTTGGATAAATTCTCTAAAATATTTAACAGCTCTTATAAAAAGAATTTTATTTTATTTTCTGTAAAATCAGATACTTTAAAAAATGCAGAAAGCAAAATAATTAAATTATTAAATACAAATTTTGATTAGAAACTTAATAAACTAATTTTAAAAAACTAAAGATATGGCGGATAAATTCTTTAAAAAAGAGGAAGAAGAATTAAAAAAATTTGAAGAACTCAGAAAAAAAGAAGAGGAGAATTTTACGATAAGAACAGCTCAGAAATTAAACATGCCTTATGTAAATTTACTTACTCAAACCGTTAACTTGGATGCTCTTGCCATCTTAGACAAAGAAACTTCAAAAAATGCAGAAATAGCAATAATAGACAAACACGATTTTGATTTAAAAGTTTGCGTTAAAAATCCTAATAACGAAAAAACTATTTCTGTTATAGAAAGCTTAAAAAAAAGAGGGTTTACTATTGATCTTTTTTTAGTATCTTCCCAAAGCATTAAAAAAGCCTGGGATTTTTACGAATCTATTTCTAAAAAAGAAGATGACTTAACAAGAGAACTTGAAATAACTCCTGAAAACTTATGGAAATTGCAGAAAAATATAAAGCAGGTGGAGGATTTTATAAAAATATTTAAAAGTGTGCAAGATAAAAGCATTTCTGTTGTTTTGGAGCTTATTATCGCAGGGTCTTTAAGTTTAGACAGCTCCGATGTCCACATTGAACCCGAAGGAGATAAAGCAAGAGTTAGGTTCAGAATAGACGGAATTCTCCAAGAAGTGGTTGAGATATCTGATGCTGTATACAGACACCTTCTAAGCAGAATAAAACTACTGTCTGAATTAAAAATAAATACCACTCAAACACCTCAAGATGGAAGATTTACCATATCCACAGATAAAAAATCAATAGAAATAAGAACCTCAGTGCTTCCCGGTCCAAACGGAGAATCTATGGTTCTTAGAATACTTAATCCCGATAAACTTTCCGTTTCAATTAAAGATTTAGGATTTTTAAAACACGATTTTGAAACTATTGAAGAAAGCCTTAAAAGACCAAACGGACTTATAATAGCAACCGGCCCTACCGGCTCCGGTAAAACAACAACGCTATATTCATTTTTAAAAAAAATCAACACTCCGAAAATCAAGATCATCACCATAGAAGACCCTATTGAATACCAAATCGAAGGAATTTCTCAAAGTCAGGTTGAACCTAGCGAAGGCTATACTTTTGCATCCGGATTAAAATCCATCTTAAGACAAGATCCCGATATTATTTTGGTTGGTGAAATAAGAGATGCGGAAACCGCTGACATTAGTCTTCATGCGGCGCTTACCGGTCATTTGGTTTTTTCTACTCTTCATACAAACAACGCCCCTTCTGCCGTACTTCGTCTTATAGACATGGGACTTAATCCTCACATTATCGCTCCTGCCATAAATACCATAATCGCTCAAAGATTGGTAAGAAAACTTTGCTCTTTTTGTTCTGAAAAAAGAACGCTGACAAAAGAGGAATTGGCTATGATAAAAAAAGAGTTGTCCACCCTGCCTAAACACATAGAAAAACCGGAGATAAATGAGACTACCCAAATATCAAAAGCGGTTGGATGCGGTAAATGCAATAATTTAGGCTACAAAGGAAGAATAGGTATTTTTGAAATATTTAAAGTTGACCAAAAAACAGAAGAAATAATCGTATCTAATCCAACTCAAAGCGGCTTAATTGAAACAGCAATAAAAAATGGTATGATAGAAATGAGAAAGGATGGATTATTGAAGGTTCTTGGTGGAATCACTTCCTTGGAAGAAATTGAGAGAGTTACAAAATAAAAATCAACTTCTTGATTTAGAATGTTGCTTAGCAGTGAATTTTAAAAAATTCAACAAAAAAATCCATTAATCTGCAGGTAAACACTCTGACTTTGGGAGTTTAGAGCAAAGAGCAGCCAAGAGGTATATTCCAGCCGGAGCCAAAATACCCATCTAAATGCCATTCCTAATTAAGATAATAAATTATCTTAATTACCTACAGATTAATGGATTTTTAATCATCTAATGCAAGCATAGCACACAAAACAAAATCTGTCAATAGCTATACACACTTAAACAAATATTATATAGGAATAAAAAAATAATGTCAACACCTGAAGAAAAACAGAAAAAAGAAATTGTATTTGACCTAGCACTGCGGCCAAAACAATGGGAAGATTATATCGGACAAGAAAAAACAAAAAACAACCTAAAGGTTCTTATTGAGGCTGCAAAAAAAAGAGAAGAGCCCATTGATCATGTTTTGCTTTATGGTCCTGCGGGACTTGGCAAAACAACACTTGCTAATTTGATTGCCAAAAAAACAAATTCTTCTGTTAAAATAACTTCGGGTCCCGCCATAGAAAAAATAGGAGATTTAGCTTCCATACTGACGGGATTGCAAGAAAATGATGTTTTGTTTATAGATGAAGTCCACAGACTAAATAGATCAATAGAAGAAATCCTCTACCCTGCTATGGAAAATAATATTTTAGATATTATTATAGGAAAAGGACCTTCTGCAAAAACTCTTCAACTTCAACTGCCAAGATTCACCATAATAGCGGCAACAACAAAAATAGGATCTATATCTTCTCCTTTAAGATCTCGGTTTGGCGCAACCCACAAATTGGATTTTTACTCTGAAGAAGAAATTCAACAAATATTAAAAAGATCTGCTTCACTTTTAAATGTAAATATAGACAAAGGGGCTCTTGTTTTAATTTCCAAGGTTTCAAGATCAACACCAAGGATTGCAAACAGAATACTAAAAAGAACCCGAGACTATTCTCAAGTAAATAACTCTGATGCGATAACAGAAAAATTAGCAAAAGAGGCGCTCCAGCTAATGGAAATAGACGCAATAGGTCTTGAGCCTTCAGATATCAAAATTCTTGAGACTATAATTATAAAATACAACGGCGGACCTATAGGATTAAAAACATTAGCCGCCTCAACCCTTGAAGAAACAGAAACCATAGAAGATGTTTATGAGCCTTATCTTTTACAGCTTGGCTTTTTAGCAAGAACGCCCCAAGGAAGAACCGCAACAGAAAAAGCATATCAACACCTTGGTATTAAATTTGTAGTTAAATAATTCGTGAGTTATATATTATAGATGAGAATCTAAAACCTATAAACTATAACCTAACCACTAAAATAATGTCAGGACACTCCAAATGGAAAACAATAAAACACAAAAAAGCGATAACAGATGCAAAAAGATCTAATGTCTTTACGAAGCTTGCTAATGTTATAACCGTTGCCGCAAGAGAAAAAGGCACAGACCCGGAAATGAATCCTTCTTTAAGAACTGCTATCTCAAAAGCAAGAGCTGCCAACATGCCAAAAGACAATATTGAAAGAGCAGTAAAAAAAGGGTCACCGGATTCTGATGAAAAACTTGAGATGATAATATATGAGGGTTATGGACCAGGAAAGTCCGCAATCTTAATAGAGACCATCACAAACAACACGAACAGAACAAATCAAGAATTGAAAAATATTCTTTCAAAAAGCGGTGGAACTTTTGCTCAAGAAGGGTCTGTTATGTGGCTTTTTGATAAATTTGGAAAAATAACAATAGAAAAAACCGAGGATATAAATATAGAAAGTCTTGAACTTGAAGCGATAGACGCAGGAGCGGAAGATATTAAAGAAGAAGATGAAGAAATTATAATACTTACAAAACCTGAGGAGCTTTTCAAAGTTACAAAATCCTTAGAAGAAAAAGGTGTTAAAATAACAGAAAGTGAATTTGACTATATAGCAAAAAATCCGTTAGTAGTAGAAGACGACAAAACAAAAGAAAAAATAGAAAAACTTTTTGAGATAATTGATGAAAACGACGATGTTCAAAATATTTATTCTAATGTAGAATTTTAATAACCATGAAAATAGGAATTGATTATATAGGAATTACGACTCCGTTTTATTGTAATGATGGAAACGGTAATTTTTTATTACACAAAAGAACTAAAAATTGCAGAGACGAACATAGGATGTGGGACCCCGGTTCCGGTAAACTTGATTTTGGACTAACTCCGGAAGAGAATGTTTTAAAAGAAATTTTTGAAGAATATGGCTGTAATGGAGAAATACAAGAACAACTGCCGATACATTCTATTTTTAGAGAATGGAAAGGAAAACAAACACATTGGCTTGCTATTCCATTTTTTGTAAAAATTCAGCCAAATGAAGCAACAAATAACGAACCTCACAAAATTGAAGAGATAGGCTGGTTCTCATTAGATGATTTACCAACACCACTTCATACAGGATTTTCTTTTACACTAAACAAGTATAGTGAATATTTTAATAAATATAAAAAGTTAAAATAAAAATATTTAATTTATACAATTTATTTGTGGTTTGCGATTTATTATTTTTAGTTTACGTTATTTTAGCGATATCTAAAAACTATAAATTAAAAACTATAAATTAAAAAATGATAGTCTTAGGAATTGATCCGGGAGAAACTTTAATAGGAATAGGAGTTATAAAAAAAGACGGCTCAAAACTGGAGCACATCAACCATGAATGTATAGTTGTGGAGCCTAAACAAAAAACCTCTGAAAAACTTTTTGAGATAAGTGAAAAGCTTTCTTGTTTACTGGAAAAATACAAACCAGACCTTGTAAGTATAGAAGAGTTATTCTTTTTTAAAAATAAAAAAACAATAATAAAGGTTGCGCAAGCAAGAGGTGTTTTGCTTTTTACCTGCCAGAAACATAACTTAAAAATAATGGAATTTACACCTCTTCAAGTTAAACAAGCTGTTGCTTGTTATGGAAGAGCTGAAAAAAGACAGGTTCAGGAGATGGTAAAAACTATTTTAGGCCTTTCTGAAATACCAAAACCTGATGATGCGGCAGATGCGCTCGCGCTTGCGATATGCGCAGCCAATACAAGCGAAGTTTTACTGTCATAAAAAAGACCACCACAAATAAATACATGCGATGGTCTTTTTTATTTTTTTATTTACAAAATATCAGAATTCTTCTTCATTGAATTCAACCTCGCTTAAAGTCTCGTCTTCAAGGTCGTCCCAATCCTCTTCTTTGTTTATGTTATCTTCTAAAAAAAATTCTGTACTGTTTTCTTCTTCTATCATAAAATTTTAATAAATTTTTACTTAAAAAATAATCAAAATCAAATTTTTAAATTTAGATTTTGGAAGAATGCAAATACACTCTTTATTAAAATGATAATTTCTTAAAATAATTCTATCAATTTTTATTTAAATGTCAAATCTTGATTTTTTTAAAAAATATGTTATAAATAAAAAAACAGATGCCAAAAAAAAGTAATCACAAATACAAAAGAATAAAAAAGAAAAGATCTATCCTTAAATTTATATTTAAGGTGTTTTTAGTGTTCTTTATAATATCAATACCTGTTGTTTTTGTTGCTTTTTTTAATATAACAAAAAACCTCCCTGACCCAACCACAATATCAACCAATGAAAAAATTGAGTCCACAAAAATATACGACAGAACCGGAAAAATTCTTTTATATAATATTTATGGAGAAGAAAAAAGAACCATTGTTTCGTCTGAAAAAATAAATCAATTTTTAAAAGATGCAACCCTTGCAGCGGAAGACGATGAATTTTATCTGCACAAAGGAATTGATTTTAAATCAATCTTAAGCGCCTTAATAGATGATATTAGAAATCCCGGACAGATACGAGGCGGCTCAACCATCACTCAACAACTTGTTAAAAATTCTTTTTTAACATCAGAAAAAACCTTAACAAGAAAAATAAAAGAGGCTTTACTGTCTTTGAAGCTTGAAAAATCATACACAAAAGATGAAATATTAACTTTTTATCTAAACCAGATACCTTACGGATCAAACGCTTATGGCATTGAATCTGCCGCTATTACTTTTTTTAATAAATCGGCATCTGATTTGTCTTTAGCGGAGTCTGCGTTGCTTGCATCACTGCCAAAAGCTCCAAGCACATTCTCTCCTTACGGCAAACACAAAGACAGGCTTTTGGAAAGAAAAGATTATATTTTAAATAGAATGTACGATATTGGCTATATAACAAAAGAACAGTTGGATTCTGCAAAAAATGAAGTTTTAAATTTTTCTAAAGAATCAAAAAGCATTAAAGCTCCTCATTTTGTAGCTTATATACGAGAATATTTAGAAAATAAATATGGTTATAAATATTTACAAAGAGCCGGTTTAAAAATTTACACTACTTTAGATTATGATATCCAAAAATTAGCGGAAAAAACAATTTCTGAAAGTATTGATATTTTGGATAAATACGAAGCCTCAAACGCCGCATTGGTTGTTATTGATTCAAAAACAGGACAAGTTCTTGCAATGGTTGGGTCTTTGAATTATTTTGATGTTGAAAATGAAGGAAATTTTAATGTAACAACCGCAAAAAGACAACCCGGATCTTCCTTTAAACCTTTTGCTTACGCAAAACTTCTTGAAAAAGGATTTACACCAGAAACCGTGCTATTTGATGTTGAAACAGAATTTTCACTTCTTAAAGACCCAAAAAAAAGCTATAAACCTCAAAATTATGATGGAAGATTTAGAGGTCCGGTAACATTAAAGCGCGCATTAGCTCAATCTTTAAATGTCCCCGCTGTTAAAACTTTGTATTTAGCCGGTATTGATGATGTTTTAAAATTAGTAAAGAATATGGGTATAAACACAATAAACGACAGAAGCAGGATAGGTCTTTCTTTGGTTCTTGGAGGAGCGGAGGTTAAACCTTTAGAAATGGCTTCTGCTTACAGTGTTTTTTCAAATAACGGAATAAAAAACCCTCTTGCGTCAATAATTAAAATCACAGGTCCTAAAGGAAATGTATTGGAAGAATGGAAAAGCGAACCCGTAAAAGTTTTGGATGAGAATATCGCAAAAACAATAACCTCTATTCTTTCCGATAATTCTTTAAGAGCTCCTGTTTTTGGTGTAAATAATTATCTTAATTTTAAGAACATTGATGTAGCGGCAAAAACAGGCACAACACAAGAATTTAAAGACGCTTGGGTTGTTGGATACACAACTAATGTTTCTGTTGCTGTGTGGGTCGGAAACAACGATCATACATCATTAAAAGATGGTGCTGCGGGCAGTCTTGTAGCCGGCCCTATATTTAATAGATTTATTAATGATTTATCTAAAATAACCATATTCGGCAATTTCAGCAGTCCGGAAAAAATAATCAGAGAAAAAAGCATTTTAAACGGCGGTTATATGAATAGAACCACGGTTAAAATAGATAAAGCATCCGGAAAACTCGCTACAGACTTAACTCCGGAAAGTATGATTATAGAAAAATCATACAGAAATACTCATAATATACTTCATTACATAGATAGAAATGATATATTAGGTAATCCTCCAGAAGACCCGGAAAAAAATAATCCTCAATACAATAACTGGGAAGAGGGTTTAATTTCTTGGATAAGAAAAAATCCTGGGTTTTCATACATTAATGAAAAACCACCGAAAGAATATGATGATATACATACAGAAGAAAACAAACCAAAAATAACTATTATAAAACCGGGAATTAATCAATCTTTTACAAAAAACATAGATATCGAACTTAATATAGAATCTAAATTTAAAATAAAAGAGGTTAGTTTCTTTTTAAACAACTCTTATCTATCATCAGATTTTTATCCGCCTTATAAAACAAAAATAGATTTATCTAATGCAAGCTACGGAAATAATATTATAAGTGTGCGGGTTTATGATAAATATCAAAACTCAAACCAAGCATCAGTTAAGATAATAAAAACACAATAAAATAATAATTTAAAAACACCTCAAAATGAGGTGTTTTTAAATTATTACTAAAATATGGATTTGAATTTATTTAATATATAAATTATTGGATTATATATTTTATATTTTTAATTTCTATATTGTTTTTTTTAAGTTCCTTTTTAATAACCTGTTCCATTAATTTTACTTCATTAGCTAATTGAAAATTTTCTGTTTTTATAAAAATTGATTTATCTTTATACGCTGAAATTTTAATTTTAAAATCAGAATTTATTTTTTTATTTATAATAATTTCTATTTTCCTGCAATTATCAATAACATCAACCTGGTTTTTTATACCTAAATTTTTTATTTTACTTGGTAATACGGTTTTTAATGAAGTAAACATAAATTATTGTTTAATTGGCATTATTATATAAAGATAATCGTTAAATTCTTTAGATTTAAGCATAGCCGGAGATGAATTTCCTGATAATTCAAAAACAATATCCTCTCCTTCTATATTTAAAAGCCCATCTAATAAATACTTCCAATTAAACACTATTTTAATATCTTCTCCTTCTAATTTATTAAAATCAATTTCTGAACTAAACTCTCCTTTAATATTATCTTCTGATTTTATTAAAATATTTTGATTTTTAACATCTATTAATAATTTAATATCATTAATGTTTGAAGAAAATATACTGGCAATTTTTATTTTAGATAAAAATTCTTCTTTATTTAAAATTATTTTTGTCTTACTTTCTTTTGGAATTATTTGTTTATAATTTGGATATTCCCCTTCAATTATTTTTGAAATAAGATTTATTTTATCATATAAAAAAGCTACTTGATTATCTTCTATATTTAAAATAATATCATTATTTGAATCTATTATTTTAACCAACTCTTGGGCTGTTTTATAAGGTAGTATAAAACTTTCATTATATTCTATTTTTTTTATATCTTTATTTAAAATTATTTTTTCCGAAAGTCTAAAAACATCTGTTGCTACAATATTTAAAGAATCTTTCTTAAAATCAAATAAAATTCCTGATATTTCAGGTTTTAAATCAGATAAAGCGACAGAATTTAAAACTTGTTCTATTGCTTTTTTAAATATTTGAGAATTAATAATAATATCTGATTCTTTTTTTATTTTTGGAATTATAGGAAATTCCTCTTTGTTTATTATTGGTATACTTGTTTTTAAATTATCTGTGCTTATTAAAAGTTTATTTTCAAATTCTTCTATTTGAATTTTTGTGTTTGGAAGATTGTTTATAAGATTTAAAATTAACCTTATTGGAATAATAGAACTACCTTGTTGTTTTACCTTACAAGGAATTAAAACTTCAACACCTATTTCAAGATTAGTTGATAATATTTTTAAAAAACCTTTATCTGTTTTTATTAAAGCATTATTTAAAATAGGCAGGTTTGAATTTTTACAAGAAACTCTTTCAGAAATATTAAGACCATTTTTAATATTTTCCTGTAAACAAATAATTTTTAATTTATTCTCTTTTTCACTCATAATGTATAGTTAGTATTATATTTATATATAATATAGTTATTACTATTAAGTAAGTTTTTTCTTGTTGATAAATCAAAATAATCTTTTAAATAAACAGTTTTTGATTAAAATAAATAGTTGATAACTTTGTGTATAATGTATTAATAATTTTATTAAGATGTTAATTTTTGCTATTAATAAAAAATAAGACTTTTTTATTAAGATGTTATATACAAGTTAGTAAACAATTTTTTCAATACTCTACCCACAACTTATCAACACTTCTAAGGTTTAAAAAATCATTAATAATTAATGATTTTTATGTATATAATCTTTGTTTTATTAAATTTATTTCTTCCGCCAACATATTATTTGTTTTTAATTCATTATTTATTTTTTCACAAGCATGAATCACGGTTGTGTGGTCCCTACCCCCCATTTTACTACCTATAGTCGGAAAAGAAGCTTTATATTCATTTCTTAATAAAAACATAGCTATTTGTCTTGGTCTTACTATTTCCTGCCTTCTTATTCTTTGAATAAGTTGTTTTTCTTCAACATCATAGAAATTAGCAACGATTTTAAGTATTTGTTTTATATTTATGATTTTTTTAGGCATCTCTGATTCGGAAGATAAGGTTTTTTTGACAGAATTTAAGGATATTTTTTTGTCGCCTAATATATTCATCTGCATAATAACCTTATTTAAAGCGCCTTCCAGCTCCCTTATATTTCTTTTAAAATTTTCCGCTATATAAGACATAATATCTTCTGATAAGATTATTTCTTTTGACGCTACTTTAAATTTTAAGATAGCGAGTCTTGTTTCAAAATCCGGATAACTGACATCTGCTATCATTCCCCCTTCAAACCTTGATCTTAACCTATCCTCAAGTGTTTTAATTGCTTTTGGAGGTCTGTCGGAGCTTATTATTATTTGTTTATTTTTTTCATAAAGAGCATTAAATGTGTGAAAAAATTCTTCCTGGGTTTTTTCTTTTCCTGATAAAAACTGGATATCGTCTATAATAAGAAGATCTATTTTTCTGTATTTATTTTTAAATTTCTCCATTTCACCGCATTGAATGGCGGAAATCATCTCACTTGAAAATTTTTCAGCGGATAAATACTTAACTTTTTTAGAAGAGTCTTGTTTTAAGATGTTATTTCCGATCGATTGGAGTAAATGTGTTTTTCCAAGTCCTGATCCGCCATAAATAAAAAGAGGATTATATATAGTTCCTAAATTTTTAGTAACAGATTTTGCCGCCGCATGCGCCAATTCATTTGAAGAGCCAACTACAAATGTGTCAAATGTATATTTGAGATTAAGATTATTTTCTGCGTCTTTATTTAATACCTTCAATTGAAGTTGATTTTCAGGTTTTTTGAATATTTGTTTCTTCTTTTTTGTTATTAAATTATTATTTTGAGATATGTTTTCTTGATTTGTGTAAACAATAAATTTAACTTCTTTGATTTCAGAATTTAATTCTCTTAAAGACTTTAAAATAAATTTATTAAACTTGTTTTCAAGCCACTCTTTAGTAAATGAACTCGGCACAGATACTACAACCGCGTTCCCTTCTCTGGTATAGATAGCTGTATCACGAAACCAAGTATTAAAGTTGGCTTTAGAGACACTAAGCTCTATATCAGACAGTACGCACTGCCATAGTTCTTGATTGTCCATGTTTTTTATCCGAGTTAATTCTTAAATGTCTAAGAAGTATATCATAGCTGTAAAAAATAAACAAAATATCCACAATAAAGCTAATAAAATCCACACCCTGTGCACAACATGTTAATAAGCTGTATAAAAAAGGTTTCTATTTTTATCTTTACAACTTAACCGGAATTGTTTTTAATATAAAATACCTCTTTATTGTTGACTTTAACGGTTTTTGCTGGTACAGTAGTTTTAAATAATTATTAGTTAGTGAGAAATTGCTTCAAATTACAAATGTCTGTAACATATCAACCAAAAAGAAAAAAAAGAGCCAAAACTCACGGTTTTTTAATCAGAACAAAGACTAAAAGCGGAAGAAAAGTTTTGTCTGAAAGAAGAAAAAAAGGCAGAAAAAAACTTTCTGTAACTTCTTATAAAAAATAATAATAAAACCAAAGACCTCTTTGAGAATAAAATTTATCGCAAGATTTTTAAATTTATCGCAAATTATATCAAAATTTAGAAGTCAGAGTAGAAAATATTCTTTAGGAGGTTTTTAAAATAGACAAAATTGCTAAAAAAACCTTATAAAATTACAAAAAATAAGGATTTTAAAACCATATTTAAACAAAGCGGATTTTTTAAAAACCAATTTTTTTTGTTAAGATATAAAAAAAATAACCTTTTAAACAGCAGATTTGGTTTTGTTGTAAGTAAAAAGGTTTCAAAAAGAGCTGTTGACAGAAATAAAATAAAAAGAAGGGCAAGAGAGGTAATAAGACTTCATATAAACGAAATAAAGCCGGGTTATGATATAATCTTTTTTATGGGAAATAATTCTTTAGACGCAAGTTATTCTGAGCTGGAGTTGAATATAAAGAATTCTCTTAAAGAAATTAATTTGCTATAATGGGTTCATCTTAAATTTTATAAATGAAATACTTAATTTTATTTTTAATAAAGATATATCAAAAAACCCTATCCCCCGATCACGGTATATTTAAAAATTATTTAACGATTTACAAGTGTCGGTTTTATCCGTCTTGTTCCGAGTACTGTTATCAAGCTGTTGAAAAATACGGTTTTATAAAAGGTTTATTTATTGGTTTAAAAAGGATTAAAAGATGCCACCCTTTTTGTGAAGGCGGGTATGATCCTCTAAAATAATATAAAATAAAATGGCTGCATTTTTTAATGAAATATTAGTTAGACCACTGTTTAATCTGTTGATTTTTCTATATGAAACAGTGGCTTTTTTTGATCTTGGAATAGCTATAATAATACTGACATTAATAATAAGATTTGCCCTTTACCCACTATCTCAAAAGGCTATTAAGTCCCAAAAAGATATGTTTAAAATACAGCCTGAGGTGAAAGCGATTCAAGAAAAATATAAAGATAAAAAAGAAGAACAGATGAAAAAAGTGATGGCTTTATACAAAGAAAAAAAAGTCAGTCCATTTTCCGGATGCTTGCCTATACTTGTTCAACTCCCGATATTAATAGCTCTCTACTGGGTTTTCTTGTCCGGTTTTAATTCTGACAGTTTGAGTGATCTTTACAGTTTTATGCAAAATCCCGGAGAAATAAATTATATATTTTTAGGTTTTATAGATATATCCCAAAAAAATATTTATATTGCTTTAATTGCCGGAATTTTTCAATTTTACCAATCCAAGATGGTTTTAAAACAACAGGAAAAATCAAGAAAAAATATTAAGACAGATGGTTCTAAAAAGAAGTTCGATGACATTTCAGTTTCCATATCAAAACAAATGACATATGTTATGCCTGTTATAACTGTTATAATAGCAGGGTCGTTGTATGCTGGGATAGCTATTTACTGGGCTACAACAACTTTATTTTCTGTCTTACAACAATGGTATGTTTTTTCTAAAAAAGAGGAAGAATAATTTAATAGGATTTTCTGTTTTTACTCAAAGCGGTCATAAGCTTGGAGTTGTCGTCTTGGTTAAAAAAAATAAATTATCTGAAAAGATAGAAAAAATTTATGTTAAAAAGAAATTTTTAGGAATTCCTTTAGGAAGGCTTTTTATAATAGATAATTCTCAAATAGTAAAAATAGAAAAAACGAAAGTTATAGTAAGTGATGCCTTTATTTTAGAGAAAATAGAAGATGTTGTTTATGGAACAGAAAATGCTTAATGATATAAAACAAAAAGTGGCAAAAAATACGGTAATCTCATTTTCCGGGAAGATAGCATCAAGCTTATTAGGGCTTATTTCAATAGCTTTTATTGCAAGAGAATTGGGTCCCGAGGGGTTTGGCAGCTATAATGTAGTAATTGCTTTTTTGTATATTTTTTCTGTTTTTGCTGACTTCGGACTCTATAATCTTTTGATAAGAGAGGTTTCCAAGCCTCAGGCAGACGAAAAAGAGGTAGTTTCAAATATTTTTATAACAAGAGTCTTTTTGCTCTTGTTTTTTTATTTTCTGTCTTTTGTTGTTGTTTATTTTATACCGGTTTATTCTTTTGAAATAAAACTCGGGGTTGTTATAGCGTCGTTAGGTTTTGTTTTTCTATCCTTGTCGCAAGTTTTGATGGGAATTTTTCAAAAATATTTAAAAACACTTCTTCCGGCGATTGCGGATGTTTCTGCAAGAATTGTCCAGCTAATACTTGTTATTTATTTATATCAAAAAGGGTCTGATTTTATAGATTTTTTATTAGTATTTGTTTTCGGTTCATTAATCAATTTTTTATTAGTATTTGTTTTCGCAAAAAGATTTATTCCATTTGATTTTTCTTTTAAAAAAGCATCTATGTCTAAAATACTAAAACAAAGCTGGCCACTTGCAGCTTCTTCTGTTTTGGTGCTTATTTATTTTAAAGGAGATACACTAATACTTTCTTTTTTAAAAGATTTTAAAGATGTCGGAATTTATAATATGGCATATAAAGTTATAGAGAATATTATATTCTTCCCAGCTATGTTTGTGGGGTTGGTTATGCCTCTTTTGTCTAATTATTTTATTTCAAACAAGGATAATTTTAAAAAAGTTTTTCAAAAATCATTTGATTTTTTGAACATAGTGTCTATTCCTATAGTTTTTGGGGGTTTTTATTTGGCGCCGGAAATAATAAATCTTATAGGAGGAAGCCAATATGAAGGGGCAATTCCTGTTTTTAGAATACTTATATTTTCCATATTTTTTATGTTTTTAGGGGCTCTTTTCGGGAATTCTATTATCGCAATACACAAACAAAAACAAGTAATGTTTGTTTATGGTGCCGGCGCCGTTTTTAACATATCTGCAAATTTATATTTTATTGAAAAATATTCTTATATAGGGGCTTCCTTTGTTAATGTGGCGACAGAGCTTTTGGTGACTTTTTTGATGTTTGTGATAATCTATAAGTATATAAAGTATATTCCTAAAATCACTGCGTTGCTGAAGGCTGTGCTGTCAGCTTCAATAATGACAACGATTCTCATGATTTTTCCTGTTGGCGGGTTTTTTATACTTTTATTTGTCGGCATCTTTGTTTATTTCTCATCTATGTATTTAATAAAAGGAATATCAAAAGAAGACTTTAATTTATTTTTGAAGAAATAAACACAATTTTAAAATATTAAATACCAAAATCCAAATCTAAAACCTAAATAATCAAGATATATTTTGGCATTTAAACTTTGTAATTTTAATTTTTTAAGTAATACTCACCTTATATGTCTTATTTGGAAAAGGTTCTATATTTTATAATATTCTTTATTCCCTTTTCATTTGCTTTAAACCTGCAAAGAGATGTTGATATCTCTTTTTTGAGAGTCGTTATATCTTTTTTGTTTATTTTTTTTATATTTTATCTTTTGTATAAAAATAAACCGATTGTTTTAGACAGATTTAAAAACAAGCAAACGTATTTTTTCAGCCTGTTTTTTTTGTGGACGTTTGTTTCTTCATTTTGGGCTGTAAATTCTGTATGGGGAGCAAGAAAATCTCTTTTTTTCGCAACTATAATACCTGTTTATTTTCTCGTCATTTATCTTATAAATTCAAAAGAAAAAATAAATAAAATAGCCAAATTTTTTATAATGGGAGGTTTTGTCGCGTCTTTGATTGGGATTTTACAATTTTTGAGCCAGTTTATTTTCAGTTTGGACAAAATATATAATTTTTGGGCATACAAAATATCAATGTTTTTATACGGGCAAAATTTTGGATCTGTTGTTATTCAAAATCAGAGCTGGTTCGTAAATATTTCAGGAAAAGATTATTTCAGAGCGATTTCATTATTTCCGGACCCACACACCTTTGCTTTGTATCTTGGTATTTTGATTCCTTTTACTATAGGGTTTTTCTTTTACAATAATAAAAAAGATAAAGTTTTTTATATACTTCAAATAATAACGATGTTTCTTGCTTTTTTGTTTACTTTTTCAAGGGGCGGTTATTTTGGTTTTTTGATTTCTCTTTTGTTTATATCAGGATTTTCTCTTTGGCATTTTAAAATTAAACTAAACAAGAAATTTTTATCAGCCGCCGCATTTATTTCATTAATATTAATTTTTATTTTTGTAAATTCTGTTTTTGGCGAACGGTTGTTGTCTTCATTTTCTTTGTCTGATGTATCAAATACCGGAAGAATTCAAATTTGGAAAACTTCCACAGAAGCATTTCTGCAAAATCCTATATTTGGCACAGGTCTTGGAAATTTACCCATCTTTTTTGATCCTACAGCATCAGTTAAGTCCCCTATTAATGCTCATAATACTTATCTTGATATTTTGTCTGAACTTGGACTTGCCGGCTTTTTTCTTTTCTTGATGCTTTTTGTGTATTCATTTAAATTTTTATCTTTTAAAAAAGATAAATTTAATTTTTTAAGATTAGGTATATTGGGGTCATTAGTTTGGTTTTTAACGCATAGTTTTTTTGAAACATCAATATTTTCTGTTCCTGTGTTGATATCACTTTGTTTTATTTTAGCATTAGCAGTAATTTTAAAAAATCCAATAAAAGGACAAGTTATAAATGGTTGATTTAATATTTGGAAGCCTTGCTTCCAAATATTAAAAAGAATAAATTTAAAATTAATGTTTATTATGACATCAAATAGTTTAAATAAAATTATATACTTAGGTGTTTTTTTAATAATTTTTCTTTTCCCCACCTATCTCATAAGGTTTGAAGTTTTAAATATTCCAACAACTTTATTGGAGATTTTAATTTATATTGTTTTTTTATTGTGGTTTTTATATTTATTTTTTGATAGGGAGAATACTTTCCAAAAAAGATTAAAAAAAATATTTTTTCGAAATAAACTGCTCTTTTACGGAATACTCCTGCTTGTTTTAGGAGCTTTAGCAGCGTCTGTGTTGTCTGTTGATTTAAGGGTTAGTTTTGGTCTTTTTAAGGCGTATTTTATTGACCCTCTGCTTTTTTTTACGGTGTTTATATCGGTTGTTTTAAAGGAAGATATAAAAAAAGTAGTAGTTGTGTTTTTGGCTTCCGGTATTGGTGTCTCTTTGGTGTCTATAATTTACTTTTTGTCAGGTAAATTAACTTATGATGGGCGCTTGGAGGGATTTTTTAATTCTCCAAATTTTTTAGCAATGAGTCTTTCCCCTGTTATTCTGTTTTTGGTGTGGGTTTTATTCAGTAAATATAAATATTTTGCATCAAAATTAGTTTGGTTTAGTGTTTTGGTATTAGTTGTTATTCCTTTTTTATTAACATATTCTTACGGGGCATTTTTAGGTGTTTTTGTTGCTTTGGTTCTTATTATAGGATTGAGTCAAGTTTCCATCAAAGTCAAATTCGCTTCAATCTTAGCTTTGTTGGTCATTTCTTTTTCATTGTTTTTATTTCAAGCAGATAATGAAAAAACAAAAAGCTTTCTTATAAAAAATGACAGATCATCTCTTGTTTCAAGAAATATGATATGGTCGGCTTCAAGCCAAATTTTAAAAGATAATTATATTTTTGGTATTGGTCCGGGTATGTTTCAAAAATACTACCTTGCTTATCAAAATAAATTTAAAGAGCCTTATTTGGAGTGGGCTGTTCCCTATCCTCATAATATATTTTTATCATTTTGGATTCAAACAGGAATCATAGGATTTTTAGGATTTTTATTGATACTAATATGGATAATTAAAGTTTATATAAAATCCTCATCAAAGACTATACTTGATAGGGATTTTGAAAAAAGTGTGAATGTTTTAGTATTAGCATTTTTTGTTTATTTTCTAATGCACGGACTTTTAGATACTCCTTTTTGGAAAAACGACCTTGCGCTGACCTTCTTCTTCTTTATTGGTATTTTAATAGTTGTTTTTAATAAAGAGAGTACTAAAATAAAAAATAGGTTATAGATGAAACAAAGAGGCGTTGAGTCCATCTATAACCTAATATTTAATCACTGAAAACTAAATTAATTAGAGTTCCAGTTTGTATAAAAATCCATTAGTTCTATTTATAAAATATAAATATTTTTCATCCTTTGTAAGTATAAGATTACTCAAATCAAAATTTATATTTTCACCAAATTGATAAACCAAGTCTTTTTTGTTTGTTTTAAGGTTTGTTTTCCAAAGTTTGTCATTTGAAGAAAATATTTTTTTATAATAATCATCCGGCATTATTGCGTCTTTTGGTATTTTTGTCGGTTCTGCGCAGTACGCGTTTAAGAAGTCCTCCGAAAATACGCACTTCTCAGGAAGTGTTGAAATTTTCGTGTCTAAAATATTAAGACCATTTCCGTCCGCTGATTTAAGCGTTAAGTTTGCTCCGTCTTTGTCGGTTTGGGAAAAAAGAAATTTTGATCCGTCAGAAGACCATTTGGATGTTAGTCCGTAAATCCCACTCAATATTTTTATTAGTTTAGGATTTTTTGGATCTGTGTAATATAAGATGTTTTGTGCAAGTCCTGATGGTGCTGTTGATATCACAATTTTATCATTTGTTACCCATTTTAATCTAACATCTTTAAGTCTTGTATTTAGTATGCTTTGAGCAAGAGATCCATCTGCATTTGCTATTGCGATTGAATTTATATCTTGAGTTGCATCATAATAATGATACGCTATCTTGTCTTCTGTCTTTGAGTAATCAACCCAAGTGATGCTTTTATTTAAAGGAACGATTTGTTTTGATGTTAAGTCATAATAGAACCTTTTAATGCCAAAAGCATCAGAATAAATATTAATAAATTTTTCCTGATCGGGAGACCAAATTATTTTTATAAGTCCGCCTAAGCTTACAAAGGGTATTTTTACTTTGTTCTCTCCGTTTAAATCAGACTGATAAAGAGATCCATCAGTTTTTGTTATGTATTTAATCGTATTTTTTTGTTCATCAATAATGGGAGAAACAGTGTTTTCATCGGTTATCTGAAGTAATTTTTCAACAGTTTTTGGAGTAATGACGGTAGTTTCTTTTTTGACTTCTCCTTTTTCTTTTAATTTTATAGGTCTGCCTTCTGCAAGAAAATAATAAGCTAAAATAGACCCTACGACAAGAGCTGCTAATATTACAAATAATGAAATTTTTGTTTTTTTTGTCATGATTTTAATTTATTAGGGTAAAGGTATTGCATTTGATGGTGGTTCTCCAGATTGACAATTAACATCGCTTGCCGGTTTGTTTACTATTTTGTAAAGCGATGTTATTCCGTAGTCATTTGCTGTTTTCTCACAGCTATTTTGATCGGTGAATCCCGAGCTAACATAAATTTCATTGGTAACTTTATTTTTAGCCCAATAAAAATAATTATTTTTTTCACCTATTTTATAACTTTCACAAGGAAATGCTTCGGGATCAGGGGTGTCAGAATCGCAATTAATATCATTATCAACATCACAAATTTCAGTAAATGTATCTCTCGCATTATTACAAAGACTTAATGAGGAAAATGGTTTGCTGTATCTGTAAACAACTCTGTTTTGAAAAGTGTCATCTTTATATTTATAATAATAGTTTCCAGCTATTCTGTTATTAACAGCAATTTCTTTCGGCATCTCATTTGCCGGTTTTGCCGTGAGTTCAGGAAACTTAGGAGAGGTTAATGTTACAAGAGCGGGATTTATGGTGTTTAATATTACAAAAGATCCCAAAGCGAGCGATATGCCTATTAATGTATTTTTAATGCCTTCCATTGCTTCTGATTTTTTTTCTGCTATACCGGAGTATATCCAAACAATACCATACCAAACCAAAGAGGCAAAACCGGCAATACCGACAAGTCCTATCATAAACATGTATAAAAAGGCTATGTATCTTTCTATGTCTACTATTTCCCTACCCTCAGTATCCGTATAGGTTGGAAATGGTTCTCCGGGTCTCGTTTGCCCGGGAATACCCACTTCAAAAGTTGTCTGTGCTTGAACAAAGTCCAAAAGTCCGTTGAATAAAACTACAGAAAGCAATATTAAGATAATTATTTTATATTTCATTAATGCAATAATTAAATATCTTTATTTCCTAATTAATAACTTATAAATTTATAATCTAACCACTATAATCCAGCAACTATTACTTAGTTATATTAACCACCAAAATAGCCGAAGTTCTTTCTTTGATGAATTTTCTATTTATAACTTTTAACATTAAATTTTTTATTCCAAGAGACGATGTTTCAGGTATTATGAGTGTTAGTAAGTTGGGATTTTTTCTTTCCCCACTTGCTTTCTTTCCTATAAATTCCCATTCGTATTCAAAATCAATTATACTTTTTGCTTGAAAATTAAAGGGTTTTGCAGTTATTTTTTTGGACTCTCCCGGAGCGATAAAAAGCTTACGTACAGCTGTTTTTGCAGTTTTGTCTGAAAGTTGGTGATAAATTAAAACAGATGGCCGGACAACAGGGATTGATACAGCTTGACTTACAACTATAGAGCCAGAAAGATTGGACACTTCAACAAATACAGGTATAAAATCAACGCTTTTTGTTATAAAAAATGAAAATTCATCTTCTCCTAAAACTTTTCTTACACGTGACTCCGCATCAAGATACCAAGTATAAAGCAAGTCTTTAGAATCATATCCTTTAATGTCAGGGATTGCCGTTACGGTTACCTTGCTGCCTCTTGATGGTAATGCTTTACCTTCGTATTCTGGCGGAACATAAGTTTCTGCATTCCAAGCCAAAGAAACATTATATGAACTTACCAAAATAGCATTTTCTGTTATTTTGACTTTTCTTTGCATTATAACAAGTCTTACAACGTGATTTGCTCTTGTTGTTTTGAAGGAAAACTTTGTTTTGGATTTTCCGGATTGTTTTTGATCAAACACATCATCTAAATACCAAAGAAAACTAACAGTGCTGTCATCTATATTGTCAGTTAACGCAGAGATTGAAGCTATTTGACCTAATCTCCCGCTCGATGATAAATCAAGTTCAACGCTCGGGGCTAACAATTCATTTTCTAAGTTTGTTATTTGATTTGAAAAGTCGGAGTTTAGATTTTGTTGAGCAAAAGCAAAATAACCGGCAAGTATAAATGAGTAGCCGACAAACGAGGTTATTAAAAATACTTTTATTGTTTTTAGCAGCATTTGGCATTTAAAATTTAGAGTTATAAAAATTATATTCTAAATTCAAGATTCTATATTCTAATTATATTGTACCATTTATTATTCGGTGTTCTCAAGGTCGGCTTGTTCTTTTTCTCTTGCAAGTATTTCTTCAGGATTTGATGTTATTATTTGGTCTTCGGTGTAAGATGCAATAACTTTAATGGCGGCATGTTTTAGTCCTGCAAAAAAGATGCCTTCTCCAACTCCGCACTCCAAAAGAAGGTATTTTTCTTCCTCAGAAAGATTAAAAGATTCTTTAACCGTGTTTATTGTTGCCGGAGATTGCTTCAGAAGAAGTTGAAGTGATGAATTCGTCAAAATTGCCTTCCCGTACTTGGAGCCTAAAAAGTCATTTACATCTTGGGTTATTGTGGTAAGTCCCAAGTAGTATTTTCTGCATCTTTTTGCTATTCCGTATAAAAATGAAGCTGCGTCCTCATGTTGCATCATGACCCATGCTTCATCAACCAAAAGAATTCTCTTTTTAAGTTCAGCTCTAACAATATTCCAGACATATCTAATAATAAGATACATAGCGATAGGCCTCAGTTCTGTCTCCATGTCTCTTATTGAGAAAACAATCAGTTTGTTTTGCATATCTACATTTGTCTGATTATTTAAAAATCCTGCATATGAGCCTTTTGTGTATTTTTCAAGTCTTTTTGCAAGAGAATTTCCTCCTTCCATATTTTCTAAAATAGACTGAAAGTCAGAAAGTGTCGGAGGTGTTTTGTCTGAAAAATCAACATCAGGTGTTATGTCTCTTGAGGCATAAGTTTCTGCAAGCGCTCTATCTATAATCGCATCTTCTTCCGGATTTAGTTCTCCAAGCATGAGGCGCATCATTCCAACAAGATTTATAATATTTGACCTTAAAACATCGGCTTGCGATTCTCCATCAATGGGCCTTGGAAGCTCAAATGGATTTATATGATTTTGTGAATTTAAAGAAACTCTAAAAAATGAACCCCCCACTGTTTCGGTAAGATACTTATATTCATTTTCAGGATCTATAATAATGACATCCGTTCCTGTCATTAAAGACCTCAATATTTCAAGTTTTGCAGTGTAACTTTTTCCTGAGCCTGATTTTGCAAAAATAACAGAGTTTGCGTTTTCAAGAGAAAATCTGTCAAAAAGAATAAGACTGTTGTTGTGTCTGTTTATTCCATATAAAATTCCTTTATTTGAGGTAAGGTCGGCAGACACAAAGGGGAAAAGAGTAGAAGCAGGTCCTGTGTTTAAGTTTGAGTGAATTTCAAGCTTATCTCTGCCTAATGGTAAAGTAGACATAAATCCTATATCTTGCTGAAAATTTGCATTTTTAGTCAGTACCATTCTTGCGTCCAATATTCCCCTTATTTCACTTTCCGCCTTATTTAGCTCTTCAACGCTATTTTCTATAATTGTTATATAAACTCCTACTCTAAAAAGTTTTTGAGTTGCTTGCTGCAGAGAGTCTCTTAAGTCTTCCAAATCATGAAGTGCAGTTTCAAGTATCGGGTCACGAATAAGCCCCTTCTCCGTTCTTTCGTTTAATTGAGCCTCAATGGATGTTACTTTCCTGTTTAATTTTTTCATTATAGTTGCGGTATCAACCGGATGAAAGTGTATCGCAATATCAAAAAATCTATCCAAATTTATTACAGGAGCAAACCAATTTGTATTTAAATATCTTGGATATGAATATAAAAATAGAGTACGCAAGAATTTATCCCCCAACTGAATATAACGGCTTTCTATTTGAATAGCAGAGGGTGCAACCACATCTTTAAAACCCGCAGGTTCTGACATCTGAGGAACGCTTATATTTTCTTGTTTTTTCTGATCTAAAGCCAATTTTTTAGCTTTTTAGCTTTTTGACTTCTTAGTTTTTCAGGGTTTTTCCTAAAAAGCTAAGAAGCTAATTTCTAAGAAGCTGATTAAAGTTTTTGAACAACGCCTTTCCCTGTTTCTCCAGGATTATAAATATTGAAAAATAATTCTTTTAATTCTTCGTTATCAAGCGCTTCTGACCTTACCCCGACACTTTGTAGTCCGGATATAACATTTTCTACTCTTTGCCAAAGTTGGTTTTTGTATTTTTTAAATTCTTCATCTGACATTTTAACAAATGATGATGTTTTTGGTGAGAATATTTTATCTAAAAATCCTTGTTTAGTGTCTTCTTCTGATGAAAAAGGTATTGTAACATAAAATGTTTTTGCCATAATATTTTGCATGCCGACAAAGCTTTCAATAAATTCTACGTATTCTTCAGTTTGAATCTTTAAAAGTTCGTTTTTTTGCTTGGCCAAATGTCCTTTTATTTCTGCTATATAGTCTGTTATGTCTAATTTTCTTGAATGTACAACAAATTCTATCGGAAAATCTAATCCATTTATAAAATTTTGATATTGGAATATCAATGCGTCTTGTTCATCTTGTGATTTTAAAGCTAAGTTAACAGATGAACACATCAAAATAGCACGTAATGCTCCTGTTTTTAGGATTATTACACTTTCTCTAATAGCTTCTATGTCTACTATTTGTTGTGTTGCTTGTGCGTTTGGTTGAGCCATTTTTTTAGCTTTTTAGCTTTTTGACTTCTTAGTTTTTCAGGGTTTTTCCTAAAAAGCTAAGAAGCTAATTCCTAATAAGCTCATTCATTAAGTATTTCATCTAAATATTCACTTTCTCCTCCTTGTTTTTTTAATTCTTCCTCGTTTACTTTACTTCCAGTTTCAATGCTTCCTTTTTTACTTTTTAATCCTCTGGGGTTTTTTAGTTTTTCTTCCCCTTCTCTTAATATTTCCACTGATGTTGTTTTTTCTTCTCTTTTCCATACATATAATCTTGGCTTGAATGTGTAGCTTAGAAAGGAACCGAGAAATCTTGAAAATTTCATACCATTTGGTTTATAAAAAGCAAATACAACAGCGATTCCGGTTACCGGCAGTGTTATTATCAGCATAAGCCATATATCCAAAATAAAATATAAGACTCCGGCAACAGTAAGAGGTATAAGCATTATAAAAAATTGCCTCATGGTGACAAAGCCTAATATTTTATCCTCTACATCAATAAATTGTGGAACTTGAAATTGTTTCATTTTCTTAGTTTAGGGTTTTTAGGTGATAGTAATTTGTAATCTATCCTTCATAATCTAATTAAAGATCGCGAAGATCAATTATATTTCCTTCTATTTTCGGCTGTGGTTTTTTATCTTCTTCGTCTTCTGATTTTTTAACGGGAGCGGGAATATTTTCTTTGTAGTCGCTTTCATCAAGTTTTTTTCTTGGCTGAAATTGCGA
The DNA here is from genome assembly GCA_003056085.1 of Parcubacteria group bacterium M6-OD1-1. Taxonomy (GTDB): domain Bacteria; phylum Patescibacteriota; class Minisyncoccia; order GWC2-36-17; family M10-OD1-4; genus M10-OD1-4. The sequence continues at coordinate 57,362 of LSNK01000005.1, read as the reverse complement.
CTGCATAAATGTTGGCAAAGGAATAACAGGTTTTATTTCCGGAATATCTTCTGCGTTCTCAATAGGTTTGGGTTTTCCTCCAGAGGCTCCAATAGGAGCGTAGGAGGTGCTTTTAGGTGCTTCGTTTTCTAAGGGTTTTTGATTTCTCGGAGCATTTTTAAAAGATGGAGCTTGAATTGGTTTTTCTCCTGCCTGCATTTCTTTTCTCGTTTGAAGACCAGGCTTCCAATCATTTGTAGACCGAGTCTCCAAGTGATTTTTTTTAGGTGTGGGTTCAGAAGAGGCTGTTTTGTCTTTTAAAAATCTTTTTTCAAATTCACTGAATTTTTTTTCTGGGGTTCGTTCGTTTGAGTTATCTGATGGTTTGTTTTGATCGGGAATAAACCCGCCCGATATTGCAGTCGGAGTTTTTATTCTCGGTGGATACAACTTTCTTAAATCAGAGTCTACAAGGCTAAAAATCTCAGCATCAAGTTGACTCGCTATTTGTTCTGCTGTTTCTCTTGAAATGTTAAATTCTTCCTGAATTTCTTTGGAAAAATCTATAGGATTTAAATATCCAAGCAAAACGTATCCAGTAAGTTCTGCGAGTCTGGAAACTTTATTTTCAATATTACCAAAAATCGCTGTTTTTCTGACAGCATCAGAACTTTTCTCTGAAAACATTGCATTTTGCAGTGAGTCTGAAAGAGAAAAATATCTTTTTTTAGCTTGCTCTTGTGGTATTTTTTGCATTTTTGTAATTTGATGTTTTAATTTACATCTATATCATCGTTTCTTCCGCTTTTCTTTCTTTTTCTTCTTTTTTTGCTTTTCCTTCCCCTTCCTTCTTTTCTTTTCTCTGGTTCCATGCAGCTTGTGTTGTTGTTCGTCTCTCGGTTAAGCCTTCTTCTCCAAACATTGCCTTTGCAGGAGCACTCTGAAATGACCGAATTATGGAAGTATTTTCTTCAAATACATCATGTAAATCTTTTCTTTGCCTTCTGTATTGTCCGGTTGCAAGTTTTTCAAATTCTTTAGAAAATTCAGGAGCCATTCCGGAATCATGAATTTTTTTAACTTGATCTATAGACATTCCGCTGGCAACTTTATTGGCTACTAACTCTGTTCGTGAAGATTTGTCAAGCGTATCCCACATTTTAGTTATATCGTCAGTATTAATTTTTCTGAATAGATTATTTCTAACGGCCTTCTTAGCTTTTTCTTTAGTATTTACTCCGTATTTTTTCTGGAGTTCTAATGAATTCATTCCATCAATTTTTTCTTCAAGTTTTTCTAAAACAAGTGCCGGAGAATTTTTACTTATAGCCTCCACAAGTTCTTTATTTCCTATTTTTAAAGCTTTTTCATACACATCTCCAAGCATCTTCTTTGTTTTTTTCGGATCAACGATACCTCTTGCATCTTTTTCTTTTAATATTCCTTCCTCGGCAGCTATCGTTTGCAGTTCTGTTTTCTTCCTTGCGCTTAGTCCAGGTAGTTTTATTCTTCCTAATAGTTGGTCTGGGTTTTCTTTTGCTTGCCGCTTTGCTTTTTCTTTTTCTTCTTTTGACAAGACTCCATCAGGTATATGTGCTTCTAATTTGTCGGCTCTCGTGTCATGATATTTGCCTATAAGAGTGTTTATTAAGCCGCCTTTTGCAGAATATTCAGCAGATGTTTCTCTTGCTTTTTGTGACGCTGGTTTGCCAAATCTCTCTCTTGAATATTGTATTCCATGATTAACCTTTTTAACGCCGGACCAGCCTCCACGCAGGGCTTTTCCTCCATATTTCATCATTTTGTTAGTTACTCCGGCAGTTTGAACTCCTAATGAGTTTGCGGCAAACAAAGAACCCATTAAGAGTAGAAGTATTATTATGTAATCATATGTTCCTGCAAGAAAGCCTACACCTGCGTCTGTAGCAAGGGGTGCTGCGTCAGCTTTTATAATACTGCTAAATGAAACCATAGATAAAAAGATGAAAAATGTTGCGATTGGCGCAAAAAATGTCCACTGAAAAAATTTATGAGACCATTGCGAAAAATAGCTTCTTCCCGAAGGAAGAATAGACGCCACAAGCGCAAGCGGCAAAATAATAAGAAGTATATAAAGATAGATATTTCTTATTAAAAACATAAAAGCTAATGCGATAAATATAAAAATAACTACGGATACAAAAACGATGCCAAAAAGCAATGATAAAAATATTTGACCCGGAGTATTGCCGATATTTGCAGTTAATGCTTGTTCTGACACATCACGAATAGCCGTAATATTCAGTTGGCTTGCAATGAGCTCACTTATGTTTCCTCCGGTAGCTGCTTGATCCAAAAAATATTTAGTAAATATATTGGCAAAATCTATAAATATTCCTGCGATTGGCAAGCTAAAATTGATAAGTAAGGCAATTAAGAGAAGTCTTGGCAAAGCTTGTTTTATTTGAAAGCGCGGGAATAATATAAAGCTTAAAGCAATAGCAAGGAGTATTAAAATAAAGAACATATTTGCAAAATCTCGAGTTATTCTCCATCCTGTTTTTACTATATCGGCTTGAAGAATTGATTGCGGCTGCATAACATCATCAACAAGCGTTCCTAAAAATGCCAACATCCAACTGAGGCCTTTTAAAATAAGCTCCAAAAGGCTGTTCGCAGGGTTTATTACAAGCTCATCTATCGCATCGGCATGCACAAAAGAAGTTTTACTAATAAAAATCACTACAAAAACAAGCAGGAAAGAAATGATGAATTTTAAGTTTAAAAACTTCATTTTATGGTTTTTTAAATTATTGTTTGGGTTAAATAGCGGATAATTTTTATCATCTATTGCCTATCACCTACAATCTAATGTTTGCAACCCATCAACTAACGTCCGCAGATAAAGTTATCTGAAATATCTGTTAACGCTTTATTGTATCTTGTTGCCGCATCCCCGCATTTATTGGCTATGTTTCTTGCTCTTGCTTCAGCTGCTCTTCTTGCCCTTCCTCCTCCAAAAAGACTAAAAGTGAACGCCGAAGCCATTCCCGTAAATTTTCCTATGACTGAATTTATTGTATATGCTATTGCAGTTCCAGCTCCTCCAGCTGCTCCAACCAATATTGCAAGAAAATTATCACTTCCTATACTGACGCTCGCATCAACACAAGCCAAGGCTTCATCCCGAGAGCTTTCCATAACTTTTAAATTTTTAGTCATATCGTTTAATTGGTCTTTTAAGGAAAATACATTGGAAGATCCGACAACTGTAAATTCATCTTTTATTTTTTCAAATTCTTTTTGAAGCAAGGTTAAATCTTTCGTCATTTTATTCATTGATGTTTTAATGTCGTTGTAAATATATTCTCCTGTACTTAATCTTGTTCCAGGGTTATTAACACCGAGTTTTTCTAAATTATAAAAACCCGTGTAATAAATGTATACATCTTCTAATCCTTTTTCTATTTTTCTATCCCAGCCATCTTTGTATTCTCCCGGATCAGTCATGTCCCCATCACCGTTAATATCAATTTGAGGGTAGTCTTCGGTTATGTGTATGTGGGGCTTTGTTCCATCATGACCATCTTGCCCCATTGTATGTGTGTCTGTATTAACATCTAATTGATAATAATTTATTTTATTTTCAAATTCAGTAGAGTTTATATTAACACCCATAAATTTGTTAAATATCTTTATTTTTTTTCTTATTCCTGCCATTAAGGCCTTTCTCACAGCTATTACTTTCATTCGTTGATCGCTGTTTTCTGTTGTGTTTCCAGTTTCCAATGCCAACGAGCCGGTGCCTTCAGCTGAGATATTATCCCAGAGATTAATTCTAAATCCTCTTAAATAATATTCAGGAGACGCGCAATCAAGCCATTCACCAGTCAGTCCTATGCAGTTTTCAGAAGGAGTTAAGTTTAAAGGAGGGTCTGCTGCGCGTGAGGATATTATTCTCATTATTAAGCTTTCTACATCTCCCATCTTCATGTCAACTCCTCCGGATACAATATTTTGAAAGTTCTTAGGAACTTGGATTTGTACTGTAGGATTTAAATCTCTTGCAAAATATATAAAATCCTCTACTCTTTTTATCGCTTTTTTCTCCGCTTTTGCAAGTTCAAGTTCAACTCTTTTTAAAAACACATCTCTTAATTTGTCTTGAATTTGTGTTGTTATTTCAGGAAATATATCCTCAAGGTCTCCACTTATTTGAGGATAAGACTCTCTTGTATTTGTTGGTAAAAATCCATAAGCCTCTATAAGGTCAGATATTGGTTTATTTGCTGTTTGTATGTCATTTAGGAAAGCTTCTATTTCGGGATAATTTCGCAGGCTTATTTGTATAGAGTCTGAGGTTAGTATGTTTCCTGTTGTTGATGTGGCGGTTAATGAATGAATTGGATTTAATGGGTCGTCCGGACTAAATGTAACATCATCTGCTCGAGTTTCACCATAAAACGTTATAGCTTGAGGGCTTACTTGAAGTTGTTCCAATATTTGTCTGAGTCTTATTAGTTTTATTATGTTTTTGTCAGGTGGAAGCGTTGCAAGCTGTCTGGTCATTTCATTTAAGTTTAAAACTCCGGCAATAACATTGCTGTTTGTTCCGGTAAATGGATTTGTGGCAAATCCTGTCTGTGGATTTTCTTCAAAAATAAATCTTTTTGCCATATTGTATTCACCGGAAGGCAACGCTTGACATCCTGTTTGCAGTGCTGGGTTTGAGTCAACGGAAGGAGGGACTGTAGGACATCTTTCACCTATTAATGCAAATTTTATATTTGTTTCTGTGCTATTAAGAATTTCAAAGTCAGGGTCAATTCCTTCAAGGGCCGATTCGCTTGTAACTCCGGCAAACAACGCTTGATAAAGTGCAGATAGATTATTGTATTTTGATAAAACATCGGCCACGGAAATATAATAAGGATCATCATCAGGCGTAGATCCTATTTGATCTGCAAGTCCTGAAAGATTAGTTTTTTTTGTCTGTCCTACGGGATCTCCTGATTTTTCAGGATAGCCAATCATTACTCTTATTTTTGTAAGAAATTCATTTGTTAACTCATTTATTTCTCTATAAAAGTCCACGAGCCGCATCTTGTACGGATTAATATTATCAATCGTTGTGGTTGCGCTTATCATTGTTGTAGGAAAATTTGTTGCAGGATCTCTAAAATCGTCATAAACAATGATTGTTCTGTTGTTTTCTATTATAGTCGTTGCTCCTTCAAATGAAGGACTGAAATATTTTATTTGATATTTAGAATTTGCTACATTAGCCGGGATTCCCACCATTGGGTCGTCAGGTAATATAATGAGCGAACTACTTATTCTAACTGATTGTGCACCTGGTGCTGTGCATATTCTATTTCCATAAACGAGGGTGCCATTGTCGCTATTAGCAATGCTTCCCACAGCAGTATTTCTATCAAAACTTATATTTAATATATCTCCACGTCCACATCCATCGAAATTTACAGAAGCTGATAGGGTTGGGTTGGTGGATATTCTGTCCCAAAAAATATCAGCTATTTTTACACCATATGTAGACCCGCCACATTGCCATCCACCACCAGTATTGCCAGTTGGAAACGGACCAACTCCTGTTGCGAAAACAGATCCAACATCACCTGTTCTTGTATAATATAAAGCAGGTCTATCATCTACACAAACTCTTGAAAGAGGTGGTAAAGTAAATGCGCTTCCTCGGGTTATTTCTTGGTATACTCCTCTGCTTCCTGTTATATAATAAACATTTCCTGAGGTGTTATCGGGTTCTCCTGTGTTTGCGTTCCTTGAATAAACTCTTTCATTTTGAGACTCTAATGCCGTCGCAGAACCATCACTGTTTGGAATAATAGAAATATCACCAAGCTCAGAAGCGTATATCTGAGGGTCGGTTGCTCTGGTTTCTGGGTCTGTATATGTTGGTGGAACTCCAACTTCTATAAATCCATTTTGAAAATCTCCCATGTCTATAAAAGTAACGACTTCCCCTGTAGAAATATTTTCTCTGACATATCTGTCAGGCCAAGGTTCAAATCCTGCTCCTGCTTCTCTTGTTCTTCCGCTGTCGTTGTATGCTGAAACTCTAACATCTCCGAACCAGCCGTTTTTACCGGTAAGAAGAGAAGGAGTAGAGGTGTATATGCTTCCTATGGCTGCTGTCGTTTGTGTTGTTGGGTCTCCATCTTCATCAAGTCCTCCATCAATATAAACTCCTGCGAGTGCTACATATCCTATTCTCTCTGAAAGTGTAAAATTAAGATCTTGTCCATCTACTTCCAATTCTTGTGAAAAAGCCCCGCAAATATTTGCAGATGTGTTGATGGTTCCCGCAGGAGGGAGAAGAGGATATCCTTCTGCAGATTTATTTTCCACAACAGATTTTACTCTGTCTTTTATCCTTTGATCAAATATTCTTGTGTCTATTCTGGAGGGGTCTTCAGGATAGCTTATGTCATTCGGATCCCCCGGATCGCCCTGACCCATCCAAATATTTCTGTTGTCTGTCCTTCCTCCTCCAAATCCTGCGCCCCAAATAAGTCCGCCATGCTGTAAATTACTAACTAATATAGGGGGTTTCCAAAGCACCCCCTTTTTTTCTGTTAAAGTTGTAAGTGTCCCGGCAAAAAGACTGAAGTTTAAAAGCGTTCTTAAAAGAGAGTCTCTTAAAGAGTTTGCAGAGCCGAGTAGGTTACGACTTGAATAAAGCGTTTTTGAGTATTTTTGGAAAGCACTGGTGTTTGCCCTTCTATATTTTCTTGATTTTCTTTGTCCGAATACTCCTGAAACAAGTCCTTTTTCTTTTCTGATTAATAAATTTAACGCTGATGCTGATATTGCATTTAGGTATGGTCTAAAGATTGCAGGAGCACTTTTTCCTAAATTTTCAGCTGACGCTTGAAGTTGTTTATTTAATGTGTCGAAAGGAGCATTCAATATTTTTGAGCCAAGTTCTGATATCGCGCTTGCAGGAGTTTCTATCTTGCACTTAAATGATCCGCCGCGATTATTCCAAAATATTTTAAAGTCTTCCAAGTTAGTGTAGTTGTAATTTCCCATTATATCTTTCATTTTTGAACCGAGAGAAAGTGTTCCGGCGACGTCTGCATCACCAACTTTAAAAGTTTCCGCTTCGCCGCTGAATGCTCCAGTTTCATCAACAAAATTAATATCCCTGGTTACTCTACAAACTTTTTGTGCGCTGAATCCTCTTCCTGTTTTTGATTCTTCTTCAGTTGCTTTGACGCTTGCAATTTGTCTTTCTCTTAATTCATTTTGGGTTTCAATAAGATTGCCAATCTGGTTATTAGCTCTTCTTGAATATCTTATCCATCCTCCCCAACCTCCTTTGGAGAAATCTTTTTTAAAATCATCCAAACTTTCCCCTATATCAGAAAATGAACACCGTATTCTTTCTCTAAACGTCGGCTGCTGAACTCTGTCTAAAGAAAGAACAACAAAGCCTTTTAAAAAACCGGGATTACAAAGTTCGCCATTTCTCAGACCTAATATATCTCCAATCACCGCTCCGGCTGCCAAGTCAAGAGAATCTTCAAAAAGCTGTCCGAAATCTGTAGTTATTTTTGGAGAGCCTTTCGCCCCGCCATCTAACCAACCAACGATATCCTTGGTCATTTTAGTCAGCATGACATTTATAGTTACATACATAAGAGCGTAAGAGACTCTTGCAAGTATAGCTGTTGATTTATCCCATTGGTTAAATGCTTCAGTGGTTGCTCTGTATGCTCCAGTTAATACACCCTCACTTTTATCCCATGCTTGTTTTATGGCTTCCCAAGCAGTCTGTTTTGCGGTTTGTGAGACGCTTGCAGCTGTATTTCCCGGATCAGTAACTACCATTTGTGCCTGTGCTGGATTTGGATTGGCAAGAATAACAAACAAAAAAGAGTTTACGATAAGCACCGCAATTAAAAACGACGATATTGGCTTAAATATTTTCTCAAATTTTATCATCTGAATATTTTTCTAATCTATCAATAAGTTTATTTGTAAAACTTTCCAGCATGTTTTTTAATTCAGGGTATCTTTCTGCCGCCGCCGCCGCCATTGCGGGGTCATTTTCAAAGTTTTTTATTGCAATTAATATTTCTTTTGTGAATTCAAAAATAGCTATTTGTTCTTTGTGTATATCTACAAAGTCCAAAGGAACAGTTATTTTTTTTATTTTTTCAATTCCTACTTGGTAAAAATTAATAATTTTTTCGATATCTCTGGTGTCTTTTGTGTTTACAGCGTCTTCTATTATCTTAGCTTCTGAAAGCCCTGTATCTGAAAAGATTTTATCATCATCCAAAACGGCAGACATTTTAGTGATATAAGCCACTACTTCTTGTTTTGTTGTTGGGTTTTTTGATATTTTTATTTCAGAGTCCGGTATTTCTGACAAGATAAATTCTGTTTTTGCTTTTTCTGATATATTGGTTAAAACTTCATTAAATATATCTTCATTATTAAGCAAGACAGAATCAGGCGCCGTGTCAGCGTTGGAAATTGGCTTAAACTCACCCGACTCTACTTTTGAAACTATCAGTTGCGATAAATAATCTGTTAAATTTTTAGGTGTTGGTCTGGGGATAGATGTATCCGTGCCTTCAAGTGCGTCATTTGGTGCCGGTTTTGTAGGGTCGTATCCGGATAAAACTTCTTCTCCATCGGAATAGCCATCGCCATCCGTGTCATATTTTCTGGAATCGGTTTTGTATACTTCTTCTTCCCAATTTTTTAGTCCATCGTTGTCAGGGTCTGCGTCAGGCTCTTCCGCTACCGGTATAAATATTTTTTTGCCTTCTTTTAAGACTTTTGCTCCTATGCCTTTTGTTTGTAAAACCACAACCCCGCCGATAAATACTCCCAATATTAAAACAATAGGAATGATTACATTCCGTTTTTGGTTTGAAACTTTATTTTTTATATTCGTCATTTATTTTAAAAATTCAACTTAAATTAATTTGGCTTAATTATACCATAAAAATATAAATAAAATAATGATTTTTTACTTGTGGATATAATACTTGTTGAATTTTAAACAAACTAAGTTATTTTAACTTTTCCTGTTGCTTTTTCCATTGTTGAAAAGATTCCATTTACTATTTTAAATTCATTTGAATACGTTAAAAGAACTAAAAGAGTAGCTTCCGGGAAAAGTTTAAGGCCTGGAATGCTTCCAAAAAACATAAAAACAATAGTTCTAATTATAACTCTTTTAAAAAGCAGTTTTCTAACAATGCCGACTTTCTGTGATACCCATATTCCGATAGTTATTCCAAAAACAATAGACATCGCCGCACCAAATATTATTGTAAAAATTATTAAAAATCCTGCACTTGCGATAACAAGAAAAGTTAGCCCAATATCTATAGCATCTTTTACTGCTGCAAGAAAAAGCATAATAACCGGTAAGCTGGCGCTTTTTGGAAGCTTTGCATTAACAAGGCTTTGTCCCATGTACTCAAGAGCTTCTTGTGAATTATCAATGCTTGATAAGTTCATTGCTTCACGAGAAACCGCTCTAACTTGATTTAATTGTTGGGCATGCGCCTGTTCTTCGTTGTTTGCCACAAATTTAATCTAATAATTATATTTTTATTTTACCATTTCAATAAGTTCTATCCAACTTTTTAAAGTTAAATCTTCCGCTCTTATTTTTTGGTCTAATTTTATTTTTTCAAAAATTTTCTTAAAATCATCTTTTGATAAGTCATAAGTTTCCGCCAAATTGCCTGCAAGCTGTTTTCTTGGAGAAGAAAACCCGGCTCTTACAAATTTAAAAAATATTTCTGATTTTATCGGAATTGTTTTTTTTGGAATTATTTCAATTACCGCCGAATCCACTTTTGGTGCCGGGAAAAAAGATCCTTTCAAGACACGAAATAAAATTTTAGGTTTGGCATAAAACTGAACCGATAAAGACAAAAGACTCATTTTCTTTTTTTCACATATTCTTTGAGCTACTTCTTTCTGGATCATTAAAATTATTTTTTCCGGTTTATTTTTTGCTTCAAGGAATTTTCGAATAAGACTCGAAGTGATATTATATGGAATGTTTGCAATTAGTTTGTAGTTTGATTTTAGATTTATTTTTTCTTGTGTTTTTTCAAGATTTAATTTGAGGATATCTTCATTTACAGTGTCCACATTTTCAATTTTCTCTTCTTGTAAAACTTTCTCTAAAATTCTTACCATATTTCTATCTTTTTCAACCGCAATAACTCGTTTTGCTTTTTTGGAAAGTTCTTTTGTGAGAGCTCCCGGTCCGGGACCTACTTCTAAAACAATATCATCTTTTTTTATTTCTGATGCATCTATAATTTTTTTTAAAATACCTTTATTTATAAGGAAATTTTGACCATAACGCTTTGATGGTTTAATATCCGCCTCTGCTAAAAGATTTTTAATTTCTTTAGGAGATAATAAGTTCATAATTTAAGATTTAAAACCAAAATTTTAAAGTTTGAGTGCCAAGTCAAGTTCAAAATTCAAATAACTAAATTTATTATTTATCATTAACGCATTTAATCTTTTAATATATATTTTGCGTCTTTAAAGCTTCCAATTTTTTTTACAACTTTTTGAACGGTTAATTTTGCAAGTTCTTTTGTTGCAACTTGTCTTTTAACATTAAGAATATTCTGAACCTCCCTATTTGTTATTTGTCCATGTCTGTTTATGTGCTCTATTATTTTTATTTGTCTTTCCGTTAAGGTTATTTGTCCTTTGTCTGTTTTTTTCTTTCCGCCTGAAAGCATCAAAACTTTTTTCTTAGTTGTTTCGGTTGAGATGGCAACTCCTTCTACAAAATATTCAAGCCATTTTGTTATATTTACAGTTTCTCTGTCCACTGTTTTTAGGGCTTCATAATAATTTTTTCTGTCACTGTTGTAATAATCGTCCAATGCAAAAAATCTTTTAATATCAAAATCTCTGTTTACCAAAACCCATGTTGCTATAAATCTTGCCATTCTTCCGTTGCCATCAACAAAAGGGTGTATTCTTGCCATCTCATAGTGTGTGATGCCAGCTTCAAGCACAGGGTGTATTTTGTTTTCTGAGTTTAGCCAATTTAAAAATTCATCCAATTGGTTTTTTATTTCTTCCGGCTTTGGGGGGACAAAAGAAACTTGACCGGTTTTTGTATTTCCTACATAGACCTGCATATTTCTGAATTTTCCTTCCCAGTTTTTATTTTCCAAAGTATCTTTTGTTATCCATTTATGGGATTTTAAAATATCTTTTTCTGTAAGTTTTGAATCCGAAGCGAATTTTTCCAAATTAGCCAAAGCATCTAAATAGTTTAAAACCTCCTGTTTTTCTTTCTTTGTTTTTAAAACTTCCCTTCCTAAAGAAAGTTCCGTTACTTCTTCTTTTGACAGTGTATTACCTTCAATGCTTGTAGATGCATAAGCATTGTCCAAGAGCGCATCACGACGCAAAGAAACTTCCCACTGGGGAACTAATTGGGCATTAAAAATAATTTCTTTTGCCGAAGAAATATTAGCTATTAAGTCAAGTATTTTAGGTGTTATTTCGAAGTTTGGATTATACATGAAAAAGAATTAAAAGGTAAAAATTAGGAATAAAAATAGTTTTAAAACAGTTTGTTTCGTAATTTTCTGTTCCTAATTTAAAAATACGACATATTCTTACTAAGAGTAATTATAGCATAGCTACTTGATTTTAAGCAAATACGACACCTAAAAACTGTGGATACGACACTTTTTAAACAAAAAAAACGAACCACATTTTATAATAGTTCGTTTTTTTAGTTTTTTGCTTTATTCTTCCGGCTTCTCTATTATTATTGCTTTTCCTTTGTTTATAAATTCCAAGGCTTCTTTCATGTTTTTATCGGTTAAGTCTGTAAATGTATCTAATTTTCTGGATCCAAATAACCATCCCAATTTTACATTTTCAGGCCAATTTCTTAAACCCCAGCCGTCTATCGCCATTTTGCCTTCTTGAGTAATAATTAATTTTACATCAGCTGCGTTATTTTTAACGTTGAAACTTACAACAGTATCTCCATTTTTTAATACTTCTCCCGAAACTCCTTCAAATAAATCTTCGTTATATTCACCAATAATGCTTTCTGTTTTTCCATTAGTTATGGCATCTTTTATATTTTCTATCGAAGAGATGTCTACCGCAGATTCTACCGCTTGTTGTCCCGAGACTTCCGGATTTATATAACTTCTTACATTAATCTCACCTTTTATTATTTTATCTGCCATATCTTCGTTAAGTTGGGGTATCTTTATGTCGGGATTTTCCGCTTTTGCTTCTCTTAGTTCATCATAAAAAGAATCTATTTTTGTGTTGTTTGCTTCAATGTTCGCAATTTGTTCTTCTGATAATTTCTGCGCCCCTTCAACAGCATTAGAAATGTTGCCCAATCCATTTTTTGAACCTAAAACAGATGTTAAATCAATTTTATCTCCTGCGGTGAGTTTGTCTATATTCCCACTTGATATTCCAAGTTTTTTTAGCTCCTCCGAATTTAGTTTAGCAAATTTGTCTTTTAAGTCGTCAATTATATAAGTTTGTTTTCCTTCACTTAAACCTTCTGTGATCTTTCTGTCTTCCAGCTGAGATTTTATTATATTCCATAAATTGTCTCCTTTCCTTATTTCATAAATGAGTTCATTTTGTGAAAGAAGCTTCTGTATTTTTTCAGCTGCATTTTCGTTTTTAAACAGTTCTGTATTATTTTCAATGAATTTTAAATTTTTATCTGTAAGTCCGGTTTCCAGTTCAGGATTTTTAACTAACTCTTTATGGATATTCACCACAACGGAATGGTCAATATTATTTTTATTTTCCCATTGATAAAGTTTAGCTATATTTTCTTCACTTACTATTTTGGGTGTTTCTGAAAATGTTATTTCTTGTTTAGGCGGGAATTCCTTAATTTGTGATTCCGGAAACTCAGACTCTTTTTTGAGGATGGTTTGGTCTTCTAAAGTTTCAGGCTTTTCCACATCAGGAGAATGGACAAAACCGGCTATAGCTGCTCCGGCGGAAGCAAATCCGGCGCGTATTAAAGCTCCGTTTCTTGCTTTTCTCCAAACTTCTTTTTTTCGTATGTTTTCGGCTGTGTTTTGGTGTTCTCCTACACTTTTTAATATTTCAGACACTTTGTTTTCAGTGTTTTGTATATTTGTTTTTGTATAAGCGCGCGCTCGTCCCATGCTTTGCACAAAATCAAGTTTGTTTGTGATTTGCTCTTTTGTATCGCCAAAATTAATCAATCCTCTTTTAAATTTTTCATCTGCAAGACTCATAGTTTCATAAATCTTTTTTTCTAAAATTTCCAATTGATTGTCAAAGTCAGGGTCACTTTCGTCTATTGATTCTATTTTGTCTTTTAATCTGTTTATTCTTTTTGAAAAAAATGAAGCATCAGTGAATTCTTTTAGTTCCCTTTCTTTTTTCTCGCCTTGCGCAGTTTCATATTTTAGTTTTTCTTTGACCTCTTTTCCTTCTCTTCCTAAAGCTTTTCTTGCACTGACCGCTTTTTCTGCTTCCTTCCTGCTCTTAAAAAATCCAATTCCTCCGGCTGCTCCGGCAATAGCCGGGATCACCAAAGGGCTTGTTACGCCTAAAACCGCAACTACTCCGGCACGAGCAGCGTAACCATAACTTGCGTATGCAAGATTTGAGTTTGGATTTATAAGTTCTTTTGCCGCTTTTGCTAATGCAGATTGATTTGTTATTTTTTGGATTTCTTTTTCAATGTCCGGGTTAGAGCTAAGCAGGCTGTTTATAGCTACTTTTTCATCAATGGCATTCATAAATAGTGCCGCAGATTTTTCATCCTCCAAATTAGTTTTTAATTTTAAGATGACATCCCTTAATTTATCATAAGAGGATTTTTTTTCTTCGTAAGCTTGTCTTTCACTCTCTTTTGCGGTGTCATATTTCCATTCGTTTGGTATTTTGCTGAATTCTTTCGCCGCTTTATTAAAATCAAGAACATCTATTTTTTCTATTAAAGTTAACTTTTCAAATTCTGACTGTTTTATGTATTGTATCTCCAATTTTCCATCTTCCGACACCTCTACGTCGGGGCAAAGTTCTTTTGAGCTTTTTATCATTTGTTCCAAATATGTTTTGTTGTCTTCTGATACGCCTTCTGATATCTTTTTTTGTAAAATAGATTTTTCCAAATCAGCTGTTTGAAAAGTTTTGCTTGCGCCTAAAGTTAGCGCTAACTTCAGCATGTTTTTAAATCTGCTTTCTTTTGCTTCCGTTTCTTGTATCGTCTTTGCCTCTTTTTTTGCTTCTTTTACGATAAGATGATTTAGATTTTCTGCAACCAAAAGACGTTGACCGAAGGAAAGGTCTGAAAATCCTTCCATGTTTTCCAAGTATTCCTTTGAGATGTTAAATTTCAAAAATACCTCTTCTATTTTTTGCTCCTGCTCCGGCGAAAGGTCAATTTTTGATTTTTCTTCTGTCTGTTTTTCAGTTTCGGTTTCCTTTTCAATTTTTTGTTTTGTTTCTTCCGGTTTTTCAGTTTCTTCTTCTGTTTTTTCAATAGGTTTTTTTATTGTTTTTTTTTCTTCGTCGGGAAGTTCTTCGGAATTTTTATCAAACTCTTTGTTAATAATTTCTTGATTTTTTTCTTCAAAACTTCTTGTTTTTTCAAAAACTATGTCTTTTTTCGTTTCTTTTGGTTTTTCTTTTTCAATTTCTTGTTTATTGGCCTCTTTAAATAATTTATCGTCCTCTTCTTTTAAATAACCGTACAATTCTTCTATTCTTTCTTGTTCTTCTTTGGTGGGAATTGGTTTTAATATTAATTTTTTAAGTTCAGGGATCATACGTAAAAGACCCTCTCTATGAACAGAAGTCACTCTTCCTTTATGTGTTTTTTGAGATAATTTTTTAATGCTTTCAGCAAGGTCATCCACTCCTGATATTTCAATTTCAGTAAAAATTCTATTTTCTTCTTTTTCTAAATGTTCTATTGCTTTTGCATCAATGTTCTTATCCAATTGTGCGTTGTCTTTTTCTATCATCTTTTCAGCTTCATTGTAATTTTCAGATTCTCCGGAAGATATTTTGTCTTTCATTTTTTCCGCTTCTTCTTGAGCTTTTTTTATTGAAAATCTTTCCATAATTTTTATATTATATTATTTATTTTCGTTTTCTTCCGGAATTGTTATTTTGTGTCCTCTAAATTCTATTGAATCTTCTGTCTGCTTTTTGGTCTTTTTTGAATATTCATCATCAATATTCACTTCAGCCGGTTTATTTTCAAAAACAGTACTTTGACTTTTTTCTTTTTCTTGTTTTTTAGTCTGTTCTGTCGGTTGTGCTTGTTTTGTTTCCGGATTTTCCGGAAATTTTTCTTGATTTTGAAAATTATTTTCTTTAAATTCCATAGTTTTTTAAGTTAAACAAATTATAAAACAAAATTCAATTCATTTTCTTTATTTGTAGGCGTCTTTTCTATGTTTTATGGAATAAATTAAAATTGTTTTATTTTCTATAATAAATAAAATTCGGAAACTTCCTTTTCTTATGCGGTAACCTTCAAACGGAGTCTTAAGTTTCTTTATATCCAAATTTTTGTTGAATGGATCTTGTTTTAAATCTTCTATTGCTGCAAAAATAACTAAAGTATTTTTTTCCGAAAGAGATTTAAAGTTTTTTAAAGCAACTTTTGTAAGTTCTATTTTAAATTGCATTCTTATTTACATAGATATTTATTTTTAACATCTGCCCAATCAAATCTTTTACCGTTATCATTTTTTTTAAGTTTTTCAAGCTCTTTTGCATCTTGATAGTCCTCATGAAATTCTAAAAGACTGTTATAAAGATTTACATCGAGAACAACGCGAATATTTTTGCCACGGTCTAAAGACACGACTAAAGGTTCTTTTTTTGCGTCTTTTAAATATTTAGGAAGATGTTTTCTTAACTCGGATATTCCTATATTTTTTTGAATTTTAGTCAACATAAATTTGTACATTTAATTGTGATATTGCTTGTACGTTTAATATTACGATTAAACGCAAAATAAATCAATAGATTGTTGTGTAAAATAAAAGTTTCTTTAATACTCAAAATCCACTATGCCATCGTCCATTTCATCTTTGAATTTAAAATCGCAAGTTGGGTACTGCTCAAATTCTATTAAATCCTGCGGTATGTCATAAAGAAATCTTGAAGGAGGGTTCGTTTCTGTTTTGCCGAATATTTTTCTTTGTTCCGTATGCAGTAAATACAGGTGTTTTTTCGCTCTTGTTAGCGCCACATAACAAAGTCGTCTTTCTTCTTCTAATTCTTCAGGCGACTCTTTGCTTCTTGAATGAGGGAAAAGCCCGTCTTCCATCCCCAATATAAAGACAACATTAAATTCAAGTCCTTTTGCGGCGTGAATTGTCATTAAGTTTACTACCGGTTTTTGTTGATCTACCTCATCTTGGTCTGAAGCCAAAGCAACATTTTCTAAAAATTGCGGTATAGCATCTTCTTTTTTGTCATAAATTGAAGCAACAGACAGGAGCTCAAGAATATTTTCCCACTTTGATTGATTTTCCGCTGTTTTGTCGTTGAAAACTTCTTCCATTTTACTTTTTTTGGCTATTTCTTTTATCAGTCGTGAAAGACGCATTGTTTTTGCATCTTCTTTTAAGGAATTTATCATTTTAAAAAATACTTCCAAGTTTTTTGATATTTCATTTTTTTCAAAATAGTTCTGGATGGCTTTTTTTCCTATGCCTCTTGTTGGAGTATTTACTATTCTTTTAAAACTCGTTTTATCGCTTTCGTTGTGTAGGTATCTTAGATAAGCAATGATGTCTTTCACTTCCTTTCTTTGATAGAATTTAAACCCGCCTATTATTTTATAAGGTAAATTTGCCCGCATAAGTTCTTCTTCAATTGCTCGAGATTGAGAGTTTGCGCGATAAAGCAAAACAAAATCAGAAAGAGGTCTTTTTTCTTTTTTTAAAAGCTCTTTTATTTTTTTTGTTATGTATTCCGCCTCTTTTTTTTCAGAAGATGCTAAAATAAGGTTTATTTTACTTCCTTTTTCGTTGTCTGTAAAAAGATTTTTATCTTTTCTTGATCGATTTTTCTTTATTACTCCGTTTGCGGCATTTAAAATATTTTTTGTTGATCTGTAATTTTCTTCAAGAATTATTTCTTTTGTATTTGGGTAGTCTTTCCCAAAGTTAAGCATATTTTTATAATCTGCCGCTCTAAAGCCGTATATTGCTTGGTCGTTGTCGCCAACCACACAGATATTTTTATGCTTTTTTGCAAGAAGTTTTACTAAATTGTATTGGGCGGAATTTGTATCTTGATATTCGTCTATTAAAATATATTTGAATTTATCTTGATATTTTTGGAGGATATTTTGGTTTTTTAAAAAAAGATTTACACAAAACATTATAATATCATCAAAATCCACCGCATTGTGTTCTTTTAAGTATTGTTGGTATTTATTGTAAACTTGAGATGTTATTTTCGGCAAAAAATCTGTCGCTTCATTTTCAAAATTCTTTTCGCTTTTTAAATTGCTTTTTAAATTTGATATTTTGGATTGGAAAATTTTTGGATTGAATTTTTTTGGGTCAATATCTAATTCCTTTAAAATATTTTTGATTAGAGATTTTTGGTCAGCACTGTCAAATATAACAAAATTTTTCTCTCTGTTTATCAGTTCTGTATTTTCTCTCAGCATTATCAAGCAAATTGAATGAAATGTTCCGATATTTAACCCTTTTGCGTTGATGTTTAATTTGTTGGTGAGCTTCTCTACCCTGCTTTTCATTTCATTTGCCGCCTTATTTGTAAAAGTCACAGCAAGAATATTATATGGTTTTACGCCCTTTTCTATCAAGTAGGCTATCTTGTGAGTTAAGACTCTTGTTTTCCCGGATCCTGCTCCAGCAATAACCAAAAGCGGACCATCTGTTTTTTGGACCGCTTCTTTTTGTGGATTATTTAGGTTTTTTATTAGGGTTGACACTGTGTGTAATTTGATTGACTTTTTAGCCTAATTTTGATATATTGAAGCATATAAAATATACCAAAAAAACACTGCAATGTCTAATTATAGATGAATTTCTGGATAATCCTTAATTTGCATATATCAGTACTAAACTAAATAAATCTTACTCTTTTTTAAAGGGTAAAATACATAATATTAAAGCAAAAAACCTCACAGTAAGGGCTGGAGGTCTGTTTCTGTTTGCGGTCAAATTCCTTATAAATTACTCAATTGAAGCTTATAAATTTATAAGATTTAATTTTACTTATGCATTCGTTTTGGCTGCATTTATGTTTGTTTTATTTATCAATATTGCAGAAAATACGGGTAGGGTAAATGCTTTCAGTTTAGGAGTTTTTGACTCTGAGTCTGTAGAAACGCCTACCATTCAAATGCAGGCAAACGCAGTGAACGCTAAAAATTTCAATAATAAGGATTCTTTGATTTATAATGAAGTGGATATGCTTGCAAAGGGTGGTCCCGGAGACTCTGAATACACCGACGTCGGTACAACGGGAGATGATTCTTTGATGCCTAATCTTGCCGCTTTGACAACTTATACATCAAAAAATGAAAGGGACAAGACTATAATTTATACGGTCAAAAGTGGAGACAATGTTTCTAAGATAGCAGCAGAGTTTGGTGTTACTATAAATACAGTTTTGTGGGCAAACAACCTAAGAGCAACAAGTTATATTAAAGAAGGACAGGAATTGAAGATTTTACCGGTTACGGGCATTCAGCATGACGTTAAAAAAGGAGAGACGGTTTCTGGGATAGCCAAAAAATATAAAGTTAAAACGTCAGACATCATAGCTTACAATGGTTTGCCCGCAGACGGCTCGCTTCAAGTGGGAGAGACTTTAATAATTGAAGACGGAGAGATGCCTCAAAGATATTCAGCACCAAGAAGAAGAGCTATAAGTTATGCCAAGTCAACAATAAACGCAAGCAAGTATTTTATTTTTCCAACCAAAGGAAGAAAAACACAAGGAATTCACGGATACAATGCTGTTGATGTTGCAAATAGATGCGGGACTCCTATTTATGCAGCAGCGTCAGGAACAATAGTCTCAGCAAAAACAACAAGATCCCGAGCAAGGCTCGGAGCCTCAGTTTTTGGAGGATATGGAAATTATGTAAAAATAAAACACTCAAACGGAACAAATACATTATATGCTCACATGAAAAATGTTTTTGTAAGAGCTGGACAAGCGGTAAAACAAGGACAGCAAATAGGAGTTATAGGAGGTGGTTTTGAATATATAAACGGTAGATTATTCAGAATGCAGGGAGCTGGCAAGTCTACAGGTTGTCATCTTCATTTTGAAGTGAGAGGAGCAAAGAACCCGCTTGCTAATTATTGGAGATACTAAAAAAGAATTAAGAAGCATAAATTGAGCATCCTAAAGTTAGTAATAAAAGTTTAATAGAGTATTATAAAAAAACGACTTCTTTAAAATAAGAAGTCGTTTTTTTTGATTCTTTATATTTTGCTCTTAATTCTGTATTGCACCGCCTCTGCGAGGTGGTGCGTTTTTATATTTTCTGATTCTTCCAGGTCGGCTATGGTTCTTGATAGTTTTATCAGTTTAAAATAGGCTCTTGCGGAAAGATTATTTTGTTCTGATATGTTTTTTAAGAATATTTGAGATTCTTCATCCAATTTACAATATTTTTTTATTTGAGATTGAGACATTTCTGAGTTTGTATATATTTTTTCTTTTTTAAATCTGTTTTCTTGAATTTTTCTTGCTTTTTGAATTGATTTTTTAATATTCAAACTTTTTTCTAATTCAGTGTCGTCTGACAGTTTTTTATGTTCAACCATAGGAACTTCTATTTGCATATCTATCCTGTCTGCTATTGGTCCTGATATCTTTTTCTGATATTGCATTATGCTGTGCATGCTGCAGGTGCATTCTTTTTGTCCTGTATTGTAATATCCGCACGGACAAGGGTTTTGTGTGGTTATTAAAATTAACTTTGCAGGATATGAAAAAGACCCGGATGCTCTTGATATCGTTATTTTTCTATCTTCAAGAGGTTGTCTTAGGGCTTCTATGGCATTTTTTTGAAACTCTGGGAATTCATCCAAAAACAAAACGCCGTTATGAGCTAAGCTTATTTCTCCGGGTTTTGCATGCGTTCCTCCTCCCGTTAAGGCAACTAAAGAGGATGAGTGGTGAGGTGACCGGAAAGGTCTTTTTTCTATTAAATATTCCCCTTCTTCCAACCTGTCCGCAACGCTGTAAACTTTGGTTGTTTCTATTTGTTCTTCTTTTGAAAGTTCCGGTAAAATAGTCATAAATGCTTTGGCGAGCATGGTTTTTCCTGATCCGGGAGGTCCGGACATAGAAACATTATGTCCTCCGGAAGCTGCTATCTTAAGAGCTTGTTTTGCTTGATCTTGGCTTTTGATATAACAAAAATCAAAATCAGAAATTTTTTCTATTTTTTTCTTTTCTTTTAATTTTGGAATTTGAATTTCATTGCCTTTCAAATAATCAATACATTCATACAAAGTTCCAACAGGCGTTATTTTAATGTTTTTTATGAGGCTTGCTTCTTTAAAATTCTCAAGCGGGACAATTACCTCTTTAAAATTATTTTTTTGCGCTGTACTTACAATAGAGAGCACACCTTGCACCGGTCTTACCTTTCCGTTAAGCGCAAGTTCTCCTAAAAATAATTTATCTTTAAGATCAAGTATCAGCTGTTTTGATGCTAAAAGATAAGCAAGTGCGATAGGAAGGTCGTATGCGGGTCCTTCTTTTTTTATTTTTGCAGGAGCAAGATTTATGGTTATTTTTTGATTTGTTTTTTTAGGCGGTGTGAATCCGGAATTTTTAATGGCGGAGTTTACCCTGTCTTTTGATTCGTCCACCGATTTGTCGGGAAGTCCGACGATATTAAAAGAGTGGAGTCCGTGTGATATATCGGACTCCACCTCTATTATTTTGGCATCTATTCCGTATAGCGCTGCTGAAAAAACTTTTGAAGGCATAGTAAAACTTTTATTTTTGGCGCATCTCTTGCTAAAAAATTGTCGCTTAGTTTCACCGTAGCTGTAAGTACGGCTCAACCTCACTCCGCTTTTTTAGCTGCGACCTGTGCTCAAAAATTAAAGTTTTTAATTTTTATTCTTATTTTGCGTGTTCTATGCAGGTTTTTGCTTCAGGATTTGCCTGAAGTCTTGCGAAAGGAATTTCTTCACTGCATTCTGAACATTTTCCATATGCGTCTGTTCCTATTTTTTCCAAAGCTTCATCTACGTCTTTAAGTCTCAACTCAAGGATGTGCTCCTCAGAAACCTCTGCGATATATTCTTCAACTTCATCTGCGTTTTCGTCTTGTTCTGACTTGTGGTCTCCAAAGCTTGGAAATTTTGCAGTCCAATCTCCTTTTACTTTTGGATTTTTTTCTGCAAATGAGGAAAGTTCTTTTTCTAATCTTTCTTTTTCCTCAATTAGTTTATTTTTTAATTCTTCTATTTGTACTTGTTTCATATTTTTGATTTATAAAATTATTAATCAGATATTATTTTCCTTAAAATGCATTTTATTACTTTATATTTTATATTTTAATATTTTTTGTTGTTTAAAACAAGAGGAGAAATAAAAAATCACTACTTATTGCGCGGTCGCGCAATAAGTAGTGATTTTTTTAAGTAGAAAATAGAGGCCTAAAGAGTTTTAATATATTTGAAATTTTTAATCTTCTTTTTCTATCAAACTTCTCAATCGCGCATTTACATCAAATTTTCGTGAATTGTTTTGGATGAAGCTGAACATGGAAAGTAAGAGTTTTTGTATTTCAGAATTACGCACCTCAATGATAATTTCTTCATTCATTGCGATAAGATAGACGGAATTTTTGAATATCCATATTTGCCCTGCATGTTTAAAGTAATCCTCGTCAATTTCATGCGATATCGCCGCTCTTTCTCCAAAGTCCTCCGCCCATTTTTTACCAAGGAGTTTTACTTGTCTCTCAAACCATCCAGTAGGAAAGATAAGTTCAGTTATTATCCTGTTCTTTTTAATAAGGCGATTCATCTCATTAATCCTCTCAAGACCAACTATTTTACTCCAGCTAATAGCAGGAGCATCTCCTTGTATCGCATACAAGCGTTCTTCTTTGTGGTTTTTTACAATATCCATTACTATCTTGCGAATTGCCTCACCACCTCTGTGTACAATTACAGTTGAGTCCGAAAGTCCTTGTACTTCCTCAACACCTTCTTCAAAATCAAATAACGCTTTCTTT
This sequence comes from Parcubacteria group bacterium M6-OD1-1, assembly GCA_003056085.1. Classification (GTDB taxonomy): domain Bacteria; phylum Patescibacteriota; class Minisyncoccia; order GWC2-36-17; family M10-OD1-4; genus M10-OD1-4. Next base: position 35,101 of record LSNK01000005.1, on the reverse strand, counting down.
GTTTCATAGAGTGCCCGCTCCAGATCTCTGTCTTTTGCCCGCGACCAGTATTTCCTCCCGTCTTTAATGTTGCTTTTAATGAGTCCACGTTTGTGCAGACGGGCAAGTATTTCATATATCGCAGGACGAGAGACCTTTGTGTGTTCAGATACAAGAAGCGGAGTAGAATGTCCCGCCCGTAGAGCATCAAGAACCTGAATCTCTTTGCAAGATAAACCAAGCAGTTTTATTTTTTCCGATGATAATTTCATGATAAAAGCATAACAAAATAACACATTTTGTCAAGTTTTTCCGACAGATAAAGCATTCAAAATAACCATTATTTAAAAGGGTATTTTGGGTATCTAAATTTAAAACATAAAATAATTTTACTGTCAATGTCTTTTCTTGTATGGTTAGGGCAGTTAATAAAGATTGTTCATTTAAATTAAACATCGCGAATATTTCGCAACCTGTCTACCCAAGAGCGTAAGCGATTGGTGTGTAGACAGCAGTGCCGTTTTGGTGCAGCCGCGCCTCGGGTTTTCTGGGGTTGGAGAATGTCATGGAAACATACAAATGCGAGATGTGCGAGAAGGACAAGGAAGTTGGCAGGCACGGCGTCGCCGGGGAATTCATCTGCAATGAGTGTATTGCAGATGACTCTGAAAAGGCGTCCGGTTTGCTCTATTTCTACCAACAATGCCAGGCACAGGCATCCTCTGAAATATCGGATGACGATAAAGAATATTGGCGAGAAATAGCTGAGGAGCTCGAGTGGGAGGAGTATTGAGGATGATTAGAACCGTTCGCGTAACACCCTCTCCACGCAGACCTTGGTCTGACTGCGTGTAATAAATCAACAAGGATACTTGGTGGGCACTGCTCACACAGGTGCGATGAGAGGCATAACAGACTGAAACTCTCATCAGAGCTACAACAGGAGATACGCTCAGACTCCTCGCTGGTAACCGGGCGTGATCGTGGTTAATGGTTTTACTGGGCGAGCAAACGTTCGCCCTATCTTTTGAGAATTTCAGCATTGTTGGAATTTTCAAAGAGATAGTTTACTTAAATTGAACCAAAAGGAGAAGCGTCATGAGAACATTAACAGCTATTTTGGTAACATTGGTATTTGTTTTTGGAAATATTGCCTTTGCTTCTGAAGAAGAAGATTTAAAGGAGGCGCAAGAAGTTCTGAAACATGTAATAATGCACACGGCCAGAGCAAGAGCAGAGCACCTAAAAAGGCAGGAAGCCGACAAAAAGACCCAAAGGATAATTGAGGAATCCATGAGGCGTATTCAGGAAGGAAACAGAGTACTGGAGAAACTTATTTTGGATTTAGGTCCTTGAGGCATATTGGCAAGCGAAAGAATGATTCGAGTAGCTTGCCCTATTTTTTGAGAATTTTACTTCAACTTTTTTTAGTAGAATTTTCAAAGAGATAGTTTGTTTTTTTAAAATCAATTTAATCACCTGAGGAGGTGTGCCATGAGTACTTCAAATGTGAAAGGTAAGATTGTTGGTTTTACTAACGATAAAATCCTTGCTGTTATTGAAACAGATCTTGGTAAGGCGTATCTTGATATTAATGATGCGTTGGATTATCGGCTTCGTGTTGGTGATGAGATAGAGGTTGAGGAAGCGGGCTGGTATTTTTACAATGGACAAGTGGTTACTTGTTTGGGGTATAAATATATACTAAATGGAGCCAACCATATTCTGTCGGATGTTGATTGAACAGACAGTGCTTAATTTCAAAGGCAAGCTACGCGCTTGCCTTTATTTTTGGTATAATTAAATTTATCTACAAACAAACAATAATTAATGATTTTAAGTATTTATGAAATTACATATAACATTTAAACTAAATAAAGAACTTGATAAAGAGATGGCTCTTGTGTTTTTGGATAACGAGGCAGGTGGTGTGGATTTTTCTCAAGGAGTAACTGGTCCGCATCCTGAAATAAAAAATATTAAAGAAAAAAGCGAGGTAGAAAGAAAGGAAATTATCAATGATTATTTTGACAGATACTACAAAAAACACGAGAAGGAACTCCTTGACTGTATTGAACAATTCCGCGAAGACTGGGAACCTGTTGAGAATAAATTTATTGAACAAATAAATAAAATATTCAAAAATCCAGAAACACCCGAAGGAAAATATATCGGTTACTTGTCAATAATAAATTGCAATCCAAGATTTTTAGACAGCAAAACATTTCAAATATTCTACAAACACAGAGCGGGGTCTAATTATATTGCTGCTCATGAAGTATTACATTTCTTTTTTTATGATTATGCAAATAGAAATCACTCTGATGTTTTTGCAAAATTAAATCCAGATGATGGAATATATTGGGATCTGGCGGAGTTGTTTAATGGTGTGATTTTAGACTTGCCCGAATTTATCGCTATGCATGGTCAAGTAGAAACAAAAGTATATCCCGCACATGAAAAACACATAATTCTCATGAAGAAGTTGTGGGACAATGAGCCAAATATAGATAATTGGATTATTGAAGCTTATAGATATTTAAACTCAAGCTAAAAGCAATTTACAGTTTGCTTCCGGTGTCATAGGTTATAAAGAACTGTAAAACAATTAAACATAATGAGATATGTCCTGAAATTAGGATTATTGTTTTTGACGAAGATTCGGATGTAATTATTTTTTTATATTTAGATAGTTGTCACACAGATTTTTAAAAACATTGGAAATAATATCTATATCAATAAAAACAGATTTTGATTTTGTTGGTGATTTTTCTCTCAAGATTTTCATTAACATTGTTTTTCCAATTTGATGTGAACCGATAATGATTTTTCTCTTAGTAAAATTTTGTTTTAATTGAGAGAATATTTTTTTGTAAAGCGTTCATGTGTACTAAATAGATATCTTAGTATCAAAATAGTCAAGACTATTTTGATACTTAAGTATAATGCATAGTTTTGAGGATTTGTTCGTACTTCTCCAGCACTTCCTTATTTCTTGGATTTGGCCAGTGAAACATTAAAATTTCATCGGTAAATATTAAATTTGTTATATTTGTTTCTTTTCTTGTTTTTTCTTCAATTCTTTTTTTCTGCCACAAAGAAAGTGTTTGTTCTATTTTGTCTCCGATTTTTTTTGAAAGCATGTATTCAAAAAAAGTTTTTAATTTTAAGAGAGTTTTATTTTTTTTGATTTTCCGAAAGTTTTGAATTTTGAATTGATTTTTTGAATTTAAAAAATATTTTTCCAACCAGTAAAAATTGTCTTTTAAAAAATTATTATAAGAGGTCATTTCATATACGGGAATTGTTCTTAAAAATATATTTGCTGAAGCCAAGTTCTTTATTTGAGGCTCTGACCCTTCCGTTATGTAGTAGTTTAAACAGATTTTATCAGTTATTTTTTTGTCGTATCTTCTTTGTCCTAAAAGCTGAGTAAGCAGCATACTTAAGGTTCTTGTCGTCCATATCCTTCCTTTTTTTACTATTAAAAAAAGATCAATGTCGCTGTTTTTTAAGGTGTTGTTCATTGAGAGCGACCCTGCGACAGAAATTGATTTTATAAATGGAATTGTTTGCATCAGCCAAATTATTTTTTTTGCTTTTTTCCATTTTTTTATGGATAATTTATCCCTGTTAATTCTTTGGCTGTATTTATCTTTTGAGCTTTGTTTGTTTATTAGAAAAAAGAAACCATTTTCATTTGTTATAGTTTCATTGGTTATCTTAATATTATCAAGCTCTGTTAATATTTGAGATAATGTTATTTTCCCTGAATTTTTTTTGTGTAAATATTTATAAATTTCAAAAGCAGAAAGAGGTAGTCCTCTTTCTGCTTCGTAGTGCGCCAATGTTGAAATTATAGAAGTTCTTATTTGGTTGTTCATTGTTTTATTTCTGAACCTGCAAAATTGATGCAAACATCATATCTTTTGATGTTGCCACAATAAGATAATCTTTTGATATTGCGTAGTCCAAGCTTATTTCAGGACTTATTAAGTTGATGTATCTTTTTTTAAATGTAAGATAAGAATTTTTAGAAAAAGCAGGATTTTCAGGGATGGTTATAGGTTCTCCCATAAACAGCTGCGTTAAGTCTTGTATCATTTTTGTTCCCCACTGTTTCATATTTTCTTTAAGAGCGTCTTCATTTGTTGTTTTTGCGATAAATCCGTACCTTATAGAGTTGCCGACTTTATAGCTTATAAATTCAATATTGTTTATGTACGGCCAAACATCATTTGGTATTGAGATTCCAAGAGTGCTCATAAGTTCTTTGTTTGTCAAAAATCTTTTTTCGTTATCATTTGAAATCTTAAATAAATGTCTTGTTATTGTTCCATCCCCTGCTATTGATTTTGAATCTGCTCTTAAATTTTTTATAAATTCACTTTTGTCTTTTTTGTCTGCAGTAGTAATAATAGTTTGAGCAAAGTCTATGTTGGTTTGTGGAATTTTAGGCTCAGGTATCCCTATAGAAACTACTTCTTTAATTGGTTTTTTTATTTTAGGTTCTTTTACAACAGGTTTTGGAACTTCAATGACTTCCGGTTGTTCTTGGGTCGGTTTATTTGTTGTTTCTTTTGGAGCTTCTTTTGCAAAAAACCAATAATAGCCAAACCCTGCACCTGCGGCAACTATCGTCAGTATCACTGTAAAAATTATTATCATAGAAAGCCTGCTTTTTTTGCCGGGGATTTTGATGTCTAATTTTTTTTCAGAAGCGGATATTTTTGGTTTTTGGTCTGAAATGTCGGATGTTGGTTCTTGTCTTTCTTCTTTTTCCGGCGATCCTTCTACAGCCGAAAGTTTTGGCATCATTTTTTTTAATTTTGGTATATCAGGCGCTGTCGGTTCAATTCCTTTTGGTTTTCTAAATTTGTCAAAAATCGATTTTTTGGTTTCTTGTTTTTGAGGTATTAACGGAGGAGTTGGAGGTGTAGGTATTTGAGGTTCAGGAGAATCAGCAGTTTCTTTTGGAGTTTGTTCTTGATCTTCTGATTCTTCCGGACTTGCTTTTTGCAAATCTTCCTGCATTGTATGAGTTTCTACTTTTCTGTCATCGAGAATCGGAAGGTCTTTAGGCGTTGGGTTGTCTTGGGGTTCGTTGTTTTGTGGGTCCATATTTAGTAGCTTAATAGTTGATATTATTATTATACTTTATATTTATAATAACGACAATCAAAAGTGTGGATATTTGGATTGAAAATAGAAAATTTTAAAATAAAGAAAACTCCTCGGAAAGCTGGGCTCTCCGAGGAGTTTTAAAATTTAAATTGCAAATCTAAAATTAAGATACATCTTTCATAGAGAGTTGCATTTTTCCGGTGTCTTCCACATTCATTACTTTTACCTTTATTATGTCACCTCTTTTTATAACATCTTCTACTTTAGTGACTCTTTCTTTTTTGATATTAGATATATGAAGCAAGCCTTCTATTCCCGGAAGAATTTCAACAAAAGCCCCAAAATCTGTTGTTTTTGTTACTTTTCCTTCGTATATTTCACCTGCTTTAGGTTCTTTTGTTAGTCCTTCAATGATTGCTTTGGCTTTTGCGATAGCTTCCGCTTCTTGAGAGCTTATAAATACCGATCCATCATCTTCTATGCTTATGCCGGCTCCGGTTTCTTCTATTATGCCGTTTATTGTTTTTCCTCCGCTTCCTATAATCTTACCTATTTTGCTTGGATCTATGTTTATAACCTCAATTTTAGGAGCGTATTTTGAAAGTGTTTTTCTTGGTTCTGAGATTGCCTTTTTAATGCTTTCTATTATTTTTTCTCTTGCTTCCTTTGCTTGTTTTAGTGTGTCTTTTAGCATCGTTACGGTAACTCCGTCTATTTTTACATCCATTTGAAGAGCGGTTATGCCGGCGTCGGTTCCTGCAGCTTTAAAATCCATATCTCCATGATGATCTTCCGGACCTTGAATGTCTGTTAAAACTACATATTCCCCGCTTTCTTTGTCCATCATAAGCCCCATAGCGATGCCTGCGGCTATTTTTTTGATAGGCACTCCACCGTCCATAAGCGCAAGAGAAGATCCGCAAACAGATGCCATAGATGAGGATCCGTTTGAAGACAATATTTCAGAAACTAATCTTATTGTGTAAGGAAAGTCTTCTTGGCTTGGGATGATGGGTGTTAAAGCTCTTTCTGCCAATGACCCATGTCCTATGTCTCTTCTGCTTGGACCTCTTAACGGACCTGCTTCTCCAACAGAAAATGGAGGGAAATTATAATGGTGTATAAATTTTTTCTTGTAATCACGATCCATTGCATCTATTATTTGTCCGCTTGCAGGGTCTCCTAAAGTTAATAGCGTTAAGGCTTGAGTTTGTCCTCTTTTGAAAAATCCTGAACCATGAACTCTTGGAATTAGTCCAGCTTCTGTTGATAGTTCTCTTAGGTCTTCCGGTTTTCTTCCGTCTGACCTCTTGCCTTTTTTAAGAATATTTTGATGTGTTACATGGTCAATTTCATCTTCAAATAGTCCATCTGCCATATCTTTAAATTCCGGATTTTCCGGATATTTTTTTTCAATGTACTCAAAAAGTTCATTTTTAATGTCGTTTAACTCGTGCATTCTTGATGCTTTGTCCGGGTTGTAAAGAAATTCCTCTAATTTTTCTGAAATCTGACTTTTAACTTCCAAGATAAATTCTTCAGTCGGTTTTTGGAGTTTTAAATCTTGTTTTTCTTTGCCAATCTCCTTTACAATTTTCTCCTGAAACTCTACTATTTTTGTTATTTCTTCTTGAGCAAATTCAAATGCTTTTACGATGTCAGCTTCAGGAACTTCATTGGCTCCAGCCTCAACCATATTTATTTTGTCTTTCGTTCCTGCAACAACAAGGTCCAAGTCAGATTCTTCTCTTTCTTTTTCTGTTGGGTTAACAACAAAATCTCCATTTATTCTTCCAATTCTTACCGCTCCGATTGGACCTAAAAAAGGAATATCTGAAATAGATAAAGCTATAGAAGCGCCATTGACAGCCAATATATCAGCATCATTTTCAAAATCTATAGAAAGTACGGATGCTATAATTTGAAGGCTGTTTTTTATGTCATGATCAAAAAGAGGTCTCAGACATCTGTCTATAATTCTTGATTTTAAGATGGCAGCGTCAGATGACCTTCCCTCTCTCTTTAAAAACCCACCGGGGATTTTCCCTCCGGCATAGTACTTCTCTTGATATTCAACGTTAAGTGGGAAATAAGGCAAGTTTGAAGCGTGTCTTCCCATAACAGCGGTGCATAAAACTGTTGTTTCACCGCAACTTACCAAAACAGCGCCGTTTGCCTGTTCTGCCATTATATTTTTTTGCACTGTAAGGGTTTTATCTCCTAATTTTATAGAGAATTTTTGTGTCTCCATTATTTTAAATAATCGTTTTTTTCTGACACCCAAATTTTAGACTGCTTTTTAAAATTTAAGTAAAAAGTTAGCCTACATATTTAGATATCAAATTTAAACGATATTAATTATGTTTTAAATTATAATAAATAATTATTTTTTCTTCCTTCCTTTTCCTAAAAGATATTTTCCCGGATCATCGCAAAGATCAACGAAATCATCGCAAGTTTCCTGCAGTTTAGATGATGCGCTTTTTGAAAATGCTATCACTTCAACTTGTTTCCCCATGCTTTGAAGTTGTTGAACAAGAGGTATAAAATCGCCATCGCCGGAACAAAGCACCACTGTATCCAAAGATGGAGCTAATCTTAGCGAATCAACCGCTATTGCTACATCCCAATCTGCCTTTTTAGCTCCTCCAAAAAATATTTGCAGTTCTTTTTCTTTTGTTTCTATTCCTAATTTTGTTAAAGCTTCAAAAAATGTTTTTTCTTCTCCGGATTCTGTAGATATTACATAACCAATGGCGCGGACAAGTTGTCTGTTTGCAGTTGCTGTTTTTAATACCTCTTTAAAATTAACCTTTGCTTTATAAAGGTTTTTTGCTGAGTGGTATAGGTTTTGAACGTCTAAGAATATACCGACTCTTTGATTAGGATGTTTTATAACTGGCATAATAAAAGTGTAAAATGCAGAGTGCAAAATTACAATAGAAAATTAAAAATAATAAATTTCAAAGATAGAAAGATTTATTATTAAAATTACAATCTTATAACTTAAGATTGTAATTTTAAACAAATCCTTTATTTTCTTAAACCGAGTTTTTTAACCAAAGAAGCGTGTCTCTTTTCGTTTTTTCTTCCTAAGTAGTTAAGTAAGCTTTTTCTTTTGGTTACCATTTTTATAAGTCCCCTTCTTGAGTGGTTGTCTTTTGGGTGTTTTTTAAGATGGTCTGTCAGCTCAGTTATCCTTTCTGAAAAAAGCGCTATTTGCGCTTCCGGAGAACCCGTATCATTTTTATGTACTCTTAGTTTTTTGATTGTTTCTGCTTTTTTTTCCGGTGTCATCATAGTTATTTGTATCTCTTTATATTTATTAAAGTTTACTTACAATATCACATAATCAAAAAAAAAGCAAGAGACAGAGCAATCCTCGCATCCAATGCCTAAATATTTTTATAGATGTATAAAAAAGGGTATTTTTATAAAAAAATAGAATTATATGAAGTTTTATATATTTTTTAACTTAAAAATAGGAATCAAAAATAATGCCATAATTGCAGCCAATAAAAGGTAAGCATACGATATACTTGAAACAAAATAAAAGAAACTCCCAAATATTAATCCGCCAACCAGTGATCCAAACATAGCTGAGCTGTTAAAAATAGAATAGTGTTTTTCTTCGTCTTCCCCATCTGTATTTTTAAAAAATAATATATCTTTTAGGGGTTCTATAAATGCAGTTCCAAAGGCGCCGATTATTAAGGCTGTTAATTTTAAATGTATATCATCAAGAAAAAATGCCATTGCCGTTGCCAAAATTATTATAATATAGCCAATAAAAAAAGTCTTTTTAAAGCCCAATTTTTCTACTAAAAGGGCTGTTTTGTATTCTGACAAAACAACAGGAAGAAGCACAAGAGCCATAAAAACAGCAACAGCAGAGTCTCCTAAATTATTTTCAATAATTTCAAGAGGCGTAAAAATATAGACAACTCCCCACCAAATATAAATCCCAGAAACTATTAAGTAAGATTTAACATAAAGAGTATTGGAAAAAAAACTTTTGATATTAAGAAGCATTTCTTTTAAAGCGGTTTTTTCATTTCGTTTTGTTTTATGATTGCCGTCCTTGACATCCAAAATTGAATAATATAAAAATCCTGCTAAAAGAAAAGAGCTTCCAAATAAAAAAAGATTTTGAATTTCATATTTCAGCAGAAAAAACCCTGCTAATATTGGCGCTAAGAACCAAGCTAAATTATAGACAGCATATAAAAAACCCTCATTTTTATTAAGTTCCTTGTCTTTAGAATTATCCCTATACAATATTCCCAAGGAATTTGTTCTTACAGCCTGAAAAACTCTTATCAAAACAAAAATAATAATCAACAAAATTACAGATTTATTAAATGCTAAAAAAGAATACAAAACAACAAGAGACGCCATTGATAAATAAAGAAGTTTTTTTTCATGAAATCTTTCCAAAGTAACGCTGAAAAAAAACGAAATTAAAAGAGCAAAAAACATAGCAAGAGAGGCTATGTATCCAATTTCTGACTTGCTTAAATCATAAATTTGCACCATATAAATAGAGAAAAAACTCTCCATCATGGCATAACCTAAAGTAAAAAATAAAAAAACAAAAGTTAGTCGGGTGGTTATTTTTAGTTTTTTAGGGTGCTCTCTTTTTAAAAAAATCATTTGACAAAGTTATAAAATTATTGTTAAATATATTTATATAATTTCACAGTAAAGGAAAATTTAATTTTGTGCCTTTGCGAGGAATCGGACCTCGATTACAGCTTCCGCAAAGCTGCGTTCTATCCATTAAACTACAAAGGCTTAAGAATTATTAGCAATATTACTATATAAAATTACAACAGATTTGTTTTGAAAGCAAATATTTGCTATATTTTATTAATTAATACAAAAACAATGAAATTGCCAAAAGAAGTTATTTTTGCAATAAATGAATTAAAAAAATCGGGATTTGAAGCTTATGCTGTCGGCGGTTGTGTTCGCGATTTCCTTATTAATAAGGAACCAAAAGATTGGGATATTGCCACAAGCGCATTGCCGGAAGAAATTCAAAAAATATTTCCTAAAAATTTTTATGAAAATAAATTTGGAACAGTTACAGTCTTTGTTGATTTATTTCAAATGGAAATAACTACTTATAGAGTTGATCAGAAGTATTCAGATAAGAGGCACCCCGATTCTGTAAAATATACAAAAAGTCTAAAAGAGGACTTAAAAAGGCGTGATTTTACCATAAATGCTATGGCTTTAGGAGCTGATGGCAAAATAATTGACTTATTTGGTGGTCAAAGAGACTTAAAAGAAAAACTTATCCGAGCTGTTGGTGATCCTGAAGAAAGATTTAAAGAAGATGCCCTAAGACTTATGAGGGCTGTAAGATTTGCATCACAGCTGGATTTCCCTATTGAAGGGGAAACGGAAAAAATAATAAGGAAATTATCAGGAAATATTGATTATATTTCAAAAGAAAGAATAAGAGATGAGCTTATTAAAATTGTACTTTCAGATCATCCAAAGTATGGGTTTGATCTTATGGTTAAGCTTAACATTCTTAACTATGTGATGCCCGAAACATTAGCCGGAGTGGGGGTTGAACAGAATAAACACCATATCTACGATGTTTATGAGCATAATACAAGAGCTTTGCAGTATACAGCAGATCAAAAATATTCTTTAGAAGTAAGACTAAGCGCTCTATTTCATGATGTTGCAAAACCTCAAACAAAAAGAGGAAAAGGGTATAATGCAACTTTTTATAACCACGATATAGTTGGTGCTAAAATTACTAAAAAAATAATGAAAAGATTGAAATTCTCTAATAAGGAAATTGACAAAATTTCCTTATTAGTTAAATATCATCTTTTTTACTATAATGTTGGAGAAGTTACAGATTCTTCAGTAAGAAGGCTTGTTGTTAAGGTCGGTTTGGAAAATATTGAGGATTTAATTAAGGTTAGGTTTGCGGATAGAATAGGTTCAGGAACTCCTAAAGCAGAGCCGTATAAGTTGAGGCATTTTAGATATATGGTAAATAAGGTCTCAAAAGACCCGGTTTCTGTAAAAATGCTTAAAATAAAGGGTGATGAGGTGATAAAGCTTTTAAATATAAAGCCGGGACCAAAAGTAGGGTTGCTGTTAAACGCGTTGCTTTCTGAGGTTTTAGATGATCCTAATAGAAACAAAAAAGAATATTTAGAAAAAAAAGTGAAGAAACTAAATGATTTTTCAATAAGTGAGCTTGCGTCAATGGTTAAAAAGTCTGAAGAACAGATAAAAATTATTGAAAAAGAAGAAAAAAGAAAATTTAAGGTCTAATTAATAGCTTTAAATTATGAATTTCATAATTTAAAGCTATTTTTTAAAAAAAAAGTGTTTCGGGTATTACGCAGGTGTTATTTGTAAGCTTAAAATCATGAGTTGTAAGGCGTTTATTTCTATGACAGAGAGCATGATAGGGAAATAGTAAGCGCAAGATTCAAGAAATAGAAAAGATTTTTTAGTTATGGCGAGCACTTCTCTTAAAAGAATTAAAGCAGGATTTCTTGTTCAGATATAAATTAATTTATATCTGAACAAGAAAGAGTGAAGAACTAACTAATAAAGCTATAGAAATTGGTAAAATAATTAATAGTTTATCAAAAAGTATTAAATAACTTAAATTTTATAGTTTGCTGCTTATGACTTTTAATATATATTCTTAAAGTGTTCTAAGATGGCCTTACCTGTTTCTTTATTGAGTTTTATGGATATTAAATCCAATCTCCATGTGTATGTTTCGGGTATTACATTAGAGGAGAGGTATATTTCAATAGTTTTGCTCAATTTTTCGATTTTTGATCTTGTTAGATTTTCTTCAGGGCGTATTAAAGAGATATTATTAGATGTTTTTACTTCTACAAAAGTAATTTCCTTATCTTTTTTTGCTATAATATCAATTTCCCCAAACTTAACTTGGTAATTTCTCTTTATTATGAGATAACCGTTCTCTTTTAAGTATTTAGAAGCTATTTTTTCTCCTATGTCTCCAAATTTTCTTTTTTGAGTAAGCATTAAAGTTTAATATTAATAATAAGGAAATTATAAACTTGATATTAAGAATAAGGAAATTAAATTTTATAGTAAAATAATAGCATTAATATCTAATATAATACACAATCTCAGACCTGTGGATAAAATGTGAAGTAATAGGGAAATAATAAGGAAATAAAAGGGAAATAAATATCCACATTTTTTCCTTATTAGCTGGATAAGCTTTTATTTACCTAATTTTATGTGAAAAGACAAAGGGAAATATATTTGGGAAATGGGAAATATGTTTAAAGATGTATAAAATAAAAAAAGCGTCCTTGTGTTGTACAAGGACGTTCCGAGTTATTGATTTTTTGACAGCTTTAATTCCAACCCATTTTCACAAATGTCTTTTTATTGGATATTTCAATCAAAAAGATAGTTATAAATGACATGAAAACGGCAAGAATTATAAATATTTTTTGAAGATTAATATTACCAAGAAAAAAGAAATCAGCAGAAAAAAAAGAAATGGCAAACGCTAAAAATCCACAAGGTATTGCTGAGAAAAAACTATGCAATAAAATTTTAAAACAAGTTTTTTTGGACAGACGCATAATCGCATTTCCTAAAAGGAATTTGTAAAAACTATGTCATATATAATCTAATTTGTCAATTTTTGCACAGGTATTGACACGAATAAAAAAATAAATTACCATAAAATAGTTAAGAGTTTGATTAATGTCTGTCATTGGGTGGCGGGCATTTTTAATAGTAAAAAGCGTATAGCATTTAGCACTGAGCGTTTAGTTTTTATTAACCGCTAATTGTTAATCGCTAAACCCTACATTTAATATGATAGATACAAAACAATTTTTAGTTGCTATAAATCAAATTGCTGAAGAAAAGGGCATTCCTAAAGAAAAGATTATAGAAACAATAGAGATTGCCATAGCGGCTGCATACAAAAAAGATTACGGCACAAAAAGCCAAATTATAAGATCCACTCTTGATCCGGAAACCGGTCAAATAAAAGTTTTTCAGATAAAAACTGTTGTTGATGAAACTCGTGTAAAATCTGAAGAGGAGGTCACAAAAGAAGAGGCTATGTCTGATGAGGAGAGGTTGTCTTTTTTAGAAGAAGAAAAAAGAAAATCAGAAGAGGATGAAAATTATATAAGGAAAGTCAGGTTTAATGAGGATAGGCATATAATGATTGATGATGCCAAAAAGATAAAAAAAGGAGCTAAACTTGATGACGAAATTGTTTTTCCTCTTGAGCCGCATGATGATTTTGGAAGAATAGCGGCACAAACCGCAAAACAAGTTATAGTTCAGAGGTTGCGTGAGGTTGAAAGGGAAGTTGTTCTTTCAGAATTTAAAGAGAAAGAGGGGGAAATTATAAGTGTTCAGGTTCAAAGAATTGAAGGAAGAAATATTATTGTTGATTTAGGAAAGACTACAGGAATGATGTATGCTGAGGAGCAGGTTCCGGGAGAGCATTATAGAATAGGAGAAAGATTAAGAGTTTATATAGTTAAGGTGGAAACCACCACAAAGGGGCCTGTTATTTCTGTTTCAAGATCGCATCCAAAAATGATTGCTAAATTATTTGAACTTGAAATACCGGAAATTGCTTCCGGTGTTGTGGAGATAAAATCAATAGCAAGAGAGGCCGGCGCAAGATCAAAAGTAGCTGTTTTTACAGATCAGGAAGGAATTGATCCTATTGGTTCATGTGTTGGTCAAAAAGGAAGCAGAATTGATACGATTATTTCTGAATTAAATAGGGAAAAAATAGATATAGTGGAGTGGTCGGAAGATCCTGGAGAGTTTATTTCAAATGCGCTGTCTCCCGCTAAGGTTCTTGATATTGAAATAAATGAAGAGCAAAAAGAAGCTACAGTAACAGTTCCTAACGACCAGCTTTCTCTCGCAATAGGCAAGGGAGGGCAAAATGTTAGACTTGCGGCAAAACTAACAGGATGGAAAATAGATGTTAAATCTCCAGAAAGCGAAGATATTTCTTCTGAAGATAAGCAAGAGAATTTAGAGGAAACAGAAAAAAAAGATGATGACTCGGAAACAACAAAAGAGACTGGTGCGGAAGATGCTGAGAAAAATACGGAAGGATCAGATTTAGAGGATTCTTCTGACGAAGTTTTAGAAAATGAGGATAAAGAAAAAGAGGGTGCAGCTAATGAAAAAACGAAAGAAGAATTGGAAACTGAAGATGTGAAAGAGTCTAAAGAAGAAAAATAATTAATTAAAGAATCAAGAATTAAAAATAAGGCGATTAAATATTTTTTAATATATTCATAATTTTTAATTCATAATTCTTAATTCATAAATATGAATCTTTGGCATGATATTCCTTTAGGACAAGATGTCCCGGAAAAATTTAACGCAATAATAGAGATCCCAAGAGGATCTTCCAATAAATATGAAATAGATAAAGACACGGGTTTAATGAAGTTGGACAGAGTGCTTTATTCTGCGATGTTCTCACCTATGGATTATGGGTTTTTACCGCAAACTTATTGGCATGATGATGACCCGTTGGATGTTTTAGTTATGACAACTTATGCTCTTGTGCCGGGGATTTTAGTGGAGGTAAGACCTATTGCTGTTGTAAAGATGATAGACGGCGGAGACAAAGACGATAAAATTATCGCGGTTCCGACAGAGGACCCAAGGTTTAACGGAATAAAAGATGTTTCAGATATAGAAGAGCATATTTTAGCTGAATTGAAGCATTATTATGAACATTATAAAGATTTACAAAATAAAAAAGTTGAAGTTACGGCAATTTTAGGTGTGAAAGAAGCCAAAGAAGTAATCTTGGAGGGGATTGAATTATATAAAGAAAAATTTAAAAAGTAGAAAAGTTTTAAATTTGGCATATCTTACGACTTAGCTAATGCCTTCCTGTACTGCTATTTGTCATCAAATCAAAGATTTGAACAAATAGGGAGCTTGCTAAAAGTTCATCGCTTGGTTCATCGTACTAATAAGTACATTTTCACCTTCGCTTTTTACTTTTATACTAATAGCACTGCGTTTTAAAACCAATCGCTGCGCTCTTGGATAAAACGGGAGGCTACGACCTATACTCAAATTTAAAACTTTTGAATAAATTAAATTTAGCGAAAAAATAAAAAATGAAAAAATTACCCAATTCACAATTAGAATTTGAACTTGAAATATCACCGGATGAGGCTGCTGTTTATTTGGATAACGCAGCAAAAGAAATTTCAAAAGATATTGAAATAAAAGGCTTCAGGAAAGGCAAGGCTCCCAGAGATGTTTTGGAAAAAATGGTGGGAAAACAGGCTATCTTTGAAGAAGCCGGCAGACTTGCTATTGAAAAAAAATATGAGGAATTTTTGAGAAGAAATGATATTTTTGCCGTGGATTATCCCAAGATGGATGTTAAGAAAATGGCGGAAGGAAATCCGATAATTGTTAATGTTATTGTTTCTGTTTATCCTGAAATAAAACTTCCGGATTATAAAAAAATATCCAAAGATGTTGTAAAGAAAAGAGAAAAGAATATAACAGTAGAAGATAAGGAGATTGAAGAAACAATTTCGCAAATTCAAAATTCAAGAGCAAAGGAAGTATCTGTTAAAAGAGAGGTTAAAGAAGATGATATTGCGGAAGTTAACTTTGAGGTTCGGCTTGATGGTGTAAAGATTGAGGGGGGAGATTCCAAGAATCACCCTGTTAAAATCGGAGGAGGAAAGTTTATTGAAGGATTTGAAGATAATGTTAAGGGAATGAAAGCGGGGGATGAGAAAAAGTTTAAACTTAAAGCCCCGAAAAGTTATTTTAAAAAGGAATTAGCAGGTAAGGAGCTGGAGTTTTCTGTAAAGTTAAATAATGTTATTGAAGTATCGCTTCCGGAGCTTAATGATGAGTTTGTAAGTTCTTTGGGTAATTTTAAAACTATAGAGGATCTTAAAAAAAATATAAGAGATGGAATGAAAAAAGAGAAAGAGGCAAAAGAAAAAGAAGAATTCAGGAATTCTTTAGTAGGAGAGATTGCTAAAGAATCAAGAATAGAATTACCGGAAATAATGATAAAAAAAGAGGTGGATAAGATGCTTAAGGAAATGGAGATGGGCATCAAGCAGCACGGATTGGATTTTGAAACATATCTTTTAAGCATCAAAAAAACAGAGGAAGATTTAAAAAATGATATGAAGCCTCAAGCGGAGCTAAGAATAAAATCGGCTATGATTATTGAAGAGATTGCAAAACAAGAAGAGATAAAGGCTGGAGATGATGAAGTAACGGAGAAAATAAACGAGATTTTGCTTAAATATAAAGATTTGGCATCAGCAAACAATGCAATGGATCCGGGAAGGTTGAAAGCGTATTCTCAGATGATGATTATAAATGAAAAAGTTTTAAATTTATTGGAAAAAACAAATTAACAGAGTATTAATTTTTTTATAACTTGTTAAATGATTGGTGCGAGTGGTAATATAAATTGACTAACAGGTTAAAAAGCTAATTTCTAATAAGTTAATAAAATGAGTTATTTAATACCGACGGTAATAGAAAAAACAAATTATGGAGAAAGGGCGTATGATATATACTCCAGGCTTTTAAAGGATAGAATAATATTTTTAGGAGACACTATTGACGATGCTTTGGCAAATACGGTTATTGCTCAGCTTTTGTTTTTGGATTCTCAAGATTCCGGTAAAGATATTCAGCTTTATATTAATTCTCCAGGCGGTTCTGTCACATCGGGTCTTGCAATTTACGACACCATACAGTACTTAAAAAGTGATGTATCTACAATGTGTGTTGGGATAGCGGCTTCAATGGGGGCGGTGCTTCTGGCTTCAGGTGAAAAAGGAAAAAGGTTTGCTTTGCCAAATTCAGAAGTTATGATTCATCAGGTTATGGGAGGAGTTGAGGGACAAGCAACAGACATAGAGATAACTGCAAAGCATATTTTAAAAACAAAAGATAAAATAAATAAAATTTTGGTAGAACATACAGGACAACAGTATAAAAAAGTAGAAAAAGACGCAGACAGAGATTACTATATGTCTGCTCAAGAAGCAAAAACTTACGGTATAATTGACAAAATTATACAAAAGAAAAAATAAAATCAAGTTTAACAAACAAAAATCCTTCAGTAACTTAGTTGCCGAAGGATTTTTGTTTGCGGATAAGATTGTTATTTTATTTTTCTTTTGAGTGAAACTTTTTATGGATTTCTTTTAAGTGTTTGTCTGAATAGTGGGTGTATATTTGTGTTGTTGTAATGCTTGAGTGTCCTAACATGCTTTGAACAGAACGAATATCTGCTCCGTTTTGCAAAAGGTCAGTTGCAAAGCTGTGACGAAGTTTATGAGGGCTTATATTTTTTACAATTCCCGCTTTTTGAGCGTATTTTTTTATAATTCTTTGAATAGACCTTTCAGTTAGCCTTAGATTTTCTTTTTTATGGTTTGTGTTTCGCACAAATAATGCATTATCCACATCCTCTCTCTTTAAAAGATATTTTTTTATAGCTTCTTTTGCAGAGTCCGATAAAAAAACTATTCTCATTTTCCCGCCTTTTCCCAAAACAGAGAATTCACCATTTTTTATATTTGTTGAATCTCTATTTAAAGAGCATAACTCAGATACGCGAAGTCCGGTTGAAAAAAGAGTTTCCAAAATAGCTTTATCTCTGAGGGGTGATAGGTCATCTCCTTTTGGAGCAGAAAGCAGTCTTTTAACCTCATCTGAGTTTAGAAAAGTTATGTCTCTTTCGGGATTTTTTCCGAGTTCTATTTTCTCTGCGCTTAATGTCTTGATGTCTTGCTTGGCTAAATATTTTAAAAATGCTCTTAAAGCTATTACATGGTAGTTTTGGGTTGTTTTTTTAAGTGATTTTCCATCGTTGTCTGTTATTCTATTTAAATGTATTCTGTATTTTCTCACCATTTCTAAGTTAATATCAGAAGGATTTTTGACTTTTGTAAAAATTAAAAACCTTTTTAGATAATGGTCGTAATTCTCAAGTGTTTTTTGAGATCTGTTTTTTTCTATTTCCAAATATTCTAAAAATTGGGTTATTAGTTGATTGATTGCCATATTGGGAGCGTGAAATTTGGATAAGGTTAATTTCCACGCTCCTATTATTATATCAGATAAAAAGTAATCAGTAACCTGAAACGGACAACAAGTAAAAATGGATTTTAACAATTAATCTCAAGTTTTAAAATATAATTGTTCATTATATAGAATTTAAATATTTATTTTGACAAAAAATGCCATTTCTGATATCGTTTTAGTATAAAAGTTAATTTCAATTTTGATATAAGTTCCTCGGAATTTTCTGATTATGGTTGATAAATTGTTTTTTAGATGAAAATTTTACAAAAAACTCAATTAAATACTACTAATCTGAATAATAGATTTAAAAAAGCGTAATTCTTATTATGCAGTTTTAAGTTACTCAACCTAATTATTTTTTATAGAGATTTCCCCGATAAGAACGACTATCAATTATAATAATTATGGAAAGTTTGATACCTTTTGGTGTGGGGCTTTTGGGTGTTTTAGCGGGTATTTTTGCCGGTTATTTCCTCAGAAAGGCGACAGCAAAACAAAAAGCTGACACTTTGGAATCAAAAATTTCAAAGTTAGAAGATGAAGCAAAAGAAAAATCAAAAGCAATAATAGAAAAAGCAAAAGAGGAGTCTTTGGTTGTTTTGGAGGAAACAAGAAAAGAGGAGAAAGAAAGAAAGTCTCAAATTACAAAACTTGAAGAGCATCTTTTGAAGCGTGAAGACTCTCTTGAAGAAAGACTCAAAAAACAAGAGAAAGATGAGCAGGAAATTAAAGAAAAAGTAGAGAAAGTAAAAAATGTTCAAGAGTCAGTTGAAAATACAAAGAAAGAACAGCTTAAGAAGTTAGAAGAAATTTCAAAATTTAGTGAAAAAAAGGCAAAAGATGCAGTTTTTGAAATGGTGGAGCAGAAAAACAAAGATGACCTGCTTGAAAGAATGAAAAAGCTTGAAAAAGAAACGAATAATGAAATAGAAAGAAAGGCAAAAGACATTTTAACTGATGCTATGCAAAGATTTTCCGGCTCACAAGCTGGAGAAGTTACAACAACAACTCTGAAACTTCCTTCAGATGAAATAAAAGGAAAGATAATAGGCAGAGAGGGAAGAAATATTAAGTCTATTGAGAGATTAACTGGAGCGGAAATTATAGTTGATGATACTCCGGGTGCTGTTTTAATTTCTTGTTTTGATCCTATAAGAAGACAGGTTTGCAAGCTTGCTTTAGAAAAATTGATAAGTGACGGCAGAATACAGCCGGCTAAAATAGAAGAGGCTGTTGAGAAGGCAAAAGAAGAAATAACAAAAAGCATTCAAAAGGCGGGAGAAGATGCGATTTCTGAGGCGAAGGTTATTGGGGTTGATCCAAGACTTGCTAATCTTTTAGGAAGATTAAAATACAGAACAAGTTTTGGTCAAAATGTTTTGGAGCATTCTTTGGAAGCTGTGCATATTGGGGCAATGCTTGCCGAAGAACTTGGCGCAGATGTAAAAGTCACCAGAATGGGCGCATTGTTTCATGATATTGGGAAAGCGGTTGATCATGAAGTTCAAGGGACTCATGTTGAGATAGGGATAAAAATTTTACAGAAATTTAATATTGATGAAAAGATAATTTTAGCAATGCGTTCTCATCATGATGAATATCCTTATGAAACAATAGAATCAAAAATTGTTGCTATAGCGGAATCAACTTCCGCATCAAGGCCTGGTGCAAGAAGAGGAACGCTTGAAACTTACATAAGAAGACTTGAAGAACTTGAGGCTATAGCTATGTCGCATGAAGGAATAGAAAAAGTTTATGCTATTTCAGCGGGTAGAGAATTGAGAGTTTTTGTAACTCCGGAAAAAGTGGATGATTTAGGAGCGAGAAAATTAGCAAGAGAAATAGCTGATGACATAGAAGAAGAATTAAAATATCCGGGAGAGATTAAGGTTAATGTTATACGTGAGAATCGCGTCATAGAATATGCAAGATAAAGCTTATTTTTTACAAGATTAGTGAATAGCACAAAAAAACGTGATTTCTTGGCTTGCAACCCTGCTCTTGTTCGCCGTACCGATTAGTATGACTCGCATTCGGTGCTCGTTGCGCGCCAAGATTCCATTGTTTTTTCACATTATTTATTTTGATTTCATTTTGTTTACCGACACTTTTTTAAAAGTTAGGGATTTTTCAGAATATGTTAAGTAATGAAAATTTTAAAATTTTTGCTATTGACAAAGTGCTATCAGACCATGTTAAACTAAGTAAGTCTTAAATATTGCATAAATAAAAGGATTTTGTTAGACTGTATAGTAATAAATTGCTTATTAAAAAACAAAAGGTCATAGGCAGACCTGCTTCGTAATAATTTTTTTAAAAAAATTATTACGAAGCAGGTCTAATAAATTAATTATAATTATTAATAGTTAAATAAAAACTATGAACAAAGACGCTTTAGCAGAGGCAGTGCAAACAAAAGCAGGCCTTGAAACAAAAAAAGCAGCGTTGGATGCTGTAGAAGCAGTATTTGACACAATAACTGAATCTCTTTCAAAAAGGGAAGAAGTTGCTGTTGCAGGGTTTGGAGCCTTTAAGGTTGCAGACAGAGCAGCTAGAATGGGTGTAAACCCAAAGACTGGGGAAAAAATCCAGATCAAAGCTACAACAGTTCCTAAATTCAAAGCTGGAAAGGCTTTGAAAGAAGCTGTAAAATAAGTCTTTTTCAGATTTATTCTCGCATTGAGTTAGC
Source organism: Parcubacteria group bacterium M6-OD1-1 (assembly GCA_003056085.1). Classification (GTDB taxonomy): domain Bacteria; phylum Patescibacteriota; class Minisyncoccia; order GWC2-36-17; family M10-OD1-4; genus M10-OD1-4. The sequence goes on along the minus strand of LSNK01000005.1, from coordinate 14,187 downwards.
TTAATCTCAAAACAAAAACTACAGAGTTAATTCTGTAGTTTTTGTTTTGAGATTAAAGCTTATCTTGGAGCGGGTAGGGGGAATCGAACTGAGGTTTATCCCGCTTTTGGCGGGATATCTGCTTGCTCCGTAAATTCCTGCGCAAAGAGCGGGTAGGGGGAATCGAACCCCCGTCATCTGCTTGGAAGGCAGAGATAATAGCCTCTATACGATACCCGCTCTTTGCGTATGAACTTTTATATAATTTACGGAATCCTCGAAAATTTCACTTTACTTTACTTCAGAAATTTTCGGGAGAAGGCAGAGATAATAGCCTCTATACGATACCCGCTAATTTTAATTTAAAACGTAGGTATATAGTATACGATTTATTTATTTTTTTCAAGAGTTGTTTTGCAGTTAAAATATAATTTTTAATTTTTAGTTCGTTGTGCTATATTATAGTCAAAATGTTAATTTAAATGATTATGTCGGCAGAAAAAAATGGTCAAGATTTAATGAAAAAAATAATTTCTCTTTGTAAGAGGAGGGGTTTTGTTTATCCATCATCTGAAATTTATGGTGGTTTTGCCGGTGTGTATGACTTTGGTCCTATGGGAGTTGAGCTTGCAAATAATATAAAAGCTCACTGGTGGAGGGTTATGGTTCAAAATAGGAGTGACATTGTGGGGATGGACGCGGGGATTTTTATGAATCCAAAAGTTTGGGAGGCCTCGGGTCATGTGTCCGGCTTCTCTGATCCGTTAGTTGAGTGTAAAAATTGCCACACAAGAAGCAGAGCGGATCATCTTTTGGAGGATGTTGGGGTTGCTGCGGATGAAAAAATGTCTGATGAAGAGATTAATAAGATTTTTTCAAAAAATAAAGATAAAATAAAATGTCCAAAATGCGGGAAACAGGATTTTACAGATGCAAAATCTTTTAATCTTTTAGTTAAGTCCAATTTGGGGGATTTTACTCAGAGTGAGGCAGACCCTGTTTATTTAAGAGGTGAAACTTGCCAGGGTATTTATGTAAATTATAAAAATGTTTTAGATTCAACTCATTTAAAACTTCCATTTGGAATTGCGCAAATTGGTAAGGCTTTCAGAAATGAAGTTACAGCAAGACAGTTTATATTCAGAACCAGAGAATTTGAACAAATGGAAATGCAGTATTTTACAAGACCGGAAAATGATATGCAAGAATACGAAAAATTAAAAGAGTATCGTTTTAATGCATTACTTGATATTGGTATTAAAAAAGAAAATTTAAAATGGTCTAAGCATGAAAATTTGGTTTTTTATGCAAAAGAGGCATATGACATAGAATTTAAATATCCTTTTGGGTGGCGTGAGCTTGAGGGCATTCATGCAAGAGGAAATTACGACTTAACTCAACATTCTAAAGCTTGTGGTCAAGACTTAGACTATCAAGACCCGATAACAAATGAAAAATTTATTCCTCATATTATAGAGTCTTCCATTGGAGTAGGCAGGCTTTTTTTGGCTGTTATTGCCGATGCTTATGAGGAGGAAGAGGTAGAGGGAGAAATGAGGGTGGTTTTAAAAATTGCTCCAAAGATTGCGCCTGTAAAAGTAGCCATATTGCCATTAATGAAAAATAAAGAAGAGCTGACACAAAAAGCAAAAGAAATATTTGAGGAATTAAAAATGCATTTTATTTGTCAGTATGACGAAACGCAGTCAATAGGAAAAAGATACAGAAGACAAGATGAAATAGGAACGCCGTATTGTGTAACTATAGATTTTGATTCGTCAAAGGATAATTCTGTTACGGTTCGTGATAGAGATACAATGAAACAAGATAGAATAAAAATAGATGATCTTATAAATTATTTTAAAAATAATTTATAAGATATCTTTATTTTCAATTTTTTCTAATATTTTTTCTGATTTTTCCAATACTTTAGGTTTAACTTTCTGCTTTATCAAATTTTTAAAATATAAAAATGAGATTATAACAAGCAAAGTAAACAAGAGCATATTTTCAGCTCTTTTTACCCAAGACATAAAAAATTCAACACTTGATCCGAATAAATAACCTATCTCAAAATAAAAAAGAACATAAAGCGTTGTTCCTAAAGTGCTAAAGTATAGAAATCTTGAGAATGGCATATTTGTGCTTCCGGAGATAAACCCAATAAACGGTCTTATTACTCCAATAAACCTGCCGAGTAAAACGCTTTTTCTGCCGTGCTTTTCAAAAAATTCTTTCCCGTGCTCAAGATAATTCTTTTTTCTTAAAAGTTTATTCGTTTTCTCAATATTTTTTAGAGTATGTTTTTTCTTGTGGTAATTTCCAAGAAGGAAGTTTAAAGTGTCTCCTAAAACAGCTCCTAATATGGCAAAAAATATCACATATTCTGTTGTTAAATAGCCATCGTATGTTACAAAACCAAAAGCGGCCATTAAAAGTCCGGATGGCACTAAAAGCCCTATAAAAAAGGCGCTATCAAAAAAAGTGGCTAAAAAAACAATTAAGTAACTTAAAAATTGATGTTCAATCAGAAAGTTATAAATTGTTTGAAAAAATGAAATTTCCTCCATTAATTTTTTAAAATATATTATTTATTAAATTTTGATTTTTTCGCTATCCAGTTATTAACCGCAAGCAGAGAATCAAAAGTTCCTGCATCTGTCCAATGTCCGTTGAGCATTTCATATGTCATTTGATTATTTTTAATATAAAAATTATTTAAATCAGTTACCTCATATTCACCTCTTTTTGATGGTTTGAGTTTATCTATAAAATCAAACGCTTTTTTATCATACATATAAAGACCCACAACTGCTAAATTGCTTTTTGGATTTTTAGGTTTTTCTTCTATGGACAACACTTTTTTTTCTTTTATCTCTGCGACACCAAACCTCCTTGGGTCGGAAACTTCTTTTAAAAAAATTTTTGCGCCTTCCTTTTGCTTTTTAAAATTTTCGCAAGCCTTTTTAATATTATTTTCAAAAATATTATCCGAAAAAACAACAACAATTTTTTCATTTTGGGCAAAATCTCGAGCAACGTTTATTGCATTAGCAGGTCCCAAAGGCTTTTTTTGGACTTCATAATGAAGTTTAACGCCAAACTCATCACCCGAATTTAAAAGGCTTATAAATTGTCCTGAGTGCTCCGTTCCGGTTATTATTAAAATATCTTTTATCCCTGCATCAGCAAGAATTTGAATAGAATAATAAATCATCGGTTTATTGTATATCGGAAGTAGATTTTTATTTATTATTTTTGTTAGAGGGTAAAGTCTTGTGCCTTTCCCGCCGGCTATGATAACTCCTTTCATGGTGTTTAAGTTTTTATATATTTATAATTTGAAGTATTTAAATATAATAGCAGAAATTTTGAAATATTCCATTATTTTTTGGAAATTAATAATAAAAGATTTTACTCCGGCTGTTTTTAAGGTTAAAATGAAAAAGAACACTTACTGAAGTAAAAGTATAAATTATATTAATATGAGTATAAAAAATAAATTATATTTTGGTGTTTTTATAGCAATTTTTTCTCTTGTTATTTTTGTGTTTGGTCTTTTGATTTTAAACAAAGAAGTCAACGCAAGAGATCAGAGGCATTTAGTTCTTGTAGAAACTGAAATAGCTTTATCGGATCTTAATCAGCTTACATATAAGTATTTAGCTTACCCGAGGGAAGAAAACAATATAAAATGGAATTTAAAATACTGGTCAACGCTGAATCTTATAAATAAAGTTGCAAAAAATGAAGGAAATGAAGATATTTTAAATAAATTTAAATTACTTAGGCCCGTATTTTTAAATATAGTTTCTCAGAAGACTTTAGATTCTGAAAGGGACGAAGTTTTAATAAGCGGTTTTCTAAAAGAATTTGAATCAATTAAACATGATATAAAAATACTATCAAAAGATGTTTTGCAAAGTTCAAGAGACATAAGAGAAACTTTTCAAAGTATGATATTTTATGTTTTTATTACAGCTCTTTTTCTTATTATTTATATATCAATAAAATTATTTGCCGGCATTAAGGAGTCTTTAGATTCTTTGATTTTTGGAATTAAACAGGTTAAGGGGGGTAATAAAAATTATGTGGTTCGCATTAAAGGAGATGATGAATTTGTAGAGGTTGCAGAGTATTTTAATGAAATGACTAAAAACTTAAATGAGTCTGATAAAAAATACAAAGAATTTATAAAAGAATTAGAATATAAAAAAAATAAACTCCAGGTTATTTTAAGATCTATAGAGGATGCTGTTATTTTTTGTGATAGAAACAAAAAAATAGTTTTATTTAATAAGTCAGCTGAAAAAATGACAGGCTTTTCAGAGAATGAAGCTGTTGGTAAAAATCATGAGGAAATTTTAAAAATAGTCACAGAAAAAAGAGATAAAAGTTCTATTGATTATTTCAAAAAAACCATAAAAACAAATAAGGTTTCAAAGTTAAAAAACGGTTATTATGTTGTCGGGAAAAAAGGAGAAAAAACTCCGATAGCACAGACCATTTCTCCGGTTCTGGACTTTAAAGGAAAAATAATAGGCTGTGTTAATGTGTTGCATGACATAACAAAAGATAAAGAAGTAATGAAAGCAAAAACAGAATTTATCTCTACAGCATCACATCAGTTGAGAACACCCGCGTCAACCATAAAACTTTTAATTGATGCGATTTTAAAGGGATATTCCGGCAAAATAACTAAAAAACAAAAAGAATATATAAATAACTTAAAAAATGCCAGCGACAGATTGATTACTTTGGTAAATGATCTTTTGAATGTTTCCAAGATTGAGTCTGATAAATTAAGTATAAATATAGAAAAGGTGGATCCAAGGTCTTTTATCAAGGAAATAATAAATGAGACCAAATTTTTAGATATGGTCCAAAATTGCAGTATAAGACTTAAAAGGTCCGAGACTGCTCTGCCTCCGGTTTTCATTGATAAGATTTTAATCAGACAAGCATTCAGGAATATATTGGACAATGCTGTGCACTATTCTCAAAATGGAAAATTATGTAAAATTATTGTAGCTTTAAAAAGCGATCCAAAAGGCATTTTGATCAGTATTTCAGATAATGGTATAGGGATTGATAAAAAGGATCAATCCAAGGTGTTTACAAGATTTTTTAGATCAGAAAAAGCGGTAAGAGTTTTTGCAGACGGTACGGGACTTGGGCTTTATGTTGCAAAAGGCATTTTGGAAAGACTTGGAGGGAAGATATGGTTTGAGTCTGAGCCGGGTAAAGGAACTACTTTTTATGTTCTTTTGCCGAAGCGAAAAAAAGAAGTGGTTTCTCCAAAATAAATTGAAAGTATAGATTATATTTTTATATATGATACAATATTATTGTAATTGAGTAATAATAAATAAAAATTATGGATACACATAAAAAAATATTGATAGCGGAAGATGAAAAAGTTATAGCTCAGACTTATGGAGAACATCTTGGAAGAAAAGGATATTTGATTGAATACGCTTATGATGGAGAAGAGACGCTCAAAAAAGTGGAAAGTTTTAAACCCGATCTTGTTTTATTGGATATAGTTATGCCAAAGTTAGATGGGATTGAGGTTTTAAAAAAACTAAAAGAAAACGAGGATACAAAAGACATTCTTGTTTTAATGCTCACAAATCTTGAAAATAAAGAGAGTGCTGAAGAGTCTTCAAATTTGGGATGTTGCGGATATTTGGTGAAAACAGATTATTCTTTAGATGAACTTAGCGAAAAAATAGCGGAAATTCTTAAAAATAATTAATTTATTTCCAATTTTAAAAAAATCTCTTCAATTTGATTTGAGGGGATTTTTTTGTATAATATAGCAATGAAAATAATTATTTTTAAATTGTATAAAACTTTTAAAATAAATTTATGGTAAAGAGAATAGAATGTAAAGTTATAGGAAGAGTGCAAATGGTTATGTTTCGTGACTTTGTCAAAAGAAAAGCAATGTCGCTTAATATAACAGGTACGGTAAAAAACAGGGATGACGGGTCTGTTTTTGTTGTTGCTGAGGCAGAAGAAGATGCTTTGAAAGAATTGATTAAATTTCTAAATAAAGGATCTATTTTAGCAAAAGTTAGCGATGTTAAGATTGAGTGGTTTGAGTCTAAGAATGAATTTTCTAAATTTAAAATAATTTACTAATTTTAAAATCAATATGAAAAAAGAAATACCAAAATGCATAGGTGTTATAATGGACGGCAATCGCAGATGGGCAAAAAAGAAAGAAGTAGCAACTTTCAAAGGTCATAATGAGGGATATAAAAGATTGAAAGATTTGATAAGCTGGACAAATGAGCTTAAAATACAAAACGTAATCATTTATGCGTTCTCAACAGAAAATTGGAAGCGGTCGGAAATAGAAATAAAATATTTGTTTAAAATTTTCAGAAAACTAATTTTTAAGGAATTGGATTTTTTAAAAAAAGAAAATGCTAAAGTTAAATTTGTTGGGCAAATAGACAGATTTCCAAAAGATATACAGAAAGGAATTTTAAAAATAGAAAAAGAAACGGAAAAAAATAAAGGTATTAATATTTTTTTAGCGTTGTCTTATGGTGGAAGAGCGGAAATAATAGATGCAGTTTCTAAAGCGTTAAAAGAAGCAAAAAGCAAAAATATTAAAATAACCGAAAAAAGTTTTAAAAAATATTTTTGGACAAAAGATATGCCTGATCCGGAGATCATCATAAGGACAGGCGGTGAAATGCGTTTATCTAATTTTTTATTGTGGCAAGCGGCTTACTCAGAGTTATTTTTTACAAAAACTTTTTGGCCTGACTTTTCAAAAAAAGAATTTAATAATATTATTTTAGAATTTGGAGAAAGAGAAAAAAGATGCGGTAAATAGTATTTTGATGTTACAATATAAAAATATTTTAATTGTTTTTTTATATTAATTAAAAGTTTAAATTATAAGAATATGGACATTTTTATAAAAACAGCACTTGCACAAGTTGATAAAACTGAAGAAATAAATACTTTTATGGGTATGGGGTATGATGTTTCCGAGATAATAAACGGCTTAGGGTGGTTTTGGACATTTTTGGTATGGTTTTTTTGGATTGGTTCTTTTGCTTTGGTGATTTTGGGAACTATGATTTTGGTTAAGCATTTTACAAAAGAAAAAGAAGAAAAAATAGAAACTTATATTTGTCCTTTGTGCGGGTATGAGTACAAAGAAAAAGAATGGGCGGCAAAATGCCAAAGATGGTGCCAGGAATATAAAAGCTGTAATCTTGATATTATAAAACATGGCAGCCCAAAGGAACTATAGTTTTTAAAAATAAAGGCATTGACATTGTTTTATTTAGAGCTTACAATATTAAAACTAATATAAAGATTCTCAAGTGCAACTCATACGGAATATTTCTATAAAATCTCTCATTCTTAAATATTTAGAGCTTAATCCAATATTTAATTCTAAAAAATACTGTTTCTTATTAAAATTATAATTTTAATAAGAAGCTTGCAACAACTTCTTTATTTAAGAACAAGAAGCTTTTGTATTGTTTCGGATTCTTTTCTCTTGCTTACTTTATATATTATTAATAAAAATTAATTTAAAAAATATGAAAAATGAAGACATTTTTTTGGAGGAATTTACTAATTTTCCTCAAATAGGAAATAAGCCCATGAATTTGGAATTTGAAATATTCCAAAATAATAAAATAAACAAAACAAAACTTTCAAAATATGAAGGAAAGTGGTTAGTTTTGTTTTTTTATCCCGCAGACTTTACTTTTGTTTGTCCGACAGAACTTGAAGATATGGCGGATAACTATGACAAGTTCAAAAAACTTGGAGCGGAAATCATCAGCGTAAGTACAGATACGGCATTTGTCCATAAGGCATGGCATGATGATTCTCCATCTATTAAAAAAATAAAATATCCAATGGCGGCAGACCCGACGGGAAATCTTTCAAAAGAATTTGGGGTGTATATTGAAGAAGAAGGGTTAGCTTTGCGTGGAACATTTGTTTTAAATCCTAAAGGAGAGCTTGCATTTTATGAGGTAAACAACAATGACATAGGAAGAAGCTCGGGTGAGCTTTTAAGAAAACTTGAAGCGGCTATTTTTGTCAGTACTCATAGAGGACAAGTATGTCCTGCAAGCTGGACTCCGGGGAAGAAGACCTTGAAGCCCAATGTCAATCTAATCGGCAAAATTTAAAAACTTCCAAAATTGGTGTATCTCTTGTTAAAAAATTCAAAACTCATTCGTCGTACTAACGAGTACAACTTCATTTCGTTTCTCATTTTTTAACTGCGACCTGCACTCAATTTTGAAAGTTTTATATTTTTGATTAAAGAAAAAAGCCTTCTCATAAAGAGGGCTTTTTTTCTTCAATGACTTTTGCAATATTTCAACGACTTAATGAGAATTGAGCTGTTTTTTGTATTCGGAGAGTGAGAGCATGAAGTAAAATTAGGAGTTTATATTGCTACAGTAATATGTTTGTGATAATATATTAAGTATAAAAAATAGAAATATGACCTATAGATTTACTACAGTTATAATAAAAGAATCAAAGTGGTATGTAGCCCGCTGTATTGAGCTTGGTGTAGTTAGTCAAGGAAAAACTATTGAAAAGGCTCAAGAAAATCTCAGGGAAGCAATAGAATTATATTTGGAAGATCAGCCAAAATCTAAAAGTATGTTTCTAAAAATGCACCTTTGGTAAGCACCATAGAAGTTACTCATGCCTAAAATACTATCAGGTAAAAAAGTTATAAAAATATTATGTAAAGAATTCGGTTTTTATTTTTACTCTCAGAAAGGCAGTCACATAAAGTTAAAAAAGAAATTAAATAAAAGAGAAATAGTTACCATAGTTCCGCTTCATAAAGATTTAGCCCATGGAACATTAAAAGGAGTTTTAGAATTGGCGGAAATAGATGAAAAAGATTTTTGGAAAGAGGTATAGCACGCAACTCTAAAAGTTTTATGTTTTGATTAAAGGAAAAAGCCTTCTCATAAAGAGGGCTTTTTGAGTTGTGGTAAAAGCCTCCATAGGTGACACCTATGGAGGCCTATATTTGGTTTTTTTTATAAATAGGTAGTATAATAAGGGCATGGATCATAGTAAAATGAAACACAATAGTGATAGTTATAACAAACACGAGGGGCATCATGCAAAGATGTTTTTTAGGAAATTTTGGGTTGTTTTTATTTTAACCATCCCGGTTATTTTGTATTCAGAGTTCCCGGAAAAATTATTTGGATGGACAGCACCTTCTTTTTTTGGTTCAGAATATATTCCTTTGATTTTGGGATCATTTATCTTTTTTTATGGAGGATGGATATTTATTCAAGGGGCTGTACGGGAGTTAAAAGCAAAGCTCCCGGGGATGATGACATTGATATCTATTGCGATAACAGCTGCATATATTTTTAGTGTTTTTACAACATTTTATGGCGGTGTCAATCTTTTTTGGGAGCTTACTACGCTTATACTCATTATGCTTTTTGGTCATTGGGTGGAAATGGTTGCTGTTTCAAGCACAAAAGGAGCTTTACGGGAATTGTCAAAACTTATGCCGGATACCGCCGAAGTAATTCGTGAAGGCGTAACCTCAACAATACCTATAAATGAACTGAAAGAGAAAGATATTGTATTTGTAAGACCCGGAGGAAGAGTTCCGGCAGATGGTGTTGTAAAGGAAGGAGAGTCACATATAGACGAGTCAATGATAAGCGGGGAATCTGCACCTGTTGCAAAAAAAGAGGGCGATGAAGTTATTGCGGGAACCATTAACAGCGATGGCGCTTTAAAAATTGCCGTTAGCAAAGTCGGTGATGAAACATTTCTTTCCGGAGTTATGAAGTTGGTTGCAGAAGCTCAAGCATCTAAATCTCGCTTGCAGATACTTTCAGATAAAGCCGCTTTTTATCTGACCTTAATAGCGGTTAGCACCGCAACATTAACATTTGTTGTTTGGTTGTTTTTGGGAGCAGGGGTTGAGTTTGCTGTTGAAAGATTAGTTGTCGTTTTAGTTATTGCTTGTCCGCATGCTTTGGGTCTCGCTGTGCCTTTGGTTGCTTCAACCTCAACATCAATGGCGGCAAAAAATGGATTTTTAGTAAAACAAAGACTAGCTCTTGAGGCGGCAAGAAATATAGATGTGGTTTTGTTTGATAAAACAGGAACTTTAACAAAAGGCGAGTACGGAGTTACAAATGTATGGATTGCTCGAGGAGAGGATGAAAAAGAAATATTAAGACTTACTTCTTCTGTGGATTCAAACTCAGAGCATTTTATATCAAAAGCTATAGTCAAATACACGAAAGATAAAGGCATTAAAATAGACAAAACAGAAAAGTTTGAAAGAGTTCCGGGAAAAGGGGTTAAGGGCTTATTTGAAGGAAAAGAGGTGTATGTTGGCGGAGAGGCGATTTTGGATTATGCAGAAGAAAAGTCTTATCCTTTCAGTTCTGAAGTTCAAAATGAGGCGAAAAAAGGAAAGACTATTATATTTACAATAGCAGATAAAAAGGTTGTTGGAGTGTTTGCGCTTTCTGATATTATAAGAGATGAATCTTATGATGCTGTAGCGAGTTTAAAAAAAGTAGGCGTTAGGGTTGGGATGATAACAGGGGACTCTGAAGAGGTTGCTTCTTGGGTTGCGTCTGACCTTAAAATAGATGAATATTTTTCTAAAGTTATGCCGGACAAAAAAGCGGAAAAAGTTAAATTACTTCAAGAAAAAGGATATAAAGTTGCAATGGTTGGTGATGGCATAAATGATGCCCCAGCATTAACTCAAGCAGATTTAGGGATTGCGGTTGGTGCCGGTACAAATGTAGCTATTGAGTCGGCCGGAATAATTTTGGCAAAAAATAATCCAAAAGATATTTCAAAAATAATAAAGCTTTCTAAATTTACATATACAAAAATGATGCAAAATTTATTTTGGGCAACAGGATACAATGTGGTTGCCATACCGCTTGCTGCGGGAGTTTTGGCATTTGAGGGTATTTTGCTTTCACCGGCCGTAGGAGCTGTATTGATGTCCTTAAGCAGTATTATAGTTGCGGGGAATGCGATGCTTTTAAAACGAAGAAAACTAAGCTAATAATCCCGACAAACAAAAACAAAAGACCTTTGAATTAATTCAAAGGTCTTTTTATTTGTCGGGGCGCCGGGATTCGAACCCGGAGTCACTCGGTCCCAAACCGAGCATGTTAGCCGTTACACTACGCCCCGTTGTGACAATATTTAAGATTATATACAGATTATATTAAAAGTAAAGGAGATGCTCAGAAGCACCTCCTTTATAAGTATAGGCTTAAAGTTTTTTTCAACTTAATTACAATATTTTTATTGTTTAAGCTTCGTTTGATTCTGATGTTTGTTCATTTCCATCTTCTTTGGTTTTTAATGGAAATATTTTATCAAATATCAAAGCGATTAGCATTGTAATTAGTATCGCTGCCAAGATAGAGAACCAGCCTTCGGTGCTCATATTAAAGTCAGTCATTTAAACTTCCCCTTTATTTTTAAATAAAAAGTATTTACAAAGAACACCCTTGAAAGTTTAAGTGATTTTTTGAGGCATGTCAAATTCTCATATTTATTTTTTATAAAATTTAAAAAATAATAATCAAATAAAAAAGCCCGCTAAAATGCGGGCTTAATAAAATATATAAAATTATACAGGATTACAAGTGTAAATAATCCAGTTCATTGTTGTTGAATGTTTCGAAGGGAAGTTTTTTAAATACGCTACGATACAAATCTAATAGTTCCGGATGAGAGCTATTTCTAAATATACTGTATTTATTTGAGATATCGAGCCATTCTTTATTTGAAAGATTTTGCCAATCAATGACATCTACAGAATATTTTAAAAAATCAGTTTTCCATCCTTTAAAAGCTCCAAGAAGATACATTGTTAATTTAGGGGATATCGGATCCTCTTTAACAAGTTTGCCAAACATATTTTCATATGAGTGATAAATACGATTAGAATTGGGATAGCAAAAAAAATCAATATTGACTGCATAACCTACACACTCAATGATTTCATTATCATGTTTGCCTTTTGAAAGTATAATGAAATTTTTCAACACTTCCGGATTAACCTGAGAGCGTTTTACCAATTGAATAATTCTTCGCGTGCTCAGTTCATTCCAGTTGATATGCGTTAAAATTGTTTTTATTACATTGTGACCAAAAGTCCAGTCACATAACCTAATAACCTTCATCATTTTATCAAGAGTATCCAATAAATAGAACTTTTCAATCAAAAATGACTCATCTTTGTAGCGTTCCCAGTTACTTTTTTCTTGATTAATACGTTTTGCGGCGTCAAATATAATTTTTTCCATTTGATTTACCGCTATCATGGTTTCCATGAGTGTCTCCTTCGGTTTCTTTATTAAATTTTTTATGTGCTATTTCTTGGATGAAGACTACTTGTTTTTTTAAAAAAATGCAAGCTTCTATGCAGCTATCCCCAAGAAAATATTACTTAAATCCACTTAGGGGTTCAACCCCTAAGTGGATTAGTAACAAAAATATTTTTAAAATAGATTTAATTTATTGGACCGAGAACAGTTCCTCCTGTTATGGATGCGGTAAATCCATTTCTTCTAACTGCGTTGCCTGGAGCTCCACCTAAGCCACCGTATATAAAACCTGGCAAAAAAGTAGGCGTATCTCCTCCTTTTATGCCGTTTTGTGCATAACCTCCTCCGTTACCTCCAATTGCACCATCGGGACCAGATCCTACTAATTTAACTCCTCCTGTACCACCAAGACCAAATGATGATTGGGATCCTAGTTGACCCGGTTTCCCATTATCACCTCCGGAGCCAAAGTATATGTAACCCTGTCCGCCATTACCACCCAATCCGCCATTTACACCCTGTCCGCCACCTCCACCACCTCCACCTTGAACGGAACCAATATAACCAGCTCCACCTCCCCCAGCACCGCCTCCGCCACCAAATATATTCCCGTTTATATTATTAATTATTATTGGAAATTGTAAAGATAAAGCATCTCCACCGTGACCACCATCAGTGGCATAAATAACATTAATATTGTTATTTATTTGGATAGGCCCCGCAATAAGGCCGGCCTGACCAGTTGCACCACCACCAACCCCCCCAGTACCACCAGCACCAATAATAGACCCGTTATTTATTATCGTCACCGTTGATCCATTAGGAAAACTGCCTGTGCTTAGCGCGGCTGTACCGGTATTTGTACTGTAAACTGTTGCATTTATAGTAAGTACTACATTTATAGGAACACTTGGATTGCCTGCGGCGTTTGCAATATTGTAATTTGCGGTATTTGAATTGATAGAGAGTAAAATATTTACAATGCAATCATTTAAATTTACTCCTTGTGGCACGTTATTTCTAAATGCTTGCCATTCTTGAGATGTTTTTGTTGGTATAAAATATGTTCTGTTCGTGGTTCCATTTACCACTTTTTTACACACTCCAAAGACATCTATTGTTTGTGTTAGTCCGGGAGTATTTCTAAATCCTTGAGATATTGTGTTTATAGCGTATGCAGCCGGTAGGGCAATAACAAAGAGAATTATCAATATTAAAAATTTCTTTGAAATATTTTTCATATATATTTAAGCGCCTATTTTTGTCTATTTTTTAGTTCTTCTATTTCCATTCTAAGCGCATCGATTTGTTTTTGTTGAACTTTTACAGTCTCAACAAGCGGAGCAATGATGCCTGCGTATTGAACCGCTTTCATTCCTGTTGAAGAATTTATTGAAACAAGCTCTGGAAAAATCTTCTCTACATCCTGTGCTATAAATCCAATACTTTTTTGTCCATTTTTCTTCCATTTAAATGAAACTCCTTTTAGCGCTTGTATTTTTTCTTGCGCGTTGATGATTGGTGTAATATTTTCTTTTAATCTTTTATCTGAAGAATAAAGAAATGCGTTTGCCGTTACATCATTATCTACAATAACATCACCCCCGCTTGTGATAGTTACCCTATTATCCCCCTGCCAAAATCTTAAGTCGTTGGTTGCTCTGTCGTTGTATATACCCCAATGATTTCCCGAGCCTGATACGCTTTGAAGGTTTATCTCTGCGTTGTCTCCGGAGTCTTGATATATATGCAGTTTTTTGTTTGGGGCTGTTGTTCCTATGCCGACGTTGCCTGCGTTTGTTACGGTTAGTCTTGGTTGGCTTAGGTTTGTTCCGAGTACGTTTGAGATGTC
>LSNK01000004.1 GCA_003056085.1 Parcubacteria group bacterium M6-OD1-1 | reverse complement strand
AGAGCCTAAGATTAGAAAGATGAAAACAAAAAGTGTTAGAGAGAGTGTTTTTGTTAATTTATTTGAGATCATAATAGAAAGTTAAGAAGCATCCAAGATACAAGTTACAAGTTACAAACACGTCGTCGTTTTGGTTATTGGTCATTGTTTCTTGGAATTTGTTTGTTGCTTGGTTATTGTTACTTGTTGCTTACAGTTATTTTGTTTAATTCATTTATTATTTGAAATTTGTTTTGTATTTTTATTATAACATATATCAAGCTAATGTATATAAAATTAAGATGTGGACAAAAAAAGCCCCGTTCAAAATTGAACGGGGGCTTCATATTTTAAGCCTTACTTAGACTTACTTAGACTTAAGAGGTACTTTGAAGTAAAATATATTTCCAGTATCTCCACCAGAAGAATATAAAAAATGGAGATCAGTTTCTGACATTTCCATATCAAGATCTGCAAAACGTAAAGCACTGCCTATTTCAACATATCTCTGCTCCACACCATAATCTTCCCTTATATCTATGTTAAGGGAATCAAAAAGATCTGTTATGCTTTCGCCTTTTTGATTCCATGTGCCGTTTAAAGCATCATGCCTATATGCCTTAAAAACCAAGTAGCCGTTTCTGGCTTCAGACTCTTCAAAAGCATAAATGGTCATTGTACTTGAATCCATCCAGACTTTTTGCGGAACATAGGAAACAAGTATTGTGCCATCCTCTTTAAATAAAGTTAGATTGGCCCTAAACATATCTGATACAAAGATGTCTTCCCATGACAATCCGTCATCACACGACTTCAACACATGTATACTGCCATTGCTTTCCTTTCGAGGAAAATACATACAGGAGTTTATAAAATATATTTTATCCCTCACCGCATGAACAGATTGTGTTCCGTCTGTGTAAGCCTCTGCTATTTTTATTGGCTGACTTACAACTCCTTGGCTGTATTTTACGTAATAAAAGCCTTTTGTCTGGCAATTATACAGCATATGAATAGAGCCATCTACCGGCGATTGACTTATAGAAAAACGTACACAACCAGCATTATCTCCAAATCGATAAATTGCCCACGTAACACCCTCATCATTACTAATGGCAAATTTTGGAAGAATGCCTGTATTATTTTCCCAGCCGGTAGCCGCATATATATTGCTGCCATTCACCCAGGCGGCATCAGTCCATGTTCTTACAGAAACATACTGCCAATTTCCGCCGGTAAACCCGAGACTTCTAAAAATAGCGGGTCTTTGTTTGAAATTCCAATACAAATTACTCATATCATCAATAAAAGTACGGAATTGCCATCCAAATGATCCTCCGGCAAATTCAACTGGTCCAAAATTGAGACCATCATCAAACGAAAACGACGCATAAACATCAGCTTGATATCTTGCTGTTTTTTTACCCCACAAAAGAGCGACTTTGTTACCCAAAACTTCCACTCTTGGAGAAAGATACCAAGCCGCTTCAGTCGTTATTTGGCTCATTACAGGAGAAATGACTTTTGGCAAAACATTAAAATATGCAATTGCCGTTGCCGTTAAATTTCCTGAATCGGTAACCAAAAAAGTAATTTCATCTTTGCCTTCAAAATTTGCATTTGAAGTATAGAGCAAAGACTTTCCGTCACTGCTTACTTCCACCGTTCCATTTTGCGGAGCCATAGCTACACTAATAGTGTAATCATCGCCTTGATCCGGATCTGAAACCTGAGGAGTTGATGTAAAAGCAACTTCCGGCTCTACATCCTGTGAGGAAATATCTTGAGTTGTCGGAGTGTCGTTTACCGGACTAACTGTAACTTGAGCCGTGCCCACAACGAACAAACCTCCACCATCGACAGCTCTGAAAGTGAAACTATCAGAACCGTTCCAGTTTGGATTTGGCGTATAAACAAGAGTATTACCGGCAACTTGAGCCGTTCCATTTTGCGGTTGAGTTTCGATGATAAACGAATGAATCGTGTCGTCAACATCACTCACCTGAGGAACCGTTGAACCAGAAGAGTCTTCGTTGGTTGTGATGTTTGCCGAAGCGTTAGTGGGCGGGTTGTTAACTGCAGGACCTGGGTTTCCATCTGACGGATCGTCAGCTCCGGATCCTGGATTGTCAACCACAGGGTCAGAATCACTGACTGGTGAATTATCAACTATAGGATCGGGATTATTAGCGGCAGAACTTGATCCTCCGCTGCCACCTCCTCCACAAGCTGTCAGTGAAAACAACAAACCTGCGAGAACAAGTACTTTCAATAAAATATTATTCATTAACTTATACCTCTTATTGTGAAAGGACAAACTACCTTAGTTTATTGCTATAATAAACTATTTTTAGGAATAAGTCAATATGAGTAAATTTTTTATAATTTTATATTTGGGGCTTTATATTTAAAATATTAAACCTCGTTTGCCTCATTATTTACAAAATTTTCTATTTTATTTTTAAATTTTTCAAAATTAAACCTCTCTGCGCTTTCTCTAATGTACGATCTGTTATAATTTGGCAAGTTTCTGTTTATTTTTTCTATACCTTCTTTTAAAGATTCTATTGTCTGTTCTTTAAAAAATTCCCCATTTTTTCCTTCCGTAAGCCATTCTTCAGCGCCTCCTTTTTTGTAAGCTAAAACCGGCTTGCCAAAATACATCGCCTCAACAGGAGCTATTCCAAAATCCTCTTCTTGAGCCATAACAAAGGCTTTGGAATTTTTATAATAACAAGCAAGCTCAGAATCTGAAATAAAATCTGTAAAAATTACATTTTCTCCCGCTAATTTTTTTAATCTTTTTTTGTCTCTCCCCCCACCCACTATAACAAGCGGATCTCCTGTTTCATTGAATGCCTTTATAATAATGTCTATTTTTTTATAAGGAGAAAGTCTTGAAACCACCAAAAAATAATCTTTTATTTTAATATCATCTTTTTTACATGTTAAATGCTTAACCGGCGGATGTATCACAACTGAAGTTTTTTTATAATATTTTTTAATTCTTTCTTGCGTTACTTTTGAATTTGCTATCCAAAAATCCACTCTTTCAGATGAAGACCTGTCCCAAATTCTTGATTTGTGTATTAAATATTTTATAAATGGCTTGAAAAAAACATTATTTTTTTCATCTTTTAAATATCTTTCATTATAATCCCATAAAAATCTTGCCGGGCTATGACAATAGCATATATGCGTAGTCCCCGGATTTGTCACAACACCCTTTGCAAAAACGGAAGATGAGGAAATTACAAGATCATAATCAGAAAGATCAAAGCCTTCTACCGCTATCGGAAGAATAGGAAGTAAAAATTTATGATGTTTTTTTAAAAAAGATGGAAGTTGGTCTAAAAAAGACACTTTTATTTTTTCTTTTGGAAAATATTTTGAAAGTCTTTTGTCATAAAGCAGGGTAAAAATATCAGCATCCGGATAAATTTTACGCAAAGAAGACAGAACCCTTTCGGCTCCGCCATAATTTAACAAATAATCATGAACTAACGCTACTTTCATTTTATTGGGTTATGATTTATAGACAATAAACAACGAAATCATTTACTATTTTTATAAACTTTTTACTAATACATTTAATGTCTCTTGCGCGCACTTTTCCCAGCTGTATTTTTGAATATTTTTAAATCCTTTCTCTATTAAATCTTTTCTTAATTTCTCATTTTGAGCGAGCTTATATATTGCATCTACTATGCTTTCTGTATTTTTTGGATCAACAAACAAAGCTCCTTCTCCTGCAACTTCCGGCATAGAGGAAGTATTTGAAGTGATAACAGGAACCCCTTCTGACTGAGCTTCCAATATAGGCATCCCAAAACCCTCATAAAATGATGGAAATAAAAACATATCCGCATGTTTTAAAATCTCTTCTTTCCTGCCTTCTTTTACATAGCCCAACATCTTAATATTTTCTTTTTGAGGTGAGCCCTCTACTGCTTTTTTAAGAGACAAAAACCCCTTCCCGCCGCCTCCGATTAAAATTAATTTGTGCGGAATATTGTATTTTTTCTTTGCAGTTTCAAAAGACTTTAAAATCCCGTCTATATTCTTTTTTGTCTCTATTCTGCCTAAATATAAAATATATTTTTCTTTTTCAAAAACTAAGTTTGTTTTTTCCGGAATATAAACTCCATGATGCACAACAGATATTTTTTCCTGGTCTGCTCCATAAAATTCCACAAGATCATTTTTTGTATTTTCAGACACGGCTATTATTTTTTTTGCTTTTTTAATGACGCTGCTTGTTCCTTGCTTCAAATAATAAATTTGTTTTTTTGTATAGCCTTCAGGACAAAAATCAAACTCAACACCATGAATGGTAACGATAGTATTTTTAGGATAAAACAAAGGTAAAAAATTAGCTAAAACGAATAATACATCCGGAGGATTTTTAATAATTTCCAAGGAAAGTCTTAATTTTGTCCAAAAAAAGGGACTTCTTAATTCTTTTATTTCAAAGTTATCCGGTAAATCAGGATATTTTATATTATTTTTTGGATTTGAATACAATACAAATTGATGTTTTTTTGCATCGTCTAATTTTGAAATATTTTTTATTAACCTAAAAGCATATTCCTCTACTCCTGTTTTTTCTTTTGAAAATGCTGATCCTATATGAATTCCTATTTTCATTTTTTTGAGCTGATTTACTTTTTTGTCATTATACTGCGTTTATAAACATCAAGATTATCCAAAACAGCGCCTGTACCGTTAGCTACGCAAAACAATGGATCTTTTGCCTTTACACAATGAACTCCGGTTTCGTCCAAAAGAAGCTGGTCAATATCCCTTAAAAGAGCACCCCCTCCGGAAACCACCATTCCTTTGTCCATAATGTCCGCTGCAAGTTCGGGAGGAGTATCCTGAAGAACCATTTTGACAGCCCTTACTATTTCCTTTAGCTGATCAGAAATAGCTTCTGTTATTTCATTGCTTGTTATCTGAATTGTCTTTGGAAGTCCTGCCACTAAATCTCTTCCTCTGATTTCTATTATGTCTTCGTCTTTCTTCTTAATAGCTGAACCTATTTCAATTTTTATCTCCTCGGCTGTTCTTTCTCCAATGGCCAAGTTATGTTCTTTTTTTATATAATCTGCAATCGCCTGATCTAATTTATTTCCCGCGACTCTTACAGAAGCCCATGAAACTATCCCTCCTAAAGAAATAACGGCAATTTCTGAAGTTCCGCCGCCGATATTTACAATCATATTCCCCGATGCCTCGTTTATAGGAATTCCCGCTCCGATAGCTGCAAGCACAGGCTCTTTTACAAGATAAGCGGCTTTTGCTCCTGCCTGCATAGCAGCATCAATAACAGCCCTTCGTTCGGTGGAAGTAATACCCGCAGGCACAGAAATCATAACTTCAGGTCTTATAAACCTTATTCTCCCTGTTGCCTTATTTATAAAATAACGAAGCATCGCTTCTGTTATTTTATAATCTGCAATAACGCCATCTTTTAAAGGTCTTATGGCTTTTATTGTGTCCGGAGTTCTGCCCAACATTTCTTTAGCTTCAAAACCAACGGCAAGCACCGAATTATCTAAAACAGAGACAGCAACAACAGAAGGCTCATTTACATGAATTCCTTTTTTTGGGACAAAAACTAAACAATTTGTAGTACCAAGATCAATTCCTATTTTTTTCATTCTTTTTATTTAATCCTTTTAATTTTCGCACCCACTTTACTCAATCTTTTCTCCATTGCCTCATATCCTCTATCCACCTGATATGCATTGCTTATGATGCTTTCTCCGTCAGCAATTAACGCGGCAATTATCAATGTAGCGCCGGCTCTTAAGTCAAAACTTGTTATCTCTTTTCCTTCTAATTTTGTAGGACCGGTCACCAAAGCCCTGTGGGGGTCGCACAAAAAAGCATCGGCACCCATTCTGTTTAACTCTTCAATGTACTTCATTCTGCCCTCATACATCCAATCATGTATTAAACTTACACCTTTAGATTGAGTCATCAAAACCGCAAATATCGGCAAAATATCTGCAGAAAACCCGGGGTATGGCATATTATGAATTTTTTTAACCGCTTTTAAATTTGAAGGAAAAATCTCCAAATCTGCCACCTGATAGCCCCATCCTTTTTCAAATTTTCTTACGTTGCGTAATTTAAAACTAACATTTGCCTCTTTAAATTTCAATAGTTCAAATCTGATAAAATCCGGGATTATGTTTTTTACAATGATGTGACTTTTTGTCCCTGAGGCAAGCGCAATAAATGTTCCGGCTTCTATCGGATCATATATTACAAAATGCTCTGCCCCTTTTAATTTTTTGACGCCTTCTATAGTTAAGTCATTAGTCCCTATACCTGATATCTTTGCGCCCATCTTATTTAAGAAATGACACAAATCTTGAACATAATGGTCTTTTGCAGCGGCATAAAGTTTGATAATTCCGTCTGATAAAACAGAGGCTATAATAACATTTTCTGTCGCGGTGACTGACATTTCAGACAACACAATTTCTCTATTTTTTTTAGAGTTCTTCTTGTTTGTTATATGAAAAATATTTTTTTCTTTTTTTATCTTAACGCCGACCTCTGACAAAGCATCAATGTGAGGATCTAAAACTCTCGCGCCAAGCTGACAGCCTCCGGGTGTAGTAAGTTTAAAGTCTTTAAGTCTTGATGACAAAGACCCAAATAATAATATGGAAGACCTTATTTGAGTAACCAAGTCATAATCAATATTTTTTATATTTATATTTGAAGCATCTATTCTGATTTTTCTTTTCCCGATAAATTTTACTTTAACACCTATGCTTTTCAAAATCTTAATCATTGAATAAACATCCCCTATAAGAGGGATGTTATCAATAACCGATACTTCAGAAGACAAAATAGCGGCTGTTAAAATGGGTAAAGTGGCATTTTTTGCGCCCAAAACCTCAATTTCACCCTTCAATTTATGTCCTCCTTCTATTACAAATTTTTCTGACATGACAATATCTTTAAATTAACTTATACTATAATAAGCTATTGGAACGACTTTTACAAGTTTGCTCTGAAAAACTCAAATTATTAATAATTCCAAACAACGAAAAAACAATGAATATAAAAACAAGAAGAACCTTATTTTTTGCCTCACTTTTAATATTTCTGACAGCAAGCCCAATTATCATAATGTATTCTTTGGGTTATAAGTTAGACACAAAAACGCTTAAACTGCAAAAAACCGGAGGAATGTTTATAGACTTAGACTACAATCAATACAAAATAACACTAAATGGAAAGATAAAAAAAGAAGTCAATAAAACATTATTTACACAAAGAGGCGCTTTAATACCAAATTTAATGCCGAGAAATTATAAAGTGGTTATAGAAAAAGAAGGGTATATTCCTTGGGGAAAAACCTTAAAAATAAAATCCGGACTTGTAACAGAAATTAAAAATGCGATTTTAATTAAAAAAGATTTAAAACCGATAGAAATTGACGAAGATGTTATTGATCTTATAACATCGGAAACAGAAAAAAACATAGGATACATAACAAAAAATTCAATTATTATTTTTGATGTTAAAAACCAAAAGAAAAAAAGCATTAAAATTTCTGAAGATAACAAACTGAAACTAATAGGATTTTCCTCCGATGAAAACGATATATTTTTAGAAAACAACACAAAAATATTTAAAACAGATTTTAAAGAAAATAAACTAATTAATCTTAAAAAACCAAAAACAGAAAAATATTTAAAAATACTTCCCAGCCAAAAAGACAAAGACACACTTTATGCATTGTCTGACAAAAGCATCCTTTATGAAATAGGCTTCAAAAAAGAAGTTAAAATAAAAGAAATTCTGCAAAAAATAAACAATTTTTATGCAACTAAGAACGATTTGGTTTATCTAACTCAGGAGCCTGCTAATTTTTATAAAAAAAATATAGAATCAGAAAAAATAACTCAAATAACATTTAACCCGGTCAAAGACACCAATATAAACTCAGAGATAATAACAAGATTTGGCGACCCAATTGCAATAATTGATAAAAACAAAAACCTGCTTTTGTTTGATTATACTTCGGAAAAATTTAAAAAATTAGCAGAGGGTGTTTTGGACGCAAAAATATCAAAAGATTCTTCAAAACTTCTTTACAGAAAAGAACGGGAAATTTATGTTTATTATCTTGAAAAATCCTATCCCGGTAAAAAATCCGGCGAAATAGATCTTTTGGGCAGATTCGGATCAAAAATAAAAGAAGCTTCTTGGTTCTCCTATAATAATCACCATATATTTTTTAATATAGAAGATAATTTAAAAATCATAGAATTAGACGGAAGAGACAAGAGAAATTCTTACAACATAATAAAAGGCATAATCAAATATAGCTACAACAACATAGATAAAAGTGTTTATACAATAAAAAACAATAAATTAGAAAAAATAACAATAATAGAGGAAAAATAAAATATATCGTTTAAACAAAAATAAAAACCCAACTTATAAGTTGGGTTTTTATTTTTATCTCTTTGACCATCTTGGAGATTTTCTTGCTTTTTTGAGTCCGTATTTCTTTCTTTCTTTTACTCTCGGATCTCTTTTTAAGTATCCCGCTCTTTTGAGTCTTTTCTTAAAGTCCGGATTAAATACAATCAATGCTCTTGAAAGGCCGTGTCTGACAGCTTCTGCTTGTCCTCTCAATCCGCCTCCAACAACTTTAACAGAAATCCTGAACTTCTCTAAGCTCTTCATCTTTTTAAGAGGCGCTTCAATCCCTCCATGCAATTCATCTTGAGGAAAATATTCCTTATAATCTTTATCATTTACTAAAATACCTGATCCTTTGGTAAAAATCCTTACTCTGGCAGTAGCTGACTTTCTTCTTCCAACAGCCTCATAGTACCTGTCGCTTTTTCCGGCGGCATCTTCTTCTGTTTTCTTTGCTGTTTCTTCCTCAACCTTCTTCACTGTTTCTTTCTCCATTTTTTTTACAGCTTCCTCTTCTGTTTTTTCAATTGTTTTTTTTGTTTTTTCTGTCATTATTATATAGATTTATTAGGAAATTTCTCCCTTATAAATTTTAAGTTTTTTAAGCATTTTTGGTCTTAATTTATTTTTTGGCAACATACCATTTATCGCCTTTTTCAAAACCTCTCTTGAATCTTTTTCCATCATCTTTTCCAGATTGGTGGACTTTAACCCCCCAGGATACCCTGAATGTCTAAAATAGATTTTCTGGCTGAATTTATTACCTGAAAATTTAATACTATCAGAATTAAAAACATAAACCTCGCTTGAAGCGTCTATGTTGTGTCTTTGAAAAGACGGGTCATCCTTCCCCATTAAATACCAAGCAATTTCAGAAGCTAACCTTCCTAAAATCTTGTCTTTTGCATCAATTTTTTTGATTTTATTTTTTTCCGTCATGTTTTTTTAAAAATTTTATACTTAAATGAATTTGAAAAATTAAGTGCATTAACTTAAGATAAAAAATTCACCAATTGTGGAAGTTTTTATACAAATTCTATCTGGGCCATTTTAGCTCCGTCAGATTTTCTTCTTTCTAATTTTGTAATTCTGGTATATCCTCCTGATCTTTTAACGTATTTTGGAGATATGTCTGAAAAAAGCTTTTTGGTTACATCTTCCGACAAAATAACCCTCACTCCTCTTATATTTGAAATTGATTTAACTCTTGCTTTTGTAACCATCTTTTCAATATGAGGACGAAGTTCCTTGGCTTTTGCCTCTGTTGTTATTATTTTTTCATTTATAATCAACGCGGTCATCAGAGCTTTTAATAAAGCCTTTCTCTGCCCGGACACTCTATGAAGTTTTCTGCCTTTTCTAAGATTATTCATTTTATTTTTTTAACTCTAAATCTAATTTTTTCAATACTTTTTTAATTTCAGAAAGCCCTTTTTCTCCCATACCCTCAAAGTCTAAAATATCAGATTCTGATTTTTTAATCAAGCCCGCTACAGTTTTAATGCTTGAATTTTCAAGAGCGGACAAAGTTCTTGCAGACAAATCAAGCTCAGACACTTTCATTTTACCCGCATCTTCTTTTTGTTCAACATCTTCCATTACTTCTTCTTTTTCATATTCATCTTGAACTTCCTCATCTACCGCAACTTCGGAGTCTTTTTTTAATTTAGAAAACTGACCTACTAAGATATCTACAGAATCATTAAAAGCATCTTCGGGGTCAATGCTTCCATCAGTTTCAATTACAACTTTTAATTTATTAAAATCTGTTCTGTCGCCAACACGCATTTCTTCTACACTATAATCAATTTTTCTAATTGGTGTAAATATTGAATCAACCGCAATAAGACCAACTGCCAATTTCTCTTTTTTTCTCTCTTCAACAGGAACATAACCAAGACCCTTCTCCACTATTATTTCCATTTCAAAATCAGCTTTTTTATCAGTTAAAGTCGCTATTACTAAATCTTTATTAACGACCTCAATTTGATCTGAGGTTTTTATGTCTTTTCCGGTTACTGTTCCTTCTCCTTTAACTCTTACAGTTATAGTCTGGGGTTCATCTGAATACAGCTTAAATCTAAGCTGCTTTATATTTAAAAGAATATCAACAACATTTTCCATAACATGCGGAACTGTTGAAAATTCATGGGAAACACCCTCTATTTTAACAAAAGTTACTGCGGCACCGGGCAATGAAGAAAGTAACACTCTTCTTATGGCGTTACCCAATGTCATACCGTATCCGGGATATAATTCTTCTATTTCAATAACGGCGTGATTATTCTCTTTTTTGGTAACTTTTGGTTGTTTTGGTAAAGTTATTTCCATATAAATATATTTTTAAACAACAAAAATGATAAATTTTATATCATTTAAGCTGTACTTAATTATCTTGAATAAAATTCTGTAATCAATTGCATATTAAATATTGTTTCAATATCTTCTTTTTGCGGTGTTCTCTTTATTTCTATAGTCATGCCGTCTTTATCCAACTCCATCCAGCCCGGTGTTTTAAATTTCTTTAACTTATCTTTTAAATCTTTGAAAATTACTTTTTCCTCCGAACCTTTTCTTATTGAGATTTTATCACCAACTGAAACCAAAATAGATGGGATATCAACTTTTCTTCCATTAAGCATAACGTGTCCGTGTCCAACCATCTGTTTTGCCATACTTCTTGAACCTGCAAAACCGCCCCTGAAAACAACGTTGTCTAATCTTGTTTCTAAAATTTGAAGCAATACATCTCCAGTAATTCCGTTTTTTTTATTTGCTATATTGAAATATTTTTTAAATTGAGCTTCACGAAGATAATAACTTCTCTTTACTTTTTGTTTTTCATTTAACTGAATGCCGTATTCTGATATTGTTCTTCTTCTTTTTTTATTTCCGTGAGCACCCGGCAAATAAGGCTTTCTTGTTAAAGCGCATTTTTGTGTAAAACAGCGATCACTTTTCAAAAAAAGTTTTTCGCCTGCTCTTCTGCATTTTTTACATTTTGAACTTGATTCCATAAAAATAAATTTTTTATCAAATTATACTCTTCTTGGTTTTTTTGGTCTGCAGCCATTATGCGGTATAGGCGTAATATCTGCTATTGAAGTAATGTTTAAACCGAAATTAGCAAGCCCTCTTGCGGCAGATTCTCTTCCTGACCCTACTCCTTTAACATAAACAGCTATGTCCTGCAAACCTGTTTTTTTTATTTTTTCAACAACTGTCTCAGCTACTTTTGCCGCGGCATAAGGAGTAGACTTCTTAGCTCCTTTAAACCCCAAAGACCCAGCTGAGGACCATGCCAAAACATTGCCTTTTTCGTCTGAAATTGTAATTCTTGTATTATTATAAGTTGCTTCAACATAAGCCTTTCCTTTTCTCAGAACATTCTTTTTTGAAACATTGCCGGAACTTTTCATAACGGCATTCTCAATATTTTGAGTTTCCTTCATCAAGTCTGATTCGGTTTGTTTTAATATTTTTTTCTTTCCCATAATATTATATTATTTTTTTGCGACAGAAACCCTTCCAGAACCTACTGTTGTTCTTTTGTTGCCTCTTCTTGTTCTTGAATTAGTTTTTGTTCTTTGTCCTTTAGAAGGAAGACCTTTTATATGTCTTGAACCCCTATATGACTTAATGTCTTTTAATCTTTTAACGTCAAACATTATATCTCTTTTTAGATCTCCCTCAATCTTATAATTTTTTTCTATAAAATCCTTAAGCTTATTAACATCGTCCGGTGAAAGTTTATTCGCTTTTGTTGCCGGATCTATCTTTGTTGACTTAAGCACATTCTGAGCCGTTGTTCTGCCAATACCAAAAACGTAAGTCAATGCTATTTCTATTCTTTTATTATCCGGTATATTTACACCTGCTATTCTTGGCATTTTTTATACTTATTTAGCTTTTTAACTTATTAACTTTTTAGACACCTAATAAGCTAATTTCTAAATTACTAATTTCCGATTAATTATTTTTGTCTCTGCTTGTGTCTTGGATTTTCACAAACAACATGAACCCTGCCTTTTCTTCTGACAGTTTTACATTTTGCGCAGATTTTTTTTACTGATACTTTTACTTTCATTTTAGTCTATAAGTTATTCTGCCTTTTGTGAGGTCATACGGGCTCATTTCCAACCTAACCTTATCTCCGGGAAGAATTTTAATATAATGCATTCGCATTTTGCCGGACAGATGAGCTAAAATCAAACTGTCGTCTTCCAACCTAACACGAAAAGTAGTATTGGGCAAAGTTTCTTCAACCACACCCTCTTTTGTTATGTTTTCTTTTTCCATAATTTAAAGACTTATTATTTAATAATTTCTTTACAAAAAAAATTATTAAATAATAAGTCTTAGCTATACTTTTAACAAAAAATTAAACAAAAGTCAACAGTAAAAACTGGGGATATTATTTTTTAAAAAATAAATACACCCCAAAACCTACCTTACAACAATGCCCTTTGTCTTAAATTCGTAGTTTTTAGCTTAAATAAGCCTTATTTTACTCTTCTATCTTTATATTTATCCTATTGGGGTTTGAAGGCGCTTTAGACGACCAAAATGGCCAAAGAGTTATCTCGGCGCTTTCTATTGCGTCATTCCCTGTTAAAACTTTTTTAATTTCAAGCTCTCCTTTTCCTGCCAATTTACTTTTTAAATTAGCTTCATCTACTTTTCCTCCAACAACTTCACTGGAGCGAACTAAAAAATCAAATGAAGATTTGTCTAAATTTAAAATTCCCTCTTCATAAGAAATAGTTAAAGTGTCAGGATAAGTCTTTCTTTCTTTTTTTATTCTTTTAACTAAGTTTTGATCTGAAAGCTTAACCACATCTTTTTCATCAAAAGCAAAAACATTATATAAGACTTTAACGGAAGCTGTAAAATTATCCACTGATGTTCCTTCTTTCGGAGCTTTGAATTCTATAACATTTTCATTTATTCCGCTATCCAGCACCACTAAATTATTAGGTACATTGGATGCTATATAATCTTTTCTACCCTCTTGAAGTTGTTTTAAAAGGCTTGACTTTGCGTTGTCTAAGTCAGACTTTGACACCGCTCTCGTTTCCCCAAAAGAACCGCCTGTCATATTAGTTGAAGATTTTGCAGAAAATCCATCAAACTTATTAGTTCCTTTAAATCCTGGAATTGTAAAATCAGATGAGCCGATGTTATAATCTGCGCCAGGCTGGTCGGCGGTTACCTCAACCTCCAAAACACCTGGTGAAACAACTTTTTTGCCGTCCATTTTCGCTCCCGGGACTATAACTCTTTTTGAAATTCTGAAAATTTTTCCATCTTTTGTTTGAAATCTTGTTTTTGCAATCAAGGGCTGTGAATCTGAACTGTAATTATTGTATATTGTTAATTTTCCTGTCGCTTTTGTAGCTCCAGAAGACGCTCCTGTTGCCTTAAACTCTCCTGAAGTTTCTCTTTCTAATTTAATTATTTGTCCGGGAATTTTAGAATTTTCGAAATCAATTCCGGACAAACCAACATCCGCTGAGACAGGGAATGTGAAATTAATCGTTTCTTTTTTTATTACAATATCTAAAGTTGCTTTTGACTTAAAGAAAAATATACCGCCAATTATTAAAACAACGAGAATCGCAGCGCCATAAGTGGTAACTTTTTTGTTTTTGCCAAAAGAAGAAAAATTAAAACCTGACCACTTAAACCCTTCTCCGTCTTCGGTACTTTCTCTTTTTTTATTAAATATAGAAGGTTCAGATTTTCGCGTTTCTTTTATAGTTTTTTCAAAAAAACTTTCAGCATCGCGATCCATATCACTTCCGTAAACATACTCCTCTGAGTTTTCCGGGTTTTCCGGCTCGTCTTTGTTTTTTGATACATCTAAGTCT
This sequence comes from Parcubacteria group bacterium M6-OD1-1, assembly GCA_003056085.1. Lineage (GTDB taxonomy): Bacteria > Patescibacteriota > Minisyncoccia > GWC2-36-17 > M10-OD1-4 > M10-OD1-4. The sequence continues at coordinate 115,002 of LSNK01000004.1, read as the reverse complement.
ATTTTTTTATATGTTTTTGACTCTGATTCATCTTCTAAAAATGAAGGCTTTTTAATATCAGATATCAATGGCTCATCTTTGTCTTCTTTTGAAACAGAAACATTGATTTGTTTGGCATCGGACTCAACTTCGTCATTTCTTTCCAAAACATCAAAGCCGGCATTTTCTAAAAAAGAAAGCATACCTTGATCTTCCGACACCATCGTAAGAGTCTTGCCTAAAACATCGGATTCTCTTTTTAAAAGTTTTAAATTTCTAATTTCAGAAAATAACTCCAGATTATCATCTATATCAAGATAAATGTCATTTTCTTTTGTGTTCTCCACTCTATCTATAAGATAAGCGAGTGATTCATCTTTATGAACGCGTAGTGTTTTTTTCATAATTATTTTAGTTTATTTATACTGTTTATTATACCATAAATATATAAATCTTTCACATCTGTGAATAATTTTTTCTCGTCTTTTGCGATACATAAAACATCATTTATACCTAAAAATACTACATCAACATTTTGGACAAAAGGAAGGTCAGAATACCAGTTATTCCCTTTTCTGAAAATTTGCTTAAATTGCAATGAAACATCGGAAGAAAAACAAATAAAAACATCCCCCGGCAAAAGATCAGCGCTGCCAAGCCTTATTAAAGCTTGTTTTATTTTTTTAAGCAAGTCTTCTGAAGCCGAAAAAGAAATGTTTCTAATTTCTTCCAGCACAGAAACATCTAAATCTCCAAAAATAAATTTATTTTTAATGTTTTCAGCCTCTTCCATCCCTACAGAAAGCTCCTTGGATATTTTTTTAACCAATTCACCATACCCCATATCTACATTTTCAACGGCGTCAATAAAGCCGTTTCTTATTAAAAATACACTTGAATAATTTTCAAATATATTTATAAACAAACCATTTCCTATTTTTTTAACTTCATTTTCCGCTTTAACAAACGCAGAATCCATTGCTAAAACACCTTTAAAATTTAGTCTTAAGAAAGAGGCTAAATTTTTAAAATTTCTATTTAAATTACCTTTAAACAAAACTCCTAAAAGACCGATTGTAATATCTTTGCCATGAAGCCCTATTGGTTTTTGAATAAGATACCCGTCTATCAACACCTTCTCTATCTTCTCTAAAGATATATCATTTCCTTTTTTTGAATACTCATATTTAATATTTGCTGTCATTCTGTTAATCTCATCCTTGGAAATTTTTTGTTCTCTATTTTTTCTTCTGAATTTTTTAGAAACAAAAACAGACTTTGCGACTTCCGGACAAAAAGCAAATAAAACATTTTTTGTTTTAATATTTTTTTTCCAAAGCTGGTTTTTTATTTTGCCGCAATTTAAATTAAGTTTTTCAAAATCAAATTCTTTACTAAAAAATCCTTCCTCTTGCGTTTCTAAAATCATATCTTCAATAAAAATCTCATCTTTCTTATCAATGTGTTTTTTTTGAAGCAAGAACAAAACCACTCTATCGGAAAAAACAGCTATTACGAGTAAAAATCCTTTTTTATCAAATAGCTTTTCTTCTTTTTTTAAAAAAGAAAATATGCCCATATTTTTATTATTAATCTAATTTTAAATTTTATTTCTTGTATTACAATTTAAATATTTTTCTGAAATGAATTTAAATTTTATCATCCCTTCTATTATACCAGAAACATAGTAACCATTTAAACTTCCATATCCTTCCGCAATATATATTTTATTAAGAATTCCTTTTTCTTTTGCAATATTAAAAACTTCATTTCTAACTTCAGGAATAGTATTTCGAACCATAATACTAAAATATCCTTGAGTTAAAGGCAAGATGTCATTCCCGCTATCACCGCAATAAATAATCTCATTTTTTTTAATATCCAACTTTTCACGCAAAAATTCTATCGCTCCCTGCTTTGTCGCTGCTTTAGGCAAAACATCCAAAAGCCCTTGATTTAAAGTTTCATCAATACTATAAACCACAGTCGCATCCTCGCAACCGCATAGATTTGATATAATGTTTTTAAAATCTTTAATTATTTTTTCTGAATTTTTTATATCATCTATATAATAGCTCAATTTAAATATATTTTGTTTGCTTTTTTCTTGTAATCTTAAACCATTTCTTTCTTTTATTTTCTCTTTAAATAATTTTACATTCCAATTTTTAGTATTTTTCTTTATATAAGAATCCCACGACATATCACGGACAAACTCTTCACTTACTCTGACCCACAAAGTTGTTCCAACGTCTCCTATAATATAATCAGGACTTGGGGTGTTATATGTTTTTATGGCATCCTTTATCAAAGATAGATGCCTGCCGGAAACAAAAACAACAATCATTTTATTTTCTTTTAAAATTTTATTTAAAATAGACATTGAACCATCATATGGTTGACTACCAACCGGAAGCAGCGTTCTGTCTAAATCTGTAGCAAAAAGCTTTATCATATAAAAATTTTCTTATTATCAAAAGAAGTTAGGTAAGCAAAAATATATGCCGATGCGGAAAATCCTAAAAATTCAGTTCCATTAGGCTTCCCATTTTTACCATCATAATACTCAACAAATTTATATTTATTTTTCGCAAGTATATCGGCAAAATCCTCTGTTATTTTTTTGGCTTCTTTGTTTTTCCCCTCGCAATATAAAGCAGCAATAAAAAACCCCTGGACTAAAGGCCAAAGACCCCCGTTATGATAATGATACGGTTTATTTTTTTGACGAAAAACATAACTAAACTTTAGCATCTTCCATCTATGATGCTGATTTTTTTCATGATTTTTCTTAATAACCGGAGAAAAAGCGGGAATCAATGAAATCTTTTGTTTGTTCAAAAGATTAAGAGAATATTTTAAAAATTCTTTTTTAAAAGTATCGGGTAATTTTGTTAAAATTAAAAGCAATGAGTTTGCAAAGACATCAAAATACTCCCCCATATCACCCTGAACAAAATATGCCAAGGCGTAAGGTTTTTTAAAGCCTTGATGTAATTTTTCGAAAGCCTCACTCCTTTGATAAAAAGCCGGATCATCAACATCTGTAAGCTTTGGAATAAAATTAACTATTATCTGTTTTTCCAAAAACTTTGATTTTCTTTCAATGTCTTTATATTTGTATTTTAAAATTTTATTTATATAAACAAAATCTCTCTGTGCCTGCAAATAAAGAAGTTGGTCAAAAAGAACATATCCATGATTTAAATATTCATCAGCCCAATCGCCTCCAAATGGTATATACAAAAACCCTCTGCCGTTCATTTCAATAGCAGATAAATATTGGATTGTTTTTTTTATGTAAGGATGCATTTTTTTAGCAAACGCAATATCCTTTGTCCTTTTTACGTATTGACCTACACCTATAATAAACCACGCACTTGCATCTATCCTGCCAACTTGAATTCCAAAACTCACTCTTTTGCCATCTGGCGAAACATTGCTCACTATACGCCCTGTTTCATCTTGATACTTTGCAAGTGTGAGTAGTGTTTGTTTTCCGGTTTTTATTAACTTCTTATCTTCAGTTAATAATGCGGCTATTGTTGCTATTACCCCATCTCTTGCAAAAATACGATGGTAGTTGTCTGTGTCAATCGCAGAAGCTACAAACCCGGCAGGAGTTGAAATATATTCAAGAAGCTTTTTGCTTTCTTTATAAGCCTCTGCTGTTACATTCATCATTATTAATAAAATTACTTAGTTTTTTAAATTTTTTGAAATTTATATATCCATTCTAACTCAAAATCAAAAAACTCTCAAATAAAAACCAACCGTAGCATATGGTGACGGTCGTCACCATATGCTACGGTTGGTTTGTTTTTAGTTTTATGCAAACCGCCCTATAAAAGAAAAAACGACAGCACTTTGTGCTGTCGTTTCCAAAATATATAAAAAATTACCACTTTAATAGTAAAACTCTCCATTTGGCTCATCAGACGAAGGATGAATACTGTCAATTTGCTTTGCATACAAGCTAACAATATCTGCAAACTCCGCAAAATCAGTAGTAGTAAAATGCGCGATAGCCTCATTCACATTACCCGTTATTAGCTGTGGTTTACCTGTAAAAATAGTATTTTTGCAATTTTGCCTCCTTCCCATTTGTGGAAAAATAAACGGATGCCTGCGAAATCCTGGAATATCATAAGCCCGATACACAGCTACATTACAATCGCCGCCCCATTTAAATTTTGGCTTTTGCGCATCATGCCGGGATATAAATTCCAAATAATTATTAGAAAAATAAAACATGGGCTTAGTACTTGTTGAGTATGTTCCTTGCATGTATGGTCTGCCGTTATTGCCTCGCGCAAGCCCAAGAAGATATACTTCCTCTTTACTCCCGACATACACAAACGCACCGTGTTTAATGTCGCGTGTCGCTCTTTCAAAACGATTTAATAAAGTAAATTTATTGGCTTCAAAGATCAATAATTTACTTCGTTTAGGAATTTTAAATTCCGTACACCTGTTCTCCAAAAATGGTGCAACTACTGTACTGAAATATTGTGGACGAGTAATCTCGCGCAACTTTGTTACAATCAAATCATCATCACTGATTATATCAATTACATCCTTTCTTGGCACAATATCACCATCAAAAGTTTCTCTTGCAAGCGTAAGAAACATATCACGGCCATCAGAAGATGGAAGAAAAATTCCAAACTCTTCGTCAAAAGTAAAATCTAAACGGTGTGTGCCGTAAATATTGCCCTTGTACCGCTTCCATTCGCGATGTTGTTTTTTAATAAGCTTTTGCTGCTTTTTTTTGGTATCGGCAAAATGCCAATTGGAAGTCATTATTTTAAGATTACGACTAAAACGATGAATATTATGTTTTTCAATCTCTGCATTATGACCTTCGTACTTCATAAGCGAATATGTATTTCCTACTTTTAAAAGTATATTCTGTCCTGCCTCAATTAAAGCAAGTTTTTTATTTAAAGGAACAAGAGCTTGAGAAATTTTTTCCTCAGTTCTTAGTGTTTGCATTTTCTGTCCTCCGTTGAGATTTACACTACATCAGTTTTACACTACATTCACATATTTAGCAAATTTTAAATTTTTACAACATATCACAAACTTTAAAAATCATAACACCTTAAAAAATAAAAACCAACCGTAGCATATGGTGACGGTCGTCACCATATGCTACGGTTGGTTTTTGTATGTGAAGCTATATTTTCTGATAATTTTTTATAAGCAATAACTTTTCTTTCCTAATCATATTTTTAATCTCTGCTTCGCGCGCTCGAGCAACAGCCAATGTTTTGCATTTCTCCTGATACACAAGCACCACGGGCCTGCGCGCTCTTGTGTATTTTGCTCCGTTTTTTGACTTGTTGTGCTCTTGAACCCGTTTTTCCAAATCGATAGTAGACCCAGTATAAAGCGTACTGTCACTGCACTTTAGTATATATACGATGTTGGGAGAATTGTTTGTCATGTGAAAATTATATCATATAAATAACAATCATCCGACTCAACAAAAAGACCGTTTTATAAAATGGTCTTTTTGTTATTAATTGAAATCAGAAATATTTTTCCAATACTTATAAAAAACTTTATTTTCTTTCTTTATTTTTTCAGTAATATTAGCCTTCGTTATGCCTTTAAAATTTTTAAAATAATAATCCCAAATCTGTTTTTTGGTAGGATTTTTTAAAAGAAATTCTACATGCTCCCAATGAAAATTTTGAAGAAAGATGGCTACAATAAGATTTTTTTTACCTTTATTATTCTTAAGAATCCATTTAATATCTCTCGCCATATATTTTTCTCTTAAATATATTCTTACCCACCAAAGCCAATTTTTTAAAGCACAAGGATACATATATTTCCAAACTTCAAAAAATTCCTGACGTAATTCATTAGAACCATCTACATTATACAATAAAACATTGTGACCTTCACTCCATAACTCTATTATATTATCCCACATCGGGATACCTGATGCCGCATCGCCATATTCTTTTGATTTTTCCTTTAACCATTCCTGATGTTTTCGTACTAATTTTACAGGTTTATTTTTGTAACTATATTTATTATAAATAGTATTGGGATTTTTGCCATTATTAGCCTTTTCAAAGATAATAATGTCCGGTTTGTATTTTAAAACAGCTTTAGCCTGTCTATAATCCGGGCTGGTCCATTTTGGTGTGTTAATTTCTTCTTTACAATTAACTTGTATGAATTTTATTCCCATAATATTTTATCTAATGTATTAGATAATTTTTAAGTAAAAATAATTTTTGCACTTATTAAATATTACACATTTACATTATATATAAAAAAACATAACAATCAAAGCTTCCCTATAAATATGAAAAATCACCGTCATTTGAGACGGCGATTTATTTAAATTACTTTTTTCTGATTTATTCAGAAAAATTATTTATATTTTATATATTCTCTTACTAGAATAAAAACTAAAGATACAAGAAAGAGCCCTATATACATTAAACCTGCATTTAAACCATCGTTTTGAATAACAATTGCTCTTTCTACCGGATCCATACCAAAAGTTGGAATATGTCGGTAAAATATAACTACTGTTAATCCGAGCATGAGTGAGCACGCCACCGCGATCATCATTGCTTTAATACAACAACCTATAATATTAAGAATTTTCATCGTACACCTCCAGTTTTTATTCAAATACCAACAACTAAATACAGACAAAAAATTATCATAAAAATTATTAAATGTACAGGGTTCTATAATATCCGACGGATATAAAAGCTGTTTCTTCTGTAGTTGATATATAAAAAGAAGGCCGCCATTATGACGACCTTTATAAAGGCTTCCAATATTTTTTTAAGACTTCAAACGAATTGGCTCATAATTACTAAACATGTGCATCATAGACCATATACGCTTGCCATTGTTTTTTGGATAGAACGCTTCAAGAGCTAACCTAATATTACGAAATCCCTTTAACGGCTCAATGCAATTCCAAAGACTTACCGGCTCCAACACATTACCAAGCCCACTTTCTTTAATGCGGCTAATTGACTGGATAAACACATTTCGTTGTTCGCCAATTCTCCAATACTTTCTATTCATTCGTTGGACAATTGTTGCAACAAAGGCTCTTGCTTGTTCATCATTTTTCGCATTAAATATGCAACTACCAAAAGAATCCTCGTCCCACCAATAAGTTTTTTCTTTTCTCAATAAAACTTTATAAATCATTTTATACTCCTTTTATAGTGCGTCAAAGATTTTTCTTACAATTATTTATACACCAATCTTTCTTAAAACACAACTAAAGATTCCTATATTCCATTGATAAATAAGAAAACCTTAAAATACTGTGCCACTATGCGCGTCTTCCGCTTCCGCCGTGGTCCAAAGCGTTATTATTGGTAAAATACCATCTATTAACTTAAAACACGGTGACGCATATATTCTGAAAGAGAATCGTACCCCTCCTTAACTGCTTCTCTTTCTATCTTACTTTTATCTGTGGGTGAAATTCTAAATCTTATTACCTCAGACTGTTTTTTAGCGTGTTCCTTTTCAGCAATAATTAAATTTGGAAGATCCATAAGAAGATTAGCTACGTCTTCCGTCAAAAAATCCTGCGCAATATTTGCGCTTTTGCACTCAATAAAAACCAAGCCTCGTTTTTTTTCCTCAAGACTATAATTATATTTTTTATTATTTATTGTTATGCTTGCGACTACTTTTTTCATATTTTTCATATTTTTTACCTTATTCTATATTTTTATTTTTTTGATTTGTTTTTTTGATTCTTTTTTATAAAAATCTTTGCACTCATTTTTATGTACTGGAATTATTAAATCATTTTGTAGCTGTGGATGCTTAAATTTAACATGGCTTCCTTTCGCATTAATCTTTTTAAATCCAAAATAAACTAAAATACTTTCTAAATCCAAATATTTTATAGACGCTGGACTTTTAAAAAACTTTTCGACCTTTTTTGTTATTTTTGTCATGTTTTATATTTTTAAATAATTATAGCTACATTATAACAAAATGTAGCTATACATGCAATGCCTTCCAACTTATTACCAAATAAAACAATCTGGCATTTGATGACGTCCGTCATCAAATGCCAGATTTATCTTTCCTCTTTTTTATCATACAAAAACTAGCCTACTTTTCCTGATATTTTATTCATAAAGTTTGATGTTCTCTGAATAATTCTGTTAAAATTAAAGTTGGTAACAAGATGTTAAGTAAGTATCACTTGTGGGACTTCCGCTCAAACTTAATAATTTTGTTTTTGTATCAAACCCAATACCCAGTTCTTTATTTATAGAAATAATTTCTGTTAGCCCACTACCAGAATAAAAACGTATAATTACTAAGTAGGCTTCAGTATCTTGAATAACATCATATTCTGCACCAAAGTATTTTGCCTTTACTCCCTCAATATAAAGCACCTGTTTTTCATTTCCATCAGATATTTTTATTGAAGATTCGGGGATAAACGAACCTCCAATAGTTATATTCGTATACTTATTAGTAGAACAATCCAATGCATAATTCCCTTGTCCTGTTATTTTATTAATAACGGGCTTCTTGATTATCATCTCATGGTTTCCTGATGCAATATCTACTAACTCATTAGTTTCGAAAACGTAAAAAAAATAAGAAATCACACTAATTAAAATAATTATTATTAAATATTTTATATCAATCTTTTTCATATTTTTATTTCATTAAACTAACGCTCCTTGTGCACAAACACTGTGCTCAAATAAGGCTGATTACTTCGAGCTAAAACTATCGTCGTACAAGTCCAGTAAGCTATTTTAATTATTCCAGTTTACCAAAACGATGTTTTTTGCGCACATCATAAATAGTAGTTGATTTTATTTAATTTAATTTACAAAAAATTAAAATAGAAGCTATCTACTATGGTCAACTATTCCACGATTTATTGTTCCTGTAGCCATAGAAAGGGTCTGCCGTTTTTCCTGCAGTTCATTATATTTCTCATCAGTAATATTTGTTTCCTCTAATAAAAACTGTAATTTTTTGAAGATATGTACGAGAGCTTCGTTGGCAGAGCTTCTTTCTTCACTATTTCGAGCTTCTTCTTCCGTCTGAATAACATTTAAATTTAATAGGAATTCCTCTTTCATAAATGGAACAAACATAACTTCGAGTTCTTCAATATGTGGACCACTTTCTATTAAGTTTGCTTTGAGATATTCTTGCTTTGCCTGTAATTCTTGTTTGTCTTCCTCCAATAGAACAAGGAGTCTATCCAAATACTTTGTGCTTCTTTCTTTTATCACCTGATTAGAAATACTACCAATAGCCTCTCTTAATTCTTCTTCATCAAATAATATTTCGAGCTCCTTTGGGTTTGTGGGATTTACCTGCCAAGGTTTAAATGTCTCAAGATAATGTACGTTTCCTTCCTCATCTTTTGTATAATTACCAACATTTTCATCAATATTAAAGCTAAGTCCGATGCGTTCAAGTTCTAAATCCAACTCTCCCATTTTCTTACCCATATCGTCTATAATTTGTTCTTTTACTGATTCCTCATCTTCACCCAATAAACGCTTTTTTTGTAAAAGTGAATGTTCGGATGTGTGGGAAATACGCTCTACATCAACGGTCTGTTTCCCCTTAACAGATTCTCCTGCCTGATATATATCAGGTATGTTATCAGGAAGAAGTGAGTGGGCTATTTTTGTAAGATAATATCTACCCTTTAATTGACATGGTGTATCTTTTTCTGCATCTTCTTTTTTCTCAGAAATAACTCTTTTTTCGTCCTCTGGATTTATGAAAGTTCTTTTCTCCTGCCCTTCTCCTAAGGGCTCTATCCCCATTGATTCAAAACTATTTAATCTCATATATTTTAATTAAAATTATCTTATAAATACCATTATAACACATCCCAATGCTCTACTAAATACCAGACGCATAGTACTGTATAATACTTAAATAGAGATAAATAAAACAACTTCCATTACGAAGTTGTTTTATTTTACATTGCTGCCAGACCTGGATTCGAACCAAGATAGACGCCTTCAAAGGGCGCAGTCCTACCATTAGACGATCTGGCAATAAAACGAAAGATTTTATTAACTTAACACTTTCATAACAGCAAGTTCTATCGGAAGCATTGGAATAGATGTTTTTTTAACAATTTCCTCAGCTTCCATAAACTCGGAAAGCAATCTTTTTAAATCTTCGCTCTTTAACTTTTTGTTTTGATTTATCATATATTCAAACTGGTCATCGGTCAAATCGGAAGCAACCACATTTTTTAAATGCTGGTCTATTTGAAACATTAAAAGATTTCTCGTGTATTTCATAACAGCTTTTAAAAACTCCTGCATATCGGAACCCTCTTCTTTTAATGTATTTAAATATGCGACAATGCCCCCAATATTTTTGTCGGAAAAGAGATCTATAAACTTTGAAACTTTTGAAAAATTGGTGGCACCCGCTATATTTTCAACATCTTCCACGGTTATTTTGTCTCCCGACACAGAAAAAATTCTTGTTAAGATGGACTCTGCATCTCGCATACCGCCCTCGGCAAGTTGAGCCACCACTCTTAAAGCGTCTTCATCAATTTTTACTTTTTCTTTCTTTGCTATATGAGTTAATTTTTCTATTATTTTTTTAATGGAAATTCTTTTAAAATCAAATCTTTGAACACGGGAAAGTATTGTTTCCGGAACTTTTTCTATTTCTGTTGTCGCCAAAACAAAAATAGCATGTTTTGGAGGTTCTTCAAGAGTTTTTAAAAGCGCGTTAAAAGCCCCTTTTGAAAGCATATGAACTTCGTCTATTATAAAAACTTTATATTTAAGCTGACTGGGGTTAAACTTTACACCGTCAATAAGGTCGCGAATATTATCCACTCCGGTATTTGACGCAGCGTCTATTTCCACCACATCCAACACTCTTTGAGAATTTATATCCAAACAGTTTTGGCATTTGTTGCATGGCTCGCCGCTTTTTTTTGCATCTATTTCACAGTTTACAGCTTTTGCAAAAAGCCTTGCTATACTCGTCTTTCCTGTTCCGCGAGGACCGTACAAAAGATAAGCATGAGCTATGCTGTTTTGAAAAACTGAATTTACAAGGGTTTGCGTTATGTGCTCCTGACCTAAAATTTCAGAAAAACTCTGAGGTCTGTATTTTCTATATAAAACTAAATTATGTTCCATGATTAAAATATATTAGCAATTATTTTGAAGAAATGAAAGAATTTAGAACTTTGAATACCAGGACTAAAAACAAAACGAAGTCACAAGATATAAGAAATAAACTGCAAATAGACGTTGTTTTGGTTATTGTTTATTGCGATTTATTTGTTGCTTGGTTATTGTTACTTGTTACTTTTCTTATTCTGTGTTTTTTGTTTCATTAATCTGCGGTCTTTCTTCTTCTGTTGGTTTTTTCTTAAACCTCTCTTCTATTTCAAGATCTACATCCTGTTTTGACTTACCATATTTTATTCTTGAAAGCTCTTTTATTTTTTGGGCTAAGTTTGTATCACCCTCCTCTGGAAAACTAACTTTAATATTAAAGGGTTTTGTTGCTTGATTATTTATCAGTAGTTTAACATATGCGTTTAGATTATCTATATTCATCAGATCGTTTTGATCAAACTCGGGAGAAAATTGTTTTTCTAAAAATTCAGCATCGTCTACTCCGACCCGAAACGACATAATGGAACCAACATTTCCAAAAACAGCATCTCGAATATTTTCAGGCAACTGGGCTATAAACTGGTGCGCCATCGTTAGTGAAAGTTTGTACTTGCGGGCCTCTGATAAAATAACCGATATTGAATCTGTCGCAAAATTTTGAAATTCATCTATATAAAAATAAAATGGATGTCGCTGTTCCTTTGGGACATCTCCCCTTCCTAATGCCGCCATCGTGAGTTTGCCCACTATTATAAGACCTAAAAGATTGCTGTTTATATCGCCTATTTTCCCTTTGGACAAATTAACAAGCAATATTTTTTTATTGTCCATTATTTCTCTGAAGTTTATAGTACTTTTTTGCTGAGCAATTATCGGTCTTACAAATTCATTTGCTAAAAATATATTAAATTTACTTGTTATGTATGGAGTTATATTCGCTAAAGCCGCTTCTCCTCCGGCTTTTTCCGCTTCTAAAATCCAAAAGTTTTTAACTAAGATATCGTCTGTTTTTTTAAGTTTCATTTTTCTGAATTCTGGGTCTGAAAAAACTCTTGGAACTTCAAGTAGTGTAGAGCCGGACTCCGGGTCTGACATTATAAGCAAAAGTGCATTTCTTAAATAATGCTCAAACATAGGCCCGCCTGTATTTTTTAAGTCATACAGTTTGTCAAAAATACTTATCATTTCATTTATAATAAATGATTTTTGCTCCGGTTTTTTGGGGTCATATTCAAGCATATTTATACCTATTGGTCTTTGCATGTCAGAGGGGTCAAAAACAACAACATCCTCCATTCTTTCTTTTGGTATACGAGACAAGATATCTTCCAAATCCTCTCCGTGAGGATCCATAAAACAAACGCCATGTCCCGCTTCTATGTCTTGCTGTATCATATTTTTTAAAGAAACCGACTTACCTGTTCCTGTTTGCCCCACTATGTAAAGATGCCTCAGCCTGTCTTCATCCATCAATCTGGCGGGGGTTTTTACTCCTCTGTAAATATTTTCACCTATTAAAATCCCTTCCTTGGGCATCCCTGAAGGCGCCGGAGCGGTCTTTGCTTTAAGAACTTTTATTTTTTTGGTTTCAAGATAAGGCGTTGGAAAATGAAAAATACTTGCAAGCTCCTCTGAATTAAAATACATCTTGTTTTTGAAATTGAAATTTCTAAAAGAAAAATTATATATTAATCTTTGCAAACGCTTACCTGAAAGCCTGTATGGCTTAAGTCCGTTGATGCCTGAATTTTCAAACTGTAAAAAAGAACTCTCAAGGTCGGACAAAATCGCATTTGCTCTTGTCTCTGTGTAGGCGGAAGCAACGAGCCGAACATTAACATCAAACCCAACTTTTGAAAATTTAGACTCGAGCGCTTTTATGGTTTCTTCATCCAAAACTTTCTGCTCTTCATATTCTTCTTTTTCAACTTTTTTCTTTTTCCCTTGAAAAATCTCTATAATATCACCCAACGCTCCTTTTGCGGCATTTGAATGAGCCTCCGAAAATGACTTTCCTTTTTTCATCTCCATTATTATTTTTCTTCCCGTTTTTTGCAGGGTTTTGTTTGGTCTAATCAAAATTTGGATTGCAGCCCCTTCATCTTCAAATTGAAAATTAGACATTGAATTTACAATCAAATTCAATGGATCAGAATCCATATCTTTATATGTTTTTATAGGCAAAAAAAGACTTCTTGAAAATTTAAAAGAAGAAGCTCTTGTTACTCCTTTTGGATTGAAAATATTGTAGTCCTCAATTATTTCAACTCTGGCTCCCGGGATTACAGCCGTAATTTGTTTTTCTGCGGTATCGGCAAACTTTCTTGGAGCAGACATATAAAAATGAACATCTTCGCCCACAACATGAACCGCCATCTCAAAAGTAATGGCAGAAGAACCTGAAAATGCATTAGAAACCCAACCGCCTCCTTTTGCTTGAGTTAGGCTTGAAAAAAATTGTTCACAAATACCTATAAGTCTGTTTGAATCTTCTTTTATTTGCGTTTCTTTTTCCTTATGCAGAGGAACGGAGACCAAAAGCAAAACCATATTTAAAGAATGGGTTATTTCTCCTTTTTTCTGAAATTTCCGAACATACCAAAGAGCAACAGAAACTGCTGCTATTATTAAAATTAAAAAAAATATTGATAAATATCCTGAGGCTACTGATGGCATATATTGATTTGTGACTGATAATTTAAATCAATTATCAGCAAATTACAACTCTTCTAACCTATGTCTTTTAACAAGCTCATCATACAATTTGTCAACTAAAAGATCATGAAAAGCATCTAAAATATAAGGATCATTCATTTTTTGGGCGGTTTTTATAGCGCTTGCTATTCCTTGATTAAAAGCAACATCAACAAGCTCCTGAAGATTAGCTTGTTCTTTTGCTATTTCTTGCTCTGATAATTCTTTTTCTTTCATATTTATAATTTGAAGTTTTATTTTAATTAAGATTCATTGATTATTTTGAGCGCCTGAGGCTTAAAATCCATGACTTCTTTTTGAACAATTTCCTGAAAATTCGGAACTTTCTCAACCATAAATTTCATAATCTCTTCCGGATTTCTTTTCATCATAAGAGGCATAAGCTTCATTTTATCTCTCATATTCAACTGACCCATTATCTTTGATGCAAGCTGAGTTTGTATATGTTTTTGCATCGCTTCAATAACTTTTTGTTTTTTATCTTCCGGGATACTATGAATACCCAATATTTTTGGTAAATTTTCTTCTATAAATTTTGCATCAAACATTTTTTTAAAAAATTAATCTTATTATACTTTAGTTATTTAACTAATAATAACATATTTTAAAATGAAAAGAAAAACAAAATACTAAGGCATCTTTTGCTCCTCTGTTGGAGTATTGGTCTTTAACTTATAATAAGCTCTATTTTTTATCCTAAGATCTATATAATCTAAATCCTTAAAATTTTCTTTTATTTCTTCTTTTATAACCCTCATTACATCATACACTTGTTTTTCCGGGTTCTGGTCTTTTGTTAAAAAAATCTTAAATCCGCTTTTTAAATAAACTTCTATATCATCAAATTGATCTTTAAAACTGAAATATTTAACTGACATATCGGAATTTTTTAAAATTTCTTTTTTAAATCTTAAAACAAAATCTATCAAATCTTTTTTGTATTTAGCATTCGGAAAATTTTCAATATTTAAATTATTATCATAAACGGACAAAAACATCTCACCGATGATTAAAGGAGCTGTATCAAAAATAATCCCGTCTTTGTCAAAATAAAAACAGTCTAACCCCGCAGAATTAAAATCTCTGCATGATATTCCAACCGGTTCGTATTCTTCTATGAAAATATCAATAGAATTTGGAATATTTTTTTCTATTTTTACATTTTTTATTCTTCTAAAAGACTTCTTCAAAGCCTCGGATAAGTCAGAAGAAGAAAGCGCCAATATATTTTTCTGATTCAAAAAAATATATTTTTTTTGACCTGTATATTCAAAGTAAGTATTTTTCAAATCGTATTCTTTTATTGTTTTTTCCCCGGAAAAAGAAATATTTTTTATATTGAAATATTCAGAAAAAAATAAAAAATAAAGTAATCCAAAAGCAAAAACCACCCCTAAAAGTATGTATAAAATAGTTAAAATAATCCTTTTTTTTCTTTTTTTAACTCTTGTATATACAAAATTTTGCGGCTTAATTTTTTTGAATTTATTTTTTCTTTTTCTGAACATAATACTAACATTAATTGTCAGCTCTTGCTCTTTATCAAATCTTTTCCTATAAATTTTTGCAAAACCTGAGGTATTTTAACAGATCCGTCTTTTTGTTGATTGTTTTCCAAAATTGCAATCAATATCCTGCTTATGGCAAATCCTGTTGCATTAAGCATATGAACCAGTTCATTTTTCCCCGTCTCTTTGTTTTTGTATTTTGCATTTATCCCTCTTGCCTGAAAATCTGTTGTATTTGAACAAGAATGAGTTTCTCTATATTTTTCCTGGCTTGGTATCCATGTTTCAACATCATATTGCTTGGCATCTGTAAATCCCATATCATTGGTGCACACCTCAACAACCTGGTAAGGAAGCTTAAGCTCCTGCATCATATTTTCCTGCATGGAAAGCAAAAATTTATGCTCTTCTTTTGAGTCTTCCGGTTTTGTAAAAGAGAACATCTCCAACTTATCAAACTGGTGAACTCTTAATATCCCCTTTGTGTCCTTTCCGTAAGTCCCCGCCTCTCTTCTGAAAGAGGTGGAAAAAGCTATATATCTTTTTGGTAAATCTTTTTCAGAAAAAACATAATCTGAATGCAAAGGACCTGTGGTATGCTCGGCTGAACCCACAAGATAAATATCATCATTTTGCATATAATATCTTTCTTCTTTTTGATCCATTTGCAACCTCCCCATTCTCATATACATTTCCGGTCTTATCATTACGGGGGGAACTAAAGGAGTGAATCCTTTTTTTACTAAATTTTCAAAAACAAACTGAACCAAAGCAAATTCAAGCAAGACCGCTTCATTTTTCAAATAAAAAAATCTTGCCCCGGAAACCAAAGCCGCCTGTTTCGTATCTATAAGGTCAAGTCTTTCTCCTATTTCCATATGATCACAAACAGTAAAATCAAATTTTGGAATGTCTTCAAAAGTTTTTATAACCTTATTATCATCTTCACTATCCCCTTCTAAAGCATCTTCTGCCGGAATATTCGGCAAAGCATTTAAGCTCTTTTTCAAATCATCTTCAATTTCTGATATTTTTTGCTCCGACTCTTTTATTTGAGACTTAAGAGCCTGCATAGAATTTATTTTTTTATTTCTTTCTTCATTGTCTTTTTGAGAAGATATTTCTTCTGAAATTCTGTTCTGCTCCGCCTTGTCCCCTTCTAAAATTTGCAGAATATCCCTGTATTTTTTATCCAACAAAAACACCTTCTCAACATCTGCCGGCTTAACACCTTTTTTTGACAATCTGTTTTTTATTTCTTCTAAATCTTCTCTTATGAGTTTAATATCTATCATGATTTACATTTAATGATGAGCTACCTTTTAAATATATTTAAAAAGCTATAAAAAAACCTCACAAAAATATTTCTTTTTGATGCAATTTTAAACCCTTTTTTTATTTGATCTTGCGTCCATCCTGTTTTTAGCAGAGTTTGAGTTATTTTTGCAACGGAAAATCCTTTTTTATGAGCCCTCCTGATGTATTTTTTTAATTTTTTATGATTGGTCATCTTTTAAAACAGCAGACAAAAACATAAAATTAGAACTTATTCTAAAGATTGTGTTTTAGGTCTCATGGTTGGAAAAAGTATTACCTCTCTTACATGATGTGAATCTGTGAGTAAAGCTACAAGTCTTTCTACCCCAAGCCCAAGTCCTGCTGCCGGAGGCATACCGTATTCTAACGCCTCTATAAAGTCTGCGTCCATTCTTAAGCTCTCTTGATCTCCTTTTTTTGCGTTTTTTTCCTGCTCTTTAAATCTTTCAAGCTGATCTTGGGGATCATTTAATTCAGAAAATGCATTCACAATTTCAAGCCCGGCAACCACAAGCTGAAATCTTTCAACTTTTGATGAATCGTTTTCAATCTTTTTTGCCAAAGGAGAAAGTTCAATAGGATGATTTATCATAAAAATAGGCTGCACTATATTTGGTCTTACTAAATCTTTATAAATTTCATCCGCTATTTTCCCCTTGTTTGAGCCTTTAGGAATATCTATTTTCAGCTCTCCGGCTTTTTTTAAAAGCTCCTCTTCTGTTAAAGCATCATAATCAATTTTGGCATAGTCCTTTAAAAGTTCAGTAAACTCTATTTTTGGATAAGGTCCTTTGAAATCTATTTTTTCTTTTTTACCGTCTTTTTTTTGATACTCAATTTCAAGCAAACCGTTGTTTGTTTGAGAAACTACATGCAGAATCAAATCCTCTGTCATTTTCATAAAATCGTTATAATCTTTATATGCGGCATAACATTCAAGCATAGTAAAATCCGGGTTATGAGTCGCGTCCATTCCTTCATTTCTGAAGCATCTCCCTATTTCATAAACTTTTTCAAAGCCACCCACAAGCAGTCTTTTTAAATAAAGCTCTGGAGCTATTCTTAAATATAAATCCAAATCTAAAGCGTTTAAGTGAGTTTTAAACGGCTCTGCCAAGGCTCCCCCCGGGATAGTCTGAAGTATGGGAGTTTCAACCTCCAAAAACCCATCTTTGTCCAAAAACTCCCTTAACGATTTTATTATTTGAGATCTTTTAACAAACTTATCTTTTACATCTTTATTCATTAAAACATCTAAATATCTTTTTCTGTATCTTTCTTCAACGTCGGTTAGTCCATGCCATTTTTCCGGCAACGGCAACAAAGCTTTTGATAAAATCTTAAAACTTTTTACAAGTTGAGTTTTTTCACCTCTTTTAGTTTCAAAAAAACCTCCTTTTGTTTCAATAAAATCACCGATATCAAAATTATCTAAAAAGTTTTGATATTTTTCTGCGCCAATTTCATTTTTCTTAAAATAAACTTGAATCTTGTCGGTCCCGTCATAAATATCACAAAAAGTAGACCCTCCATGCTCTCTTTTTGTCATAATCCTGCCGGCTAAAACAACTTCTTTTTCAGAAGACACAATTTCATCAAAATTCTTTTTAACCTCAAAAATAGAAACTGACCTGTCTGTAGAGGCCGGATACAAACTAACTCCTTGTTTTTTCAAGGCTTCCGACTTCTCTAATTTCACTTTTTTTATCTCTAAAATACTCATAAATTCAACTGTTTTTTTACTGCTTACTGAAAAAAGTATAGCAACAAAAACTAAAAAACGCAAAATTCCAAAAATTTGGAAGCCTTGCTTCCAAATAAAATAATATTATCTTATTCTAACTCTAATAAGAAATCCTCAAAATCATCCAATTCGTATCTTTTTTCTAGAATTCCTCGCAGAGACTCTTCTGCAAACTTCTTATATTCTCTTTTATTTTTGAATTGTTCTAATATAATACTTCTCTTACAAAAACCTACAGAATTGTCTTCTATATACTCTTCCCAACTTGTCTTGCTTTTCACCAACTTGGAAGCCTTGCTTTCAAGTTGGTGAACCAAATTATTTAAGTTTACATAAGCGCTTAAATGAAGAAGGTAATTATTTGAACTAACATGAACAGCTTTAAATTTTCCTTGAAATAGAACTCCGCTTCTTTTATATTTTTTATTAAAGTACTTTGCATAACCTGTACCTAATCTCTGCATAAATTTTTCAATCCCCTTATCAGCTGTTTGCTCTAAAATAAAATGATAATGATTTGAATTGAGACAGTAAGCAACAAAATTTACTAATTTTTCAGATTTGGAAGCCTTGCTTCCAAATTTTTTATCAATGAATTGTTTTTCATAAATACTTCCTATCGGCTCTAATGTATTAAATTCATGCATGCTTTGAAAAAACCTTTTCTGATCATTTAAATCAAGAAAAAATTCTCTTTTTTCAACACCACGATTATATATATGATAAAATTCACCTATTATAAAAGGTGTTTTTCTTATAGACATTTTTTTATATTTATATTTGGAAGCCTTGCTTCCAAATATGTTTTTACTTGCCGTTATATTGTTTCCGGATCTATATATATTTCCGATCCATATTTGTATTTTCCTTTTATGATATCTTCGGCAATTTTATTTTCTATTTTTTCCTGTATAGTTCTTTTCATTTCCCTCGCCCCAAAAGCCGGGCTATATCCTATTTCAGATATTCTATCCAAAAGCTCATCTGTCATTTTAAATTTCATCCCTTTGTCTTCAAGCCTGACAAAAAGATCTTTTAGTATTAACTCTGCCACTTTCTTTATTTCTTCTTTTGACAGAGGCTCAAAAACCACGATTGCATCAAACCTATTTAAAAATTCGGGCTTGAATATCTCTTCTTTTATCAAATAATTTATAAGTATATCATGCAATGCTTCTATATTTTGACCGGAAAGTATATATTCTCTTATAAACTCAGCTCCGGCATTTGAGGTTGCGATAATTATTGAATTTCTAAAAGAAACCTTTCTTTGATAAGCATCTGTCAGCCTGCCTTCATCTAAGATTTGCAAGAAAAGATCCGCTATATCAGGATGTGATTTTTCAAACTCATCAAGTAAAATAAGCGAAAAAGGGTTTTCTCTCACTTTATTTGCAAACTGAGCTTCAACATCTTCGTCAACGCTTCCTATAAGCCTTTTCATTGAATCTTTGGACTGGTATTCTGACATATCAAGACGAATCATTCTTTCTTCAGAGCCAAAATAAACATCGGCGAGAGATTTTGCGGTTTCTGTCTTCCCGACACCGGTTGGACCTAAAAATAAAAATGTTCCTATCGGTTTTTTTCTTTCAGAAATACCGGACCTCACCCTGCGCATAGCTTCTGACAAAACCGCTATTGCTTTATCCTGCCCTATAACTTTTTTATGCAAAAGTTCTTCCATATTTAAAAGTTTTGACTTTTCCTCTCCTTCTATTCTGCCTAAAGGTATTCCGGTTTTTTGAGAAATAACTTCCGTAACATGATCTTGAATTACGATATTGCCATAAACTTTATGAGCTTGAACAAAAGAGATAACTTCAGAAAGCAGAGAAATAGCCTTTTCCGGAAATGGTATATTTTGAATATAAGAACCCGCATCTGAAACCACAGCCAAAAGAGCATGATAAGAAATAAAAATTTTATATTCTTTTTCTATCGTAGGCGTCAGGTCTTCAAGTTTTAAAATGGTTGTTTGTTCGTCCATCTCCAAAACTTCAACTTTTTCCAACATCACAGAAACAGAAGGATTTGATTCAATGTTTGAATGATACGATGAATGATCGGTTTGAGCTATCAACTGAAATTTATCCGACTGAAGGTAAGGCACTAAAACCCCTGAAATATCAAAAGCGGCAATCTTTTCTTTCTCCTGCTTGCCTACATAATTATGAATATCATCTATAATTAAAACAATATTTCCAGCACCCAAACATTCAGAAAATATTTTATCAAGCAATGCCACAGTTTCTGTCACATCTTTTGTTCTTGAAATAACAGAATTCATATCAAGCATAAATACTCTTTTGTGTTTTAACGCTCCTGTTGCAACGCCTTTTTTTATTCTTTTTACAAAACCTAAAATAACATTTTTTCTTCCGGCTCCCGGCTCACCGACTAAAATTACATTATTTTTACCGGAAGATGACAGTATTTCCTCTATTTTTTCTATCTCCTTCTCTCTCCCTAAAGCATGAATATGCTCCCCCGGTCTGTCAGAGACTGAGACTTCATGTGCATACTTCAAAAGCACGGGAGTATAACCATAAGTCCATGTGTCTGCTATTCCCTGCACCCTGCCAAGCCCGGCAATAAAAGATTTTTTAATAAAATATTCATTATGATAGTTTTCTTCCCAAATAGAGACATCAATAACATCTTCCTTTTTTGCTCCATAATCAAAAAATAAATTCCTAAGAACATCATCAGACAAAACAACAGCGGCAAACACACTGCCGAAAGTAATTTTTTTGTTGCCTTTTTTTTGAGAAATTAAAAGGGCATCGTACAGGATTTTCTCAAGCTCTGAACTGTCTATATATTGCGCAACAGTTTTTTCTTGGCTTTCAACGACAACTTCCAAAGTTTTTCTAAATTGCTCTTCGTTTATTAAAAGCCTGTCAAATATAAACTTTGCTCTTTTGTTTTCAAGTAAAAATAAAAATATTGAATTATAACTTAGTTTTATATGTTTTTTCTCGGTAAATCGCATCGCTTTTCGCATTGCCAAGGCGGCATCATAAGAAAGATATTCTGCTAAATTAATATCTTCATTGTTTTTTTGAGAATCTAAGACATCCTCTAAATTTACTTGTTCTTCTTTTCTTAAAAAAGAATTGTAAAAAATATAAAGAGAGAAAAATAATAAATTAATAAATAAAGATATAAAAAACCAGCCTATAACCTCAACTCTCAAAAAAGTTAAAGGCAAAATATAAAGTTTTGGAAATAAAATATCAATCAATAACAAAAGCGTTGAAAACAAAGATGCCCAAAAAACAATCTTTACAAAAAAGATTGGAAATAAAATAGCATAATAAGTTTTAGTCTTTTTTAAGTTAAACATAAACGAAAGAATATAAAATTTAAAAATTAGAAGTTAGAAAATAGAATTTTAAATACATAAATAAATTAAACAAAGCAGTAATAAGTAATAAGATGCAAGATGCAAACACGACGCTACTTTGGTTGTTGGCTATTGTTTCTTGAGATTTGTTTGTTATTTGTGATTTGTATCTTGTAACTTTTATCATGTTTATATCTTTTAACTTCTATCTCATTTAGGCTCTATCGAAGTAAGAAATCTATTCCTATATATAAAAAATAAAGTGCAAAAAACGGCAATGTAAACCAAATTAAAAATAAAATAAATCCAAAAAATAAAATAAAAATTTCAAATATCAAACCAATAAAAATAAAAAATGTTCTTAAAATCATCCCTATTATCCTGGACATTATATTCCCAAAAAAAACTAAAAAAACTTTTTTTGGATTAAAGCCTGACGGATATACGCTTTGATATTTGTGCCACGGCCAGAAGAACGTCCTGACCAAAAGCGGGACTGAAAAAATATTCAGACCGAATTTTGAAAATTCAAACCAGGCTTTTAAAAAATCCCGATTAGAATCAATAAATTTCCATTTTAAAAATAAATAAACCATGTATTTATTATAACAAAATAAATTAAAAAACAGAAAGTTTAAATTACTTATAACTCTATAGCTTTACACTGCTATTGGCTTTCCGCTTAAATATTTTATAGATTTCAACAATAACCAAAATCAAAGAAGATGAGCCGATAATCAATACCCACTCTTGTATATTTAGCCTTTCAAAACTGAATACATTTTGGAAAAACGGAATATAGATAACCAAAAATTGAATAGCAACAGAAATTAAAAGAGCAACAACCATAAATTTACTTGAGAAAAATCCTATTTTAAATATTGAAAGATCAAGAGACCTCATGTTTATAACATTAAAAAGTTGTGAAAATGCCATAAAAGAAAACGCTACGGTCCTTGCTTTATCTATTCCTTGAGGTAAGAAATAGGTAAACAAAGCCAAAGTTCCCGCAACCATAAGAGTAACCGTAAAAAACAAAAGCGGCAAAACATCTTTTGATAGTATTTTTTCTTTTTTAGATCTCGGTTTTTGATTTAAAATGCCGTCTTTTTTTGGTTCAGTTGCGAGCGCTATAACGGTTATTCCGTCAGTAACCAAGTTAAGCCACAAAAGCTGTATTGGTAAAAGAGGCAAAGCAAATCCTGAAGCCAAGGCTGTTATTATGGTTGCGGTTTCTGCAACATTTGTGGTTATTAAATAAAAACTTGTTTTTTTGACATTATTAAAAACTATTCTTCCCTCAATAATAGCATTGACTATTGAAGCAAAATTATCATCGGTAAGAATAATCTCAGAAGCCTCCTTTGCCACATCCGTTCCTGAAATACCCATAGAAACTCCTATATTTGCCTGTTTTAAGGCCGGCGCGTCATTAATTCCATCTCCTGTCATAGCTACGATATTTCCATCTTCCTGAAGAAATTCCGCTATCTTAAGTTTGGTTTCCGGAGTAACTCTTGCAAAAATTACGGCTTCATTTACTATTTTTTTAAATTGATCGTCAGACACACCTTCTAAATCAGACTCCGTTATAACTTTTCCCTCTTCATGAGTTTCTTTGGAAATAAGCTCTATTTCTTTTGCTACTGCAACCGCTGTTATTTTATGATCACCCGTAAGCATTAAAACTTTTATTCCTGCGGTTTTACATTTTGCTATTGCATCTTTTATATTATCCTTTGGAGGATCCATCATCCCAAAAAATCCTAAAAACACCAAATCAGAAATATCATCTTTTGTGATATCAGTCGCCTCAAAAGAAGCATCCTTAAATGCAGAACCGATAACTTTAAGCGCATCCCCAGCCATATCCAAAGCATAATTTAAAATCTCTTTTCTCTTTGCTTCAGTTAATTCTTTTACTTCTCCATCTTCATAAATATAAGATGATTTTTGAAGCAATATTTCAAACGCTCCCGAAACAAATATCTTTTTATCAGGATGCCCCTCACTCCCCACATTAATTAAATTTGCTTTAAATTTATATTTAGTATCAAACGGTATCTTGTCTAAAATGCTTATATTTTTATAAATATCTGATTTTAGAATATCTCCTTTAACAGCCGCTATTTCCATAGCAACTTCAACCGGCTCTCCCACGGTTTTTACCTCATTTTTTTCTACAACAACAGATGCGTCTGAACTGTATAATGCATTTTTTAATATTCGGTCAAGGTCGGGATAATATTTCGGTAAAATGTCCGCTTCATCCAAACTAAATCCTCCCTTAGTTTGAATGCCGATGCCGGACACATCAATGAGCTTTGAGCCAACAAATATTTTTTTAACAGTTAAAATATTTTCCGTTAATGTCCCCGTTTTATCCGTACAAATAACATTTGCAACTCCCAAAGTTTCCACAGAAGGCAAATGCTTTACAATAGCATTTTTTTTCGCCATCCTTGATACTCCTATAGCTAAAACTATAGTAAGCACCGCGGGTAAGCCCTCGGGAATACCGGCCACCAAAGAAGCGACTGAAAATAAGAAAATATCAAAAAAGTTGAGACCTTTTAAATAAAATCCCAACAAAAAAGTTATAAACGCCCCAAAAAAAGCAATTACACTCATTTGAATTACGAGCTCATTTACTTTTTTTTCAAAATGGCTTTTTTTGTATTTTATTTTTTTTATTTGTTCGGCAATTTTTCCAAAACGGGTATTTACTCCCACGGCAGTTACAATGCCTCTTCCGTATCCGGCAACAATGGTGGTCCCCATCAAAAGCATATTTTTAGGAGATTCACCAGGAGAAACGTCTTTTGAAATACCGCTGCTTTTTTCCACCGGCATAGATTCTCCTGTTAAGGGAGATTCGTCTGAGCGTAAATTTTCTTCTTCCAAAATCCTCATATCGGCAGGAACTCTGTCTCCGGCTTCCAAAACAATAATATCCCCTATTGTAATTTTTTCTGCTGATACTTTTTTTTCTATTCCATCTCTGATGACCCTCGTATAAACCTTAACCATCTTTTTTAAAGCTTCTAAAATCTTCTCGGCGCGCCACCCCTGAAAAAATCCTATAATGGCATTTATAAATACTATAACCAAAATTACATAAGCATCTATAAAATGCTCAAATTGCCAAGATATAAAAGCAGCAATAAAAAGAATGTATATTAAGGAGCTGTTAAATTGCTTAAGAAACAATAAAAGCCCCCCGCCTTTTTTCTTTTCAGGGAGCTTGTTTTCTCCGAATTCTTTTATTCTTTTTTTAACCTCCTCGTCCGATAATCCGTTCTGTGAGGTTTCTAATTTTTTTAAGATATCAGAAGAAGAAAGAGATGAAAAATTTATATTTTCAAGATCCATAGAGAATTAATAATTTTAAATTATCTCGTGTTTTTTTTCTAACTGAAAATAAAACTGTGTAAATTCTGTTATATTTTTAATTTATTGATAATTTTTTCATGAGGAAATTCCAATACATCTCTTGTAAACCTATCAAACATATCCATTCTGTATTTAAATTCGACTGTACTTATAATGGCATAAGATATCTCTTTCCCAACTTCAGCTTCAAGATTTTTCAAGAATTTTTTAAATTGCGATTCTTTTATTTTGTCAGCCACAATAAAAATATCAACTCTGAATTTTTCCACATTTAAAAACACTCCCCCTAAAATAGCCAATTTAACAACACCTATTTTTTTGACATCCCTTAAAAGTTTTTTATGTGAGGCGGCTGAAAACTCCAAAACAAGATCTCTTAACTCTTTTTGATACAAACATTTTGGATCTCTCATATAAGACTTCTTGGATTTTATTGTTTTTGACTTTAAAAAACCTTCTTCTACAAGAGCCTGCGAATACTTTTTAACCACATTCAACTTAAGATTTAACCTTTCTGCTATTTCTTTCGGCTCAAATGATAAGTCACCATTATAAATAAAAAACTTAATCAATCTTGCTTTTACTTCTGAATTAAAAAATTGCTCAAATGTAACCATAATTATAAAATTTAAAATTAACTTAAATGTTTTATTTATTATAATTAAAAAATGAAAAAAAATCAAAGCAATATCTTAGATTATTGAAAATACAAGACATAAAACGCCAATTTGAAAACTTAAGCAATGCTTCATATTTTTGATTTTTTGTGATAAAATTATTTTTATGAAAGAGCATAATATTAAAATACGGGAATTAATACTGACAAGTGACAAAAAGACTTTTAGTTGCGAGACTTTTGTTTATGAACCCTCAAATATAGAAGAGGAATCTCTTGGAAATCTTTATATAATAGGCTGGGTAAAAAGTCAAAAAAAAGACTTGGAATTTTTGCCAAATCTTATTGCGTCCATTGCAAAAAGGGAGTTTTATAAACTTTCAGACAAAGACCCTGAGACGAGTTTTGAAAATTGCCTGAAAAAGGCAAATGCCGCATTGCTTGATATAAGCCGAGAACATAAAAATTTAAGACGCCATATTTCTTTTTGTATTTTAAATACATCAAAAAACAAAATGAGATTCTCTCAAATTGGAGAACATTTTATATATCTTTTAAAAAATGAGGTTGTTTTGGACATTGGGTCATCTAAAGAGTCAAAAAATAGATTTTCCGCCGTTATTTCAGGGGATATAAATGTCGGGGATAAATACATATTTGGAACATCCAAGCTTGGAGATTTATTTTCTAAAAAAAGCATAGGAAGAGTTTTGGATGATAAAATAGAAAAACAAGCGGAAACAATAAATCGTATTTATGAAGCTGAATCAAAAGAGATCCCCTTACCGCCTCAAGCAGCCCTGCTTCTTGAAGTAATATCACCTAAAAGATCTAAAATATTAAAAAATGTTTTTGGAACATCAAAAAATATAAACATTGAAGACAAAATATCAAAATACTCCAAAGAAGAACAGGAAGAACCGGTCTCAAAATATAAAGAAAAAATAAATAATTATTTCCCTGCAATTTTAGAATTTTTAAAAAGAAAAAAAGTATTTATCGGATCCTCCTTTATTATTATAATACTCATCGCCTCAATCTCTTTTTACATAAAAATGAGCAATGCCTATAAACTTGCAGATGTTATAAACGTTAAAATAGCAGAGGCTGAAGCCACAGCTCAAAAAAACAAAGAAAAAGCATTGGATATTTTTAAAGAAGCGAAAAACACAACTTTAATATTAAAATCATATCCATTTTTTTCAAAAAAATCTGATGATATTATAAAAATAATAGAGGAAAAAGAAAACGAAACCAAAGGATTGTTTAATATTATATCTCTTGAAAGATTCGGTAAAATACCCGGCAAATCATTAGGCTTTTCCCCAAAGTTCATATTTGAAAGCAAAGACAATATTTATGTATTTTCGGACACATTAAATATGTTTTACAAAATAAAATCGGACGACAAGTCAGGATCTTTTTTGTTTTTAGATCAATCTCCTTTTGAAATAGAAAAAGCTTTTTTAAGTGATGGTTTATTTTATTTTATAAATTATATAAAAAAACAAGTTTATTATTTTGACCCCAAAGACGAAAAGATATACACCATAGAATCGGAAAAACAGCTAAGAAAACTATTAAAACTGAAACCAACCCCATACAATAAAGACTTTAAAGATATAAATTTCTCTATGGATAGAAATCAAATAATCAAAAAAGAAGGTGAAACAGAAAAATACTTTAATTTTCTTTCTTTGATAAGAATAAGAGATTTTACAATATCTGAAGATAATAAGTTTATATATTTATTGTCTGAAAGAGAGGTTTTTAAAACCGAAAATAAATAATTAATAACATACTTTATAATCACGATTTATGCCAATAAACTTACAATTGTCTTAATTTTTCATAAACTATGACCAATATAATTATAATTCACGGCTCCTATGGCAATCCAAATGAAAATTGGTTCCCTTGGTTAAAGTCTGAACTTAAAAAGTTAAAATGTAATGTTTTTATTCCTAAATTTCCAACTCCTGAAAATCAATCTTTGAAAAGCTGGGAAAAGGAATTTAAAAAATATAAACGACATATAAACGAAAATACAATTTTAATCGGTCATAGTTTGGGTCCCGCATTTTTATTAAATTTACTTGAAAGCTTAGACAAACCTGTGAAATCCGCTTTTTTTATTTCTGGCTTTCTTGGATTATTAAGTAATCCTGACTTTGATGAAATTAATAAAACATTTACTGATAGAAATTTTAATTGGGAAAAAATAAAACAAAATTGTAAAAAATTTAATATCTATCATTCTGATAATGATCCTTATATTCCAATAAAAAAAGCTACAGAACTTGCTGAAAAATTAGATAGTAAAGTTATAAAAATAAAAAATGCAGGACACTTTAATGAAAAGGCGGGATATAAGAAATTTGAATTATTGTTAGAGAATATTAAAAAGTATGTGGATTAAAATTATCATTAAAATACATAAAAACCGAAAATAAATAATTAAATTTCCCATCAAACTGAAATTTAAAAAGCCCTGAAGATTTGACTTTTAAGGAAAAGTATTCTATAATATCAAAAGTGCTTTTTAAAATTAAGAATGGAGCAAAAAAAATGCATAAAGATGATACATTTGCAACCGCACTAAACTGCATAGACGGCCGGACCCAAGAGCCTGTTACAAAATGGGTCAAGGAACAATTCAACGTTAAATATGTAGACACAATAACCGAGCCGGGGATGGACAATTTGACAAACGACGGTTCAGGACTACATGAAGAAACTGTCCAAAAAAAAGCTTTATTTTCTATAGAAAAACACCTCTCTTGCGGCATTGTGATATGCGGACATCATGATTGTGCCGGCAATCCAATCTCAAAAGAAGAACACATTGAAGAAATCAAGGAATTTTGCAGAAAAGTACTTTCAAAATGGCAATTGGGGATTCCTGTGTTTGGCCTTTTTGTAAATGAAGACTGGAATATTGAGGTTGTATACTCCGAAAAATAAATCGCGTAAAAACGTAAAATCAAAAAGCGGCCACAATGGCCGCTTTTTTTATTTATTTTGCAACTTTGAATTTTAAATATCTAAAGCAAAATAACAACTTCTTTTTTGCTTATTTCAAGTATTCCCTTTTCTATTTTGAGCTTTTCCTCTTTGTCCTCATCAACTCTTATTCTTATCTCTCCAGCTTTTAAAATTGTCGCCAAAGGAATATGGTTTGGAAGTACGGTCATTTCACCCTCAACTCCGGGACAGTTTACTGACCTTACCATTCCCTGAAACAAAGTTTCATTTATTTTTGCTATTGTTAAAAAAAACATAATTTAAACAAGAATAAAGTCGCGAGTAAAACAAAAATTATAAGAAACGGATTACAGATACATCGTCGTTTTGGTTATTGTATCTTGAAATTTGTTTGTTTCTTGATTATTGTTACTTGCTGCTTAGTATTTTTTACTTTCAAATTTTTTATTTTTTAGTTCGTTACAACCTCGCTTATTGACCCTTTCATATAAAAATCCTGTTCATTTCTGTCATCATGCTTGCCTTCTATAATCTCTTTGAATCCTCTTATCGTATCCTCAAGTTTTACATATTGCCCCGGAATTCCTGTAAAAATCTCACCGACAAAAAATGGCTGAGAAAGAAATTTTTGTATTTTTCTGGCTCTTCCAACAACAAGCTTATCTTCGTCTGACAATTCTTCAATGCCTAAAATCGCAATAATATCTTGAAGGTCTTTATATCTTTGCAGAACTTTTTTTGTTTCCATAGCCACATTATAATGCTCCTCACTCACAACAGAAGGATCTAAAGCTGTTGAACTTGAGTCTAAAGGGTCAATGGCGGGGTAAATGCCCAGAGACGCCAAAGAACGCGAAAGCACCACCGTTGAGTCAAGATGGGCGTATGTTGTTGCAGGAGCCGGATCTGTAAAGTCATCGGCCGGAACATAAACCGCCTGAACCGACGTAATTGAGCCGTTGTTCGTAGAAGTAATCCTTTCTTGAAGTTTACCCATTTCTTCCGCCAAAGTTGGCTGATAACCCACAGCAGAGGGCACACGACCCAAAAGCGCCGATACCTCAGAGCCTGCTTGAATAAACCTGAAAACATTATCCATAAAAAACAAAACATCTTTCCCCATAGCATCTCTGAAATATTCAGCCATTGTAAGCCCTGAAAGCGCCACGCGCGCACGAGCTCCCGGGACTTCATTCATTTGTCCAAACACTAAAGCTGTCTTTGAAAGAACACCCGATTCTTTCATCTCCGCATAAAGGTCATTTCCCTCTCTTACCCTTTCTCCCACTCCGGCAAAAACTGAATATCCTCCATGATTGGTTGCAATATTGTGAATAAGCTCTTGAATCAATACTGTTTTCCCAACACCGGCGCCGCCAAAAAGACCAACCTTACCGCCTTTAATAAAAGGAATCATAAGATCAATCGCTTTAATACCTGTTTCAAATATTTCCGCTTTTGTTTTTTGGTCTTTAAATCCCGGAGCTTTTCTATGAATAGGCCATTTTTCTATATCTTTTGGCATATCTTCCCCCTCATCTATCACATCTCCCAAAACATTAAATAATCTGCCTAAAGATTTCTCGCCAACAGGAACTGATATGAACTTCCCCGTATTTATAACCTCATCTCCTCTTTTAAGGCCATCTGTTTCATTCATAGATATGCACCTCACCCTGCTAAGTCCTAAATGCTGAGAAACCTCAAGAACAACCTTGCCTCTTTTGGCATTATTGTCAGCCTCCACAATTAAAGCTGTGTTAATATCCGGAAGATTGTCTTCAAAATAAACATCCACCACCGGTCCGATAATTTGTTTTATAATTCCTTTATTTTTCATAATAAATAGTTAAATGGTTAAAATCTTATACTAATTTGATAATGCTTCAATGCCTCCGGTAATTTCTGATATTTCACTTGTTATGGAAGCTTGTCTTGCTTTGTTAAACACCAACTTCAAATCTTTTGATAATTCATCTGCCTTATCTGAAGCATTTTTCATTGAAACCATTCTTGCAGAATGCTCTGACGCCTGAGATTCAAGAAGTGAATAATAAAGTTGAATATTCAATAAAAACGGCAAGAGCTCTTTTAAAATATCTTTCGCGCTTGGCTCAAATAAATACGCTCTCACATCATCACTTTGATCTATGTCAATGGTATTTTTAAACTCAGAGTATCTCCCCGTTTTTGGCAAAATACGCTTAATAATTCTTTTGACTTCATCATATTTTATGGGAAGAATTGTTCTTGCTACGGGTTTTTGGTCTGCTGTTGAAATAAAATTTGTATAAAAAATTTTAAATTTATCATATTTTTTATTTTCATAAAGACTGACTAAAAGGTCTGAAACTTCTTTTAAAAGCTCTACCGAAACATTTTCTCCGAGCTTTTCATAATATTTTTCTATTTTAAAACCCCTTTTTAAAAAATATTCATAACCCTTTTTGCCTATACATATAAAACTTGTATTTTCTTTATCAAGCCCGTCCTTATCCATTTCCCGAACAACTTTTTTAATAACTGCGCTGTTTAAACTTCCTGCGAGCCCTTTATCACTTGTGATTATAAATATACATGTTTTTTTTACTTCCCTTTCCAGCATCAAAAAGTGGCTTTTGCCGTCAATGCTCCCGCTTATTCTTTTTAATATTCCAAAAGCATGCATGGCGTAAGGCCTTGTATCAAATGCTGTTTTTTGACTTTTTCTCATCTTAACAGCAGCGACAGACTCCATTGCTTTAGTCACCTGTCTTGTCTTGTTAATAGATTTTATTTTATTTTTAATCGCCTTTAAAGACATTTTTGCTTAATTAAAAGTTAAAAGTTATTTTTTTAAAGTAAACAACTCGCTGTGTGTTTCTTTGAAGCTTTTAAGCGCCTCTTTCAATTTTTCTTCCGTTTCCTTTGTTAAGTCTTTTTCCTTCTTAATGCTTTTAAATATCTCATCTTTCTGATCTCCAATATAGCAAAGAAGTTTTCCTTCAATTTTTACAACATCGTCAACCTCCGCGTCATCAAACATTCCTGATATTGCAGAATAAATAGAAACCACTTGCTTTTCAAATCCCAATGGATTATTGTTTTTTTGTTTTAATATTTCTGAAAGTCTTCTTCCCTTTTCAATGCTGGCTTTTGTGTCCGGATCCAAGTCCTGACTAAATTGCATAAATGCCTCCAGTTCTCGAAACTGAGCCAATTGAAGTTTTATCTTGCCGGCAACTTTTTTAACCGCTTTTGTTTGCGCAGCAGAACCCACACGAGAAACTGAAATACCGGCGTCAATTGCGGGCTTCAACCCCTTATTAAACAAATCTGAATTTAAAAATATCTGACCGTCTGTTATAGATATAACATTTGTCGGGATGTATGCGGAAACATCTCCTTCTTGAGTTTCAATAATAGGCAATGCAGTTATAGACCCGCCTTTTAATTTCTTGTTTAATTTTGCCGATCTTTCAAGAAGTCTTGAGTGAAGATAAAAAATATCTCCGGGATAGGCTTCTCTTCCGGGAGGACGCCTCAAAAGAAGTGACATTTGTCTGTAAGCAACAGCATGCTTTGAAAGGTCGTCGTAAATAATAAGAACATCTTTTCCTTTTTCCATAAAATATTCCGCTATCGCAACGCCAGTAAACGGAGCAAGAAACTGCAAAGAGGCCGGTTCGGAAGACGACGCAGAAACAACTATTGTATATTTCATAGCTTCGCGTTTTTTTAGATCATAAACTATTCTTGCTGTTTTTGATTCTTTTTGCCCAATGGCAACATATATGCAAATTGGTCTCTCACCTTCCGGCTCATTTTTTTGATTTAAAATAGTATCAACAGCTATAGTTGTTTTACCGGTATAACGATCACCGATAATAAGCTCTCTTTGTCCGCGACCGATAGGAATCATAGAATCAATGGCCTTAATACCCGTATGCAAAGGTGTATCAACAGGAGAACGATCCATAACTCCATAGGCGGTTCTTTCTATTTTTCTGGAATCTGAAGCGTCAATACTCCCCTCATCATCAATCGGCTCTGAAAGAGCATTCACAACTCTGCCAATTAATTTTTCAGAGACGGAAACAGAAAGAATTTGTCCTGTGCTTTTTACAAGCATCCCTTCCTTAATTTTTTGAGTGTCGCCCAAAATAACAGCTTTTATGGAATCTTCTTCTAAATTAAGTATAAGTCCTGTTATAACATCCGGATTTGAAATGGTTTCCGAAAGAGTTTTGCTTTCTTGATCGGAAAAAACAATCATCTCTGACATTAAAGCTCCATCAAGCCCATCAATTTCACAAATTCCATCTGCAACTTTCGTCACAGTACCAATTCTTTCCACCTCTGTTTTTGGTGAAAATTTTTCAATCTCTTTTTTTAACTTCTCTATAATAAAATCACTCATTTTTTATTAGTTATTAAACTCACTGTGTAATATATCTTCATAAAATTACTCAGTAGATCTATTTAATAAATTTATTATATAAATTTACAAGACCTCTCCTGTAACTTCCGTCTATTATTGTATCTTTTGTGCGTATAATAAACCCTCCAACTATCGCATCATCCACTTTTGTTTGAACCTCCTGCTTAAGATTGAGGTATTTTTTATAATCTTTAATCTTTTCTTTGTATTTATCTTTAAATTTTTCATCTGAAACAATAAAATCTATTTTATCTTTCTTATGTTCTTTTAAAGAAATTTCATTTAAATTTTTTAATATTTTAGGTAAAAGACTAAGATGTCCATTTCTTTTTAAAAGTTTTATAAAGTTATCAAAAAATCCTTCCTGTTCTTTTTCGGACTTATCCTTTGCAATATAATATAAAGCTTGAGCATATTTTTCAGATAACATAACTTAAATTGAGCACACAAAAATTAAAAAAACTACTGCGTACTGTTTCTTTCTTTTTCTCTTAAAATATTTTCTGCTGTTAAAACCGCTATTTTCGCAATTTCCGCCCTACTGCTTTCAACCGCCTTTTTTATTTTTTCCTCCGCCTTCTTTTTTGTTTCATTAAGAATTTCATTGCCTTTATCTTCCGCGTCCTTTAATATTTCAGACTTTACATCCTCCGCTTTTTTTCTTGATGAATCTATAATATTTTCCGCTTTTTTTGTTGCAACGGACAATATAGCTTTTCTCTCCTCCTCTGCACTGTTAAGTTTTATTTCCGCCTCTTCAGAATCCTTCACTCCTTTTTCTATTTTTTTTGCTCTTTTATCTATCATTTTCATTACAGGTTTATACAAAAATATCTGCAAAAGAATCAAAAGCAAACCAAAATTAACCGTTTGAATCAAAACGAGTTTCCAATTTATTCCAAATACTTTTAATATTTCATCCATAACTTTGGCTAAAAATAATAAATTAAGAGTTAAGAATTTTTATATTTAAACACCCCCCTAAAAACTTTAAAAATTAAGCATAGATCGCAGCTCCCTGTTTATCCAAGAGCGTTCCCGTTTTATCCAAGAGCGTTCCCGTTTTGTCCAAGAGCGTTCCCGTTTTATCCAAGAGCGAAGCGATTGGTTATAAAACGCAATACCTTCAGGTGAAGCGATTGGTTATAAACGCAATACCTTCAGGTGAAGCGATTGGTTATAAAACGCAATACAAAGAGGCTTCAGCCGAGTCGTAAGATATACCAATTTTTAAAGTTTTATGTGTACTTTAAAATAAACCCGATAACCAAAGCAAATATCGCAAGTGCTTCTGTAAACGCTATACCGATAAACATAGTGGCTTGAATTTTCCCTGTAGCATCCGGGTTTCTTCCAATAGCTTCAAGAGCCTTTGAAACAATCATACCGATACCAATTCCCGGTCCGATAACCCCGAAACCGACGACAAGCGCCATACCTAAAATTTTTGCTGCTTCAAGTTCCATTTTTTTTTAATTTTTCAGCTTAACTAAGCTTATCAACTTACTTAAACTAAAAAATGATTACTAAGAAATTAATTACTATCTTTTAAATTTTCGACTTTAATAACTTTAAACTTTTCTAACTTAATGCGGTTCTGTTATCGCTATCTTTATAAAAAATAAAGTAAGCAAAGAAAAAATTGCCGCTTGTATAAACCCTACAAATACTTCAAAGAGCATTAACGGCACAGGGAGTATATAAGGAACAAAGAATATAACTACTAATATCAACACTTCACCCGCAAATATATTTCCAAAAAGACGAAATGAGAAAGCAACCAATCTAACCATCTCGGAAAACAACTCTATTATGCCTATTGAAAATCCAATAACAGATTTAAAGTTAACAAATTTTGAAAAATATTTCAAGAAACCAATTGTAAGAACTCCCGTAAC
The DNA here is from genome assembly GCA_003056085.1 of Parcubacteria group bacterium M6-OD1-1. Taxonomy (GTDB): domain Bacteria; phylum Patescibacteriota; class Minisyncoccia; order GWC2-36-17; family M10-OD1-4; genus M10-OD1-4. The sequence continues at coordinate 79,919 of LSNK01000004.1, read as the reverse complement.
CTCAACAACTAAAAATGAAATGATAGCAAGCGCCAAAGTAACATTAAGGTCGGTGTTCATAGAACGTAAAAGCGGGATAAACTCCTCTTTCCCACCATGGACTTCAAAAAACCCTATACTTCCTATCCCCGGAGTAAATTCAATAAGATTTGCAATAAACACAAACAAAAAAATGGTTAAAATGAGAGGAAAGAAAACTCTTGCCAATTTCTTGCTTTCCAAAGTCTCCTCCATATATTCCAAAACATAAACAAACAAGGATTCAAACATCACCTGAATTCTTCCGGGAATCATTTTTAAGTTTTTCCCGACAAAAAGACCCAAAAACAAAAGCAACCCGACTACAATCCAACTCATAATGAGTGTATTTGTTATAGGTACTCCTAAAAACTCTGTAATTGTTTCAGCGGAAAGCGCTATTTGTATTTCGTCCATCTTAAAAAACGAAAGCCCCCAGCCTAATTCTTAGGGGCTTTTCGTTATTTTGTGAGTTATTTAAGTTCTACAACTCCTCCTGCCTCTTCTATCTTCTTTTTCATTTCTTCAGCCTCTTCTTTTTTTGCATTTTCTTTTATTACCTTAGGAGCACTGTCAACAATATCTTTTGCCTCTTTAAGACCCAATCCTGTTATTTCGCGAACCGCTTTAATAACTTGGATTTTCTGATCTCCTGCGGCTTTAAGTTCAACTGAAAACTCTGTTTTTTCAGCTGCGGCATCTTCACCTCCGGCAGCTGGTGCTGCAGCAACCGCTACAGGAGCGGAAGCGGAAACTCCAAATTTATCTTCTAAAACTTTAACAAGTTCTGAAAGATCAATAACACTTAACTTTTCAATTGATTCCACTAAATCTTTAAATTTAGCAGGTACTTCTACTTTTTTTTCTTTGTCTTCTGACATAATTTTAAAACCGAAGTTCTCTTGATAAAATATTTTTAGATACTTTATTAAAATACCTTAGATTTTGGTTATTTGAATTTTATAATCTAAAACATATTAATTTTCATAAAATAACATTAGAAAAATTATTATGCTTTGGATTCTTTTATTGCGTCTAACACGTAAACTAAATTCTTAATATTGCCCGCAAGCACATTTACAAAACCGGAAACAGGAGCATTTATTTGTGCAAATAAGTTTGCATAAAGCTGATCTTTTGAAGGAAGTTTAGCTAAGGCTGTAACTTCATCGGCAGATATCGCTTTGCCGCTTAAAATACCTCCTAAAATTTTAAATTCTCCGACATCTTTTTGTTGAGAAAAGTCATAAATAATTTTTGCAGGAGCGGCTTCATCACCATAAGAGAAAGCAACACCCATAGAACCTTCAAAGTCTTTAACGTCAATTCCTTTTATGTCGGAATCTTCTATGACTCTTGCCAAAATATTTTTTTTGACAACCTTATATTCTGTATCTGTTTCTTTCAGCTTTCTTTTTAAGCTGCTTGAATTAGAAACAGAAAGACCTGTAAAATCTGTGAAAATTACAGACTTTTGATCTTTTAACTTCTTTTTTACTGAAGCTAAAATTTCTTCTTTTTGTTTTCTGGTTAAAGCCATACTTTTAATTTTTAATTTATTAGATCCTTAGAAAAAACTAAGACTCCCATAAACTAAAAATTTCAAAAAATAAATAAAAAACGACCTTTTTAAGATCGCAGACTCAAATGGGAAATAAAAAGCTAAAAATAGCTTTATTCCACCTCGAGAGGTCTTAATGCTCTCACTGAGAACAGCCCCTTGTCTACGGTTTATATATTTAATTAATCCTTATACTAAGGTATTTTCTTGCAAAAGTCAATACAAATATTAAAATTTAGGACAAAAATACAAAAGCTCCGAAAAAATACAAAGCATTTAAAATGGGAACGGAAACAATCAAAACATAGGACGCCAAGACATCATAATTATAAACAATTTTTGACCCTATAATATTTAAAATTGAGAAAATAGCTACAAAAATAGGAATTTGATATAAACTGCCCCCGTCTGAAATAAATTCATACCCAATACCCGTTAAAGATGCATCCGCCACATTTTTAAAATCGTTTAATTTCAATTTTGTATAATATAAAAATGCCGCAAAAAACAAGATACTCAAAAAAATCATCCCCCAAACAAACGGATCTCTTAAAAAAAGTGATTTTTTTATACTCTCTATTATATTTTTAAAAAATAAAACCACTTTCATTTATTTTGATAATTAAAAACGATTATAGAATTTTCAAAACTGGTGCATTTTTTCGTTGAAAACTGCGAGTCTCAATTCACTATATTTTTTAGTACAGCTTCTTTCGTCTCTCGCTTTCATCTTAAACTGCACTCAGTTTTGAAAATTCTATTATATCTCAACCACTTCTCCCCAATCATCATAATCAGAGGAGTGAGAAAAAAGCACTATTTGAAATCTATCTGTTAAGTCATTTAAAACTTGCTTGGTTTTTTCTCGTCTTTTTGAATCAAAAGAGTGAAAAGGATCATCAAGTAAAACCAAAGATTTATTTCCCTTATTTAAAACGTCCAAAATAGCAAACCTCGCTACAAGATAAAATTGGTCTACTGTTCCCTGCGAAAGATGGTCTTCCGGAACAACCATATCTTTTTTTTCTTCAGACCAAACATTAAAAGAAAGATCATCGTTCACCTTCATATTATCATACCTTCCATCTGTTATGGTTATAAGATATTTTTTCATATAATCTTCAATATGAGACTTGGACTTTGACAGTATTCTTGACTGAGCTTCTTTTAAATTCTCAGCTAAAGACTCTAAAACTTTAACTTTTTTCTCAAAGTTCAATTTCTTTTCTTTTTCAAACTCCAAGTCCTCCTCCAACTTTATTATATTCTCTTTATCTATAGCATATTGATTTGACACAGCAGAAACCTGCAGTATTTCTTTTTTTAAATCATCCAATTTTTTGTCATATTTTTCCAAATCAACCTCCAAGAGACGCTGTTCTTGCGGAGTTGGAACATTTACCTTTTGCTCCTCCGAAATTTTTTCTTCTAAAATTCCTATATTTTTCAAAATACTGCTTTTTTCTTTTTTAACATCAGAAAAGCTAAATCCTCTCAGTATCCCCTCTTCCTTACTTTCTGTTTTTTCCAACTCTTTGCAAAATTCATTATATTCTTTTATTTTATCAATGAGTTCTTTGTCATTTTTTATATGGCTTTTTTCAAATATTAAATTTATTTCATCACTTAAAAAATCAATTTCTTTTTCTAAAATTTTTATGTCTTTAACTGTTTTTATTTTTTTGCTTTCTGAGCTTTTTTTCTTGAAAACAAAATTTAAAATAAAAAATAAAATTGAAATAGCAAAAGATGAGAATAGCCAAGGTTCTAAAAATCCTAAAAACCCGACGATAAAAAACGCCACAAAAAGACCCATGAGAAAAAAGCTGTTTTTACCCTTTTTTGATTCTGTTTCTTTTGTATTTTTATAATATTTTTTTAAGTATTGAAGTTTTGCTTCTTTGTCTTTAAGATTATTTACCTTTTTGTAAAACTCTCTTATGTCAAATCCTTCAAGAAAGCTCATTTTTTTGAGCTGAAATAAAATATATTCTTTATTTTTTTCCAATTCTTCAAGAACTTCAATATCACTTTCTATTTTTTTAAATTGAGAGCTTAAACTTTCCAGCTCTTTTATTGTTTGAAAATATTTCTTATTCATTTCATACTGGCGAAATTTAATATCAAACTTTTCTTTGAGATTGTTGTATTCTGTTTGAATAGAACCTAAATAATCTGATTTTTTTGAAACATCATCCAACTCAGCTTTAAGTTTTGACTTTTTGTCTTCAAGCTCAAGTATATTGCTTTCTATCTCCTTTAAAACTCCGGGAGTTTTTGATGGCTGTTTTAAACCTTTTTGTATTTCCGTTAAAAGATCATTAATTTTTTTTATAATTTTATCAGGACTAACATTTTCAGAAGACGAAGTAAGTAGGCTTTGCAAAGCCTGGGATATCTCCCGTTTTCCTTGAGTTATCAAAGAAAGAGCGTCATGTTTAACACAAGCCGTATTCTCAAATAAGGAAAGAGACCTTAACGAACCTATTTTGTATAAATAATCGGATATATCTTTGAAATTTTTTATCTTCTCGCCTGTTGTTTTATTTTCAAGAAGCATCTCTTTTTCATTGAAATTTTTCTCAAGAACAATCTCATTGCCGTCATTTTCAATCTCAAGCCTCATTTCATATAATTGGTCTGAATGCCACGATTTTAAAGCATCTATCTCTCTGTTTGATTTTTTTGGATCATAGAAAAATCCTGCTAAAATGGCAGAAAGTATGGTTGATTTTCCTTTTTCATTCGGTCCTTTAATAACCGTAATATCCGAAGGAAAATTAATTGAAAAATCTTTGAATTTTCTAAAGTTTTTAACTGTTATTGATTTTAAATACATATTGGTAGGTTAAAAGTCGAAAGTAAAAAGTTAAAAATTGAAATATATAATATTAAAAAATAAATTTTAAATTAAATAATTCATTCTATCACCTCTAAATTAAAACCTTTTCCATTTTTTATATTGCGTATTATTCATTGTCGTTTACTTTAAACTTTTTACTTTATACTTATTAAATTACTTCTTTTCCTTCCAGCTCAGCTACTCCTATTTGCAAAGCTTCTTCTGTAATCCTTTTTTCGTCTTCATTTTGGGCTGAATTTATCTTGTCCCGCATCAGTCTTATAAACTGCCCCAAAACCATATCTTCCGGATACTCTCTTTCTAAAATATTGTCCACTCCGGGTGAAGAATTATCTTTTATTGTAACGCTGAAAAATTTATCTGAAAGATCCTCTTTAAGTTTTTCTTTATCCAAAAACATATCCGGATTCGCAATTCCTGAAATATTTAAAATTAAAATAATATTTTCCCCGGCCTTGTTTTCTATTTCTTTATAAACTGCTCCAATATCAGAAAACATACCAATGTCTAAACTGAGCTCTTCAATTTTTTTATCAGTAATCAAAAAAGGCTTAACTTCCACATTGTCCGTTATATCAACTTCAATGGCATATCCTTGCCCCAGTCCGCCTTTCCCTTCTTTGTAGGTAATCTCCGGGGAACCGCAATACCAAGCTTTTGTTGAACCAAAAGAAAAATCCTGAGCTCCATGCCAATGACCCAACGCAATGTACTGCATATCAGACTTTGATATTTCCCCTAAAGTTATAGGCCAATCATCTTTTGCGGACTTACCCTCTATCTGAACAGACCCATGTGCCATGGCGATTTTGTATTTTGCGTTTTTGTGCTCCTCATCAGAGGACTTTAGAAAATCCAAAGGACTTTTTAAAGATTTATTGGCAGTATTTGCCTGAGCATACAAAACAAGATCAAGCTCAGGGTAAAACTTAGATGTTATATTTTCATTATCAAAAATATAAATATGAGAAAGACCTTCTGCAAAGTTCTCTCTTTTGTAGATTGAATCAACAGAAAGGCAGTCGTGCGTCCCCGGCAAAATTGCAGTAAATATTTTTGCTTCGTCTAATTTTTTCAGTTCACTTTTTACCAAATTGACAGTTTCATAGGCAGGAAAATTAGAATCAAAAAGATCTCCCGCTATCAAAACCAAATGAGCATTTTTTAAAATGGCTTCATCAATCACTTTTTTAAAAGAATCCAAAAGAGCCCGCCTTTGACTGCCGGACTTCTTGCCAAAAGAGCTGAACTTAGCCCCAAGATGCAAATCTCCTGTGTGAATTATTTTTATCATATCTATTATATATTAGTATATTTTAAATAAACTGTAAAATGCTCATTTTTCTTCTTAATTTACAAAATGCTAAATATTAGAAAAGAATACAAAATTTAAAAAATTAAACACAAAACAACCCAATGACAACTTTGGGGACGACCGTCCCCAAAGTTGTCATTGGGTTGTTTTAAATTAGTATCGTGCAGTAAATATATACCAAAAAAAACACCAAAAGCTCCGAAATTAATTTCGGAGCTTTTGGTGTTTTGATAGTAGCCCCTAGGGGAATTGAACCCCTGTTTCATCCGTGAGAGGGATGTGTCCTAACCACTAGACGAAGGGGCCGTGTTAGTTTTTGGATTGTCGCTGTCCGTCAACAAACAAGAATTTTAATCTTGTATAATAAAAAAATACTACATTATTTAATATTAAAAATCAAGAAACGAGTAATTTTTTTGCATTTTCCGGTTCTGCCAAAATTTCTTTTATAGCAACTTCAAGCTTAATACCTCTTGATCCTTTAAATAAAATAATATCATCCCCTTCAATTAAGTCTTTAATTTTTTTAGCCAAATCATTTGAAGTGTCAAAAACGAAAAGATTTTTATCTTTTTTAAAACTATGTTTTAAAGCCTCATCTGTTATAAATCTTGCTTGATCCCCGACTGTAATAATAATATCACAAAAAGAAGAAGCAAATTTTCCCATTTCTCTGTGTGTTTCTTCTGTGTATTTTCCAATCTCAAGCATACTTCCCAAAACCGCCACTTTCCTTCCTCCTTTTATATTTGCCAAAGTTTTAAGTCCTTCTTTCATTGAAGACGGAGAAGCATTATAACTATCGTCTAAAATAACCGAACTTTTAATTCCATTTAAAATATTCAGTCTCCCTTGAGGTGCTTTGTATTTAAGCAAAGACTCCGATATATCAACTAAATTTAAACCAAAAACAACACCAATAGCGCAAGCAGCTGATGCAGCATAAACATTTGGCGTCCCGTAGGCATTTAACCTTACAGGAACGATACTTCCTTCATATTCCACTTTAAAAGAAGCTCCTAAAGAAGTTTTTGTTTCTGATGTGTTTTGCTCTCCAAAATCCGGACGATACACTCTTAAGTCAGCATTTTCTGAGAAACCGTAAGTTATAACTTTTGCCTTTGTTTTTGACCTCATAGTTATAACAGGCTCATAATCTGTGTTTAGAATAACCATACCGTCTTTTGAAACCGCTCTGACAAGTTTCGTTTTTTCTCTTATAACCTCAGCCGGACTTATAAAATTTTCAACATGGGCCGGCACTTCTCCAATAGCGGTGACAACAGCAATGTCAGGCTTTGCAATACTTAAAAGGTAGTCAATGTCCCCCGGTTTATCAGCCCCAAATTCTAAAATTAATATTTTTGGATAAGAAACCCAAAAAAAACTTAAAAATATTTTTAAAAAATTTAAACACCATATTAAAATATTTTTTCCTGCGGGCTTTATGCCCAAAATGGTAAGAGGAACGCCTATTTCATTATTAAAACTTTTTTCGCTCTTTCTAACTTTAAAACTTTCTTTTAAAACAATATAAACAGCATCTTTTGCACTGGTCTTGCCGACATTTCCCGTTATAGCAATAACCTTCGGCTTGTATCTTAAAAGCATTATTTTTGCCAATATTTTTAATATTATTTGTAAAATTTTTCTCATCTTAATAATCCGGTGTTACTTCATAATAATTTAAAAGAAAACTCATAATTTCCCGAAAAACAGGAGTTAGAGACTGGGAAGCATATTTAACATCTTGCGGTTTTTCCAACTTTACCAAAACGGCAAATTTAGCATTATACGCCGGGGCAAAACCGATAAAAGAATGTATCATTTCTTCAGAATACCCTCTTCCGTCATTTTTTGCTATTTGCGCCGTTCCTGTTTTCCCCGCTACAAAATATCCCGGAATCTTCGCCCTGTCAAACCCATCTTCCACCACAGACACAAGCATTTGCTGAACTTTTTTTGCGGTATTTTCCGACAAAACTCTCCTAACTTCTTTTTTTTGAATATATTCTTTTGATCCGTTTGCGCGAAGTATCTGATTAACAACAAAAGGCCTGTAAAGCGTGCCATTATTTGCAATGACGGAGATTGCGGTTATCATCTGTATCGGCGTAACAGCTATTCCTTGACCAAAAGAAGCGGTGGCAAAATTTATATCTCTTTTTGTATTTAAATTTCTTATATTTCCTCTTGCTTCAGACGGCAAATCTATCCCTGTTTTTTCTCCAAAACCAAACTTCTTAACATAATTTGAAAAATCTTCTTTAGAAATTTTATTAACCGCAAATACAGTTCCCGTATTTAAAGATTTCACTAAAACCTCTGTCATTGTTTTTATTCCGTATGCTTTTCCGTCATAGTTTCTTATGGTATACCCTGAAATTGAGACATAACCCGTATCATCATACTCGGTTTCCGGAGTTATAACGCCGGTGTCTATCCCTATTGCCATTGTTATTGGCTTAAATATGGAACCCGGCTCATACTGGCTTGATACTGACTTATTTGGGAAAATGGAAATATTTTCAACCGATGAATATTTATTTGGATTAAAATCCGGATAATTTGCCATTCCAAGAATTTTCCCCGAGGATGGCTCCATAACAATCACAGACCCCGATTCCGCTTTCCATTTTTCAACTGCTTTTTTAAGTTCATCTTCAATTTTAAACTGAACATTCGGATCAATTGTTAAAAATATATAATCTCCATTTATAGCAGAATAGGACTGAGAATCTTGATTTATAGTGTTCAATCCAAAAGAATCTTTTTCCCCGGAAATAAAGCCCGGTTTCCCTGTTAAATTCTTATTATAAAATTCTTCTATACCGTATTGTCCCACTCCTTGTTGTCTCCTGTTGCTTAAAAAACCGGATATATGAGAAGCAAATGTTCCGTTGGGATACACTCTCCCTTTTTTTTCCAAAAAACCTATCCCGGGAAGTCCTAATTTTTCAACTTCTATTTTTTTCTCTTCAGTTATAATAGATTTTACAGGCTCATACGGATCATCTTTTTTAGAAACTCGTTTCAATAAAATATCATAATCAACTTCTAAAAATTCTGAAATTTTCTTGGCAAAATCTTCTTTATCTTTAATGTCTTTTGGAACAGCATAAACCGAGTATTCACTGCCGTTGGTTGCCAACTGAATTGTCGTTCCAAATCTATCGGTTAAAAATATTTTCCCGCGCTCCGCTCCGACAACAGAAGAAAATCCTCTCTGACCTCCAGCTTCTGCGGTAAAATCATCGTAATTTATTATCTGCAAAAAAACTAATCTCGCAATAATAGAAAAGGCCAAAAAAAGAATAAATACAAATAGCATACTTATTCTTAAATCAGTTCCTCTGCTTTTTATTATACCTCTCAAAAAAGACATAAAGATAATAAGACTTTTTCGTAAATAATCTCTTTCCGAATAGGTCTAATAATTACTATCGCCCATTAAATGCAACATCTCCTCCTGAAACACCGACATAACTCACACCCAAAACACTCACCATATTAAGATTTGCAGCAGATTCTTTTAAATTTTGAGAGTTTTTTAATTTCGCTAATTGAATTTCTAATTTTTCGTTCTCTATTTTGATATTTTTTATAAAATTTATTTTAGATATTTTTTCATATCTCATATCATTTGTATCAATAACTTGAAATATAGCGAAAAAGAACAGGAAAATAGAAAAAAAGGATAATGCAAATACCGCCAACCCCACCCTATCTTTTGTTTTTATTTTTCTGTTTATTTTCATATTTTTTCCGCTACTCTTAATTTAGCTGACCTTGCCCTTGGATTTTCTTTTGTTTCTTCTTTGTCGGCAACAACAGGTTTTTTTGTAATTATCTTAAATTTATCTTTATTATCCCTAAAAAAATTCTTAACTATTCTGTCCTCCAACGAATGAAAAGATATAATAGCAACCTTGCCTCCCGTCTTTAAGATTTCATGCATCTGAGGAAGCGCCCTTTCCAAGTTTCCCAATTCATCATTTACAAATATTCTTAAAGCTTGAAAAGACTTGGTGGCCGGATGTATCTTAAAATGTTTTTTAAAAAATACTTCCTCTATTATTTCCGCCAACTCACCTGAAGTTTCTATATTTTTTTGTTTTCTTTTTAAAACTATTCTTTTTGCTATTTTCCTGGAAGCTCTCTCCTCTCCGTATTTGTAAATAATATCTGCGATATCATTTTCAGAAAAACTATTAATAACTTCATACGCCGTCAAATCTTTTCCAATCTCAATGTCCGGTTCGTATCTCATTATCAAGGGTTCATCTTTTTGAAACGAGAAACCGCGCCCCGAAACATCTATGTGATAACTTGAATATCCTAAATCCAACAAGATTCCAGAAACTTTTCCGAACTCTTTTTGATCTACGATATTTTTTAAATTTGCATAACTGTCAGACACAATCTGAATATTTTTATTATCCTCTTTTACCTTTTCTTTTAGTTTCTTGACTATATCCTTATCTTTATCTATAGCTAAAACTTTCCCTGTTGGCTTTACCCTATCCCATAAAGCAAGAGTATGTCCGCCTCCGTTTGCAGTGCCGTCTATAAAAATATCCCCCTGTTTCGGATTAAAAAATTCCAATATTTCATTTAAAAGTACTGGTTTATGAATCATATTCCCAAGTCACTCATCCTTTCCGCTATTTCCGTGCTTTGTTTCTCTGTCTTTAGTTTATATTTTTCCCACGTCTTCTCGTCCCAAATCTCAAGCCTATTGTAAAGCCCAAGCAAAACAGCATTGTTTTTTATATTTGCAAACTTTTTTAAACGGTCAGGCAAAACAACTCTTCCCTGCTTATCAAGTTTCGCATCAATAGCCTCGCCAAACATATGCCTTTTGATGGCTCTTGAGTCGGACTTTGAAACCGGAAGTTTTGAAAGTTCATCTGCCCATTTTTTCCATTCAGACATCGGATGTAAAAAAAGGCAACTATCCAAACCTTTTGTTATAACCACACCACCTTTTAAGGAACTCCTAAATTTTGAAGGAATAGCCAATCTGCTTTTTTCGTCTATTGAATGCTTATACTCTCCTAAAAACATAATTTCTAAGACTTACACATTTCTTTGCTCCCTTACAAAATAGGAACACCCAAATGTATAACCCCAAGTTAAATTTTTTTACAAAAGATCTTAGTGTCCCTATGCAAGCAAACAGAGCTAAGCCGTATTGAGAGATTCTACAGATTTGTTTGCTTAAGACAAATCTGTGGGACTTAGCTCTATTTACCGCTAATAATGACCTTTGCGGTTTTAAGCAGAGACAAATGTATTTACCACTTTTCCCCACTTCCTACCACTACAGTTAATTATATCCCCACTTATATACAAAGTCAAACCACTTTATAAAAGTTATGCACAGTTAAAAACATGAACTTGCAAACAAAAAAGCGGGCTAAAAGCCCGCTTTTTTGTAGAAGATTGAATCTCCTGTGTGATTAACTGGAAATATATTTCTTAAGAAACTTTCCAGTATAGCTTGCCTTTGTTTTTATTATATCTTTTGGTCTTCCTTCCGCAACCAATTGACCTCCGCCATTGCCGCCTTCAGGACCCAAGTCCACTATCCAGTCAGACGCCGCTACAACATCCATATTATGCTCTATAACTAAAACCGTATTTCCTTTATTAACCAATTTTCTTAAGACCACTAAAAGTTTTGAAACATCATCAAAATGAAGTCCTGTTGTCGGCTCGTCCAATATATACAGAGTTTTTCCCGTATCACGCCTTGAAAGTTCATCTGCAAGTTTTATTCTCTGCGCCTCACCGCCAGAAAGCGTCGTTGCGCTTTGTCCAAGATGAATGTAGCCGATACCAACTTCCTTTAAGGTCGCTAAAATATTTTTTATCTTTGGAATATTTTCAAAAAATTTTTCTGCTTCATTAACGCTCATCTCCAAAACCTCTGCGATATTTTTATCTTTGTATTTTATTTCTAAAACTTCTTTATTGTATCTTGTCCCTTCACACTCTTCACATTCAACATATACATCCGGAAGAAAATGCATTTCTATTTTTTTAATTCCCTGTCCTTCGCAGCTCTCGCATCTGCCGCCTTTTACATTAAAACTAAACCTTCCTACTTTATATCCTCTTATTTTTGCCTCCTGCGTATTTGCAAAAAGTTCTCTGATATAAGTAAAGACACCGGTATATGTAGCCGAGTTTGACCTTGGAGTTCTGCCGATCGGCGACTGATCTATGTGTATTACTTTATTTAGATTTTCAGCCCCTAAAATTTCTTTATGCTTTCCCGGGGTTTCTTTTGAGTTGTAAAACTTCTGAGCTAAAGCCTTTGCCAATATATTGTCCACAAAAGTACTTTTTCCGGAACCGGAAACTCCCGTAATACAAACAAACTCAGAAAGCGGTATTTTGATATTGATATTTTTTAAATTGTTTTCCTCAGCTCCAACAACCTCCAAAAACCCACTTAGGGGTTCAACCCCTAAGTTGTTGTTTTTGAGCTTTTGGCTTTCCTCGTAAGCTTTCTTTTTCCCGGAAAGATAAAGACCGGTTATAGTTTTTGACTTTTTAAGCTGACCCGGTGTTCCTTCAAAAACAACTTTACCGCCTTTTGCTCCCGCATCAGGACCTATTTCAATAACCCAATCCGCCGCAAGAATAGTTTCTTCGTCGTGCTCAACAACTATAACCGTGTTATTTAAGTCTCTTAAATCTTTAAGAGTTTTTATAAGTTTTTCATTGTCTTTTGAGTGCAAGCCAATGGACGGCTCATCTAAAATATACAAAACCCCAACGAGACGAGAGCCGATTTGCGTAGCTAAACGAATTCTCTGCGCTTCTCCGCCGGACAATGTCTCAGACTCTCTATCTAAAGACAAATACCCCAAGCCAACATCCGTTAAAAATTGAAGGCGAGATAATATTTCTTTTATTATTAAGTTGGCTATCTTTGCCTGAGTTTTTGTAAGTTTTACATTTGAAAAAAACTCTTTTGTGTCCAAGATAGACAAAGCGGTTACCTCTGAAATATTTTTGTTATTGAACAAAACAGAAAGCATTTCTTTTTTTAGTCTTTTCCCTCCACAGGCTGGACATTTTTTTACCACCATATACTTTTCTATTTCTGAACGAATCCAATCAGAATCTGTTTCTTTCCACCTTCTTTCAAGATTTGGAATAACTCCTTCAAACTGTGATTTTGGATCGCCGTATAAAACAATCTGAAAAACATCTTTCGGCAATTTATTTATCGGTGTATTTAAAGAAAAATCTAAATTATTTGCTAAGTCTTCCAAAGCAAGCCAATGCCAATTTGACCTTGATGCCTGCGACCAAGGTTTTATAGCGCCTTCCGCCAAAGTAAGTTTTTCATTTGCTATAATAAGATCCGGATCAACCTCCAGCTTTTTTCCAATACCTGTACAAGAATAACATGCTCCATGTGGGCTATTGAAAGAAAAACTTCTTGGCTCTATCTCTGTTATTGAAATACCGCAATCAGCGCAAGCAAATTTTTCGGAAAAAAGCTTATCTTTTTTTTCTTTTTGAGAAACAATAACAAGACCTTCGCCCATCTTTAAAGCCGATTCAACAGAGTCCGCCAAACGAACTCTATCTATATTTTTTTCTACAACAAGTCTATCTACAACAACCTCAATGCTGTGTTTTTTGTATCTATCAAGATTCAATAAAAGAGCATCTTTAACAGTCATAACCTCACCATTTACCCGAACTCTTACATATCCCGCTTTTTCAATCATTGAAAAAATATTTAAATGTTCTCCTTTCTTTCCTCTGACAACAGGAGCCAAAACTTCTATTTTTGATTTTTTTGGAATTTTTAATATGCTGTCTACTATTTGGGTTGTGCTTTGGCTTGATATAGGCTTGCCGCACTCCGGACAAAAAGGAGAACCGACCCTTGCAAAAAGAAGCCTTAAGTAGTCATATATCTCTGTAATAGTTCCCACGGTTGATCTTGGGTTTTGAGAAACACTTTTTTGATCTATTGAGATTGCCGGAGAAAGCCCATCTATAGAATCAACATCTGGCTTTCCCATAACACCAAGAAACTGTCTTGCATAAGACGACAAAGACTCAACATATCTCCTTTGTCCTTCTGCATAAATAGTGTCAAAAGCCAAAGAAGATTTACCGGAACCGGAAAGCCCCGTGATAACAACCAGTTGATTTCTTGGAATCTTAAGATTAATATTTTTAAGATTATGCATCCTTGCCCCTCTTACAACTATTTCATTGTTTTTTGATGTATTCTTTTTCATATAACTGAAAATTATACCTCAAAAACAACGATTTTGCAATCACACAAGCTGAATTTAATTTTAGCAATATCTATTCTTTTATCCTGTTGTAAATATCATCGTATCTTACGATGTCATCTTCCTCCAAATAATCTCCGGTCTGCACCTCTATCATTTCTAAATTTACCTTCCCTAGATTGCTTAAACGATGGCGATTGAGCGCCGGAACATATGTGCTTTCGTTTTCCTTAAGCTGAAATTCTCTGTCTCCATTTACAACGCCGGCAACACCACTGACAACAACCCAATGCTCCGCTCTGTGTTGATGCGACTGCAAACTTAGTTTTGCCCCAGGATAGACAGTAATTTTTTTTACTTTATAAGTTGGAGAATCTATTAAAATTTCATATTTCCCCCACGGTCTGTGAACTACTATGTTATGCTCTATTTCTTTATGTTTTTTTTCTTTTAAAAAATCAGTTATTTTTTTGACATCTTCGCTCTTGCCTTTTTTCTGAACCAATATACTGTCATTGTTTTCAACTATTATTAAATCCTCCACCCCTGAAGTAACCACAAGATAATCACCCGTACTATGAGTAAAAATATTTTTTGAATTTATTCCTATATGTTTTTTATTATACTCTTTTGTTTCAAAAAGAGCTCCCGCCAAACTGTCAAAAGACCCTATATCATTCCAGCCGAAATCTCCTTCAAAAACTATAATATTGTTTGATTTTTCAGATATTGCGCAGTCTATGGAAATAGCCGGCAATTCTTTAAAATCTTTTATGAAATCTTCAAAGTTTTTACCAAAAAATTCATACATTTTTGGAGCATATTTTTTAAGTTCTTTTTGAAATGTTTCTGTATTAAAAAAATATATTCCTGAATTTTGCAGATAATCTCCCGACTCTAAATATTTTTCTGCAACCTCCAGACTCGGTTTTTCTTTAAACTCAGAGACCTTAAAATACCCTTCTTTTTTTTCTCCTTTTTTTATATACCCATATCCCGTTTCCGGCTTTTTTGGAACAATCCCTATTATCCCCACTTCGTCTTTAATTTTATTTTTAATTTTTTCAAAAAGAGTTTGATATGCTTTTTTATCTGATATAAAATGATCAGCCGGAAGAAAAAAAATCAGATCTTTCCTGCTTACTCCTATGTTCTCTTTTAAATGTTTAACGGCAAGTAAAATAGCGGGCGCCGTATTTAGACTTTTTGGCTCTATAAGAATATTTTCTTTTTTAAAACCTGGATACACCTCTTTTATCTGATTAAATACATTAAAAAAATGATCGTTGTTGGTTGAAAAAAATATATTTTCCTTTGGCATAACTTCAGACATCCTCAAAAAAGTTTCCTGCAAAAGAGACTTGTCACTGTACAAATTTAAAAATTGTTTGGGAAAATTTTTTCTGCTTAACGGCCACAGCCTTGTGCCTGAGCCTCCGCATAAAATTACAGAATACATAATATTTACTAATCTAATTATATCTTATATAATTACCATAAAATAATCATTTTATCAAAATAATATGAAATCAGACTCAATAGATGTTAAAGATTTATATAAAGAATTAGAAGAAAAAACTGATATAATCGTTTTGGATGTCAGAACAGAAGAAGAATACAATAACGGACATATAAAAGAAAGTGTTTTAATTCCTCTTGAGATATTGGAAGAAAAAATTGAAAACAAAATACCAAATAAAGATTCTTATATATGCATTGTCTGTAGAAGCGGCATGAGAAGTCAAATGGCAAAAAATATAATAGAAGATAAGGGATATAAAAATGTAAAAAATACAACCGGAGGAATGCTTAAATGGGAAGAAGAAAAACTGCCAATTGAGAAATAAAAAACGGCTGAAAATTTAATATTTTCAGCCGTTAAAACTTATTTTTTAAGTGTTGATCCTAAAATACCATCTATATCATCCTGACTAATTCCTTCTATATTAGCTCCTATGTTGGCTCCTACATTTTTAATATCGCCATGCACTTTTAATCTGAATTTTTCCAATGATCTATCCAAAACATCAGACAGCATGTTATCCAAACGCTGTAATGTATAATCAAAGATAGCAATTTGAATTAAAATTTCAGAAGAAAACATATTGGAGCTCGATGGAATGTTTGTAATTCTTGTTTCAAAATCTATCAAAATTCCTTTTTTATTAAAAACAAGAGCTAATATTCGTTGTTTTTCATAACCGGATATCCTTTTATAAACACCGATATTGATTTTTTTAACTGAATTTTCTACAAAAAACCAACCCTTAACCCTTAAAAATCGATTTTCCTGCTCTTGCATCGGCAACCCCAATCTTGCATATGCTTCTTCTTCTGATATTTTACCTATTCCATTTTCTACCCAAGATAAAATTTGCCGCTTGCTCTCTCCCCATGTGTCCCCTTTGAAAAACTTCTCCCCTCTTTCTGAATTTAATATAGAAGCACATCCGGATAATATAATAGAAAGAACTAAAAAAGAAACAAAAGTTAATTTTCTCATTTGAAACCTCTTTTGTTTTTATAAACATTGCAACCATACTATCATAGATAAAGAAATATTAAAAGCACCCGATGTTTGGGTGCTTTTAAAAAATAATTTATGAAACATTAACAACTAAAACACTTTTTTCTCTGACTCTTTCCATCTTAAAAAAAGATGCACCGCTGCCCAAATATATAAAGCGGCAACAATAATAAATACAAAACGATTTTGAGATATAGACATTCCAATATTATTTGTCAACAAACCGGCAATTCCTAAGTTTATACCTGAAATCACACTGACAAAAAATGCAATCATGTCTTTTAAATCTTTTTTGCCAAAAACTTTTTTATGACTTAAGTTCCATCTGTAAAGCATATATACAGAAGCAATTCCGGATATTATCCATGATAAATTAAGCAAAGAAGTAAAAACGCTGTTGTAGCCCAAAACAAAAATAATAGGCGTACCACCAATGAGCAAAGACAAAGCCGCTATAATTAACCTTGCTTCCGACCACAAAAACGAATACTCATCAAGATTTTTTTGTGTCGTGTATTTTTTCCAATTCATAGTATTTTATTTTTAATTATTATATATTCAATAATAACACGCAATTTAAATAAGAGAAATATTACACTAATATTTCCATAGAAAATATTATGATATCATTATTTTTTATTTTTTCTTTCTTGCGCACCTCAGCCTTAAGAGGCAAAACATAAACTCCTAATTTTTTATCCGGAAAAATTGAAGTACTCCATTTCGTATTGCCTATACTTACAGTAACCTTAAGCGAACCCCACCCTCTTTTTAAAAACTCAAATCGCTCTTTTATCTCCTTTGACTCTTTTTTAGGAATAGAAACTGAATACCACTTGGTTGTTCTTTTATGTAACCAAACTTTTGCTTTTATTTTGTATATATTGCTAACCATATTATTTACACAAACAAGCTTTTAAATTAATTCATCAAAAAACTCAACTTAAAAGTTGAGTTTTTTGATTTCTTTATATATTTTTATAAAGAAATATTAATTTTTGCAGATTTACGCAATGAATCTATGAAATCACTTACCATTTGTCGTTGTTTGTTCGCAAGAATGTCATTTTCCACTTGTGAACGTATATCCTCCAAAGGAGGAACTCCTTTTTGAGTAGCACTTATTTGTTCGTAAAATTTAGAAACTTCTTCGTCTGTTACACTAATTGAATTTATATCAACATTTGCCAATATATATTTTTGTATCAAAAATTGTTTAGCTACAATGTCTCTGAATTCTTCTTCTTTTATATTCTCACTCTTAAGTTGCGCTTTAAACTTTTCTTCGCTTCCAACCCGACTTATTATACTCTTAATCTCTCCATCTATCTCTTCGGGAGTTGCGCTAATCCCTGCTTTCTTTGCATTTTGCAATAGAATTTCATCGTTTATAAGATTTTCTAAAACTCGCGATTTTAATTGTTTTTCTTCCTCAGAATCTTTTACCACCACTCTCCCCTGCGCCTCCATCTGAGATATAATCTGTCCTAAACGAACATCTAATTCTGACTGATTTATAGATGATCCATCTACCGTTGCTACAATTTTATCTTCAATAGTTGGAGCTTCGGATATTTTTGTATTTTTATAATAAAAGACAGCAACTACAATTAAAACTATTATAATAGCCAAACTTACTGCAAAAATTGTTTTTTTGCCTTTAGTATCTTTATTTTGACTCACATTCATATCTTCGTTCCTATTTTCCTCTTCTATTAAATTATCTTCATTATTCATAATTGTTTAAATTAAAAAATTAATAACATAAAACATTATACTATAAAAATAAAAACTAACCAAACAAACCTACCTCTCCAACTCCTGCTCAGTTAAAGGAGTTCCTTCTTGGTAATAATCTCTTTCTTTTTCGTTTATGGTGAATACTTGTTTCCAGTTGTATCCGAGTGAGAGAAATCGTTGTGCGGGAAGGTTCATCCATCGTTTTTGGGCGAATCCTTCTTTTTCGTTTATCTCTTTTAGGGAGAATACTCTGTAATCGTTCTCTGCTTGATAAAAGTCTGAGGTGGTAAAGGAGTCTAATGTTTGTTGGGAGACTTCTTTGATGTCTTCCCATTTAAGATGTCCGTACATTTCAAAGACTACGGGGTTGAATATATGGCGTTTGTATCCGTATTGGTTGATTATGTATACTTTGATGCCGTCCGGGCCTCGGATTAGATCTCCTTCTTTGATGGGGGTTGATTTTGTTTGTATTTGTGTCTTTCCTTCTTTTGGTTGTGCTTCTATGTATATTGGTGATGAGTAGTTTGGTTTTTTATCGTAGGTATATATTGCGTAGTAGTATTTTTTGTTGTTGTTTAGGTTGATGTCTGTGTATTCTTCGTTTGTTCCTTCGTATATTGTAGTACCGTCTGTTTGTGATGTTGGTTTTGAACCTTCTTTTCTGATTATGATTATACGTGCAAAGTCGTTGTCTTTGGGGTTGTTCCATTTTAGAGTTATCTGTCTGTCTGCTGACTCTGTTGTTGTGTTGGATGCTTGTTTTGGAGGGGTTGTGTCGGTGAATATTCCTCCTCCGCCTCCGCCTGATGATGTTTGTGTGCTTCCTGATGATGAGTGTTGTGTACCTCCACCTGATGAACCACTACCTGTTGATTGTGTTTCTTCTTGTTGTGTTTGTGTGTCTAATGTTGTTATTGTGATGATGTTTGAAAGTGGTGATGTGTTGTTTGCTTCATCTGTTGTTTTTAGAGCAAAGTAGTATGTTGTGTTTGGTTGGAGTCCGACTGCAATATATGCTGTTTCTGTTTGTCCTGCTTGTTTTGGTGTTGGTTCTCCTGTTGCTTGAGTTGCTTGTGTGTAGTTTGTGTTTGTTAGCGGTGTTGCTGAATATCTTATGTCGTAGCTTGATGATTGTCCTTGCATATTATTATCTCCTGATGCTGTCCATGTTAGGTCAACAGATGTTTGTGTGATGTTTGATGACGATAGATTTGTTGTTTGTGATGGTGGCGTTGTGTCTTGTTGTATTGCTTGTTTTGTCGTGAATGTTCTGTTTATTGATTGGGTTGTATTGTTTGCTTGGTCTGCTGCTGTTGTTCGATAATTATATGTTGTGTTGTCTGAGAGGTTAGATAGTGTGAATGTGTGAGTGGCGCCTTGATGTGTGTTTGTTTGGCTTGAGTATGCTGAAGACAGACCGTAGTTTATGTATGCTGTTGCTGTTTCGTTTGTTGTGAAGGTTATCGTTGCTGAGTTTATTGTGGTTGTGATGGTTGGGGTGGTTATGGTTGGTGGAGTGGTGTCGGCTGGTGTCGGAGTAGGTTGTGGAGTTGAGATGACACTTTCTCCTGTGTAAGGAGACACCAAAACCGTATACATACTACCTCCACCACCCTCATTCCCTCCAAGAGTTACTGTGCCAGCTGAAAAGTCCGCTCTATATAATCGTAGAGTGGTATCTGTAGTCTTTAATTGAGCACCGACACTTACCCAAGAAGATAACCATGAAGGTCTCGTTAAGATTCGTACATCATATGCTACATACACGGTAACTGGTTGATTTACAGTGAATGATAGAAAATTACCACCAGTCGCTGACTTATCATTATTAGCAGTACGAAGATAATTAAAATTTTTAAAGCTTGATGGCACGTTCGTATAGGTATAGGTTCTATCAATGTAGACTTCTTTTTTTTCAACTAAACTATCCCTCTGATAAGTTGCAGGAAATATATCACTAATTAATAGGGTTGCAATATAAGTAAAATATACTTGACTGTTGGGAATAATCATATTTCGTGCAACAGAACTATCAGTAATATTGTTAACTGTAAGCGTATAATTTATCCCCTTGCTCAAACTTGTCGTTGTTAGAGTTACAGTGGTTTGGTTATTCTCCAGTACCGCTCCAATAATTTGAATATTATTATTAATACTATAATTACTTACTGTCTGAGCATCAATTGAATTTAATTGCTCACTAAACACAACCGTCACTTTATTTAAATCCGTAGCAGCATTTACTGATTCAATTCTAGGAGGAGTTATATCTCCTGATGTTGTGGTATTTACTACGATGCTCTTAGACCCTTCGAGTCCAGATCTATTTATAGCAGAGACTTGATATCTATAATTAGCAAACTCTTGCAACCCACTATCACGATAATTTGTCTGTGAAGTAAAACCAATATTAAGTCCATTGCGATAAATATTATAACCTGAAATTCCACTATCGGGATCCACTGACTTAGTCCAAGAAAGATCGGCCTGGAAACCACTTATCGCTTTAGCTTTTATTATTATTGGCGTTGTTGGAGCAGTTGTATCAAAAGTCCGAGCACCATAAATCGGTACAGGTTTCCCACGCTCTAAAGCACCAAGATCAGGCCCACTCCCAATATAGTCATTATTAATATTTGGCAATAAACGCCCAGCATCAACTGCATTGGAGACAGAAGAGAGAGTTAAATTAACTGGGGCTCTGAAAGTGTTCTTATCTGGAGCTGTCTCAGTGAGAATAGGTATATCGTTCTGAAATATTGACGAAGTTAAAAGCCGACCATTTGTTTCAAATGGTGATCTCGCTTGTAAATCACTGAAACTGTTCCAGCGTGTACCAAATCTAAATTGTCCATCTGGATACCAGCCATTATAATCAATTTCGCCCAACGTAACCACAGAAGACATATCGACGCCATTATCTGTGCCAACTGTTAGATTATTAAAAAACTGGAAATTCATGATTCGGTTGGAATATTGTTTCCATGCCCAACCCACTCGTACTGCTGTATTGTTAAAAATATAGAATCCGCTCGGTGCATTATTTAATTTGTATGGTGCATTTTTCTGGTTATAAAATATATTCTGAAAAATATAAGTTGGTCCACCCCAAACTGGTTGCATACTGATGCCTGAAGCTGTATTTAAAATCCGATTTCGATAAGCACGAATATTACGCTGTCCTTCATCTAATTCAATTCCATCATCGCCACCCCACAAAACTTCATTTCCATAAAAATCATTTGCCAAGTTGGGAATATTAGTGTATCTAGAAAACCCGATTGAATCCCCAAAACCTGAAAGTGTATTATTACAAACCACATGACCGCTACCTGTTATGACAATACCTTCCATATCCCAAGTAGCTTTACTTGTGTCCGGCCAGACCGATTTGCCTTCAAGTACATTGTCACAAATATAAAAGTTTCGATGAGAATAATTCTTAGCTTTAATACCTTTATTTACATTTGTTAATCGAGTAAAACGAACAACTACGTCAATAGCATCAGATGGCATACGAATTCCATAATCACTGCTTGTTACAGTAAGGTTTTCTACATATACATGTGAGGCGGCAATATCAATACCCCCTAACGCGCCCGAAGCATCAATAATCACACCGACCTGAGACTGCCCACGAAGAATAATAGGATTATCTGCAGTACCACTATTATTAATAGTGATAGAACCGTTGTATGTATTATTAGCTAACGTGATTACGTCTCCAGGTTTAGCAGAAGCTACGGCTGACCTCAACTCGGTCATAGTTGAAACATTCACAATTCGTGCTACAAGAGGATTAGCTTTAGGATATGGCCTGGTATGCATTGTAATAATTTGAGAACTGTTACCATTAACACCATCTGAATCCACAACTCGAACTCTAAACTCATAAGAAGTATCTGGCTCTAAGTTAAATATACTACCAGCAAATTGATTTACAACTGTGAATAATTGTGTATCGGTACTAAGTTTATCTGGACGAACACGTAGCAATGGCAATCCTTCATTCCAAGCAGAAACCCCCTGCTTCCGATAAGAAACAAAAGCTTGTGCATTATAATTATTATCACCACTGATAATAGGGAGGGAGACTCCTAAATTTTTGATAGTTGGAGGGTCAGATTCTAATGTCCCAATTGTAATTGAATTTCCTGAAATCAATGACGCAGTAATATATCCTTCTGCCACCCATCCATCAGGAGCATTATTGAAGTTTATATTCCACCATATTAATCCTCCGGCTACGGTTGGCCCTCCTATGACAATTCCTCGTCTTCCGTTTAATTGTTGACCCAGTAGTATTCCATTTGCAGTTCCGCGTACGTTGAGACTTGAGCCATCTCTTGTGGAGACTTCTATTGTGTCGTTTATGTTAAATTTTGTTGATATGGTTATATTTGTAGCAGCGCTAACACTTGTTGATTGTGATGAAACGTTTCCTGCGGCGTCGTATGCCGACACTGTATATGTGTATAACGTTCCTGCAGAAAGACTGTTGTCTGTGTATGAAGTGTTTGTTGTTGTGGTTATCTGTGTTCCGTTTCTGTATACTCTGTAGCCTGCTGTTGCTGTGTTGTCTGTTGATGCACTCCATGTTAGAGAGATTTGTGATGATGAGTTTGTTGTTGCTTGAAGGTTGGTTGGGGTTGTTGGTGGGGTTGTGTCTGAGACTGCGTTATATTCATCGTTGTCAGTTGTAGATGTACATCCCGGGTCGTTGGGATAGTCTGTTAGTCCGTCGGAGTCATTGTCTATAGAGTCTGAGCATTGATAGGTCGTGACGGTTCCTACACCTATCCCCGCATTGTATATATCAGCTATTTCTGTGGTAGAAAGAGCGCGGTTGTAGATGCGGACGTCGTCGATGGTGCCATCCCATATATTAGATTTACGTTGCGCACCTATATTTAATTGACTAGCAAAAGTATAATCAATATTCCCGGACACTGCTATCGAATCTCTTTCTACGCCATCCGTGTAAATTTTTTGAGTTGTTCCATCAAAAGTACCTACCACATTTACCCATACACCTTTTGGGTTAATCTTGTAAGAGGCTTCTTTTACACCATTAGTATTTCTTACTCTCCATATAAATCTATCAGGGGCTGCATCAGTCCAACTTAAATGATAAGCATAGTTAATATTATCAAAGGCAATAATATATGCATTAAAAGCGGTTGCATCCACTTTTAATTTAACCCATGCAGAAACAGTGATTACAGTTGATGGTTTTAAAGAAGAAACAGAATCTATCTCCACAACATCATTCACCCCATCAAATGAAAGAGCACCGCCTATTTGCCCACTTGTCCACGTTGGTCCGTTTGTAAGAGTTCCTGTATTTCCATTACCAGAAGAATCACTTGCTGTTGTTCCTGACCCTTCATCAAACGTCCAGTATCCCACTAGTCCGTTTGTTGGAGCGGTTTGAGCATTTAATATTCCTGTTGGGATTAAGATAAAAACTGCTAATAGGGATGCAAGAATGAAAACATTTTTAATTTTTGGCATGTCTTATGCTTTATTGATAATGTATTGTTTGTTTAATTGTATAAGAATATTGAGTTTGAGGCAAATTTATTTTGAAAGATTTTTTTAGAAAAATAAAAATATAGTATTTCAATAACAAAATCAAAATGTTTTAAAAAATAATTGTCCTTGACAAAGTCTATATTTCATAATAAAATAATAAACATCAAATTATGTCTGTAAGAAAACTAAGTCGGGTTTTATTATACGGAATTTTTTTTGATAATAGACTTATTTTATAAGTTTATATAATAAACAACTTAGTTTATATTACAAATGAATCAAGGAACAATATCTAAGCTTGTGTCAGACAGAGGGTTTGGCTTTATCTCACAAGAAGGTGAAGACAAAGACCTTTTCTTTCACTCAAGTGAACTTCAGAACGTGCAGTTCGATGACTTGAGAGAAGGTGATGCAGTAACATTTGAAGTTAGTGAGGGACAAAAAGGACCTAACGCTACAAATGTAGCAAAAGCATAAGACTATAAAATTTTTATAGCAAAAACAAAAAATCCGCTTAAAGCGGATTTTTTGTTTTATTTTACTTTTGTTTTCTTGCCGCCGGTTTTTTAGCTTTATTTTCAAGCATAAGCTTTTTGGCTTCAAGCCGTTTTGCGGTTTTGTGGGAATGTGATTTTCTTTTTTTCCCAATCCCAGTATCTCGTTTTGCCATATAAATATATATTAAATGATAATTTAGAATTTAAATTTAATATAAACATAGCACAACAATATCATTTCATCAATAGATTATTAATAAAAAATATTAAACTTTATACTTTTTGCAGCCCAATTATTAAATATTTAAATGGTGTAAGAAGAATTGCCCAAGGAATTACCGAAAGCACTACAGGAATAACAATAGCCGGTTCTTGAAAAAATTTATCGGCAAGGTAAATTGCCAATGTAAAGTTCATGTACGTAAGACATACTGTTGTTGTGATGCGATCCGACTTTTCTCGCCAAAAAATAGTAAAATATCCAAATATATGAAAAACAATAAAAAGTATAAAAAGAAGTCCAAGATCCACCAAAGCGCTCCCGCCATACAAACCTTCAATGATTACATCTGCTTGTTTCGCCACAATTGACATAATAAGAACACCGAGAAGAAGCACAGAAATTGATTTAAAATGCACAGTAACTTTATTAATTTTTTTCCGCCAAAATAGTTTTAAAATATTAGCAAGTATAAATGGAATAAATATTACTTTGGCAAGAGAAAAAAACATATCAAAAAAATCTATTGAAACAGTGGCCCCCGCAAGCATATTCATAACGAAAGGTACTGTAATGGGCGCAAGAAGTGATGTAGAAACTGTAAGTACTAATGCAAGACTCTGTTTCCCTCCAACTATTTCAGACAACAATGGCGCGGTCATCCCTACCGGCATAGCTGCAAGAAGAAGAAATGCGATTGCAAGTGAGGGCACTAACGCAAGCGTGCCGTAATAAATTAACACCGGAAACAAAATCAGCATAAAGACATTAACAACAATCAACATTTTTTTATCCGTAAGAGAGTCTGCAACTTCTCTTATATTTATTTTGAGTGCGCTTAAAAAGAAAATTGCTCCAAGCACAATAGTGCTGTATTCTGCAAGAAATAGAACTTCTTGAGAAAACAAAATCCCCAAAAAAAGAGCAAGGATAACCACAGAAAGATAAGATTCAACAAATAAAGAATAAACTTTATTAAACATATATTAGAGTTTAGAAAAAATATTAAATATTTTTAGATTTTTTATAATTTTTCATTACTATAATACCATACTTTAAAAAAAATTATATTTAAAATTATTTCATACTCATTTTTTCATCATCCATCCCCATATGCATATTTCCGTCACTGTCAGTATGAGATATCATAAAAAGACGCTCGGCAAGAATAATAAGAATTATTCCTATTGAAGCCACCATTAGAACAAATGGGTCATTTAAATATTTTATATAAATAAACGCAGTAAGAATAATAACATCCATTATTATAGCTATAAAAGGGATGGCGGGAATAAATTTAACATCTTTTCTTAAATGCCGGAAAAGACCCCAATGTATAGCAATATCCATTATTAAATAAAAAATAGCTCCTATTGAGGCAATTCTGGTTAAATCAAATAAGATGGTCAGAAGCATCGCCAAAGATACGGTAAAAATAAGAGCGGGGTTTTTAATCTTACTCATGCTCAGGTTAGGCACTTGTTTCATCTTGCTTAACATTCCCAACAACCTTGATGCCGAAAAAACACTGGCTATTACCCCGGATACAGTAGCCACAATAGCAAGTAAAACAGTAAATACTATTCCCCACTCTCCAAAGATTGGTCTGGCGGCTTCTGCTAAAGCATAGTCTTTTGCGATAATAATTTCCGAAACGCTTAATCCCGCGGCCACAGACAATGCCAAGGTTATGTAAATCAATGTGCAAATTGAAATAGAAATAATAATAGAGCGTCCTACATTTTTATGCGGGTTTTTTATATCAGCTCCTTGATTGGTTATGGTTGTAAACCCTTTATAAGCCAAAATAGACAACGCTAATGCCCCAATAAAACTAAGCCAAATAGGCATAGATGCGCCTACTTCTGAAATATAACCGCTATTAATATCAGGAAAACCCGCTATCGCCAACCCCGCAATAGCAAGCAACGCAATACCAACCACTTTAATAACCGCCGTAAATGTTGCTGCGGTTTCAATAATCTTGTTACCCGATATATTTATTATAAAAGCCATCGCTATAAGTATCACTCCCAATAAAGAAGCATATCCTGCATATTCTTCCGGAAACAACCTTAAAGTGTATGCTCCAAAAGTGCCGGCAACCAAACTCTCGGCAACAACCATTGAAACATACATCAATAATGAAAATGTTCCTGTGGCAGTGCCGGGACCGTAAGCTTTTGTTAAAAATTTAGCAACTCCTCCGGACGAAGGATAAGCATCGGAGAATTTAACATAAGAATACGAGCTGAATCCAACTACTATTGCTCCTACTAAAAATGCTAACGGAAATAAACTGCCCACCAGTTCGGCTATCTGCCCCATAAGAACAAAAATCCCCGCGCCTATCATGACTCCCGTACCCAATGCAACAGACCCTGTTAAGGACAATTTTTGATTGTCTTTTAAATCCATAAATTGATTGTGATATTATTTATATTATCAATATAAATAATATCACAATTAGAAAAATATTTAAGTTAGGCGTTCTTTTTAAGCCTTAGTGAATTAAACACAACTGACAACGAACTAAATGCCATCGCTATAGCCGCAAAGATAGGGTTAAGCAAAATGCCAAAAAATGGATACAAAACGCCGGCGGCTACAGGTATGAAAGCGGAGTTGTAAAAAAATGCAAAGAAAAGATTTTGTTTTATTATATGCATAGTTTTTTTTGACAACTCTATTGTTTCAGGGATCAACATAAGGTCTCCTCTCATTAAAGTAATATTTGCAGACTCCATAGCAATATCCGTTCCGCCTCCCATCGCTATGCCAATATCCGCCTGTGTTAACGCAGGAGCGTCATTTATACCATCACCCACCATTGCAACAATTTTTCCTTTACTTTGAAGTTCTTTCACCTTTTCGGACTTTTTGTCCGGCATAACTTCACTTATTATGTTTTCTATTCCTACTTGTTTTCCTATTGCATCAGCCGTTCTTTTATTATCCCCCGTTAGCATCCAAACTTCTATACCTTTTTTCTTCAAAACCTCAACAGCCTTTTTTGACTCTTCCTTTATAACATCAGCAACAGCCAAAGCGCCTTTTATTACTCCGCCAACAACAAGAATCATAACTGTCTTACCATCACTTTCGAGAGCTTTTATTTCATCTTCATAAGCATCTACATTTAAATTTAAACCGTTTATTAAAGCTCTGTTACCTAAATAAGTCTCAACCCTTTCAGATCCAACCTCCAAATGTCCATGAATTCCTTTACCGGAGATGGCTTTAAAGTCATGAAGTTTATATAAATTTAATTTTTTATTTTTTGCTCCTGTGGTTATTGCTTTATCCAAAGAATGCGATGAACTTTGGTTTAAGCTCGCAGCATATTGCAAAATAGCCTGAGCAAGAGGATGTTCCGAATTTTTTTCCAATGAAGCCGCAAAATTAATAATTTCTATTTCCCCTCCATCATCAAAAACAATAATATCAGTTAATTCCGGCTTACCCTCGGTAAGGGTCCCTGTTTTATCCAAAACCACTGCATCTATTTTGTTTGCAATCTCAAGTGAGCTCGCATCTTTTATTAAAATTCCTTTTGTTGCGGCACTTCCGGATGAAACCATTATAGCCATCGGAGTTGCAAGACCCAATGCGCAAGGACAAGCGATAATTAAAACAGAAACAAAGTTAATAAGGGCAAAACTAAATGCCGGTACCGGTCCTAGAAAATACCAAATAACAAAAGTTACAGCGGCTATAACAAGAACCACGGGAACAAAATAAGACGATACCACATCAGCCAATCTTTGAATTGGCGCTTTTGATCCTTGAGCCTCTTCCACCATTTTGATAATTTGAGACAACACGGTATCTTTGCCGATTTTTGTTGCAGTAAATTTAAGTGTTCCAAATTTATTTATAGTACTTCCAATAACAAGATCATCAATCGTTTTATGCACGGGCATAGACTCACCGGTCACCATAGACTCGTCAATTTCAGAATTACCTTCTATAATTTTTCCATCAACAGGTATTTTTTCACCGGGTCTCACGACAACCACATCTCCAACTTTAACATCTGCTATTTTCACTTCTATTTCTTTGCCGTCTTTAAAAATTTTTGCCGTTTTTGGTTGCAACCCCACCAATTTTTTAATAGCCTCCGAAGCTCTTCCCTTCATAATCTCTTCAAAGTATTTTCCTAACAAAATTAAAACAATAATGATAGCTGAAGTATCAAAGTAAACTTC
The DNA here is from genome assembly GCA_003056085.1 of Parcubacteria group bacterium M6-OD1-1. GTDB lineage: Bacteria > Patescibacteriota > Minisyncoccia > GWC2-36-17 > M10-OD1-4 > M10-OD1-4. The sequence continues at coordinate 51,159 of LSNK01000004.1, read as the reverse complement.
CGGCTTAAACCCGCCTCTTGTAAAAAATTCGGGGAAAACAGTTATAGCAACACTATAAAAATAAGCTGATAATGTTCCTATAGATATTAGAGTATTCATGTCGGCTGTTCTGTATTTAAATAAAAGCTTAAGACCCGCATAAAACTGCCAACCAACCCAAAACTGTACTGGCGTTGTCAATATCAAAAGCGCCCAATTATTGGCTAAAAAATCCGGAATAAAAGAAAAGAATTTATTATAAGTGCTTAAAAACACTATAATAGATAAAATGCCTCCCAAAAAAAGCTTTCTTTTAATTGTCTTTACATGTTTTTCATGTTCAATTTTTTCTTTATCCAAAACATCCTCCACCTGACCCTCTTCTTCAATCGGCTTATATCCCGCATCTACAATTACATCAAATATTTTTTCTATTTTAATCTTAGATCCGTCAAATATCACCTTTGCGCGATTATTTGAAAAATCAACATCTACGCCTAAAATTCCATCTAATTTTTTTATAGCTCCGGAAACAACCATAGCGCAGTGAGGAGAGTCCATACCAATAACTTTTATAGAGACCTTCTCAGCATCTTCACCGCTCCCATTTTTTTCTGCTTCATTTTTAGACTCCGTTTCATCTTCCTTTACACCGCTCAACTGATACCCGATAGACTTAACGGTCTTAATGATATCCGTTTCCAAAGCAACATTTTCATCAAACTCAATAAACGCCGTCTCAGAAGCAAAATTAACAGAGGCTGACTTTACTCCCGGAGTTTTTAGAAGCGCGCCTTCAATTATTCTTACGCAACTTGCGCAGTGCATTCCTATTATTTTGTATGTTTTCTTTTGCATATATTTAAAAACTTATTCACTTAAATGCAGCTTGGGGCAAAATACATCGGGTGTGAAAGTTTTATTTTAATTGTTTTTTCTTGATAATTTATAAATTTTAATTAATTCTTTTATTGTTTTTTCACTTTCGCTGCTTTTTTTGTTTATATTTTTTTTCACGCAGGTATTTATATGATTTTCCAAAAGCAATGCGTCAAGACTCTTTAAAGACTCTTGAATGGAAAGCGACTGATTTAAAATATTTATACAATATTTATCTTCCTCAATAGCTTTTAAAATACCTTTAGTCTGCCCCAATATTATCTTTATTCTATGCTCGGCTCTTTTTTTAATATCTTTATTTTTCATAATATTTATACATTAATAACTAATACCCCTATATGGTATATTAGTAAAAATAAAAAGTCAAGTATTTAAAAAACAAAAAGCCCTAAATCATATTTGATTCAGGGTTTTGATATATTACTTATACCTAAAAGATGCTCTTATTTAAATTTCTTCATGCAAATGAGACATTATATCTCTTAGCTTTCTTAATGCTTTAGCTTCAATCTGTCTTATTCTTTCCCTCGTAACACCTTTTGACTTGCCAATTTTTTCTAATGTATCAAATTCTCTTCCATCAAGACCAAATCGTCTTACAATAACATCTTGCTCTGTTTTAGTTAATTTATGAATTAAATCCGCCACCTTCATGTGCATCAACGCTTTATTTACCATATTCTGAGGATTTTCCGATTTCACATCTTCCGTATAATTAGACAATTTTTTATCGCTATCATCAAATTTTGCCGAATCAAGAGAAATAGGAAACATTAGATTATAATCATCTATTATTTTTTCAATTTCTTTTTTTGTATATTCCTTGCCTTCCTCTTTAGGATATCTTTTATTGAAACCTTCCGTTAATTTTATAATAGCCTCGTTAGTATACATATCAACAATACCATACTCACGTGCCACTTTGAGTATTCTATTTACTTTTCTTTTGCAATCTGCAGGAATCACCATAAAACCATTTTTATTAAGATAATCCAGCATAGGCCCCTTAACATACCAATCAGCATATGAAGAAAATTTATACCCCAAACTTGGATTAAATCTTTCAACAGCCTCTATAAGACCTTTGTTGCCTTCTTGTATAAGATCTTTTTTCAAAGCTCTATCACCACGTGAAAGTGGTATTGCAATACTTACCACAAGTCGTAAATTTGCTTCAATGAATTTTTTTCTTGCAGCTTCATCACCTTTTTCAATACGATAAGCCAATTCAATTTCTTCCTCCTTTGTAAGAAGTTTAACTTTATTCATTCCTGAATAATATATTTGCTCCGTCTTATCATCATTCATATAAACACCCTCTTAAGTAGCAATAATTTAAATATTTTAAAGTGCATTTCGTAAAGAATTCTGCCATATAAATATAATACAGTCAAGGATTTTAAAATATATTTTTATCTCCTATATAAAATATCAAACGCTTCAAATGGTGTATTTGAGACATTTAAATAAAAAAAGCGGCATTACGCCGCTCTTAAAAGATATTTAATATATTCTCATTTTTTACAACTTTCCACTAAGTTTAAAAATAAGAATATCATTACTGCCATTTGTATCAAGAACCGGTGTAAGCCCGGAAATATCCTGTATTATTTGTGATGAATTATTTATATTAATATCCTCAATATAAATCTTATCATCCCCAAAACTCGTGTATATCCTTTCATTTCTTCTAATGAAGGCTACTGTCTTTACAGTAATATCCACTTTCGCAATATCATCGCTTTGCAAGACGGTAGGCTCTTTTTTGTAAAAAAACATATAGTCATATTCTGCCATAATTTCCACCTCATAACTTGGTTTTATATCTTTATTAAAGCTACCTTAATATAATTTATAGGTCAAAAAATATAAATAATTCTAATTCTTTTTATTTAAAATACCGCCACCTTATTTTAAGGCGGCGGTATACTTTATATCTCTTTTATATCTTAACAAGCTTTAATTTTAAGAACACTTTCTTAAAATTTCCAATGAATTTTTTAACCAATAAATCCATATCCCAATCATTAAAATAACGAACATCTTTACCAGTCTCCATAATAGCAAAAATTTTCCAACCCTCCATATTCTCTTTAATCCAACTTTCAACTTTTTTAGGATCCATTATAAGAGTTCTGCAAAAATTATCATAAATATCACGAGAATCTTTTATTTGATTTTCAATTTTCTTAGTAACAAAGTCAATAAACATTTGTCGTGTCATAAAAATACACTCCTTTTACAAAAAATATTTTTTGTAAATACAGCATACCACAAAATAAAAATACGTCCAGCAATATTGGTAGTATATATGTACACATTACCATAACGACTTGTAATTTTAAAATAATGTGGTATTGTATGTATGAAATACGTTCTTAAACTGCCCTTTATAAGGAGACACCATGTGTACAAGAGTTAAAAATCTTGTAAAACGAGGAATAAGCCCGCAAACCGGACATACTCCAAAAGCAGAAACAAAAAAACCGGCAGGAAGCCACTACAAGCCGAAGAAATTCTCACAAGAATTAAGAAAGGCAAGAAGTTTCAGAGAAGCATTAAAACAATATTACAATCATCGTAACCTTATCCAAAAGGAGGGCGCATGAGAATTATTTTTTTCACTATGCTTAGAATGTCTCCGTGCATAGAACATTTACAGCTTCATACCGGTTTAAGACCTGTTTCATTTAGGCTGTTAAGAAGCAGCCGTAAAAAATTATCGCGAAGTGCTTTTAAAAGACACTTTCAAAAAATGAGTCAAAACAAAAGACTGCGACGAAGATAGAAATATCAAAGCAAATAAAAAACCCCGGCAATCACCGGGGTTTGTTTTTTGCATTTATTTTACAAAATGAAAACCGGATTCTATTTAGAATCCGGTTCATTAATGAAAATTTTATTTCCACTCTGTTTTTGAAGAAGGGATTAAATCTAAAAGATATAAACCTATTATACCAACACCGAAGCTCGAAACACCAATTATCATATTCCAAATAATCGATACATCGGTTAGCATCTTATTTGAACCACACAAAAACAAAACAACAAACCCTACAAATAAACAAATTTTTCCCACCAACTTTCTTTGTTTGCGTAGTTTTGTTTTTTGCTTATGCGTCCGCACTCCACAATAATCTTGTAGTGCCATTTTTTACTCCTTGTGATTAAAAAAGTTTATCTATGACAAAACGTACCGGTTCAAATATCATAGGAACCATGACTTCTTTTTGCGGACCGGACGAATATTTTGAGCCGGCCGAAGTAAGATGACCGACTGCAGTAAAAAGTGTTCCTGTGCCCAAATAAAGCACAGCCGCACCAACAACAAATCCACGACTGATTCTCATGAAATTTTCTCCTTCTAATTTAAAATTCAAATGAACAAATTGCTTAATTATAATGATAGTACGCTTTTTAAGTTTTGTCAAGGACACAGGATTAAAAATCAAAAATCCGTGAAATTATATTCTCTTTTTTTGTTCTGTAATTATTGAAGATATAAAAAAGCCCGGAGATGATATCTCCAGGCTTTTGATTTTCCTTAATTTTTCAATTTTCCCTTTTTAGTTTGTTTCCGGTGAAATAACACCAAAGACTTCAATCTTCTTCAGCTCGAAAAAGTTGCGTCTTGGTCCAACCTGCCATACAGCTTTTACGTTTTCATTGGCAGGGATATACGTACCGTAGGCAGGACAAAGCACTGAATATGTATCTGTGCCAATGTGCCGTGGGTCTTGATCTCCGATCAAACACTGTAGCTCCGACTTTAGAAAATGAACAGTGACAAGTCCATCTGGACGAGGCCTGTTGAAAATACCTGTAATCTTGATATATGAAATATCAAATATTTCAGGATTTTCTAAAGGAAACACATTTACTGGATTTGTTTTTGTCACCACAAAGCTGAAGTGTTTTGGATTTTTCGATATCACACCAAAAGTGTGAACAAAGATTAATCCAATGTTTGCTGTAGGTGTGTACGGGTCTTCACAAAAAGTAGAAGATACTTTTACTTCACTTGTACCCATGTCCAGCTCGTTATTCTTGCGAACAGTGTCGAATCCAACACTCCAACGATGACAACTCCGTCCTTTAGAATCATAAAATTCTTGCATATGAAAGAGTGGCATGAGCCCATTTGGTCCTTGTGCTCCTGTATCTCCTTTTGGACCTTGCGCACCTGTGTCTCCTTTTGGTCCTTGTGCTCCATTACACCATTTGACATGATTGGCAATAACCTCACTACCGTCAAGCTCACCATCTCCATTTTCCTCCTTCCAGACTTCAAAAAGCATCCCACCCTGTGGGTCACCTCCACAAAGATCTTCAGAAGGTTCCAAGTAGCTGAGTCTTTGACCCCAACCAACCGGAGCAGGCGGAGGACAAATAGAAACACTACTTGTTACCTCAGCGCTATCCAGCTTCCCGTTCTTTGGGTTATTGTCAGGGCCAGTACTATCTTTAAACCCATTCTGACCATCCTTACAGACAATAGGGGCAACAAGCGAAGTAAAGCTTGTACCGTCGACGCCATCCTTTCCGTTCAACGGTGAAATATCCACCGAAGAATCACCCGTTCCAACAGTTGTTTCCCCTCCACCGCAAGCGGCTAAAAAAGAAACAAACAAAACCAACCAAACATTCTTAAACATCATTAATCTCCTTTTATATAGTTTTAAATTCCTTAGAATTTATATGCAAGACCGACAGAAATACTGAAATCTGTATTCCAGTAATTATTTTTTTCTCTTATTACAGGTGTATTAAGAGATAGTGTGTTCCCGCTAAGTGAAAGATTTGGGGCACCATTTATTTTATCCTCCATTACTCTCATGCCGGAAACGCCAACTTCCATATAACCAAAAATTGAATTTGTAATTTCCGGTGTATATAAAAGCGCTATTTTCACACCGAGCGCATCGGAACTGTTATTGCTGTCATTTTCCACTCTCGGACCTGCTATAAAAGCAATGTCCTTGGAAACATATTTACCAAAAAGCAATTGGTTGGCATAGCCTTTTTCCCCTTTGCTGAATTGATAAGACAACAAGTAGTCTGATGGATATTTAAACAAACCACCGACACCGAATGTATCATTATTACTAAAAGCGGTAAAAATAAATATTTCCGGCTTGTCGTTAATGTGCTTCGTTAAAGTATCGTCCATTGAGTCAATACGACTCAACAACCCTTCATCTATGGCGGTAAGATTAATAACCGTAGGAACGGCATCAGACTTTTTTGAAAGTTCTCCAAAATTACAGTCTGGTTTTCCGTCCTGATAATTACTTACAACTTTGCGATTCCAGTTGTCAAATGCTTTCTGTTTGGACGCTACCGTCATAGTGGCATCAAAACATTCACCAACTTCCGGAATAACCAGAAGCCAACCAGGTTCAATATGAGTACAATCCTTCACAATATGAGAGTTTGCTTTGCAAATTTCACGATATGTTACACCGGGATATTTCGCCGCGATACTTGATAAATTATCGCCTCGCTTCACCTTCCACTGCCCCGCAAAAGCGGATGAAGTAAAAAAGGCAAAAATAACAGAAAACAAAAAAACATTGTAAAATATGAATTTACTTGCACTTTTCATTAATATCTCCTCGAGATTTAGGTTTAGGAATTGAAAAAAATTGTCAAAAAACTCCGTATTTTTATTTCTCCTTCTAATATGATTAAATAAAAATAACAACCGAAATAATATACTAATATTAGCATTATGTCAAGGTATTTTAGGCAACGCTTAAATACACCAAACAATTTTTTGAGTTTTTTATTTTAATTTTAAAATATAAACAAAGCCATCAGTAAAAAACTGGTCACCGGAAAAATTAACTCCAATATAAGGTTTTACAAACTCAACCTTACTAATCTCACTTACAACACCTGTTGAATTTAAACTATCAAACAAAAATTCCCTTTCAGTGTCTATATCTGATTTTATTTTATGAGTAATAAACCATTTCACTCCAGAATCTAAACTTGCGGCACCTGCATATACTTTATAACCCTTAATGGTTTTGTAATTGGTCTTCCAAAACCTTGCATGATGTCTTTGCTTTACTGTGTTTTCTTGAGTTGGTTTTTCAAAGCCAAAATCATTAACTTCAGAATTCCAAAACGAAGGAGTCATAGGAGCGGTTAAATATTGGGAATTTAAAAATGAGTCTTTTAAGGTTTTTGACACCGAATAAAAACTCACCCTATCTGCTAAATACCATCCTGACTTTTTAAAGGCATCTATTAAAACCTCATCATTTTTTGCAAAAATTATAAAATTTATCGGCTCTTGGCGTTGTCCTAAGATGCTTTCTGTATACTTTAAGTTATTTTCTGAAAGCAAATTTAATACATCATTATTTTTAATAATCTTACTATTTTTATAAAATGTATTAATCGGTGGATTATATCGCATTGCAAACCCTATATAAAACAGCAATGATGCAATAACTAAGACACTTGAAATAAATTTTATTTTATTTTTATTAACATTTATAACTTTATTATTTTTTTTAAATAGCAGCCATTCTGAAATAGTTATCCCTATAATAAGCCACAACGCCCCAACCAAATAACCGGCCCAAATATCGCTTAAATAATGAACACCCAAATACAACCTGCTAAATCCAATGGCTAATATTATTATAAAACCAAAAAAGAAAATATTAACTTTTCCTTTCCAGCTATCAATGGCACGCATAAAAACATAAACTAAAAATCCATAAAACGCCACCGCAATAGTGGCATGACCCGAAGGAAAAGAAAATGAATTTTCAATATATATTGCAACATCCGGACGAGCCCTATGAAAAGCAATTTTCCCAAGATATGTAAATAAACTGCTTCCTAAAATAGCTGTGATAAATGGGATTATATAAAAACGCTTATTTGATAGCCAAAATAAAGCTGCAACAACCAAAGAAAATACTAAAATAATCTCGGCTTTGCCAAGCAATGTAATCCAAAAAAATATATTTGTAAGTATATCTGTTCTAAATATTTGAAGTAAATTTTCTATTCTTACATCTGCAGCAACAATAATATCTGATGTTATTATATCTTCCACAATCCCTCCAAATAATGAAAAAACATATAAAAATGCTATCGCTGAAATGGTTAATGGAAGCCCTGAAAAAACTGTTTTATCAAACCTGCGTTTTAAAAAATTTACAAACTTAGAATGATTTTCAATAAACTTTTTTACATCAGAATTTGTATTTATTGAATGTCTTATTGACTTTAAAAGAGATTTTATAATCAAGAAAAACTGTCTGCCTTGTTTTATTATTATCCATTTTAAGATATAAAATAAAATAAAAAATAATATTAAAATAGCAAAGAAAAACCCTATTTTAGACAACCAAGTTTGCGCTAAATTTAACGACTGGGAAAAGATATATCCAAAAAGAACAAACACAATTCCCCAACCTATCCCGCCAAACACATTCCATATAAAAAATGGTTTTCTCTTCATTTTTACCATACCCGCAATAAGAGGAACCAGCTCCTTTAAACCAGGAACAAATCTAGCCAAAAAAATACTTTTTACTCCGTGTTTATTTAAAAACTCTCTGCTTTTTTTTAAGTGTTCCGGCTTTATAAACCATACTCCATTTTTTATCCAATTAGCTCCGTATTTTTTGCCTAAAAAATAATTAATATTGTCTCCCAAAATAGCTCCAAATATTGCAAACCAAATTAAGTCCCCCACATCTAAATACCCTTGAGCGGCAAATGCACCCAAAATAACTATTATAGAGGTTCCCGGCAAAAGCAGCCCGACTCCAATAACTGTTTCAAAAAATGCCGAAAAAAATGCCAGCCAATAACCGATACTATGAAAAGTATCTATGGCCGGCAACAACGATGTTAAATAATCCATTTAATTTTAAATAATAATACTTAAATTATCATCACTCAAATAACAAACTCCATCGTCTATTTCCAATTCTTCTGTTTTGTTTTGTTTTTTTAGATAAATAACTCCTTTCACTAATAAAGAAAAATATTCTGCATGTTCGGGCAATATTTGCACCTCGCCGGAAGGCGTCATTAAAACCACACTTTCCAAGTTCTCATAAACATCTGTTTTTTCGGTGGAAATAATCTTACAATTTAACATTTTGTTTTATATTATCCAATGTTCCTATCATATATAAAGAATCTAAATCCGCATCGTCAAATTCACCATTTAAAATTCTTTCGCATCCTTCTATTGTTTTTTTAAGAGGAACAAATACTCCTTTTGAATCATTGAACTGACCCGCAACAAAAAGCGGCTGTGTTAAAAATCTTTGTAATCTTTCTGCTCTTTTTGCAATAATCCTATCACTTCTTGAAAGTTCGTCTACACCTAAAATTGATATAATATGTGAAAGCTCCTTATATTTTTGAAATATTTCTTTAACAGACAAGGCGATATTATAATGTTTTTCTCCCACTATATCCTTGTCCAAACTCAAAGAATTGGACTTCAATATATCTACGGCAGGATATATTCCCTTCTCCGCGATTTCACGAGACAATACTAAAGATGCGTCCAAATGAGAAAAAATAGCCACAACAGCAGGATCTGTTAAGTCGTCCGCTGGAACATAGACAGCCTGAACCGAAGTAATAGACCCATTTTTGTTGGAAGTAATTCTTTCTTCAAGCAACGCCAAATCCATTTCAAGCGTGGCTTGATAACCAAGCTCAGATGGAACTTTGCCAAGCGTTGCTCCAAGCTCCATTCCTGCCATCGCATAACGAAATATGTTATCGATAAATAAAAGCGCATTTTTATCAGTCGTATCCCGCAAAAATTCGGCAGCAGTAACAGCGGCAAGACCGATTCTGAAGCGAACTCCCGGGGATTTGTCCATCTCGCCAAAATACAATACTGCATCTTTTAAAACTCCTAATTCTCCTAAAGTTTGATACATGTCATTGCCTTCGCGAATACGCTCGCCAATTCCGGCAAAAACAGAATGACCGACTTTATTTGAAGAAATATTATGCATCAATTCACCAATTAAAACGGTTTTACCAACTCCGGCACCGCCAAAAACACCGATTTTATCTCCATATTTAAAAGGAGTTAAAAGATCAATAACTTTTATTCCTGTTTCTAAAATTCCATTATTATAGTTTAAAATATCTCTTTTTTTAGGCTGTCCATATATGGAAAATTTCTCTTTGCTTTTAAAAGGCTTTCCGTCTATCGGCTCACCAAAAAGATTAAACATCCTGCCAAGTATATCCTTACTGAGAGGTATGGACAGCTTTTCTTCGGTAGAGACAACTTCCTCACCTCTTTCAACATATTTTAAATCGGATAAAGCAACTGCTCTGATTGTATTAGAATCTTTTTTCTCCACTACTTCAAAAAATATATCTTTACTTTCATTTTTTAACAGCTCTTGTGTTTTTGGAAGATTTTTTTCAAAAAAAACCTCAACAACACCGCCTTTAATTGAAGTTATAATTCCGTTTAATTTATTTTTAACTGATTTATTTTTACTTTCCATAAAATTATTTTACCTTATGCACAACAAAACTCTCTATTTGTGTTTTAGTTATAAATTTTTTGCGTTCTTTAAAGTAACTAACTGACAGCTTGCCTATAATTTCTTTTACTTTTTCTGAAGCATGTTCTGTTGCAACCATTCTTGCGGATAATTCTGATAATTTTGACTCTAATATTATTTTGAAAAAAAATACTGAAATATACTTTTTTATACAATATTTAAATACTTCTTTTTTGGACTGTTCAAACATCGGGAAACCGAGAGTATCTGAACTTGGCTCTGATTTTTCTTTGTCTGTTTTAAATTCAAACGGCAAAAACTCAATTAACTTTGGTTTTTGTGAAGATAAAGAAATAAACTCCGGATATATTAAATCAACATTATTTAAACCTTTACTTTCAAAAAGATTAAAAATATAGTCCGCTATTTCCGATACTTCGTCGTGCTTAACATACTCTGACAAATTTAAAAATGTTTTATCAAGCGCAACTTCGTCCTCCTTAAGATATTTTACACCTTTTTTCCCTATAACTACAGTAAAATCATACTTATCTAAATCATTAATCAAAAAATTAACTAAATTATGATACAACCCGCCAACCAAACCTTTGTTGCTCGTTACTAAAACTACCGCTTTTTCTTTTTGGTGTCCTTTCTTTAAAAATATATTTTTTTCATCAAAATAAAACTGAGAAACCCTCATTAAAACTCTTTCCAGCTCAAAAATATATTCGTTGAGCTGTTTCACCCCCACTTTCAAAGAATGAATCTTGGCAGCTGAAATTTTTTCAGTTGCCTTAATGGTCTCTGAAACATCCCCTAATCCCGCGATATCACTTTTATATTTAAAATAGGCTTTCATAAATAAATTTTATATTCCAAAAAACTAAAATCTAATATCTTAAGGCAAAAACTCCCTTTTGAAGTCATCAACAATTTCTTTTATGCTTTTTTTAACATCATCATCAAACAAACCGCTGCTTATTTTTCCTAAAACATTTTGATAATGATTTCTTATTAATTCAAGAAGCAGATTTTCAAATTCAGACCAATGCTCTTTTTCTGTGTCATCAAAAAAACCGGACTCCACGACATAAAATAAAATAACCTGCTCTTCCCACCTTACATTTGTATGTTTGTTTTGTTTTAAAAGCTCCAAAATAAGATCCCCTCTTTTTATCTTATCTTTTGCTTCTTTACTTACAACTGTTTCCAATTGAGTCAGTTTCTGTAATTCTTTATGCTGAGCTAAAGCTAATCTTATTCCCTCGGTTACTCCTTTTAATATTTTGGGTTGAGCTTGTGAGCCAACTCTGGAAACGGAAAGCCCGACATTGATAGCCGGCATAAATCTTTTCTGATACAAACCAATATCCAAATATATTTGACCGTCTGTTATGGAAATTAAATTTGTTGGAATAAAAGATGTTATATCGCCTTCCTGAGTTTCTATTATAGGAAGCGCTGTCAAAGACCCTCCTCCATTTTTTTTGGATAATTTTGCCGCTCTTTCAAGAAGTCCGGCATGAAGTGAAAATATATCTCCCGGGTAAGCCTCTCTCCCCGGAGCGCGCTCAAGCAATAAAGATATATTTCTAAAAACTTTAGCATGATTTGAAAGATCATCGTAAACAACTAACGCATCTTTTCCCTTATCACGGAAATACTCGCCTATGGCGCATCCGACAAAAGGAGCTAAATACTGGCTGGCAAAAGTGTCGTCTGCTGAGGCAACAACAACACAAGAGTACGCAAATGCATAATTTTTTTTAAATAAATGCACTAAATCTTCAATTTGGCTTTTTTTCTTGCCGCATAAAACATAAACACAATAAACCTCCGGATTTTTATCTTTTTGATTTAAAACAACATCTTGCGCTATGGAGCTTTTCCCTATTTTTCTATCTCCAACGATTAACTCTCTTTGACCCTTCCCTAATGGAAGCGAGGTATCAATTATTTTTATTCCGGTAGAGAGCGGTTCAACCACAGGTTCTCTGTCTATAATGTCCGGAGAATTTTTAAAAATACTTGCTCTCTCTCCAAAAATTTTATCTTTTTTATTTATCGGCTGTCCAAATCCATCTACAATCTTTCCTATGTAATCATCAGAAACCGGAATAGAAAATAGCTCACGACTTCTAAACAATGGTTTCTCCTCATCAAAGCCATCATTAAAAAATATAGCTTCAACGTATCTTTCGTCAAAACCTATAACAATAGCAACTTTATTGTCATTTTCATCTAAAAGAGTTTCATTCAAAAAAACATGAGGAAGCCCCTGAATTTTTGCAACTCCGGAAAAATAAGATACAATGTGACCTATTTCTTTTATATTTTTATCTTGTTTTTGTGGCATTGTTTATTTCACTTAAAAGATTACTTTCTACAAGAACGCCTAAAAATTCCAGTTTAAATCCGGCTATCAATTCCGGATTTTTTTTGCATTCCATTTTTATCATATTGGCATCAACTCCTATTTTTTTGGATATAACATTTAAAATCTCCTCTTTTTCTTTTTTAGTCGGAGAAAAAGCATACTCCAAAACAATATCTCCAACTTCTTTTTTTACGTCGTCTTTAAATTCTTTTTTTGTTTCTTTCTCCCCATTTTTTGAATATGGAATTTGAAAAATTTTATTTTTTTGTACAACAATCTTTTCTGTATTTTCAAGTAAAAACTTAAAAAACATCTTATGCATATTTTCTTTAAGATCTGAAGCAATAGATTCTTTCAGCTTGTTTTTAAATTCTTTAATTGAAGTTTTTTTAATATCCTCAATATATTTTTTCTTCAATTCAGACTCATATAACTCCGCTCGTTTGTTGGCTTTGTCTAATATTGCATTTTTTATCTTTTCAGATTCTTCTTTTGATTTATTTTTTATATTTAAAGAAACACTTTCTGCCTCTTTAATGATATCTCTTGAACGTTTTTTAATTTCTTTAATTTCTTCATCTTTTTGTTTTTTAAAATTTTCCACCTCTACAGCAAGACTTTCTTTCAAAATTTTAGACTGCCGCAATTCACTTTCATCTTTTTCAATGCGTTTTACTATGGGTTTATACAAAAATTTAGACAACAGCCATAAAAGTACTCCAAAATTAATAATTTGAGCAATCAGTAAATTCAAATCAATTCCAAGTTGACTTAGAAAATCCATTTTTTATTTAAGATACAAATTTAAGAATTAAAGCCATAACTAATGCGTAAATAGCTATTGCCTCAGCAAAAGCTATAGAAATTATCATAGCAACCTGAATCTTGTCGGAACTTTGAGGATTTCTTGCTATAGCAAACATAGCAGCGGCCCCTATTAAACCAATTGCTAAAGCGGGACCTATGGTTCCGATAGCCATTGTAAAAGCGGAAGGATCTTGTAACATAATTTTGTTTGATTAATTATAATTTAAAATAATAAATATTTTTATTTTTTATAACACTCTTTCATAACAGGACAGAAAACAATCGTTAAATTCAATAACGCCCACAATATAAATGTACTAAAAAGCAAGCTTCCATCAACGCCTAAAAGGTATTGTGCATAGTACAAAAATGCAAAAAATGAAACCTCGGAAATAATCCAATTGTTTATTTCTTTTTTTGATTTATTTCTCATATTTTTAAACTTAATTATTAATAATTTACTCGGCATACTTTACAATGCTGGTTTTGATAAATACCAAAGTTAGTATGGAAAAAATAAAGGCTTGAATAATACCGACAAAAACTTCAAGAAGCATAAACGGAACAGGAATTATAAAAGGAACTAAAAATGCAATAATAATGAGAAGTATCTCTCCGGCAAAAATATTACCAAATAATCTGAAGGAAAATGATAAAATTTTAACGCTTTCGGAAAGAATTTCAAAAAATCCAAGAATAAATTTGATAGGGCTCGTAAAATTAAAAAATCTTCCCAAATATCTTTTAACACCAAGCTCCCTTAAAGAAAAAAACTGTATAAAAAAAACGGAAAACAACGCCAATGCCAGAGTTGTAGTTAAGTCACTATTTGGCGACTTCAAAACGGTAACCGGTCCGGACTCTGTATTTATCAAAAAAGACCCTAAAAACCCAGGAACCAAAGATACAAGATTAGCAGTTATAATAAAAATAAAAAAAGTTGCCACCAAGGGAAGAACTTTTTTAGAGAGTTTTCTGTCACCTGTAACCGCATCAACCATCTTTAACAACTCAAACATCAAAACTCTCATTCCATTTACCAACTTACCTTTTTCATTATTCTTTTTAAAATAAATAAAAATACTCAATAAAATAAGACCCAAAGACACCAAAACGGAAGTAAAAAAAGTATTTGTTATATTAAGTCCAAATACTGAAAAAATATATTCTTGCTGCAATGCTATATTAATCATTTTCTTTTTTGTCTTTTGAGTTATTTTTTATTAACGGCGTAAGCATATGATATGTTTCATATATAGTTATGGTAATTCCCACAATCACTCCTGTTAACAAAAAAAGAGGGGATGTTCCAAACGCTTTATCAGCCCAAACCCCCAACCACAAAAATCCAATAATGGAAAATACAATAACGAATCCTAACTGCAATGCAATAGAAATGGCATAAAATACTTTAAATCCATTTTTCTCAGACATTATTATTATTTATCTCAAATTAATAATTTTAAATAAAAAATACTTGATATAAAAATGAATTAATCAAAATAAATCTTATCAAATAACTCTATTTTTAATATTATACCATAAGTTATACAACAAAAGTATTAATTTTATGCACATATTTGCTTTTGTTTTCAATATTTACATCTAACATCTACATTGTAATGAAAATAATCAACAACTGCATAAAAAAACCGCTGCAAATTTCGCAGCGGCTTATCTTCTATAAGATAGAATATTTTTTACTTTCTACTCTTCGGCAAAAGAACCACCTGTCTTCCATTGGTATCGGAAATATCCGTCATATACAGAATTGTATTCCCTTGCTTACTCCCGGTTTTTGCGATATCTTTTAATGCAACGAATTTAAAGATTGGCCAATATTTAGGATTTTTATCCAAGAACTCGCCCATCTTTTTTATTGCTTTTATTTGGTCATCAACCGTACTCACCTGAACCTTCGCCTTCCAAACTGCCTCATCAGGCTTGATATTTGAAACCTGAGTGTCAGCGACAACGAATGGTATTCTTTGTTTACTGAATACCGAGATTATTTTAGCGTTTATCTTTGTGTTTAAAGATTCGTCTGCAAACGCTTTAAATAGCGTGTCATAGTCGGAATATCCGGCACAAATTGAACGAATCTTTCCTCGGACTACCATCATAGCCTGCTCTTTATAAATTAACCTTGAGGACATCTTCAACACTCGTGCTTCCCCTTTCTCTTCTATGGGATTACCAAGTGTCAAAATACGTTTTACCGCTTTTTCTCCTTCTGGGGTTGTACGGTCAGGAAGAGCAAGTAAAAAACGTACATCTATTGATACCGGTTTCTGATCGGCAGTAGTACAACGATGATCTTCATCTTTCTTTTTAGCAAAAGCTTCCTTTATCGTAACAGCACTTCGTTGTATCAGTACCAGTTTGGTCCACCTGCCATCAAAGTCTTTTGTTCCAATATCCACCTGACCGGTGGTATAGATTTTACCCTCATATCCAGTGGGAGTAAGTTTCATCCCAAGATAATTTGGGGGTACATCCTTGACGGTATCTGTGCATCCCGAGATAAAAAACATAGAACAAATTAAAACCAAACCTGTCATTTTATACATTTTCATTATTATGTCTCCTGAGGTGATTTATTGAGATTTAATGTTCGGAATTTAGAGCTTTTTTCTTTCTGTTTTGTATATCTTGATACACGGTACTGGTGTCAACGTCTGCACGAGGCATTCTGTCATAGGAAATGACCTGCACAAACCTCCAACCAAAAATAACCGAAGCTATCAAAAACGATAAAGCATAAAAAATTAACACAATTTTTTTTACTTGTCCAGGGGTAGATTCTAACTCATTTGATATGACCTCCTTATAATGAAGCATCCAAAAGAATACAATTGAGATAAGGATTATAAACCCTATGAATGTCATAATTTCCGGCTGTAAAGTCCTTAAAAGACCTATTAAATTCATAGTAAACCTCCTTAATAAAGCACTTATGAATAGAATTGTAAAACAACTAACCTTACTAAAGGTTAGAATGAAAATAACACATAATATAACACTTCGTCAAGCTATATATATTTTAAAGCGAGCTCTTTTTGATTTTGTTTACTTTAACTTTTCAGGACCGATTACACGATCATATCTTCGTTCATTGAAAATAATTGTCGGAATTTTAATAGTCCTTATTTTATTCTCAACAATATCCACCTGCCTCTCTATTTTTTTCTTTATATCGTCAGACTTAGCTGTCTCTTGTATTTTTTCTATTTGCTCACTGCTGTAGCCAATATCTGAAAGCCACCCAACTAAAATATCTTCGGCTTCTTTTTTAGAATATAAAAGATTAAAATTTTCTTGGTAAGACGCGCCTTCTGGTGTTTTACCTAAAAATAGTTTCTCTAAAATTTGCCAATCTGCCGGAACTTCAGAGTTAGAAGGATAAAGCTTCACAGCTTCAAGATAAGATATAACTAACGGTGAATTTGGAAATTTAAAACCATTGGGAGCAGTCGGATCCGGTATTGCATATGGTATGTAAGTTAAATTATATATATCTTCAAACTGCGCAGTTTCTATATTTTTTAATAATTTCGCGCAAAATTTACAACCGGGATCAATAATTTCCAAAGCAACCTGTTTTTTCGGGTCAAAGGGCTTTAAATAAGTTGCTGTTTTATCTATGTATTCTTCCGGATTCCAATTTTTGAAACGATCAGGAATCCTGGATACCGTTTCTGCAAAGAAAAATATCTCTTCTTTTGTCCAGTCAAAGACATTTAAATCTTTCACAGCTTCAAAAAAGGTTTGCTGACCGGTAGACACTCCGCATGCCTCCCCACCCAATGAGCAAGATTCAACATTTTTAGGACTGCAAGTATCATAAACAAATAAATTCAGACCACTTTGAAACACTACAAGCAAACTCCAAACACTTAAAACGACAAATATCGTAGCAAAAACTTCAATCCATTTGTCCAAAAATTTTGCGAGTCTTGGTTTAGTTAAAATTAACTTGCCTAAAAGCACGTTTTTTGCATCTTCTTTAAATCCAATCTCACACGGACGAAAAGTAATTTTTCGCACCACGCATGACCAGGCTTTTTTAGCAAGTTTGCGATAGCGAGCTGAAAAAATACCCAAAATAACAAAAACGATAAATGCAGCAATACAAAACATAATTATTTTACATTATTAATAATTTTTTTTAAAACTTCGAGGAATTTCTTTACATCTTTTTCTGTGTTTTGCAACCCTAAAGAAACACGCAACAAAGGCGGATATTTCTTTAAATTTTGAAGATAATAATGACAGCAAAAATAACCGCTGCGCACCATTATATCTTGTTGTGAAAGAAAGGCGGCCAACCTATGCGCATCAATGTCTTGTGAATAAAAACTTATAGTGGCGCTTGGTTTGTTATTTAAAATATTTATGCCTTCCAAAGAAGAAATCCCCTCAAAAACCATATCAGCAAGTTTTTGTTTTTGATCCTCCTGCTTCAAACCTTCCGGCTTATAAGTTTTCAGCCAATCTATCGAAGCGCCTAAACCTATAATTCCAGAAAAATCCTGTAACCCGGGCTCAAGCTTGCAAAACGGATCATTTAAAGGAGCAGAAAAACTATTTTCATCAAGCTTCTCCACCATACCTCCACCGACAAACGAAAGATCCAATGAATCTATCAGTTGTTTTTTTACAACAATAACTCCTATACTCGGAGCGTGCATTTTATGACCGGAAAAACAAAGTGCATCAAAATCCACTTCACGCAAAAGCGATGCGCTGCCAACTATACTTTGCGCGCCATCAACAACAAGAATACCTCCCGCATTATGAACATCGCTTGCAAGAGTTTTTGCATTTTGTAAAATTCTACCATCAATATTTGAAGTTGCATTTACAACAACGACTGCCCCCGTTAGACCCTCTTTCTCATATATTAACGAACCATCTTCAGCTCTTGAAAGAATTTTTCTTGGAATATTTAACCTTTTGGCCGCAATGATTGTTGGAAGAAAAACAGAGTTATGCTCAACTTCTGATGTTATAACTTGCTTATAAACCCCAACCGGAAGTTGATGTAAAAGAATATTCAATCCATAAGTCGTATTTAAAGTAAACGCGACCTGGTATTCTTTTGCCGATTTACCCAAAAAATCAAGAACTTTTGCTCTGGTTTCTGAAACCTCTTCATCAACCCTTCTACCCCATTCATATTTTACCCTTCCTCCGCAAGCATTATATTTGTGAAAATATTCATTCATTGCATCAAGCACAGGCTGAGGACGCAAAGTTTGGCATGCCGAATCCAAATACACCGTCTCTTCAGAGACATACTCAAAATCCTTTCTTATTGAAGACGCCGATTCTTCTTTTTTATTTTTATTGCCAAAAATTCTCATGCGTATTTTTATTTTAAGAGCGCTTCATTAAGTAAAGACTTAAATGCTTCATATCCCCGTGGATTTTGTATTTTTTCACCGTTTAGAAAAAAAGTAGGAGTTGAATTTACACCAAGTTTATCACCAACGCGCCTGTCTCCGATTACACGATTTCTGACCTCTTTAGAATCTACATCTTTTTTAAACTGCTCCATATCTAAATTTAATTGTTTTGCATATCCTTCAAAAATAGTTGGATCAGATATCTTTTTTTCTCCCCAAATTCTCTGCTTTTCAAATAAAAGGTCATGCATCTCCCAATATTTTCCCTGCTTCCCCGCAGCCTCAACCGCCAAAGCGGCTGTCATTCCATTTTTATGGCCTGATAAAGGAAAGTACCGGGAAACAAATACCATTTTATTACCATACTCTTCTGAAAGTCGTTTAACAAGCGGATAATACGCTCCGCAAGCTTCACACTCAAAATCAAGATATTCAACAAGAACAATAGAAGAATCAATATTACCTTTTGTCCAATCATCATTTTGTATTTGCAAAAGGTCGGAAGAAGCTAAAGGTGAATCAGCCGGCTGTTGAGATAATTTCCAAAATCCGACAACAGTCAAAACGACTATCAAAGCTATAAAGCTTTTCGTAATGTATTTTTTAGTATTTTTTACATGTACTTGATGCACTTTTTTGTCTTTTTTGGCTTGTCGTTTAATTTCTTTTCGTTCTTTTTTTGTTAATATTTTTTGCTTCTCCATAATTTTAATTTAAGACTGCTAAATATTTAAATCACATAACTGCAATATTACCATAATAAAAATATAAATTAAAGAATTTAAAAGCGGCCATATTTAATGACCGCTTTTATATTGAGTCTATTTATCATTGCTCAGACTCATTGAGAATACGATGAATGACTTCATCTATCCCGCCAATATATTCAACTTGACGACAAGAGCTATGCAAACCTGTACTTGTATAGTTTGCTTTTAACCCCGACTCAGTAAAGCTGTTTAAGAGCGGGATTATCTCATCATCCAAAACAGAACCGTTTTCGCCATAGGTAACATTTTCTGAGTTGTTTTCTTTAAAATCAACTTCAACATCTACAGAAACTTGCTTTGTTTTCCCCGGGTGAGCAACAAAAAAATATGCATATTTCTTTTCCACTATATACCTCCAATAGTTGGTGAGTTTAAGTACCACTGACCACTCTAAGTGTAAAGCTAACAATTGTCAACCGCATTTAAAATTAAAATCTATGCTTTATATTTTTATTTTATTTTAATATCTGACACCTGTTATCTACGCAATCAACTCCTTTTATTTCAATACAGCCGTATATACAAAAACTCTGGTAGTTGTTTATCATGTCTTCTATGCGATTAGCCTCATTTTTATTAACAGCCGCAAAACAATCAAATGGACATTTTGCCGGCACAACCTTACAATCAGACGACACCTCACAATATCCGGCTTCAATAATTTCTCTTCTAATTTTATTTTCTTCTATTTTACCGCTTAAGAAAGGCATGTCTTGAATTTTCCTTTCTATTACCTCAGAAGGAACATCAACTCCTTTTTTAAGTTTTTCTTGAAATATCAAAAACATAAAAGAAAAAATAAAAAGAAAAATACCGAATATTATAAAACCCACTATTACATTTGTACTGAAAGAATAATACAAGATTTTTGAATTTGGATATAATTTAAAAGCAGTAAATACAACGGCAAAAATAACTGCAAAGCTAAAAATAACATCAAGAAAAAATAAAATAAAACTAAATGATGTCGGGTATTCTCGAAACGTCATAAAACTCATCTCTTTTGGAAACCAAGAATTCGGAGGAGTAAGACTAAAAGCCGGATTCTGTGAAATAAAATTAATCGGCCACCCAAGATCAACGCTCTTTAAATCTTCTTGATTATAAACCTTATCACTCGTCCAAAACAAAGAACTAAATGTAAAAATAACACTCAGAAGCAAAACAACAAAAAATTTTTCCTTTAAAAATTTAATCATACATCAATACCAAATAAGCTGTTCCAACAATGGAAATAGAAATAGCTGAAAAAATAAACCATCCAAATCTTTTATTTTTTATTTTATCTTTAAAAATAAAATAAACAGCAAAAGCAACTATAAGCCAAAATAAAAAATTCAGAAGAAACGGAAACCAGCTTTCGGAAGGAGGATAGTTGCTCCCCATAGGAGAATGAGGATACCAAAATGCAGTCAAAGGAAATCCACCGGTTGCTTCCGGTTCATATATGTTTTTTGCACCGGATATTTTTTCATAAGAAGAAAATAAACTAATCCACAAAAACCAAACGCCTAAACTTATTATAAAAATAATTTTTTTATAATTTTTCATTATTTTTTCCCTTGATCAATCCTAAAATTTTTTCTTTCATAATCTCCGGCAAAAGATTAACTTCTAATATATCTGAAATATTATGCCACGAAAATTCAATATGATCCTCCGCGGAAGAAAGATTATAATCCTCAAACTCCACTTTAAATATCATATTTACCTCGTGTCTTTTCTTTTCATTTTGTACAAAAATATTTTCAAGAACTTCAATAAATTCAACGCTCTTTGCCTCTTTCCCCAACTCCTCAACCAACTCTCTTCTTAAAGCTTCTTCTGAAAACTCGCCAAACTCAATATGCCCTCCCGGAAGAAAAAAATAATCAGCGCCTTTTGCAGCACACAGCAAAATCTTGTTATCTTTCATAATTATAGCTCGCGCTATTATTTCAAAATTATTTTGCATAATATTTTTAAATTTATTTAATAATAAAAACGCTTTTATAGACTTTTTTTAATTTCAATTTAATGCTTCCCCGCAACTTTAAAGTTGATAAATAAATTAATTAAATAATTCCAAATTCCTACAACACCTGCCGTTAAAATCCTTGAAATTAAATAATTCCAATTAAATATTTCTACAAAAACGGCCATCAAAAAAATTACAAATAAAAGCCCTATCCCCGCAATTATGATAAAACCATAATATCCTTTAGAAAAATCTATTTCTGTTTTTTTAAAAACAATCTTCCGGCTAAAATAATAATTAATTGAAATTGCTGTCAAAAACGCTAACCCCGCAGACAAAAGATAGTTAAGCAAGAAAACATCCGTCAGAAGGTACAGTAAAGCTAAATCAATTAAAAACGTAGAAAACCCAACCGCAAAATATTTTAAAAATCGCAAGATAGAATTATTCATAAGAAATTTTAATTACTTTTTATTATACTCCAGAAAATAAAAAATGATAAATCAATTTTCTTTACTTATTGTCAGAATAAAATAAGTTTAAAATTTTAAAAATAAAAAAATGAGGGAAGCTATACTTCCCTCATCTTATTTTTTTAGGCGTTGCCGTCAAAACAAGTTCAGCGCCAAAATCTTTTTTCATATCTTTTAGCGTTGAAATTTCCATATCGCCGCCTACCCCATACACCGAGACATACAAGCCAAAACCGATATAAATTGCCGCATGATAAAAATAATTACTTTTTTTATTAACAAGAAAAACTACATCTCCAATTTTTAATCGTTTCTGGTATAGTTTAATATCCCAAAAATCTTCTAAGATCATTTTGTGGTGTTGTTTGACTTCATGCGCCATATTAACAAAAGAGTAGCAGTCAAAAGATAAATCCTGCTTAGCATGATAATAATTAAGAAAATCCACAATACTTTGATGAGTATTCAAGTCAATATTCAATTTCTTAACTGAGCGTCCCCGATGAGCTATAATTTCAACTTTTCTCAAATTAACAAAATTACCATAATCTTGAAGTTCTTGATTTCTTCCTTTTTCATCACAAACAATTACCTGATAAACATTAAATTTTTTGCCGTCCAAATCAGATATAGTTTGTTTGACGGATCCTGTTTTCAAAATGAGCATTTCAGACCTCCGTATTTGTGCTTATTTGTCTAAATAAATAAAAGCATACCAAAAAAAGCATGTCAATAAATTTATTATTAAATTCCAAAAAAGCTTAAAAATCAAGGAGTCACCGCAAAAAGCGGCGACTCCTTTTGTTTTTTACCCATTCAGCACTCCAAACACCTCAAATACACCATTTGAGGTGTTTGGAGTGAAAAGTCAGGAAAGAAAGTAAGTGTAAACTTGGCGCTGCAATGCTACAAAATTTGACAAAGCTTTAATATTAGTGTATTATATATAACATAATAATTGTACTTTGACCTTTCACAATATAAGCAAACTTTTATACCCTACTGGAGAGATAAATCATGAAAAATATTAATAGAGTGCTGTCTTCTTTGCAACGCCTCAAGCCGATGCAAAGTGTCGTGCTTTGTTTCAACGAGAAAACCGGAATAAATGGTCTTGTTCTTCTACGTAAGTTAACAACTGAAAACCCAAAAATCCAAATCCCTCTCGCAGAAAGAACTATTATGGAAGCCGTGCTTTCAAGCGGTAAATGGGGGGCAACTAAAAATCGTATTTATCATGTAGACGGACTCGTTTATACCGAAGAAAAACTACTCCGAAATATCCTAAAATATGTTGATACTGCCAGCGCCGAAAATCGCGGCGTAGAAGGTATGCTTTCCGGCAGAAAAAAGCGCCGCGAAGAAGTCGTTCAGCAATTATCAAACAGGATTTTCACCCCTGATTTTATCAAAGAAATCAAAGAGTGGGAGTTACACCCTAAAATATATTTAAGTGAACTGGAAGACGGAACTCCATCTATGCAGATAGACCTCTTAATGAATGATGACATTTTTATGTCTCTGACATTAGATGGATTCAGCGGCCGGGTTATCATAGACGGGATTTTGGGCGAAATATATGTTGCGCCGGGACAATTCCAACAAATCATTATAACTGCAATTGAAAGTGCGGTTGAGAGCATAACAGCGTAGTTATAAAAGTCAAAATACTACCACACCAAGCTTAAAACCTTGGTGTGTTTTTTTATTTATTTTCCCTATCTAAAATTTACATTTTTTAATAAAATTCCCCGTTATCATATCGTCATAATAAAAACCCCACCTTTGTATAAGTGGGGGTTTTGATAAATTATTTGATCAAAAAATTTATCGTTGTTGCAGTAAAAATCGTACAGCAATTTCTGCATATTCTTTTTCACCGGGGTGGTGTATTTCGGTGATATTGTATGCAAATTTTTTATTTAAAATTTTTGGAGTACCGATGATTTGCCATGAAGACTTTCTAACTAACATGCCGTTACCCTTGACCGCAAGAATTTCATAAATGTGCGTTTTACCATTTTTTTTCACAACATATAATCCGTTGCGTCCTTTTGTTGAAGTATGGGCCATATCTTCAAACTTTTTCAGAACATCTTCAATCCGGATGACTTCTTCCTTCGAAAGAGAAGCTTCCCAAACATTCTCCTTTAACATGTCTTGATTACTCCTTAAGACAGAGCTCAAAAACATCGTGATTCCAATAACCATCAAAACTATGACGGTTGATATTCTCACAGTTGGCGCGTTGCCGGACTTGGAACGAATTAGCACAGGCATGACCTACTCCTTTAATTTGTAAATGAATTTATATTTAAACTACCACACATTATACAAAAAGTCAAATGCTCAGAAAATTTAGACAAAAAAAGCCTGATCACTTTAAGTAATCAGGCTATAATAATAAAATATACCACTTCCATGTTTTTATTGTCTGCCTAATCATCCGACTTATCATTGTGAGAAAAAAGCAACATAACTATCGTCAAGGTAAAAGCAAAGGCGAGAAGATAAAAAATTCCATATTCTTTAGAACCATCTCCAAAAAATAAAGAATACAACGACACACCAACACTACCAAGCCACATGACGGCAAAAAGAATCCAAAGAAATGTAGATTCAAAAAATTCATCAATAAATAAAGAATACGCACTACTTCTAATTCTTTGAGTGAGTTTTTCAGATTTTTGCATAAAAAAATCTCCTATATTGTAAAGAACTGTTTGTAAGATAATTTCTAAATTTTTATATTTATAATAATTAAGTACTGCATATTATACATAATTACCCTTTTTTTGTCAACCATCACGACGCTGGACTTGACATATACTTAAATATATGCTATCCTTGCGCTTGGATGTTAGCCCTACTCCATTGATGATTATGAATCCTCTAAAAGGGCACGAGGATATAAAAGGAGACTGAAATGAACATTAAGTTCTTTTTAAAAGCTGCAGGAATTGAGGTAAGTAAAAAAACAAACCCTAACGGTAGTGAAAGTTACCGTGTCGGTGATACTTATCTACGCATGGTAAATGGCAACCCTGCAATATCTGCTAACGAGAGATGGGCAGAACCTCCCGAGAATCTCAAGAAACATGTTGTTCGTGTTGAAGTGGACTCAGTGATTGGCATTAGTGGTCTGCGTCGCAGATCAGGACTATATCGTCTCGGTAATGCTGAAGGGGTTGCTCAATTTTACCCAGCTGAAAATGGCAGTAACGACAAAACAAATGTTGAAGTCAGCGCCCCAACAAAAGAAGAAGCGCTTGAGCTTTGGGACAAGATCCTCGATGGATTAATTGCTCCAGATCTCGACTATGAAGCGCCACAGGTTTCAATCCCGACTATCAGCCATGATCGACTAATAGAGCTTGAAACTCAAGCAGCTGACATGGCGATGACACTCCTTGAAACTGCAATGAAGCAGCTCAATGAACGAGTTACGCCAACTTCCTAATCACCGATTGTCGATTTAAAAAACGACAAAAGGTAAAAACCAGCCCCGCAAAATATCGCGGGGTTTTTCTTTTCTGACACCTTTTTTCCACGGAACTTCTATTTTGGGAAAATAAAAAAAGCCGACTTTATAGTCGGCTAATAAATTTTTTTAGTTTAACTTTTTCAGCCAAACTTGCCAATCCGCCATGGGCAGATAAGTCATACGGGGAGACTCTTTGCGAATAACTTGTTGGATACTTGATTCTTTCTCGTTTGTGTTGTTTGATGCTACAAATTACAGATGCACTTAAGTCATATGGACTGCGTGTATTATGTTTAGCCATTTTAAGCTCCTAATTGAAAACCGCTATTCCAAGAGTATCATGTTTGGGTTATAGATTCAAATATAATTATTTAATTATATTATATAAGTAATTTAAAATAAAATATAAAAAGCCCTCACAAGGAGGACTTTTTATATTTTTGCTCCCCCGCTCGGTTCAGTACTTAGAACCCCTAGACCGTTAAAGGCTTTCTTGGAGCATTTGTTAAGATATTTTGACGCACCTCGGTCACTTCAAATGGAACAAATGGCACACGATATAAGCATATTTGGATGTGTCCCCTTTTTTAAATTTCTAATATTGTTTGATAATAGTGATAATACTATAATTATCTTATAATTCCTAATTATTTAAAAGCATAGTTACATTTTTGTAAACACCATTATAAATGATATAATTGAAAATATAGAAATAAAATATGAAATATGAAAAATACAAAAATAAAACCAATAAAACAAAGAGATAGCATAGGATGTGGACCAGCAAGTATAAAGATGGTGTCTGATTATCTTGGAACTAATATAAGTATGAATAAAATAAATCAAGCGTCCAAGTATAAAGAACGAGATGGATTATCGAACACAGAGCTGGCAAAAACATTGGAAGAGCTTGGCTTTGCTGTGAAAGAGAAAAATAATGCGTCATGGGAAGACCTAAAAAATCTAAACACAAAAGAAAATGTAATAATATTATCATGGATGCAAAAAGGATATTTGGGTCATTTCAGTGTTTTAGAAAAAGTAACTAAAGATAGAATATTCTTGGCAGATCCTGAATGCGGAGAAATAATTTCAATGCAAAAAATAATATTTCTCAGGCTTTGGTTCGATTACGATGAATTATGGTATCCAGAAAAAAATACTGACATACAACTAAGATGGTTGATCATTGTTTCAAAAAAATAAAAAAAGGGATGTTATTTTACATAACATCCCTTTTGTACTTACTAATACTATTTGAATACATTTTTCAATACATGAAATATGACATCATGAGCAAGATTACTAGTTCTGTCATCTGTTTCCATCATAGGATTTACTTCAACAAGATCAAATCCCACTATGTTAAACGTACTTGCAACCTTGAATAATAAATCATATAACATATCCTGAGTCATTCCATTTGGCGAAGGCGTTCCTGTGGCTGGAGCAATTGATGGATCTAGTACATCTATGTCTATACTTAGGTAGTATTTCTCATTCCTATCCAGGCAAGATATTGTTTCATCTAGACCTATAGACTTTATCTGAGCAAGAGAATACATTGAATAGTTATCGGAGCTATTCTTTTCTCCAATACAACCTCTTATGCCAAACTGATGCAATCCATTAATTAACTCTTCTTTCATTACTCTTGAAAATACATTTCCATGATTATTAGAAATATCTGGAACTAAATCTCCAAGATCTGTATGAGCATCAATATGAATTATAGACACACCACTATCATATTTTTTACTCAATGAACGAATTACTGAGTAACTTATTGAATGATCTCCTCCGATTACAACAGGAAAAGCTTTGCTCTCTAAAATAATATCCAATACAGAGCTAACCCTATTATAAAAAGATTCAAAATCCTCTCCAACATTAAGTAATACATTTCCAATGTCAGCAAGATTTAATTCCTTAAGAACAATCTTGTTTTCATTAGCAGAAAACCACCCTTTTGTTTTGCCTGAGAATATATCTGCATGATATTCAAATAAACTTGATGAAATATCTCGTATTTTATCAGGAGCAAATCGCGCGCCAGGATAACCAGTAGTTCCTAAATCAAATGGAACTCCTACGAAGACAATATCTTCATCATCAATATCATGAATATCTCTTATAGGACAACTAAAAAATGAAGTCATTGGTCTTTCAACCATAGCTCTGTCAGAAATTTCTGACCATTTAAATTCTGAATCTAATTGTTGAGAAACAACGAGCATTCCTTCTTCAATTAACTCTTCCAAAAATGTTTTTATGCCTTCTCTGTCTTCCTCAATAAATTCTAGCAAAACATCATCAAGCTTTTTCGGTTCCAAAAAGAAACCCAGGAGACTCAAAACTTCATCTGAAACCAACAACCTATTACCATTTTTGGTATTTTGTATAATGCCACTTTTTTTATCTGTTGTTACTACATTATCTGATATTTTATACTTCACAATCTACCTCCTTTAACCTTTCTTACCACAAAGAGAACAATCTCTCTTTTTCGGTATATGAGTTTTATTTAACTCAAAAGATGAAAAATCCAATTCAGCTTTTGCATTAAACATAACTGGATTAGAAAACCCTGTTATAACCTTAATAACTTCAAGAAGAAAAAGGAAGAAAAAGGTGTCAGGTACCTTTTCCCCTCTGACAAATTAAAAAACTCCTTTGTCAGATTTAATATTTTTTCTTCTTCGCCCCCCCGTTTATATCTTGAGGTTTATTTTTCCTATGTAATTTAATTAGTGGCATATTAATTTGAACTTACAAAAATTGGATATTGATAGCTAATAGTAAAATCTTCACCACTTTGCTCAATCATTAATGTTTCTTTATCGGATGTGTCTAAATATTTGTTGATAATTTTAATACCATTTGAGAAAAAAGCATTTTTTCTTTCATTATATCTAGATATTTCGTCCCTATCATTTTTAGAAAATACTTCACTCTCTGTATTTTTATTAAAGCGGTCCCACATTTTTTTGATTGTCCAACTACCGCCTTTAGCAAATCCAGCGATTTTATTATTTTCAAATCCTACTTGAGATAGAAGGTCGGTATATTCTTCGGGAGATATCCATAAATGAGTTCTTCTGCCGCCATGAGGCAACAACCCTGCCTGGTTCACTATCTCATTTCTCATGGCACAATTTTCTTTAGACCCGGTACTAAGCTGAGATACAAAATATCCTTCTTTGTTTAAAGATTTTTTAATATTTCTCAATAACTGTTTTTGTTTTTTAGGACTTTCGTTGTAATGCAAAACAGCTCTTTGGATAATTAGATCATAGCCCTCTAAATTAGAGTATTCCAAAAGATTTGCTTCTACTGTGTCCAAATTTTTTTTCTGAGCTTCTTTAAGATAATCGGGATTAGCGTCAACAACAACCATACTTATAATTTCAAATTGTTGATTTAAAAAACTCTTCACACCTTCAGCTAAATTACCTGCACCACCACCAAAATCAGCAATAATTATCTCATTTTTGCTTTTAAATTTTTCAAGAATCGGCTCTATGCCAATTCGAATAAAATCATCAATATTCTTTTGGTCTGAAAAATAGCCACCAAAAACTTTTTCAATTTTAACACCAGAACTATAATCTGCGCCAACATCATTATTTATTTTTACATCTTTGTTCATAATTTATTTTTTATATTGCTATAATATTAATTGATTTTTGAATAATTGTACAATAGTAGTGATGTTAATATTATTATTTAAAAAATAGGAGCTAATATGTCACTAGCTCCTATTGTGGGAATTGGTTAAACAAATTCTCTGACTCTTTCCATCTGTTCTTGCTGTAGCTCCTTTCTTCCATCTCGAGTGATGGTACACTCTAGCTCGTCTACAATGTCTTTTGCGGGAATACTTACCCCGCCCCTTCCTTCTGGATTTGGTGTAATAGTATATAACTTAACTTCCCACCGTCGCAGAAACCAGACTCTCTTAAAAAGGTAACGCAAGTCCTCCCTGATAGGCCAACTGTTCTTTTCATCTTTGTGGTCGCTTCACAAGAAAATATGTAAGGGTATTCAACGACTTCAAATCCACGCCGGGGAGTTCACTTTGCAATCACTCTAAACATTTTATCCACCTCCTTATTTCAGTTATTTACTATAAACTATAGTATATTAATATCATTTGTCAAACGTTTTTGCATTACCGCTAAACTCAAGTAATCACCGAGCGAACACAAAGTAACACTGAGCAAGTATCACGAACGGATGTGAGCGACCAACGCGAGGTGTTTGCAAAGCGCGAGTAAACATGGAATTATCATAAAACTCGTAGAGTGATTTTAAAAGTTTGTTAACTTAACATACTGGGAGCAATACAAAATAAAAACACTCTTTTTTGAATGTTTTTATTTTGTATTGCTCGCTATTTGGGACGATGTTGGAATTTTTTTAGAAAAAAAAGTTTAATTTTGGATAAAAAAACCCCCAATTTCGCAAATACGAAACTGAGGAATTAATACAGATTATTTATAATACAATCCGTTTTTATTCTTTGAGCTCTATTTCAGAAGGAACGCAATTGCGAGGTCTTCGTCCGCTACTGGTTTCAAAATGAACATGTAACCAATAGCCCTCTTGACCACCTTGATTCACTTCTTTAACAACGCCGACTGTACCCTCATTGATATCTGTACCAGAAGACAATGCTAAAGGAAGATTTTTTACAGCAATCACATTCGAACCAACCTTAATTTCATCTGCAGCATTCATAGTGTTTTCTCCACCGCTGTAATATAAAAGATAAAACAAAAATAGCACGTAAAGTGCTATTTGTCAAGTTTGCTCCCCCCACTCGGTTCAGTACTTAGAACCTCTAGACCGTTAAAGGCTTTGAAGTATTTTTTAAGATATTCTGACGCACCTCGGTCACTTTGAATAGAATAAATGGCACACGATATGAGAGTATTTAATGTATCCTATTATTTTATTTTTGGGATTTTTTCTGCTTAGACATATTAATAACATCTTTGATCAATCCATTGGATATATAATATACTTTTCCTTCTTCGTTTTTCAGTACAGTGGAGCGCATTGTGATTGTAATAACTTTTCCTTCAAAGCTACCTATTTTTATTCTATCGCCTATGCCATACTGATCCTCAACCAAAATAAATAGTCCAGAGACAAAATCTTTAACAAGCGATTGGGCGCCAAAACCTATTGCCAAACCAATAATTCCAGCGCTCGCCAAAATCGGTCTTATATCAACGCCAAATACATTCAAAACCATAAATAAAATAATAGAATAAATTATAATATTTCCGACTGATGTAATGACATTACCCAAAGTTTCCGCTCTTTTCTCTTTCTGAGAAACATGCTCATCATCTCCATCATCAACCATCAACGCGAGTCGTCTTACAATTAATTTTAAAATTAATTTACCTAGAAAGAACAAGACAACTATCCATATAATATCCACTAAATTCTGTTTAATAATGTTAATTACAAATTCCTGCATAGCGTTTAATTTATTGTTAATAATAAAAATACAATCTTACATATAATAATAGCAAAAATGGGGGAATAAAAAAGATTAAGGAAACTGCAGAAGTCTGACTTCTGCAGTTATGAAATACCAGTTATATTTATATTTTTATAAATATAAAGAAAATTATGAGTAAAAACAGCTAACCCACCTCGGTCAGCTTAGTAAATATAAGAATATTGCGCCTATGTCTAGAAACAGCATAAAGCAATGTTTAAAGGCTTTTTAGAGCTCTTGCTTTTTGACGCACCTCGATCATAGCGTTTAAGCTAGGTTCCATGGGGCGTCCTATTTGGCTCCGCGGGCAGGATTCGAACCTGCGACCCAACGATTAACAGTCGTTTGCGCTACCACTGCGCCACCGCGGAATATGTGTATACTTATTATTTAATCCCGCGGGCGCAGACACTGCGTCTGTCATCGCGGAATATGTGTATACTTATTATTTAATCCCGCGGGCGCAGACACTGCGTCTGTCATCGCGGAATATTAAAAAGCAACTTTTGAATTGCTTCATTACATTATACAAAAATATTTAGTTTTTGCAATAACTTATCCAATTTTTAGAAAATAAATTTAAATACTGCAAAATAGATTCTTTATATAAATAAATTGTGGATAATCTCATTGACGCATTCATCGTGCGTGTTATTCTTAAAAAAGCATGGAAGCAAAGCTCTTTTAATTGTTAATCAAGGAATCCCTAAACTAACCATATAAGGAGGACCCTACTATGAAGATGAAAAGCTTAAGCATCATCTTCATTGGTGGCCTATTGGCCGCTATCACGTCCATACCCGCAATGGCAGCCGTCGAAACGACTATTGCACCTTTCTCTGTTGTGTCAATACAAGGGATGTCCCAGGGAGGTACTGCTTCTGCGGTCACCATTCCGGACGAAGAGTCCTTCGATACGATTGTTATCACCACCGATGACGCCATCGGATTCGCGATTGCGAAGAAAACAATCTATGTCGGTCTCATTGGGAAAGGACAATCCGCTAATGTCGCATACGCGTACAACATCGACGCCGGCGACGCCACTATCAACACGGCCACCAATATCGTTCTTAGCCAGGTTGATAAAATCGGGAAAATGGGTTACCTGAGCGGATTCGGGTAAATTATTTTTCCATCAACCAAACGGTCGGCAGATAAACTGCCGACCGTTTTTTATATTTGCTATAAAGGAGTGAAGTCATAATATCTGAATGTGAAATAAGAACGATAGTAGGCAGCAAAAAAACTTCTTTCCAACGAAAAACCCCCATTTAGTATTTTAAAAGGATACCCTGGAATTATGAAATGGATAGTTCCTCCAGAAAGACTTCAAATTGCTTTTGAAGTAAGGATAGGCTCCACGACCTCCAAAATACTTTCGCCAAAAAGCATTACAATTACTTCTTGATGCTATAACTCAATGAAGCGACCTAAATAAATAGGCTGCTTTTTATACGAGATTAAATCATCCGTCAATAAAAAAACCACGACTTTCGCTGTGGTTTTTTGTGTATTCTAGCATCTTATGTCTTACAGCTCGTTATTTAGTACTCTCTTTAAAAAAGATTAGATAGTACGATATCGCAGCAGCTCATCTATAATCTCATCTAATTTGATGGTTGCCAAACCGCAATACTTGTCTGCTGTTCCATAATATACAAAGAGCTCGCCATCTTTAACTAAAACGCCTGTAGGAAAAACAACGTTATTTACATCCCCCTTCACTTCGTACTCCTCTTTAGGAAATAAAATCGGATAAGGGATCTTGGCAATGATTTTTGAAGGATTTTTTAAATCTAAAAGAGCAGCTTTAGCTGTGTAGATAATCCTGCCTTTTTCATCTTTTTTTACATGATGATAAATTAAAAGCCAGCCCTTATCTGTTTTGATTGGAGGCGCGCCCGGTCCGGTTTTTTCATCATTTTCGTGACTGGAGCGAATAAGTAATTCACAATTAGACCAGCTCTTCAGATCAGAAGAGTATGCAATCCACGTTGCCGGTCTATGAGGCAACTCTTCAAAAGGCACAGGGATAGCAACATCAATTTTTTTGGATTTCGGATCCTTAAACCAATTTTTGCACCAACGATGAGGTCTGTGCAGAATTACGAATTTGCCGTCAATTTTTTCCGGAAAGATCACCACATCTCTATTGTCAGAATTTTTTGGAGTAATAATTCCATGCCGCTCGAATTTAACAAAATCTTTTGTCGTAACAAGTGCAGTTTGAGAATTTAAATTATGTATTATTTCGTAAGTTGGCTTTCCTCCTTCTCTTATTCTTACAGAAAGAGCAACGTATGTGATATAAAATGTGTCATCTATTTTTGTGACACGCGGATCTTCGCAAGCCCACCTGTCATAATCATCTTGCGGTTCTATAACCGGGTTTTCATTTTTTCTTTCAAAGTTCACCCCATCATTGCTTATTGCCAGACCTATGCGTGAAATATATGTATCGTATTCTCCTATTGCTCGGTAAAGAAGATAGACTTTATCATCATCTAAAATAGCAGCTGGGTTAAAAACAGCCTTTGATTCCCACCCTATATCTTTATTAGGTGAAAGGATTGGATTTTCTTTTGCTCGTTTCAATTCAATCATATTTTATTAGTACGTCCATACTTATCTTCTATTCTCACGATATCATCTTCATCAAATTCTCCAAAAGATATTTCGAGGATTCGCACCTCTGTATCTTTTGCGCTAATGCGATGCTTCTCGCCCTTTTTCACGATAAATTCGTCACCTTTCTCTGCAATAAATTTTTCATTACCTATGATAACTGTTGGAGATCCTGAGAGTACATACCAAAATTCTTCACGGTTTTTATGATACTGCAGACTAAATTCCTCGCCTGGATTCACAATAAGAATTTTTACCGTTGACAACTTGTTTTTGGTAAATTCAATGAATGATCCCCACGGACGCGTATGTTCAATTGATTCCATTTTGTTGAAAATTTATATATTATTTTAATGCAATTGCCATTACCTTCGCAAAAAAACTATTATTAACAATGCGTGTATTGTTAAATTTCTAATGAGATCTATATTTAAAAAAAGAGTAAGCCTTTTTAGGTACGGTTCACTTCCTTGTAAAATTAATCTTAAATTAAATCTATTTTATAATAGCACAAAAAATTTTGACTTCCTATTTCAGCCAACAAAAATCCATTAAAAAATTAATATGAGAATTTTTTAATTATAAATTTTTATTTCCTACATAGTACCCACCAAAACATCTTTTATTTTTACGGATTTAGGGTAAAGAAAAACAAAAAACCACAATGAAAACTGTGGTTTTTTGTATGTTTCGTATTCTGTATTCTAAATTCTTCGTTTTAGTATTCTTCCAATTTTTTTAACTTGTCATTGTTTCTTATCTTTTCAAGCGACTTTGCTTCTATCTGTCTTATCCTTTCCCTTGTTACGCCAAACTCCTGACCCACTTCTTCAAGCGTGTGAGTAACTCCATCTTCAAGACCAAACCTCATACTTAATATTTTTTGCTCTCTTGGGCTCAAGTCGTCCATTATGTCGTTTAGCTGGTCTTTAAGCAGACTTCTTGCTGTTGACTGGTCCGGTGATATTTCTTTTTCGTCCGGGATAAACTCACCTAAAGTTGACTCGTCGGAGTCCGCTCCTAAAGGAGTTTCTAAAGATATCGTGTCTTGCGAGATCTGCATAATGTGCCTTACTTTTACCAATTCAATTCCCATTTCTGACGCTATTTCTTCTGCAAGAGGGTCTCTTCCCAAGTCTTGAATAAGCCTTCTTTTTACCTGATTGAATTTGGAAATTGTTTCCACCATATGAACAGGAATTCTGATAGTTTTTGCTTGGTCGGCGAGCGCTCTTGTTATCGCCTGCCTTATCCACCATGTTGCATAAGTGGAAAATTTAAATCCTTTTTTATAGTCAAATTTTTCAACAGCCTTAAAAAGCCCTATATTGCCCTCTTGAATAAGATCCAAAAGAGTTAAGTGAGAGCTTCTGCCTATGTATCTTTTTGCAATAGAAACCACAAGCCTTAAGTTTGCTTGAGTAAGCTTTTGTCTTGCTTCTTCGTCTCCCATTTCTATCCTCTTTGCCAATTCTTTTTCTTCGTCTCCTTTCAAAAGCGAAATTTTACCTATCTCTCTAAGATACATCTGCACGGAGTCTTGTGTTAAATTTATCTCCTCAAGCCCCCTTTTGGGACCTCTCTTTTTTTCTTCTTCTTCCGGCAACTGGAGAAGATCTCTTGCTTCAACAAGTTCAACATTTGCCTCGCTTAATTTGTCGTACAAATCCTCAAGAGCATCTATGTCTTCTTCAATATTTGGCATCATGCGCAAAATTTCAGCGTGAGTTACAAATCCTCTTTGTCTTCCTCTTACGACAAGCTCCTCTACGGAAGCTTGAAATTTTTCTTTCAAATCCTCCAACTCAGCTTTTGTTCTTCTTACTTTTCTTGTGGCTGTCTTTTTTTTTCTTGTTGCTTTAACCTTTTTTTTCTGAGCTGCTTTTTTAGAAACAACGGGCTTCTTTTTTAAATATTTTTTCTTAACAACCGCTTTCTTTTTAAGTGCTGGTTTTTTTACCGCTTTTTTCTTAGCAGGTTTTACCGTCTTCTTTTTTGAAACAGTTTTTTTTGTTTGTTTTTTAAGAGTTGCTTTTTTAATCTTTGTTTTTTTAGTTTTTACCATAGTTTAAATAAAACCAATTAGATTGTAAAATTTATATTTGTTTAAGCTCTTTTAAATATTTGTCTGTGGCCTCAGCATCTCCTTTTTCTTCCGCTTCTTTTATTTTAAAATGCAAATTTTTTCTTTTTAGCCTGAGTATGTCTTCTTTTATCTTTTTGCAGCAAAAGTTAATCTGAAAATCAATATCTATGGAGTCGTCTATCATTTCGGACTGCAGAATTACCGGATTCAAAAGACTTCTTTGCGTTTCGTCCGCCTTTTTTAATATCTCAGAAATCTGACCTATCTTAGCACATTTTCTAAGAAAATCAAATAAAGAAAGGAGATTTTCATTGATTAAACCATAAGAGACCTCTTTGTTTTCCTCCAAAAAATCCATAAAATCAGAATCTTCTAAAACAGCCAGCTTGCTTGAATCTTTTATTAAAAAAGCCATAAGAGATATAAAGACCCCATCATTGCTTTTTGGTGTTTTTGTTTCTTGTATTTGTATATTTGGCTGAGCGTATTTGGCGTATGCATCGAACTTCATACTTGCCATGTCTTCTTCTAAATATTTTACATCTGTATTTAATATTTGCGCCAGTCTATCAAGCCAATGATACATTTCCACTTTGTTTTGTATTTTTTTGATATTTAAAAGCAGCTCTTCTGATATTTTTTTCTTGCCGTCCAAATCTTTCGGGTCATGTTTTGCAAGCGCCGTTTCAAAATAGTACTCCATAATTGGCATAGACTTTTCTAATATTTCTTTTAACTCCCCTTTATGAGAAAAAACAAAATCAGCAGGGTCT
The DNA here is from genome assembly GCA_003056085.1 of Parcubacteria group bacterium M6-OD1-1. Lineage (GTDB taxonomy): Bacteria > Patescibacteriota > Minisyncoccia > GWC2-36-17 > M10-OD1-4 > M10-OD1-4. Next base: position 14,478 of record LSNK01000004.1, on the reverse strand, counting down.
TTGCCGTCCGGTATTCTGACAATAGAAACATTCAGTCCTTCGCCAGATGCGACATCAATTCCTCTTTTTGTCGCCATATCTCCCGCATCATCCATATCAAATGCTATTTTTAAATTACTTGAATATCTTTTTAAAAGTTTTGTTTGGCTTTGCGTAAGCGCAGTACCCGAAGACGCCACTGCATTTTTAATCCCGTCTTGCCAGCAGGAAATAACATCCATTTGCCCCTCCACCAAAAGAGCGTACCCTTCTTTTTTTATATTAACCTTAGCCTTTTCCAAACCATACAAGATTTTGCTTTTATCAAACACAGGAGTTTGAGGAGAATTTACATACTTGCCTTCATTTTCTTTTTTGGTTAAATATCTTCCTGTAAATCCCACTATGTAACCGTTGGCATCTGATATTGGAAACATTATTCTGTCTCTGAACCTGTCAAAATATTTTTTCTTTCCCGATTTGTTGCTTACAACCAAAAGCCCGGCTTTTTCTATCATCTCCGGTTTGTATCCTTTTAGAGTTAAAAAGTTGTACAGACCGTCCCAACTTTCAAAAGAATACCCTATTTTAAACTCCTCTATGGTTTCTTTTGTCAGCCCTCTCTTTTCTAAATATTTTAATGCGTTTTTGCCCGCATCTGAATAAAGATTTTTAAAAAAGTATCTTGCGGCATCTACGCATATCTCCTGTAAAGTTGTTCTTTCTGTTTGAATCTTCGGGTCTACCCTCTTAAGCTCCACTCCGGCCTGTTTGGCTAATATTCTTAAAGCATCAACAAATTCAACCCCCTCCATTTCCATAACAAAACTAAACATATCACCGCCTTTGCCGCACCCAAAACAGTTGAAAATCTGTTTATCGGGAGAAACAAAAAACGAAGGAGAGTTTTCGTTATGAAAAGGACAGACAGTTTTAAAACTGCCGCCTGCTCTTTGCAGCTTAATGTATCCTGATATTACATCCACTATATCAAGACGAGATTTTATTTCTTCTGAAGGAAGTGTATCCATTTTTTAAGTTATTATTTTGCTTTAAATATTTCTGTCCTTTGCTAATTTGATAATAACATCAATCTCATCATTTTCAGCTAATTTGTTTCTTTTCTTATGTCCGCATTTCTGGCACTTTAATATTACATAATCAACTCCTTTTTCCGTTTCCGCCCCAACCGGCTCCATCATACCGTGGCATTCCGACATTCTGTCACCCGGGTTTACATCAACATGCTTTGAAAAAAGACATAAAGGACAATGGTTAGTATACCCCGTCCCCTCTACATATTTTTTACAATGCTCACATATAAAATTCTCTTTTGTTTTAATAAATTTCTTCATATAAATCCAATATAGATAACTAAAGCGAATTGGTCAATGATGCTTTTAATTATACAATCTGAACAGCCAAATAACAATTGAATAAAATCTTTTATTGTTGTAGTATGGCATTTAGCACCTTTATAAAGGAGACGAGCATGAAAACGATAATAACAGGTCCAAGCTTAACTTCTCAATGGTATAAATTCGTCAAAGAAGCGGAACACGCATCAAAACATAACCTCGGAGAAGACTTGCAAAACTATCTGGTATTTATGCTTATACGTTTTATGAAAAAATCTGAAATTACAGGAAGTGTAATGGCGACAGAATACCTCCGCGGATCTTTTGAAGTCGGGCACGCAAGATCAGCCAAACTCCAAGAGGTGGGAGATAAGTGCCTTTTATTTTCAGGATTTTTCCCGGAACAAACAGAAAAAAAGAGAGTAAGCCCCGGATATTTTGTGTCTTTAGGCAAGTCTGCTTATTTTGAGTTATCAAATTCGCGCTCAAGCAAAAATAAAGAGTTGTACTTTGAACTTTCAAAGAAATTTATAAATCTAACCGATATTCTTTTAACTATGCGTAAAGTTAATTTTGAACCTTTATTTGCATTTTCATTGTGGATGGAAACAAACAGCAGATATGCTTATAATTTGCTCAGAAAAAATGATGCAAGCCCCACGATTTTAAATTCAAAAATATCACACTAATATTTTAAAAAGCCGCCCTTCAAATAAAGGACGGCTTTTTCGTTACTCAAATTTCGGCCAATGCCAACAAGAGATTATTTTTCTTTTTCCGTTATAAGTGTAGTGGTGTTCAATCGGATACCTTTTTTTTGAATCGTTGCTTATAACAACATCATCCCCGATATAAAACCCTAAATGATCAGTGAAGTAACGGTCTCCCTCACCTTTAAAATTTTCCCAAACTATTATGTCGCCTGCCTTCAGATTATCTTCATCAATTTTCTCCCACCCAAAGTCCTCCATATTTTTAAGCAAGCCTTCCACTTTTGCATGGGGCGCTTTTTTATTATCAATAAGGTTAAATATCATTAAAACAGAAGAAATAAAATAGGCGCACGAACGCTTGCCATCTCCTAAGATATCTTCTTCCGAATTTTCAGATTCAACAAAAATATTACGAAACATTTTTGTTCCAACTGAATTTTTTATTAAACTTATATAATTTTTATATTTTTTTAATTTCATCTTTATACTTTAAATTTACACACTAATAATCACTTTTTCTTCACTTGCTTTTATGCTCCCGCCGACAGGTATTGAAATATTTGAAGAACAGCCATGCCCAAATAATTCTGTTTTTACAATCGGAAAATCATACTCGGAAAAATGTTCTTTTATCATTTCTAAAACATCTACTTTTTTGCCATAATAATCATTTTTAATATTATATAAATTCCCTATCATCATACCGTTAATTTTACTCCAAACTTCAGCATTTTTAAAATGAGTTAACATCCTGTCTAAATTATTTATCATTTCCTCTGTGTCTTCCCAAAAAAATATTTTTCCTTCCCAGTCCGGCTCATACGAAGTCCCCAACAAAACCTGAGAAGATGCCAGGCTTCCTCCGACCAAAACCCCCTCCATGCTGCTTCCTTTTAAAAAAGAACCAAACTCACTTTGTAAAAAAACTTGTTCTTTTTTATTTATTGCTTTTTTAAAACTTTCATTGGTCAATTTATCATTTTTATGAAATCCCCAAGCTATCATCGGACCATGAATTTGCGTTATTTTTGTTTTTTTATATACAGCATTTAAAAGAACCGTTATATCGGAAAACCCAACGAGAACTTTATTGCTTTTTTTTATAAGGTCAAAGTCTAACCCCGAAAGTAAATTACCGGCGCATCTGCCGCCGTTTGACGCCATTATGACATCCACCGAGGAATCCTCATACATTCGATGTATGTCTTCTAATCTGTTTTTTGTTGTGTCTGATGCATAGTTTAAAAAGTTTTTGGCGTGCGGTGACAAAGTATAGCTAAAACCTAAAGACTCAATGGTTTTGAGCCCTTGTTTAAATTGCTCCTCTCTCTCTTTTGTATGAGTAAACGGAGCAGATGGAGATATTATGCCTATTTTCATTGAAGTTAAATATATTTTTATATATTACTTATCTTAGTATAAATTATGATAAAAACAAACCCAAAACCCTTTTTTGTACTTTCCTTTTTTAAAAATATTGATTTTTCTTATTTTTGTTGTATTATCAACATATAACCTAAAACCTCAAGAGGAGGTTGAAATGACAAACAGCACATTAGATTTTGATAAATGGAAAAAACTTGCGAAAACAGACCCCGAAGCTTTTGAAAAAATGCGATTGACGGAAATTGAAAAAGTAATATCGCAAAGACCAAGAAAAAAACAACAGCGTCTAAGACAGCTCCAATGGAAGATAGACATGGAACGAAAAAGATGCAAGACTCCAATGGCCGCATGCATCAAAATATCCCAAATGATGTGGGACAAACAAATGGAACATCACAATATTTTAAATAATTTCATCCAAAAAACAGTCTTTGCCCCGCCTTTCACAAAAAAACCATCTGCAACGGTGCTTCCGTTTAAAAAAACTTAAAAAACACCCGAATAAACTCGGGTGTTATTTTTTTAAAAAATTTTAGCTTTTAACTCCGTGCGGTATAGACTCCGCCATCCCGGCATTTGTCATATCATATTAATAGTTAATCTATTAATAGCAGATGGTGACGACCGTCACCATCTGCTACCTTGTACCCTCATTTGATTTGACCTTTTTTATGAATTGATGTATAATATAACTGCACTTAGTTTTTTGAAAAATCAATACATCGGAGGCTGTTATGCCTATTGGCAATGAAATTTATGAAATAAAGCCGATACACTTACAAGGGCTGATTTTGGCTTTAAACAAAACCAATAAAAAATTCGGCTCCTGTATGGATAGAAACACGGCGATACTGCTTGTTTCTTCAGTAAATGAAGCCTTAAAAAAATTAGACTTCATTTCAGCAAAAAACATGGTTGTTGCGCCTTACGACTTTGAAATGAAAAAAGTCTATAAGTCGTTCCTTGGAAGTTACTTCGGAGCTCGGGGCAACAGAAAAATGAATGCAAACAGAAAAAAAGGTTTGCCGCCTCAAAAAGAACGCAAAACAGCTGTAGTCACAGACAAAAAAGGACAAATGTTCTTAGACTTCGGCTAAAATCTTAAAACGGAGATCCAATCGGATCCCCGTTTTTTTTATTTATAAAAAACAACTTAATAAAAAATACATAGGTGTAACCTATGTATTTTTTATACTATTGAAATACCGCATATGAGAACAGACTAATTTTCTTTGTTTTTTCCGAATAGATTCCAAAAGCATGCAAAAACCCATCCTGTAACATATCCTGAAATAAAAGCCCCGACAACACCAAACAAAGCCATGCCCAAACTAAACTCTAAAATATTAAAGGCTCCTGTAAAAAAATGTATAGAGATGACCTCATCCACCAAAACCTTCCCTATTCCTAAAGCCACAACAACAATCCACAAAAAATGCATTGTTGCAAAAAGACTTCCTGCGGCAAGCCCCATTCTATTTTTATTAAAATTCATATTTAAGAAGAATTTTAAACGAGCTTTAAACTCTTCATTAAAATTCTTTGTTGTTAATTTTATAATAATTAACGCCCGGCCTTTATTATAATTATAAAAAAATTTCAACTGCTAAAAATTGTCCTTAAGAAAATTTTAAAACTAAGCGACTAAATCTTTCAGTAAAAATCCAACCAAGAAAGCAACTGAAGCTGCGAAACCACCTATAAGGAAAGTTTCCAAACCGCTTCTTATCGGGTTTTTCTTTGTAATGTACGCCTTAAGAGTTCCAACCGCAAAAAGAGATAAAGCTGTTAGAAAGATTGTGATAAACAGCGCATGCTCTCTTAAAAATTCAAAAAAGTATGCGAGAATAAAAGCCACCAACGGTATAAAACCTGCAACAACAAAGGCAATAAAAGTCGCCAGTGCGGTTTTTTTCGGATTTATATCATCGTAAGCACCATATTTCTCGCTTATCATTAAACTTTCCCATGCCTCTTTGTCTAAAGTGATTTCCTCAACCAAATGTTTTATTGTTTCTTCAGAAAATCCTTTTTTTATAAATATTTTTCTGAGTTCTTCCTTTTCAAATAGAGGATTTTCTCTAACCACAGAATGAAAACTTTTTCTTTTTTCATTTATTCTCTCAATTTCTGATTTTGTGCTTAAGTAATTCCCCACAGCCATTGAAAAGCCATCAGCCAAAAGATTAGCAAGCCCCAAAATAACAATAATACCATGACCCAAAGAAGCTCCTATAACTCCTGAAACCACGGCAAATGTTGTTATTATTCCGTCTATGCTCCCGTAAACAACATCTTTTAAATATTTTTTGTGAAATTTCATTTTTTATAAGTTATTATTATGCCCTCTAAAAAAAGAGAAATGTCTATCTAATTATAACTTATAAAAAATAAAATGGAAAATAATAAGATTGTTCTGCTTTACATAATTAAAATATTTTAATACTCTTATAAAAGAACAACTTTTGGAAATAATTTAATTTAAATTAAAAATGAAAATTCGAAAAGCTTTATTATTATTTTTAATACTCCTGCCATTTGCCATGATAGTTATTTTGCCGAGCTCTTTAAATATTTGCCTTCCATACGGCTGTAATTTCAACAGTATAAATGCCGCCTGCAATAGCAACTCTTGCGCCAACGAAACTACAATGCAGCATTTAAACGAAAGAACTCAGCTGCTCAGCGCAACTATTAAGCTTCAGTTGTTTATGTCGCTTATTATTTTCACTATTATTATAATTGCATTTTTTGCAGTACAAAAATATTCAGAAAATAAAAGGCTTATTATCGAAAAATTCTATTTAAAACAAAAACTTTTAAATTCATCCTGTATTAAATTATTTGATTATTTAATCAAAATTTTCTCATCAGGTATTTTACACCCTAAAATTTACTAATTTTATATTTAAAAACACCTTACTTGTCGTCAATTGAAGGTGGTTTTTAGATTCTTTATTAATTTAATTAAAATATAAAATATGTCCGAACAAAATTCTAATAACAAAATAATACTCCAATTAGCTATTGGTATAACACTCATAAGCATCATCGGCCTTATTATGCTGTTTCCCGTTAAAGATGATGCAAGTAAAAACAATGATGAGCGCCCAGAAAAAAATATAAACAACGCCCCCCAAGCTCAACAAGTTGCAAAAATAACTATAAATGAAAATGATCATATAAAAGGAGACAGAAATGCCCAAATTACCATGATTGAGTTTTCAGACTTCCAATGCCCTTATTGTAAAAAATTTCACCCAACCATGCAAAGAGTAATGAAAGAGTACAAAGGACAAGTGCGTTGGATTTACAGACACTTCCCTCTTGATTTTCATCGAAATGCCCAAAAATCAGCTGAAGCTTCTGAATGTGCAGGTGAACAAAATAAGTTTTGGGAATTTACTGACAAAGCATTTGAAAATTCCCAACCTGACGGCACAGGCTTAGACACCAAAGATCTCAAAAGATACGCCAAAGAAATGGGACTTGATACGAATAAATTTAATTCTTGCCTTTTAAGCGGTAAATTTGCCAATAAAGTAAGAGCTGATATGAATTCCGGAAAAGCGCTTGGAGTAACCGGCACGCCGGGAACAATCTTAATTGATAAAAATGGAAATACCCAGCTAATATCCGGTGCCTTTCCCTACAGCGACATCAAATCAAGAATTGATTCTGCTCTAAAATAGCAAAAACAAAATTTTTCCGCTAATTAAAAAAAACGGATAACTCAACATGTTGAGTTATCCGTTTTTGAGTGTGGAAACTATTAAATAAAAATTTTAAACCTGCATCTTTTATTTTTTAAACCATGCATAATACACCAAAAAAATCGTAACAACAGCTGGGAATATGATAAGTGGAGTATTTATTTCCGGAGTTATAGTAAAGCCAAATACAGTTATAGGAGCTAAACTGTTTGCTCCTATGGCTGCATGAACTATCGTCTCCCACATAAATGCTCCAGCGAAAAATTTTGCAATATCTTTTTTATTCATATATAAGATTATATCATACTATTTTAGATTATTAAGAAAAATTTTGAAGGTTGCTCTATAATGAATGCAACGATCTTAAACATTGCAAACTCAATAAAAAAAACATAAAAACCAACAAATGTATGTACTTAAACTACAAAAAATTATCCCCTCATAAACTAAATACTTGTTTTCACAACTAAGCAAACCCCGGAAAAAAGTCTGTTTTAATTTGTTTCTTTTTTAATCCTAAATTGTGTAGAATTTTTCGTCCCGCTTTAACCATCGCGTGCGGACCAGAAATATAAAATACGCGCTCTTTAAAATCCGGAATAAGTTTTTCTATAATTTGCGCATCAAAATATCCAACTTCACCACTCCAACTAAAGGGAATATTTGATGCATCAGTAAGAATATATTTAACTCTGACTCCAAAATTTTCGGCTTTATTTAATATCTCTGTATAGGCAATATCTTTACTTGATTTAATAAAATACAATAAGACAACATCGCGCATCTCTTTTTTATCTAAAATGCTTTTTATCATACTGCGAAAAGGCGTTATTCCTATGCCACCCGCAATAAAAACAAGTTTTTTATCAATATTTTTTGACAAAACAAAATCACCGGAAATATGCGATGCTGTTATAACATCGCCCTTTTTCATTGCCATTAAAGACTTCTTAAAACTACTTCCTTCAGAATAAAATTTTACACCAATACGCATATTCTCCTCCGTAGAAGAAGACGCTAAAGTAAAATATCTCCTATTGCCACGATTATCAATATCACGATGAGGTAAAGTCCACTCCATGTACTGACCGGACTTAAAAGGGAAAAATCTCTCTTTTTTGAAAATAAAATCGTACGTATTAAATGCTGTTTTTACTTTTTCTTTCAAAGAAAATACCATTTTGGTTTTTGGTGTTACTACAAAAGAAAATACATTACCAATAATTAAAGCTGCCTCTGGTGTAAAATATATCATTCCAATATGAAAAAACGGGTCAAAAAACACAGCAACAATAGCCCCATAAATTATACGCATCCATTTTGTTGCAGGAGATGTGAGCGGCTCTGTCAGCATGATAAAAGCAAAGAATAAAATAGGAGAATAAAAAATAGCTTTACTCACAAAGTCAATCATATTATGAAAACCAGAATACGGATGTATTGTTAAAATAGAAACAATAAACACAAAAAGAAAAGAAATTATCATTTCAAGCCTTGATATTCTTTTTGCCAGCAAAAGCCCAAAAACGACCACAACAGGAACTAAATACACTGTACCCACCCACCAGCTTGCCGCCTGCCCTGACAAGGCTCCTGCTATCAAAACAGCAATAGCAGCAGGATTAAAAATGTGCTTTTTTCTTAATGTAAAAATATATTTTGAAGCACTTGCCAAAAATGCAGACAAAAATGCGAACCATAAAAAATTTAAATCAAAAAAAGACTGGGGCGGAGTAATTATAAATACTAAAATTAACGCAGTTATGTATGTAGATTCCAGATTCACAGGGGCTTTAAATATTTTTGAAAAAAATACATTTACAATCCATGAAAAAAAAGTAATATACAGAACAGAAATTATAATATAAAAAGAATCGTAAGGAATAAGACCCATATTTCCCAAAACCACTGCATAAGCCAAAATTGCCATTAAACAATACATGACCAAACGATACATTGTTATGTTATTCAATTTTTTATCTATATAATCAAACATTCTCATTTAAAATATATTTTTCAAAACCGCTTGTAAGTACAGCGATAGAATTATTATTTATAATATATCCTTCAAACCCTTCTAATTGTTCAATAAAATTTATTCCCTTAATACCCATGGCGTAAGCTGCTGTGGCAAACCTGTCAGCCTCATATATATTTGGCCCGATAACCGTTAGACTGATTATATTTTTTATATTGCAATCTGTGTTATTTGGATTATATATATGATCTCCGCGTATATATGTTCCGGAAGTGGCAACACCTTCGCCGCTAAGCTCTAATATCTTGATAATTTCATCTATATTTGTCGGATTACGAATACCTACTCTCCATTTTTTTCCAACGCTATTTTTACCTGATGTTTGTATATCTCCGCCGGCATCAACATAAAAATTTTTAAATCCATCTTTTTTTAAAATACAAGACGCCTTATATATTGCCCATCCTTTAACAATCCCTGAGGGATCATAAATGCCAGAGGGTGTTTTTATATTAAAATAACCAAAAGTTAATTTATTGGTTTCTTCAGAAAGAGAAAAAATCTCTCTCATATCAGAACTAAAATCTTCTTTTTTTATCAAATCTTTGTTTATTAAAGAAATCTCACTTTTTTCTTTATATGTACTAAACCTTCGGTCAACAGACTTAAAATAATTAAAAATCTTGTCTATTTCTTTTTTGTTTGTATTTTGATCTGTAATTTCTACAGTAATAGGCATCCCCATTAAAATTCTTGTTTCTTTCATAAGTGTTAATTAAGTGCTTTTAAAAATGCGGATTTTGCAGACCGAATAAAAGCTCTGCTGGTATATGTTGCGCCAGAAACCACGTCAACCTTTCCATTTTGTGCTTGAATTGCTTCTTGCTTTAGATACGGCAACGCCTTACTGCTCAAATACATTGAGTTGCGATTACTGTTTGGAAATTTTAAAAACTTTATATCTGAAACCTTATTCCCTTCAACAATAATCTTAACTTGGACATAACCATAATAAGCGTCTGCAATATCGCCTTTATATTCACCATTTTTATATTTTAAAGACTTTTTATAAGAATTATCACTTGAAAAAACAGCATTACTGACAGGTAAAGCTTTTTTATTTATTTTTTTATCATTTTTTACAATCGCAAAGGAACTCTCATCAGAAATTGATGGATCATCAGAGTCAAATGACAAAAATATAGGAATAATCTTAGGGTATAAAGAGAAAACTGAAATAAATGTAAATATAATATAAAATATTCTCATACCTTATACTACAATTTGAAATGAAATTTATTTCATTTCTGCTGATTTTAGTTTTTTTAGTCCATAAAGATAACATCGTCCGTCTTTCTCTTGCTTGCAGGCAACCACCGCAAAATCACCGATGCGTATAGGTGGAATATACTTTAATCGCTCTTTAGAAATAGAAATTGTCTGTTGTCCATCATCTTTATCCTTGTCATAATCATCACTGAAAATAGTAAATGCATCATCATCAACACTTATAATAACTCCTCTAAAAACTCCATTTTCTTCTGGGGGTCGTTTTGCGTCTTTATATATCGTTTCAAAAATTGGGATTTTTTGCTCAACAGCTTCCTGATAAAGTGTTTCATGAACAGGTATAGTAGAGGTAAAAAAGCTGATAAGCACCACAAATACGGTCGTGCCAGCCATTAGATAAATAAATGGAGTTTTATATGCAAATTTAAAATACTTCAGCAAAATATCAACAAAAATTAACAAAATAATTTCCGTTACCAATAAAAGCCATGGAAAAGTTACAAGAAATGTCCAAATACCGGCGTTGCCAAAACCCAACAAAAACAATCTGCTGCTTGCTCTTATGCTAAAAACGGCAAAGCCAACCAAAAAAGACAAAACAACGACAGCAGCAATGACAGCAAATAAAACTATAACTGTTTTGGCTGTAAAATAGATTTTTGGCTTCATTTTTATTTTGCCGCTATCTATCTTGCTTAAAATATTCTTTTTTAAATCATTTTGTTTATTATTCATTTTTTGTATTTTATATAATCATTTACTTAAAACATCAAAAGGAATCTGCTTTTTTAAGATAGATCTTGCTCTTTTTAATCTTATACCGACCGTTCCTATAGGAACTTCTAATATTTCTGCAATTTCTTTATAACTTAAATCTTCTGTATAATACAAAATCAAAATCTCTCTATATTTTTCAGGAAGACTTTTCAGTTCTTCTTCCACTAAATTTTTCATCTCACTATTTGCCGTTTCTTTCGGTAAAGGGTCTTCATATTCAAGATGAGGTAAAATTGCGTCAAAATCAAAAGCATAAAAAAGTACATTTCTTTTTCTCTTTATTTCATTTATAAAAACATTATGTGCTACACGATATATCCAAGGGGAAAATTTACGCGTTGTATCAAAACTCATAATATTTTCATATACTTTTATAAAAACATCCTGCACAACATCTTCTATCTTATTTGCATCTGAAATAAATTTCAAAGCATACCGAGAAAGTTTTTTTTCGTACCTGTCTACAATGACGCCAAACTTCTCCTTATCTTTTTGCTGTACAAGCGATATAATTTCTTCATCTGTCATTTTTTCACCCTCACTCATTTTTAAACTCTAATTATAAACAAGATGCCTAAATATAGAAACTCTTTTTTGTTCACCATTTTAAAAAATAAAGCAACCTATAAACAATCATCTACTGTATATATTTCACTGCGATCTTCAAAATCAACGACTTTGCATCACTTTTCTTTATAAGGTTTATCTTCTAAGTTTTAATTCTGTCGTAATATTTCTAATTGACTACCATTATACGCATCATATCACTTTATTATATATAAAAAAACTAAAGCGATTAAGCATTATATAATAAAAGAACAACTCAACTTTCGTTCAGAAGATGCCGCAACAACTAAAATACCGGACAAAAGTCCGATATTTTAGTTGTTGCGGTGAGATTGTAACCTTTGCGCGGATCTTTTTTGAACAAAGCTCGGAATGATTGCAACGCGCCGAGCGCGTGGTGGCTTCAAACTTCATCTTACGCATTGGAGTCAACTATGACGCGCCATTGCCCTCGTTCCTCGGGCGACCAACCGATCAAAACCGTTTCCTTCCAATTTTTTGTCGTGCTCCTCCCCAAACCCCTCCGCCGACAGGCGAAAAAAGGAAGGTAAGGAAACTGTTTTGTCGGTCGGGTTCGCTACAGTCACTCCAAAACAACTCGTTAAACAAGTTTATCGCTTACGCGATACCACTCGCCGTTTTTTCGTTTCTTCACGAACTTGGCGCTACCTCCCCGGAACGCTCATGGTAAATTAAAGTCCGCTTACCTACAAGAAACACCTCGCATTGGCCACTCACTTCGTTCGTGTTGCCTGCTCTGTATTCCCTTGGCGCTAAGTGGCTTCGATTAAGTTTTGTGATAATTCAAAAAAGCGGATTGTACCAAACCAACGAATGGCACAAACAAATCATATTGCGCTTGCCCCACCCACCCAATGCGCGCGCAAGCGCGACTCCCTTTAGTTAGGGATTTCAAATTTACATGCCTCAACAAATTTGAAGCCAAGTGTAGTGAACTCAAAAATCTCTGTCGTTCGTAGTGCAAATTTATACTCTCCAACTGCAATGCCGTGCCCAGCAGGTGCTTGAAATAAATTAAGTCTGTAAAGATTTTCGATTATCAAATCTGCTTGTTCTGATGACAATTTGAATATTTCACATATTTTCTTTTTGGTAAACTGTATATTTTTCCGTTCCTCATACGTCTTATCTTTTATCTCTTCAAAAATTTTATCAAGCAAACTAACTTCTAAAGAAGATAATTCTTTTAATATTTCTGCAAAATTTGGGCTTATATCTTTTGCGCCAGTAATTGCATTCGCCAATAAATTAGACCACTTGTCTTGCATTTGTTCCACTTCCTCCAGTGTTGAATTTTCAAGTATTGGTAACAAAACTTTAAGAGGGACTTCTTTTTTAGCTAATCCACTGTCAATAATCAACTTTTTTGAATTTTTAACGATTCTAACAGCATTTTTAAATCTCCAAAATTTAACTGTATCGGAAAGAATACCGCCACCGTCTTTAACAAACTCTGGAATAACACCATCGAAAAATGCTGAGATTTCATCTTTGCTTGCCTCAAGCTCCGCTTCTTGTGTTAATAATGATCCTTTTACTTTCATAATCATTTTTCACTAGCGACAATTTTGATATTGCACAATTCATGGAAACCGTACTTCCCGTGCTCACGACCAATTCCTGATAGTTTGCAACCACCAAACGGATTGCATGGCTGTAAGTAACTCGCATTGTTCATTGAGACCATCCCCGTCTTAATATCTTTCGCAGTCTTTTCGAACAACTCCTTGTCTTTTGTAAATACATACGCACCAAGTCCATACTCTGTGTCATTTGCAAGTTCTATTGCTTCATCGTAAGTTGCAAACTTTACAATCGGTAATGCTGGTCCAAAAATCTCTTCTTTCCAAGTTCTCATTTTTGGCGATATGTTTATTAAAAGTGTCGGTTCATAGAAAAAGCCATTTTGGTTATCTGACAGTTTACCGCCAATAACCACCTCCGCGCCATCATCAACAGCACTTTTAATTTGCTCCACAAATAAATCAAGTTGCTTTTCGGATACAAGAGGCCCGATTTCAGTGTCTTTACTTTCAGCATTACCGATTTTCTTTTCTTGAAGCATTGTCTTCAATTTAGAAACTGCCTCGTCAAATTTGCTTTCATGGACAATGAGTCGTTTCAATCCATCACATACTTGTCCACAGTTTAAGAATTTATTTACATAAATTGTCTCAAGCACATCGTCAATATCAGCGTCATTAAATATAATTCCTGGTGCAGAGCCACCGAGTTCCATTCGTATTGGTATCATTTTCTTTGCGGCAACAGTATATAAGTGTTTTCCAACTGCTGTGCTCCCAGTAAAGCCAATCATGTTTATGTCTGCATTTACAAGCATATCGCCAACTTCGCCACCCCCATACATTTCTACAAAAACTCCATCTGGTAAATTTGATTTTAAGAATACTTTTTCTATCTCTTTGCCAAACAGCGCACACTCTTCTGAATGTTTGAATACTACAGTGTTGCCGACAATTAAATTTTGGCATACTTGCCATACAAAATTTGAAAAAGGGAAGTTCCATGGCACGATATTTGCAACTGTACCAACTGGTTCATAAATGACTTTGTGTAATTCCGTATCATTTTTAAAAGTAATTTCGTCCGTAAGATACTTTTCTGCATTATCCAAATACCATACAAAATACTCAAGCCCTGATTCCAATCATTCTGTTTAGTGTGTGCGTGGTCGG
>LSNK01000003.1 GCA_003056085.1 Parcubacteria group bacterium M6-OD1-1 | reverse complement strand
TTCAAATAGGAGATACAACACCAAATCCAGGAAACCAAATAGTCTTAGGAAAGTATGACACAACATCAGACTCCAACCTTCCCGTTATTCAACAAAAAAACATTACAATACCGGGCTCAAGCAACGACCTTGCCTTAGGAGCAAGGAGCGCAAACGGAGGAGTGGTTCTTTACACAGGAGCAACTGACGTAACAACCGTACTCGGAACAAACCTAAGTCAACCAAGACTAACTGTAACAAACGCAGGCAACGTAGGCATAGGAACAGTAACCCCAAACAAAAAACTACATATATACCAAAACTCGGGAGATAACGCAGAAATAAACCTTCAAAGTGTAGGTGTGTCGGGAGACAATCAGCATTGGGGTATATACAACGACAGAGCAACCAATGACTTAAGGTTTTGGCAGGGGGATAACAGAGTAACTATTAAAGAAAATGGAAATGTTGGTATAGGTAAAGCCAACCCCACTTCTAAGCTTGATGTAGTCGGAGATATGAGTGTAACTAATACTGTAACTGCAAATACTGTAACTGCAAATACTGTAACCGCAAATGGCGTAGCTACGTCTGGTAATGTAACCACAAATACTTTATCAGTAGGTTCAATAACTCTAAATGGTAGTACAAAAAATTCGTGGAGTGGCTCAGTTGTTGCGGGTGGTTGGCAGACTTATGAGTATGATGACCCAAGTGATACTTGGGATTGTGGTGATTTATGGGGAGGGGCTGGATGTAGTTATTATGGAGGAGGTGGTATTTGTCCTTCTGGAACAACTAAAAGGAGTTCATATTTCCGTGACCGGTCCACTATATTTCTTTGTATTTTAAATTAAATAACAATAGCAAACATTTTCATTTTTATCACCAATCCACTTGGAGACTCGGTCTCCAAGTAAAGAATAGTTTTTTATTCACTTAGGGGTTCAACCTCTAAGTATTGTTTTATTAGAGATTTTTATTTACAGCATTGCTATGTTTATTTTTTGATTATATAATAAAGAGAATATAATAGGATTAATAAATAATCTGAAAATATGAATAAAATTTTAATTGTAGAAGATGAAGAGATACTTCTTAATGTTTTAAAAAATAAACTGGAAAAAGAAGGGTTTGCTGTTTCTGTTGCAGAAGATGGAGAAGAAGGATTGAGAAAAATAGAAGAAGAAAAGCCGGATTTAGTGCTTTTGGATATTCTTATGCCAAAAATGGACGGTATAGAGGTGCTCAGACATTTACAAGAAAAAGGGATTTTACCGAGCTTGCCTGTTATTATTGTTTCAAATTCAGGCCAACCCGTTGAGATTGAAAAAGCGGAAGAATTCGGTGTTCGTGATTATTTGGTTAAAGCGGAATTTAATCCGCAAGAAGTCATTGATAAGATAAGAAAATATCTTCCTCAAAATCCTGAAAATGAAAAATCGGAAATTAAAGAAGAGATTGAAGAAAATTCTGAAAACACTCAAGAAAGAACGCAAGGCATAAACACAGGAAGTTTTAAAATTCTCGTTGTTGAGGATGATAAATTTCTGCGTGATTTAATGGTTCAAAAAATTATAAAAGAAGGGTTTGAGGTTATAGAGGCGGTTGATGGCGAAAGCGGTTTGAAGCTTGCTATTGAAAAAGAACCGCACATAGTGCTTCTTGACTTAATACTCCCAGGCATAGGAGGATTTGATGTTTTGAAAAAAATCAGAGGAGATTCAAAAATAGGAAATATTCCGGTGATTATTCTTTCAAATCTTGGTCAAAAAGACGATATGGATAAAGCCTCAAGTCTCGGAGCAACAGACTACCTCGTTAAAGCTCATAATACGCCGGGGGAGATTTTGGATAGGGTCAAAGAGATACTTTCTAAAAGTTATATGTAAAACTTCCAAAATTAAGCATACTTCTTCGCAGTTGGTTTTAGTATTTGTTTCACCGTACTTTTAGTACGGCTTGTTTCACACCGCATTCACTTCTCAAATTATACTCAATTTTGAAAGTTTTATACAAGAACAGATTTTAGGTGGTGGTTTATTGAGTGTCTAACATCAATAATTTAACGTTAATGCCTGAATTACCGGAAGTTCAAACTATTGCATCTCAGCTTAAAAAAGAAATTTTAGGTCTTACAATTTTGGGTGTTTGGTCTGACTGGCCGAAAACTCTCCAAGTCGTCAGTCATAAAGACCACCTAAAGATTAAAAAAACAAAAAAACTTGTTAAGGCAAGTGAGTTAAAAAAGCTTTATAAAGTTTTTTGTGATGATGTTATCGGGAAAAAGATAAAAAACGTCAGCAGGATCGGGAAAAATATTATTATTCATCTTTCTGATGAACATGTTATTTTAGTGCATCAAAAATTATCTGGACATTTACTTTTTTCAGAGTGGGATATAATAAACAACGTCCCTATTTCAAAGAAAAAAGGTGTTTTAAATGATAAGGTAAATGGATATATTCATTTAATATTTTATCTTTCCGGCGGTAAAATGCTTGCTTTATCCGATTTAAGAAAGTTTGCAAAAGTTATTTCCGGTCCAAAAAAAGAAATATTCTCCTTGTCGGATATCGCCAATCTTGGACCCGACCCGTTTGATAAAAATTTTACTTTTGAAAAATTTAAAAGAAGAGTAAAAAATAAAAAAGGCAAAATAAAAACAGTCTTATTAAACCAAGAAGTCTTAGCCGGGATAGGTAATATTTATGCCGATGAGATTTTATGGGTTTGTAAGATTCACCCGCTTACTCCTACTGAAAAAATAAGTAGCGTAAAACTCAAAAAAATGTATAATGAAATGAAAGAGATGCTCAGATTTTCAATAAAAATCGGAGGTGATTCAATGAGTGATTTTAGAAACATTTACGGAGAAAAAGGAAAATTTCAAAAATATCACAAAGTGTATCAAAAAAAAGGAGAGGCGTGCACAAGATGTAAAGCTAAAATAGAGAGAATTAAAGTGGGAGGGAGGTCTTCTCATTACTGTCCAAAATGTCAGCAAGCAGCTTGTTAGAGATATTATGAAAATAAATTTAAAAAAAGATAATAAATTAAAATTAACAGTTATTTTTCTGGTTGTTTTAGCTGTTTTGGTGTTTTATTTTTTTATTTTTGGCAATAAAATAATTATTGAAAATAAAGATTCAGATTTGAGTTTAAATAATAATTTTAGTGAATTAAATAATAAAATACCGGAAGATGAGAGTTTGCCGGAAAATAAAATAACCGGACAAAGATGTGAAAACGGAGAAAAAAGACCTTTTGCTGTGATGCTTGCAGCCGATAAAGTTGCGAGACCGCTTTCCGGAGTTTCTCAAGCTGATCTTGTTTTTGAAATGCCTGTAATTACCGATGGCATAACAAGATATATGGCGATTTTTCAATGTGAAGAACCAAAAGAGATAGGCTCTATCAGATCAGCAAGACACGATTTTATTACTGTGGCGCAAGGTTTTGATGCTATTTATGCTCATTGGGGAGGTTCTATATTTGCTTTAGACAAGTTGAAGGAGGGGGTTATAGATAATATTGATGCTTTAAAAAATCCGAATAATACATTTTATAGAAAATCAAATATAAAAGCTCCTCATAACGGTTTTACGTCTTTTGGCAAGATGAAAAGCACCGCAGAGAAGCTCGGTTTTAGACTCAAAACTAAATTTGAAGGCTATCTTCATATAAAAGGAAAAAGCGCAACCAAAAGAGACTATGAAATAAACATCCCATATCCATATCCTTATAATGTAAAATTCAGGTATAACTCAAGTTTAAATTCATATCTCAGATCAATCGGCGGCTTTAAAGAGGTTGATAAAAATACCAACAGACAGGTGGTTGTTAAGAATCTTGTTGTTATGGAGGCTATGTCTCGGCAAATAAAAGATCAATATAATGATGTTGATATAGAAAATTCAGGAAAAGTTGTAGTCTATAGAAATGGGGAAATTATTCGTGGAAAATGGGAAAGGAAATCAGGTAAATATTATTTTTTTAATAATGATGGAAATGAGATAGAATTTGTCTTTGGAAAAATTTGGATATCTGTAATACAACCTAATCAATCAGTGACTATAAAAAATATTTAGCTTCATAATTTAAATAAATTTATGATAATAATATTTCACGGTGATAATAAATTTATAACGAAAAGAAAGCTGAATGAAGCTTTAGAGAATTATAAAGAAAAACACAAAAGCGGACTTAATCTGTTTTCTTTTTCTCATGAAAATTTTACTTTTGATAAATTTAAAGATGCGGCGGAAACGGTTTCTATGTTTGAAGAAAAAAAGTGTATAATTTTAAAAGATTTTTTTTCTGAAGACGCTTCATTGGAAAAATTAATAGAATATTTTAAAAAAAAATCTATAAAAGAAGATAAAAATACTATAATTATCTTAAAAGAGGATATTTTTTTGAACAAAGAAAGCGATAACCAAAAATGGCTTTTCAAAAAGCCGTCTTTAGTTTATGAGTCAAAGGCGTTTGATGTTTCAGCTCAAAAAAAATGGATAGAAAAAGAAGTTTTTATGAAAAAATCTGAAATTTCTCCTCTTGCGATATCAAAACTCCTGCTTTTTTGCAGAAATGATCTTTTTAAATTGGAAAATGAAATAGCAAAACTTACATCATATAAAAAAAATATATCAGAAAAAGATGTAAGCTTGCTTGTTTCTCACAACGATACCGAGAGTGATATTTTTTTGGCGGTAGAATCTCTTGCTCAAAAAAATAAGAAAAAAGCGATAGATATTTTTTATAAACAAATAGCAAGCGGGAAAAATATTTCGTATATTTTGTCTATGATAAACTTTCAATTCAGGAATTTGCTTAAAATTAAGGAATTGTCAGAAAAAGGAATAACTCAAGGAGAGATAGCAAAAAAAGCAAGAATGCATCCATTTGTTGTTAAAAAATCTTTAGCCGGAGTTAAAGGTTATTCTTTGGAAGATCTAAAAAATATTTATACGAAGCTTTTAAAAGCTGATTTAAAAATAAAAACTTCCCAGGTGGATTCTTTTGTTATTTTAGATGAATTTATTTTGAGCGTATAAAGTTTTTAGTTATGAGATGAAAATTATAAAATAAAAACCCTCAAAATATTTTGAGGGTTTTTATTTTTGATGATTTATTTTGAAGCTATTTGATTTATCGCTTTAGTAATTCTGGATTTTCTTCTTGCTGCTGTGTTTTTTTTGATAACATTCTCTTTTACAGCTTTGTCCAATGCTTTATAGATTCTTGGAAGAAATTCTTTTGCTTCTTTTGTTTTTCCTTCACCGATAAGTTCTTTTTCAGTTTTTAATAAAAGTCTCATTTTGTTTAAATAAGTGAGGTTTCTTGCTCTTCTTGTTTTGTTTTGTCTTAAAGATTTCTTTTCTGATTTAATTATTGGCATAAAATTATTTTTTTAATTAGTTTTAATGAAGGGTATGTAATAAAATAGAATCAATTTGATTCTTTACCTTTGACGATAATATATAATAAAAACAGAAAAAAATCAAGGGTTTATGAGATGTGAAATATTTGATATAATACTCTTATGACAAAATACATTTTTATTACAGGGGGCGTATGTTCCGGGCTTGGAAAGGGCATAGCAGCATCATCAATGGGGATGTTGCTTAAATCCGCCGGATTTAAAGTTGGAATTTTAAAACTGGATCCTTATTTTAATATAGATCCGGGAACCATGAGTCCGTATCAACACGGAGAGGTTTTTGTTACAAAAGACGGTGCAGAAACCGATCTTGATTTGGGCAACTACGAGAGATTTATAGATGTTGAGCTTACGGCATTATCAAGTATTTCATCTGGGAAAATATACAATGATGTTTTAAATAAAGAAAGGAGAGGAGATTATTTGGGAGGAACTATTCAGGTTGTACCTCATATAACAGATACAATAAAAAGATTTGTAAGAGAAAGCGCAAAAAAACTGAAAGTTGATATTATGATATGCGAAGTCGGAGGAACCGTTGGGGATATAGAAGGAGAGCCGTATCTTGAAGCGGCAAGACAAATGCATAGAGAAGAAGGTTCTGAAAATATTCTCTTTGTTCATTTGGTTTTGCTTCCTTATCTTAAAGCTTCAAAAGAGCTCAAAACAAAACCTGCGCAAGCTTCCATAAAAGAACTAAGAAGAAGCGGAATAAGTCCTGATATTATTTTATGCCGCGCAGATGAGAAAATAAAAAAAGAGCACCTAAAAAAGATATCTTTATTTGGCGATGTTGACGAGGAGGCTGTTATTGCCGCAGAGACAGTAAGCACTATTTATGAGGTTCCTCTCAATTTTGATAAATACAATGTAACAGGCTTAATTTGCAAAAGATTAAACTCAAAGTGCAAAAAAGTAAATTTAACAAACTGGAAGAATCTTATAAAGGTTATAAATTCGGACTTGAAGGAGGTTAAAATAGCTTTAGTTGGAAAATATGTAGAATTGGAAGATGCTTATTTTTCGGTTATAGAGGCGGTCAAGTCGGCAGGTTACGCAAATAATGTAAAAGTAAATATAATTTGGGTTGACTCTGAAAAACTTGAAAACAAGCAAAAATCCGAAAAAGAGTGGAAAAAACTTAAAAAAGCACAAGGAGTGATAGTTATGGGAGGCTTTGGATTAAGAGGGATAGAAGGAAAAATTACCACTGCAAAATATGCAAGAGAAAATAAAATTCCTTATCTTGGGATATGTCTTGGCATGCAGATTGCAGTTATAGAATTTGCGAGAAATGTTTTAAATCTTAAAGATGCAAATTCTTTAGAGTTTAATAAAAAAACAAAACAGCCTGTTATTAATCTTATGGAAGACCAAAAAGGAATTTTAAAAAAGGGAGGAACGATGAGGCTTGGAAATTATGAATGTGAGCTGAAAAAAGGGTCAGAAGTTCAAAAAGTTTATAAAAAAGACAAAATCTTGGAAAGACACAGACACAGATATGAGTTTAATTCAAAATATAAAAAAGAAATAGAAAAAGCGGGACTTAAAATAGTGGGGGAAAATCCAAAAACCGGACTTTGTGAAATTGTAGAGTTAAATGGTCATCCTTGGTTTGTTGGAGTTCAATTTCATCCGGAATTCAAATCAAGACCCACAAAACCTCATCCTCTTTTTGATGGACTCATAAAAGCGGTGATTAAATAACTCTTTCAGTTTTGATTAAAATTCAAAAGAAAGTTTCTTTAAAAACTTGACAAAATATGTTAAGCGTGATATACTTATTTAAATAGATTCAAATTGAAAAAGGAGTTGTTCTTATGAAAATTTTTACCCTATCATACGGCTTATTTTTTTTGGTTTTATGTTTTGGTATTATTTGGAGCTTGCTCGGTGGATTGGATGGTGTATCTACAGCAAGAAGAGGGGGAGCAATTAAGGCTATCGATCGTATAAGTTGGAACACTGCACAATCAATGGTTATGGCAGCAGTAACAATGATGGTAATTGATGCTATCTTGTTTCAATTGTTCGGGGTTTATGCTTTTAATAGTCTCGTGATTACTTCACAAAGTGTTCCGATGGACACATATCATATAATAATCTCTATTGGATCGATGTTGTTATTTTGTATTACATGGATGTTGTTTTTTATGAAGGTGTATGAAACTTTCATAAAATGGAAATGTCCAAAAGTACGATTTGAAAAAATCACCTTAAATTGAGTCAAATTTAATTTAAGCGTTATCCGCCCTACTCCTTGAGAGTAAGGGCGGCTTTTTTATGCAAAATAAAATATTAAAATTATTTCCTATTTTATTTTAAATAGTTGAGACTAAATTTAGTTGTTTTTTTATATGGAATAGATTATGTATTGTAAGGATATTATAAATTGAGAAATAACCTTGCAAAATATATATTCTTGATATAATCTTAAGGTGACTCGGTGGTTCTTTCCAATTGAAAACGGAGGCTGTAAAATGAGTGATATCAATGCATCTTTGAGTATGATAGAAAAGCTTTTTGTCGTATCAACAAGCAATAACAGTCGTATTACAATCAAAGCTTTTACATTAATGGTTGAGGTTCGTAGTTTTTTCTCAAAGAAAAATCCGGTGCATAGAAATCTTTTAGAATATCAAAAGACGATTGTAGCAAGATACTCTGACAACGATTTGATTTATCAAATTAATAATGCTGAAAGCAGATTAGTAAAAGCAACTCCTCATTTTTTCCTTGCTGTTTTAGAAGAAGCAGACAAAAGAGAACTTATTTTTAATTAGCATCAAAAAAACGAATATTTTAAATTTTAACCCCTGCAGATTGCAGGGTTTTTTTATTTTACTTTCTTTAATTTTTTTATCTTGTCTCTTAACGATGCCGCTTTTTCAAAATCCATTTCTTGTGCTGCTTTCTGCATGTCTTTTTGAAGATCTGAAATCAATTTTTTGATGTTTGTAGTTTTTGAAAGCAGTCCCAAATTTACATTTTCTAGATCTTCTAAGTTAATAGACATTTTAGATTTTTCTTTCTTGCTGCCTGAAAAAATGTCTTCACGAATAGCCTTCTCTATTTGCTTTGGAGTTATATTATTTTTTTTATTGTATTCTTCTTGTATTTTTTTTCTTCTTTCCGTTTCTTTTATAGCTATTTTCATAGATTTTGTTATTTTATCAGCATACATTATAACTTTACCGTTTATGTTTCTTGCGGCGCGTCCAACAGTTTGAATAAGTGTTGTAGCATTTCTCAAAAAACCTTCTTTGTCAGCGTCTATTATTACAATTAAAGAAACTTCAGGGAGGTCAAGACCTTCTCTTAAAAGATTTACTCCGACAATCACATCTATAATTCCTTTTCTTAAGTTGCTTAAAACCACAGGTCTTTCCAATGTTTTTGTTTCAGAGTGCAAATAATGAGTTTTTATATCTTTTTCTTTTAAAAAGTCAGAGAGGTCTTCCGCCATTCTTTTTGTCAAAACAGTAACAAGAGTTCTTTCGTTTTTCTTAACTCTTTTCTTTATTTCTTTTATTAAGTCGTCAATTTGTCCTTTTGATTTTCTAATTTCAATTTTAGGATCTAAAAGTCCGGTAGGACGAATGACCTGCTCTACTATATTTCCTTTTGATTTTTCTATTTCATATTCTGCCGGAGTTGCTGAAACATATACAACCTGAGGAGTGAGTTTTTTAAATTCGGGAAATCTTAAAGGTCTGTTGTCTTTTGCCGAAGGAAGTCTGAAGCCATAATTGATAAGGGTTTCTTTTCTTGATCTGTCCCCGGCATACATTCCTCTTATTTGAGGCAAGCTCATATGAGATTCGTCTATCATGATTAAAAAATCGCTGCCATAAGCATGACGGAAGTAGTCTATTAAAGTAAATGGAGGAGAATCCGGCGCTCTAAACTCCATGTGAGAAGAATAGTTTTCAATTCCGTGGCAATAACCGGCTTCTCTCAGCATTTCCATATCAAATTTTGTTCTTTGCTCCAATCTTTGCGCTTCAAGGAGCTTTCCCTGTTTTTTTAACTCTTCTAATCTTTTTTTAAGTTCAGCATAAACATTTGAAATTGCAATTTCTAAGTTGTCAGATGGCGCAACCCAAAACTTTGCCGGAAATATTTTGATGGTTTCAAGATTTTTTGGAGCAGAATTTAGTCTATTTTTCTCTATAGTCATATTTTTTATTTTGTCCGAAATAATTTCTATTTTTAAAATATCATTTCCTGTTGAGGGGTATATTTCTATTATTTCTCCTTTTGCGCGAAATGTTCCGGGGGATTTTTCTACTTCGTTTCTCTGATATTGCAAACTGACTAATTTTTTCAGCAAATCTTTTCTTTTAATTTTCTGATTTTCAGAAAGAGTCAGGCTTAAATTTTCATAGTTTGTCGGTGAGCCAATGTTGTAAATACAAGAAACAGACGCGATTATAATAACGTCATCTCGAGTAAGTACAGCTTGCGTCGCCTCGTGTCTTAATCTGTCTAATTCTTCATTTATCTTTACATCTTTGTCTATGTAAGTGTCGGTTTGCGGAATATAGGCTTCAGGCTGGTAATAGTCGTAATACGAAACAAAGTAATGAACCGAAGCGCTTGGCATAAATTCTTTAAATTCTTGGTAAAGTTGGTGAGCTAATGTTTTGTTATGGGAAATAACTAAAGTTGGTTTTTTTGTTTTTTCTATAACATTAACCATGGTGAATGTTTTCCCAGAACCGGTAACGCCCAAAAGCGTCTGGTGTTTTGTCCCTGATTTTATATTAGCAACCAAAGATTCAATAGCTTTTGGCTGGTCGCCTGTTGGTTTGTAGTTTGATACTATTTTTAACATATTTGAAATGTAGCATCAGAAAGAAGATTTGAAAAGTAATTTATTGCAATGGTCTTTTGTGTAATAAAAATAGATTCTTTAAATATTGTATTTTTTCTGCTATTCTTAAATCACTAATCATAAATCATAAATTCTGTGATTTCATATCTTGAGGGAAAAGTAATATATAAAGGACAAAGACACATTATTCTTTTAACTAACGGAGTTGGTTACAAGGTTTTTGCGACAGAAAGATATATTAAAAGTTTAGATAAAGGAGGAAACGCAGAAGCATTTACTCATTTAAATGTAAAAGAGGACGCTCTGGAGCTTTACGGATTTAAAACAAGAGAGGAGCTTGAGCTTTTTGAGCTTTTAATAACCATATCCGGAGTTGGTCCAAGAGCAGGGCTTGCCATAGTCGCTATGGACAGTCCCGATGCAATAGCCGGAGCAATTTTAAATGAAGATGCAAAATATATGACTCAGGTTTCCGGGATAGGGCTAAAAACCGCGCAGAAAATAGTAATTGAACTTCAAGACAAAATAGCCAAGTTAAGTTTTAAGCCGGAAGAAAAAAATAGCATCGTTGATTCAGATGTAATGAGCGCTCTTGAAACTTTAGGTTACTCTCAAAAAGATGTACGAGAAGCGTTAAGGCATGTTCCAAAGGATGTTGAAAGTGTAGAGGCGAGGGTAAGAGAAGCGCTTAAAATATTAGGTAAATAATTTAATTTTAAAAATGCAAATAGAAGAAGTATTGGAAAAAACTCAAAAAGAATACAGTAAATTCATTTTACAAAATGACGGCTCCTTTTTGCAATCTTTTTTGTGGGGGGAGTTTCAGGAGTCTGTTGGCAATAAAGTTAAAAGATATGTTGTAAAAGAGAAAGAAAATATTTTAATTTCCGCAACCGTTTTTAAGCACAATTTACCTTTTAAAAAAAGTTATCTTTATATTCCGTATGGTCCTATTGTTTTGAATGGATTAGATACTAAAAAATCAGAAAAAGCTCTAAAGATTTTAATTGAAAAACTAAAACAAAGAGCAAAAAAAACTAATTCAATATTTTTGAAAATTGAACAGGAAAATTCTAAAATTAATTTGGAAAAACTCGGTTTTAAGAAGTCAGAAAAAGATATTCAGGCAAGAGAAACTTTAATATTAGATATTTCAAAGTCTGAGGAAGAAATTTTAAAAGGAATGAAGCAAAAGACAAGATATAACATCAAAGTGGCGAAAAAACACGAGGTGAATATTTTTGAAGTCCCGCAAAAAGAGGTGGCTTTCAATATGTTTTATAATCTTTTGGAAAAAACTTCAGAGAGGAACAAGTTCAATCTTCATCCAAAAAAATATTACGAAAATATGGTTGATATGTTTTTTGGAGAAGTATTTAAAACAAAAGTAAGCGAAGTATCGGGGTCAAGTAAATTTGAAAATTTGAGTGCGGTTGGAGGAAGCGGCGAAGAGCAGAAAAAGACGCACTCAGAAAGTGCGGCGTTGAGCACAGAAGCCAATGACGAACAAGCGCGTCAAATTTACAGATTTACGGAAAAAATATATTTTGCAGAATACAAAGGAGAGATAATCGCAACAGCGCTTATAGGTTTTTTTGGGAAAAGAGTGACGTATCTTCATGGGGCGTCACTTAGTGAAAACAGAAAAGTTATGGCTCCTTATCTTTTGCATTGGGAAATTATCAGAAAAGCAAAAGAGTTAGGATTTTCTGAGTATGATTTTTGGGGAATAGTCACAAAAAAAACTAAAAAAGATCAAATTGAAAAATGGTCAGGATTTTCAAGGTTTAAGATGGGGTTTGGTGGAAAAGTTGTGGAGTATGGTGGGGCGTATGACCTTGTTTTTGGCAGGGTGTGGTATTTTATATATAATGTAATGCGAAAAATATTATGAAAAGCTTAATTAAAAAAATAGTTCCGAAACAAGTATTTAGTTTGTATCATTTGGCATGGGCGTTTTTTTCCGCTTTGTTCTATGGTTTTCCATCAAAAGATATGGTGGTTATCGGTATAACCGGAACCAAAGGAAAGTCCACCACTGTTTATTTACTTGCTAAAATTTTAGAAGAAGCCGGCTTGGACATTGCTGTTTCATCTTCTCTAATTTTTAAAATCAAAGAAAAAGAGTGGGTAAATCCGTATCATATGACCATGGTAGGCAGGCACAGAATGCAGAAGCTTTTTTATAATGCGAAAAAAGCGGGATGTAAATATGTTATTGTTGAAGTTACTTCAGAGGGAATAGCGCAATCTCGTCACAAGTTTATAGATTTTGATATAGTAGTTTTTACAAATTTGTCCGAGGAGCATCTTGAAACGCATGGCGGGTTTGAAAATTACAAAAAAATCAAAGGAAAGCTTTTTAAAAGCTTAGAAAACTCTAAAAAAAAGATAATAGACGATAAAAAAATAAAAAAAGGAATGGTGGTGAATGCAGATGATGAAAATTCTGATTATTTTTTGAGTTTTTTTGCTGATAGAAAATATACATTTGGTTTGAAGGGTAAGTGCAGGGCGGTTGTTGACGATATTGAAAAATGTATAGCACCTTCCGTTTTTCATGTTTCAGAAACGGGCTCAAGTTTTATTTTAAACGATTGTGATTTTAATTTGCATTTACTCGGGGAATTTAATGCCTATAATACGGTTTGTGCTATAGCATGTTCCGATATGCTTGGAGTTGACTATAAGCATGCAAAAAAAGCTATTGAAAAGATAAAAGAAATTCCCGGTAGAATGAAATTTATAAAAACGGGGCAGAAGTTTTCCGCAATAGTTGATTTAGCTCATACTCCATCATCTTTTGAGGCTGTATTTGAAACTGTTAATTTAATGAAAAAAGAAGGAACGAAAATCATATCTCTTTTTGGTGCTGCGGGAGGCGGCAGAGACAAATGGAAAAGACCGGAGCTTGGCAGAATAGCCGCGGAAAATTCTGATGTTATAATACTTGCAAACGAAGATCCTTATGATGAAAATCCAAAAGAGATATTACAAAATATAAAAGAGGGAATTGATAAATCTCAATTTTCCGGAAAACTCGAGATTATTTTAGACAGAAAAGAAGCTATTAAAAAAGCGATTTCTCAAACAGGAGAGAATGATATAGTGTTGTTTTTAGGAAAAGGAACAGAAAGAACTATGGTTTTAGGAAAAGAAAAAATTCCTTGGAATGAGGAGAGAATAGTTTTAGAAGAAATACGAAATAAAATTAGTTTTGAAGATTAATTAAATTTATGAAGAATTTTCAAAAAGGAGCGCAAGGTACTATTGTAGTAATGCTTATAGCGCTTTTGGTATTGGTTTTTGTTTTGCAGGCTTTTGCTAAAAAAGTATTTTTTCAAACTTTAAAAGAAGAAGTCCCGACAAAGCAAGCAGTAGTTCCGTATTTGTCAGATGGTATGTTTGTTGATGTTTTAGTTGGTGGTGTAAAGGTGAATGCCGAAATTGCAAAGAGTGCGGCAAAAAGAACAAAAGGGCTTTCAAAGAGATATAATTTAGATGAAGGTAAAGGAATGCTTTTTGTTTTTGAAAAAGCGGGAAAATATCCTTTTTGGAACAAAGACACATATATCCCTCTGGATATTTTATGGATAGAGAATAATAAAGTTGTTCACATATTAGAGGGGCTTCCGGTTTATAATGAAAAAACAGCTATAACAGAATTTCCAAAAGCAGAGGCTAATTTTGTTTTGGAGGTTTCTGAAGGTTTTGTTAAAAAAAATAATATAAAATTGGGGGATAGCTTTAAATTACAGAACTAAACAGGCAGGATTTTATTTACCTATCTTTTTTATGAAGTCTTCTATGTTGTGCGGTCCAAGTTTTCCCTCATCTCTTGATTCCACCATTACCGTCTCTGTTTTAATTTCCTCATCTCCCAGAACCAGCATAAAAGGAATTTTATCAATTTTACCTTGTCGTATTCTCTTACCTAAGCTGTCGTCTGTGCTGTCAAGCTCAGCTCTGATGTTATTTTCTTTTAATATCTCATATATTTTTTTTGCATATTCTTTATGAGGGTCGGAAACGGAAAGTATCTTTACTTGGACGGGAGAAAGCCATACGGGAAATGCTCCCGCAAAGTGTTCAATTAAAACAGCCATAAATCTTTCAAGTGATCCTGCTATAGCTCTGTGTATCATTACCGGAGTTTTTTGTTTTCCATCTTTGTCTGTGTATTCTAATTTAAATCTTTCCGGCATAACAAAATCAAGCTGAATGGTCGCAAGCTGCCATTCTCTACCAAGAGCGTCTTTAAACATAAAGTCTAATTTTGGTCCGTAAAAGGCGGCTTCACCCTCAATTTTTTTATAATTGAGATTTTCGCTTTTGGCGGCCTCCTCCAGCATTTGTTCCGCCTTTTCCCAATTTTTCTCGTCACCCAAATATTTATCTTCTTTCGGGTCACGAACAGAAAGAGAAACCCAGTAGTTCCCGTCTTCAAACATATTTAAAGATGTATAAAAATCTCTTATAACGGAAGTGATATTTTTAACCTCATCTTTTACTTGGTCAATAGTGCAAAAAGCATGACCGTCGTCTTGAGTTATGCTTCTTACCCTTGAAAGTCCCAAAAGTTCTCCTGCTTGTTCGTCTCTGTATACCATAGTGGACTCCGTATATCTTATAGGGAGTTCTTTGTAGCTTCTTTTTTGTGATGCGAATATTTGTGTATGATGAGGGCAATTCATCGGCTTCATAACAAACTCTGTATTTTGCTTTCCTTTAACTTTAAAGAGCTCATCGCCAAATTTTTCCCAGTGCCCTGACGTTTCATAAAGGTCTTTTTTTGTAATGTGAGGTATGGTTATTTTTTGATAGCCGAATTCCTTTTGAATATTTTGGATTTTTTCTGTAATAAGATCACGCATAAGCGTTCCTTTTGGTGTGAATAAAGGAAGCCCCGCTCCTATTAAATCGGAAAATGTAAATAGATCAAGTTCTTTTCCTAATTTTCTATGATCTCTTTTTTTTGCTTCCTCCTGCATTTTTAAATACTGATCCAATTCCTCTTTTGTTTCAAATGCTACTCCATAAATTCTGGTAAGCATTTTGTTTTTTTCATCCCCTCTCCAGTACGCTCCGGCAAGTTTTGTTATTTTAAAAGAGTCTGCAGGCAGTTCTTTTGTATTTGAAATGTGAGGACCTTCGCATAAGTCTGTGAAGTCACCGGTTTTATAAATAGACAGTTCTTTGTTCTTTTTTATAATTTCATCAATTAATTCAAGTTTATAAGGCTGATTTTTGAATATTTCTTTTGCCTCGTCTTCGTTTATACTCAGCTTTTGGAAATCTATTTTTCTTCCAATCATTTTTTTTATGGATTTTTGAATCTTTTTTAAATCTTCTTGAGAAACAGATACTCCCTCAGGAAATTCAAAATCATAATAAAAACCATCATCAATGACGGGTCCTATCGCTATTTTGGTAAGTGGACACACATGCTCCAATACAGCTATAGCAAGAAGATGCGCTAAAGAATGCCGTATTTTGTATAATTGATCTTTTTCCATATGTTTAGACTTTATTATGCAGTAAGTCTATTGATATTATCACTTTTTGCCAAATATTCAAACCTCTTAATGCTCACTTGGCGGTTGAGTCTTAAAGTTAGTGTTTTAAGGCTTATTTAAATAAATTTATTGAAAGCTTAATTTGGGTATGCTAATATAGATGAATATATCATTAATCTTTAAAAATCAAATGCAGGAAAATTCAAATTCAAAGTCCATTTTGGGGCTTTTAGTATTAATATTAATTATTGGCGGGTTATATTTTTTTATGAATTCACAAAAAAAAGAAGAAAATGTTATCAATGAAGCTCCAAAGCAAGTTTCTAAAAGTGAAGTGGGAAATTCCACTGTTGTTTTTGAAACAGAAAAAGGAAATATTGAAATAGAATTATTTTTAGATAAAATGCCGATTACAGCGGGGAATTTTAAAAAGTTGGTAGAGGAGAAGTTTTATGACGGCACCAGATTTCACAGAGTAATTGACAACTTTATGGTACAGGGAGGAGACCCTATTTCAAAAGATAAATCAAACGAAGCTTTATGGGGGACAGGAGGTCCGGGATATGCAATTGAAGATGAGTTTGTAGACGGGCTCTCAAATATAAAAGGAACAATTTCCATGGCAAACTCGGGACCAAATACAGGCGGGTCGCAGTTTTTTATAAACACAGTGGATAATGTTTATCTTGATTTTGACAAAGAGCCTTCCGCAAGCAAACATCCTGTTTTTGGCAAAGTTATAAATGGAATGGATGTAGTTTTGTCTATAAAAAAAGGAGATCTAATAAATAGAGCTTATTTAAAATAAAAAAATAGTTCAAATCACTATCAGGATATGGAAGTTTTTGTAGAAATAAGTATAATCATTGTCGCAACTGCTATTATTGCCGGAATAGTTAGGCTTTTTAAGCAACCTCTTATTATAAGTTATATAATAACGGGAATTTTTGTTGGTCCATCAATGCTTAATATTATTAAGTCAGATGAAACCATCGGAGCCTTTGCGCACATAGGTATAGCGTTATTGCTTTTTACTGTTGGATTGAGTTTAAATCCAAAAATTATCAAAGATGTTGGAAAAGTGTCTTTGATAACCGGAGTAGGTCAGGTTATATTTACTTCCATAGTCGGATTTCTTATTTCTATGGCTATGGGCTTTCCTATTGTAACCTCAATTTATATTGCAATAGCTTTAACATTTTCAAGCACAATAATAATAACAAAACTTCTTTCAGATAAGGGGGATATGAAAAGCTTGTACGGCAAAATTTCCATTGGGTTTTTATTGATACAAGATTTGATAGTCATTGTTATTTTAATGATAGTTCCTTCTATCGCGGGAGATTTTAGCGTTATGTCCATAATGTCCGAAGTTGTGTTGAAGGGTATAGGATTTCTAATAGCCATATTTCTTGTTGGATTTTATATATTGCCAATAATTACAAAAGCTGCTGCAAAGTCTCAAGAATTTTTGCTTTTATTTGCCATTAGCTGGTCTTTGGCGTTGGCTTCTTTTTCTTATTATCTTGGTCTTTCTATTGAAATAGGCGCATTTCTTGCCGGTATTACTCTTGCGACATCGCCGTATCGTTATGAAATAAGTTCTAAAATGAGACCATTACGCGATTTCTTTATTATTCTATTTTTTATAATGCTCGGGTCTCAATTGGTTTTTACGGATATAAGTCAATACATTATTCCTATTTTGGTATTTTCAGCATTTATTCTAATAGGAAATCCTGTTATAGTTATGATAGTGATGGGTATGCTTGGCTATACAAAAAGGACGGGTTTTATGGCTGGGCTTACGGTTGCTCAAATAAGTGAATTTTCTTTAATTTTTGTTGCTTTAGGGGTTAGTATCGGACATGTAACAGAGGCGGTTCTTTCCATTGTAACTTCAGTTGGGCTGATAACTATTGCCGGATCTACATATCTTATTTTGTATGCAGATAAGATATATCCTTATTTATCAAAGTACTTAAGTGTATTTGAAAGAAAAGGAAAAAAAGTAGATGAAAGCGAAAATTATCAGGATTGTGTTTATGATATAATTTTATTCGGATATGACAGAATAGGATACGATGTTTTGGAAACATTTAAAAAAATAAAGAAAAAGTTTTTAGTTTTGGATTATAATCCGGAAATTATTCAAAAATTATCTGATGACGGCATAAGGTGTGAGTATGGAGATGCGGATGATGTAGAACTTCTAAATGAGCTGAATCTTGGAAGTATAAAAATGGCTGTTTCAACGATTCCAAAATTAGATACAAACTTACTGCTTATAAGTAAAATCAGAGAGTCCAATAAAAATGCTATAATAACAGTTGTGTCTCATCAGATTGATGAAGCGATGAAGTTGTATGATGCGGGAGCTACTTATGTTTTACTTCCTCATTTTCTTGGGGGGTATCACGTGTCTGCAATGATAAAAAAACATGGACTTGATCTCAGTAAGTTTTTAGAAGAAAGAGACAGTCATATAGAAAATCTAAACAAAAGATTAAAAGCCGGTCACGAACATCCAAGACATGAGGCTACTTAAAATTATAAATTAAAAGTTTATTTATTTTTCTATGAAATATATTAAAAAAGTAAAATTAAGAGAGTTTATTAAAAGGTTTGATTCTTTGCTTTTAATAGCATCATTACCGCTTATTCCTATGCTTATTGCAGAGTTTTTTATAGGAATTGATCCTGCAACTTTAGCTTATTTTAATATTTACTATGTTGCTTTATGGTTGGTTTTTACTATGGAATTTTTTTCAAAACTGTATCTTGCAAAAAATAAATTTGGTTATATGAGAGAAAACTGGCTTGATGTTCTCGTTGTTTTAGCTCCAATTTTTAGGAGTTTTAAAATTTTCCATCTTTTAAGAACACCAATTCTTTTAGTGTCTGATGAGTTTTTAAAATTTTTTAAATCACAAAAATTAAACTTTCTTTATTTTTTTATTGTCACTATAGTTATTATTTTAATTTCCGCAGATGTCGTTCTATTTTTTGAAAGAATAGATCCTGCTTCTAATATAAAAACATTTGAAGATGCCGTTTGGTGGGGATTTGTTACATTTTCGACCTTGGGTTATGGAGATAAATTTCCTATAACATTTGGGGGCAGGATAATAGCAATCTTTTTAATGACTTTGGGTTTTGCCTTATTCTCTATTATAGTTGCAGGAGCAGTTTCTTTTTTTATGAAAAGAGGTGAAGGAATTAGTGTAGGAAATTTAAAAATGTCAAAATTTGTAGGAGGCGAAGACGAAGCTTCTAAAATGGATGAAATTTTAGAAAAACTTGAAAAAATAGAAAAAAAACTGGGAGAGAAAAATCAGTAACTCATTTTATGAATAAAGAAGTAGCTATAATTCACTATCATGAAATAGCCCTGAAAGGAAAAAACAGGGATTTTTTTGAGAATGTTTTGCTTCAAAATATTAAAAAAAGCTTAGAGGAGCAGGATTATTTAAAAGTGGAAAGAAGACACGGAAGAATTGTAGTATTTTTAAATTTTGAGGCAGACAAACAGAGGGTGCGAAGCAAACTAAAAAAAGTATTTGGCATTGCTAACTTTTCTTTTGGATTTGCGAGTGCTCTTGATTTTGAACTTTTGAAAAAAGATATTTGGAATGAGCTGAAGGGAAAAGACATTCCGGAAACTTTTCGTGTAACAGCAAAAAGATCAAATAAAAATTTTCCTAAAAATTCTCAAGAAATAGCGGTAGAGCTTGGAAGTTTTTTATTTGAAAAGTTTGAAGGAAAAGCAAAGGTTAATTTAAAAAATTTCAAATTAAATTGTTTTTGTGAGGTAGGAGAGAAAAATATATATTTTTATTTTAAAAAAGAAAAGGG
Organism: Parcubacteria group bacterium M6-OD1-1; assembly: GCA_003056085.1. GTDB lineage: Bacteria > Patescibacteriota > Minisyncoccia > GWC2-36-17 > M10-OD1-4 > M10-OD1-4. The sequence goes on along the minus strand of LSNK01000003.1, from coordinate 62,772 downwards.
CTATGCCGGGCTTCCTGTCGGAACAGCCGGGAGGGTTATGTCTTTGATATCTGCAGGGTTTGATTCTCCTGTGGCTTCCTGGAAAATGATGCGTCGAGGGGCAAAAGTTGTTTATATTCATTTTCACAGTTATCCTTATACAACAAAGGCATCCTCTGAAAATGTAAAGGCGTTGATTAAAAAATTAGATGAATACCAATTTGGTTCAAAGGTGTATTTTGTTCCTTTTGTTGATATACAAAAAGAGATATCAGCAAAATGCCCATCTTCACAAAGGGTTATTTTATATAGAAGATTTATGCTTCGTATCGCAGAAAAATTGGCGGAAAAAGAAGAAATAAAAGCCTTGGTTACAGGAGACTCTCTTGGGCAGGTTGCTTCACAAACATTAGATAATATTTTTGTTATTGCAGAATCTGTTAAAATGCCGATTTTAAGACCTCTGATAGGCGAGAATAAAAATGACATCATAGATTTAGCTTCTGAAATTAATACTCATGATATTTCAGCGCAGCCCTATGAAGACTGTTGTTCTCTTTTTCTTCCAACAAGTCCGGAAACTCATGGAAAGATTGATATGATTTTGCAGCTTGAAAAAAAGCTTAATGTGGAGGATATGATAAAAAAAGCAATATCGGAAGTTGAGATTTTTAAGTTTTAAAGATTGTTTTTATGGATAATTCTTTCAAAGATAAAAAAATTGTAATAATGGGATTAGGTTTGTATGAAGGGGGTAGTGGTGTTGCCGCTGCGGAGTTTTTTGCAAAACAAAAGGCAAGAGTTCTAATTACAGACTTAAGGAGCAAAGATGAATTGAGTAGTCAGATTAGGAAATTAAAAAAATATAAAAATATTAAATATATTTTAGGCTCACACAGAGAAGAGGATTTTAAAAACTGTGATATTGTAATTAAAAATCCTGCTGTTCCAAAAGATTCTAAGTATTTAAAAATTGCAGAAAAAAATAATGTCCCAATTCACAATGACTGGAGTATATTTTTGACTCAAAAAGACAATTTTCTCGTTGCTGTTACAGGCACAAGAGGAAAAAGCACAACAGCAACTTTAATATATGAGCTTTTGAAAAAAAAGTTAAAAATTCATCTTTGCGGGAATATAGGAGTCTCTCCTTTGGCTATTATTTCAAAAATAAAAAAGGAGGATGTTTTAATGGCCGAACTTTCAAGTTGGCTTTTGCATAATTTCAAAATTGTTAAAAAAAGTCCTAATATTTCTGTCATAACAAACTTGATGCCGGATCATTTAGATAAGTATAAAAGTTTAAAAGAGTATTATAATGATAAGAAAAATATTTTTAAATACCAGAAAAAAGATGATATTTTAATACTTAATAAAGATAATAAAGAAACAAAAAAGTTAGCAAAAGAGGCTAAAAGCGATATTTTTTGGTTTTCAGAGAAAGCTTTATCAAAAAAAGAAAAAGGAGTTTTTCTAAAAGAAAATAATGTATATTTTCAAGACAAATTAAGAATAATTAAAGTTGTAAATATTAAAAAAACAAAATTACAAGGAGAGCATAACAAACAAAATATTTTAGCCGCTTTGTGTGTTGCTTGTATTTTAAATATTAAAAAATCAGACCTTCAAAAGGTTGTTAATGATTTTTCAGGAGTAAAAAATAGATTAGAATTTTTAAGAGAATTGAGAGGTGTTAAATTTTACAATGACACAACGGCAACTTCTCCGGATGCGTCTATAGTGGCGCTTAAAACCTTAAGTAAAGATTTTAATAAAACTAAAAATATAATTTTACTTGCCGGAGGTTCTGATAAAAAATTGGATTATAAAGAGTTTGCAAAATATATTAAAAGGTATACAAAAAGCATTATTTTGTTTAATGGGGACGCAACAGAAAAGATAAAAAAAGAGTTAAGGAAAATAAAGTATAAAAATATTTTAGCTGAGGTTGATAATATGGAAGACGCAGTTTCCGAAGCTTTAAAAAATTCTAAGAAGGAGGATGTTGTCTTGCTTTCTCCCGGAGCCGCAAGTTTTGGAGTATTTAAAAATGAATTTGATAGGGGTGATAAGTTTCGTGCCGCAGTAAAAAAAGTAATTTAAAGTTAAAAAAATATGGATGATATAAAATATTATTTCTGGGTTTCAACAACAATAATAGTAACGGCAGTATTTATAGCTGCGGGCGACTGGATTTTTTCATTCCTTGCTTTGATTGTAAGTTATGTTTTATGGATTGCTAAATTAAAATAAAATGACAACTTTGGGGACGACCGTCCCCAAAGTTGTCATTTTATTTTAATGTTTTGTACATGTAAGTGTCTTTTGTTTTATATCCAAATTTTTTATAGTAATCTCGTACTCCAACAGCTGCGATAACAGTTATTTTGTTTAAATTAAATTCTTTTTTGGTGATTTTTTCCGCTTCTTTTAATAATTTTTTACCTAATCCTTTATGCTGTTGAGCTTTTTTATCTGTTTTTGAAACAGGCACAACATTTCCGTATGTATGAATTTCTCTTATAATTGAAGCATTAGACAAAACAGGAAATATCTCATTTTTTTTCTGAGAAGGGATGCGTAATCTTAAAAGAGAAATAATTTTATCATTTTTTGTATCTTCAAAAGATAAAAATATTTCTTTTCCATTGGATGCATCATAATCTCTTCTTATCATTTTTACATTTTTTAAATCAAATTCATCGCCCATTATTTCTCGGCATCTTATGCATTTGCATTTTTTTCCTTCTCCTTTCATTTCTTTATGAACAAATTCTCTCAAATTTGAGGTATGGCTTCCTCCGGCTATGCTCGTTGCCGGAATATCACGTATGATTCTTACGATTCTGCAATATTGAGGTACATTTTCTTTTGCTTCTTTCATTATTTTTATTAATTGTTTGTCTGTGTAAGGCTTGAATTTTCCATCTTTAAAATCTTGATAAAGCTTTGTATTTTTAAGAACCATACAAGGATAAATTTTCAGAAGATCGGGTTGAAAATTTTGATCTAAAAATATATCTTTGAGCATTTTTATATCTTTTTTGACGGTTGACTTCGGGAGATTTGGCATCATATGATAGTTGATTTTAAATCCTGAGTCTTTAAGCATTCTTGTTGCTTTTATTGTTGCATCTATTTTGTGTCCTCTTTGTGATGCGTCCAAAACATCATCATAAATACTTTGAACTCCAAGTTCTACTCTCGTACATCCATATTTTCGCATTATTTTTAGTTCTTCTTCTGTTATCCAGTCCGGTCTCGTTTCTAAAGTTAAGCCGACTAATTTTTGTTCTGAAGTCTCATTTTTTTTCATTGCAATCTCAAGAGTTTTTGATTCTTTTTTATTTAACGCTTCATATATTCTTTTTATATACCACTCTTGATAATCATGCGGAATGGCAGACCAAGTTCCGCCTATAACTATAACTTCAATTTTATTTATTGAGTGTCCTTGATTTTTGAGGGAGTCTAATCTCATTTGAACTTGCTTGTAGGGGTCAAACTCATTTAAAATAGCGCGCATAACAGCAGGTTCATTGGAAAGATAGCTTTTTGGCATACCTTTTTCTGTTGGACAAAATCTGCATTTTCCAGGACATCCCCAATTTTTTGTTAAAATTGTAATAGAAGCAATACCGGAAAGGGTTCTTATCTTCCTTTTTTTTATAATGTATTCTAAAATTTTATTAGCTTTTATTTTTTTTGACTTTACTAATCTGTGGTAAACTGGTAAAAGTTTCATATTAGAAGGAAGCCCGTGAATGCCGAGGTTCTGCATATGTTTTCTTTTTAGCTTGCTAAAGCTAAGTTCGCTCAGTTTTTTCTGGGATGAGGCTTCCAATATTAAATTTTCCAGTATTGTTTTCATGGTATTCAGAATTTTTGTATTTGGCGCATTTTTTCGTTAAAAATCAAAAATCTCACTCGTCGTACTTTTTGTACGACTCCTATCGGTTTTTCGTTTTTACCTCAAACTACATTCAAATCCAAAAGTTCTAATTTTATTTAAAATAATCTTTTTAAAAAGTAAGTTATGAAAGAAAAATACGCTAAACAATTAATTGAAAAAAATAAACAGGCTTATAATCTTATCTCAAAAGATTTTGACAGGACAAGGACTTATTTATGGAGAGAATTAAGTCAGTTTGGCAAATATGCAAAAGACGGGGATTCTGTTTTGGATTTTGGCTGTGGCAATGGCAGACTTATCGGTTTATTTTTAGAAAAAGAGATTAATTACACAGGTGTGGATGCATCGGAGGAGTTAATTAATCTTGCAAAACAAAAATTTCAAGATATTTTTTCAAGCAAAATTAAAAAAATTGAATTTTTAACTGTTGAGTCTTTAAAACTTTCTTTTTCTGATGAATCTTTTGATAGCATATATTCAATAGCAGCTTTTCATCATATCCCGACCGCTAAAATGAGAATTAATCTTCTTAAAGAATTTCACAGACTTCTTAAACCAAATGGAAGAGTGATTTTAACAAATTGGAATCTTTGGCAGGGAAGATACAGAAAGCTGATTTTTAAGTATGCCATTAAAAAGCTGCTCGGTCAACATAAGGCAGATTTTAAAGATATTTTTGTACCATGGAAAAATCAAGAAGGAAAAGTGATTACAGAAAGATATTATCATGCTTTTACTAAGAGAGAATTTAAAAGATTGGTAAAAAAATCAGGGTTTAAAATAGAGGAAAGCGGTTATTTTGGAGGAAAAAACGGTAGAGCCAACCTTTACATAGTAGTCAAAAAACTATAAACTATTAATACATTAACTTAAAAAACAATTTGTAAAAACAGATTAAATTAAATGATACCAAGACAAATATTAGATATTTCAACAAGAACAATATTTAAAGTAATTTTAATAATTCTTTTTTTCCTTTTCCTTTTCCTTATAAAAAATATTTTAATTATTTTATTTCTTTCTTTGGTGATAGCCTCTGCTATATATCCATGGGCAAATTATCTTGAAAAGAAGAAGATACCAAGAATATTAGGAGTTCTTTCTGTTTACCTTGTTGCCATTTTATTTTTAATTCTGCTTCTTTATTTGGTTGTTCCTACGATAGTAGACGAAATAAGACAACTCGCATCTGTTTTGCCAAGTTATTATGAAACTCTTTCAACTAAATTTTCAAAAACGATAATAGAAATATCACCGGAATACACAAAGGCGGGACAGGATTTCTTGCTTAATTCCGGAGAAAAAATAAAGCAGTTTGCTTCAAGTGCATTTGGCGCTATTGCCGGTGTGTTTGGAGGTTTTGCTACATTTTTTATAGTTATAGTTATATCTTTTTATCTTGCGGCTCAAGAGAAAGGAGTCGAACATTTTATAAGAATGATAACTCCGAGACAAAACGAAGATTATATTTTAAATTTATGGAAAAGAGTGGAAAGAAAGCTCGGGCTTTGGCTTCAGGGGCAGCTTATTTTAGCCATAATTATAGGCTTTGTGGTCTTTTTAGGACTTTCTATATTAGGAGTCCCGTACGCCCTTTTATTGGGTATTGTTGCTGGTATTTTTGAGATTATTCCTGTTGTTGGCCCGATATTTTCCGCATTTTTAGGTGTTTTAGTTGCTTTGATGGTAGATCCATTTTTAGCATTACTTGCTCTTATATTTTATTTAATAGTTCAACAATTTGAAAATAATATTTTAGTCCCATTTTTAATGAAAAAAATGACAGGGCTAAACCCAATAGTTATTATCATTTCTTTGCTTATAGGTTGGGAGCTTGGCGGAGTAATCGGAATGTTAATTTCAGTTCCAATCGCAACAATAGTGGGGGAGCTTTTGGATGATTATGCAAAAGCTAAAGAAAAAGAGATAGAAGAGATAGGTTAATTGTAATTTCTTTAAATCAGAAAAATAAATATTTTTATCTCTCAAAGATGTTTTTAGAAAGAGGCGTTAATTTTTATGGCAGTTTTTTATGTGGTGGCTACACCAATAGGCAATTTAAAAGACATAACACAAAGAGCGTTGGACACCCTAAGTAACGTTGATGTTATTTTATGTGAAGATACGAGAGTTACCACAAAACTTTTAATGGCGTATGATATAAAAAAACCTCTTTTAAGTTATCACAAGCACAGCAAAATTGGTAAGATAGATCAAATTTTAGATTTACTAAAAGAAGGGAAAGAATTAGCCTTGGTGTCTGATGCTGGAACGCCGACAATATCTGATCCCGGAAGTTTTCTAATTTTAAAAATCGTTGAAAATTTTGGCGGAGAAATAAATATAGTTTCTATTCCCGGACCAAGTGCTGTAACGGCCGCTCTGAGTATTTCCGGGTTTTGTGCAGATAAGTTTAAGTTTTTAGGATTTCCTCCGCATAAAAAAGGAAGACAGACATTTTTCAGAAATATTTCAAAAGAAAAAGACACAATAGTTTTTTATGAGTCAAAGCACAGGATAAAGAAGGCGCTTCTGGAGCTTTCTGAAGTTTCAGGAGAAAGAGAAATAGTTCTCTGCCGTGAGCTTACTAAAATATTTGAAACGACATACAGGGGTACAGCAAAAGAGGTTTTAGAAAAGTTAGAAGATGATAAAACTCTTGGTGAGTTTGTTGTAGTTATAAATAAAGTATAATTAAATTTACGATTTATCGAACGACCGTCAGAAAAGTCGCCTAACATAAATTATGAAAAGAGGAGATAAAACTTTAAAATTCTTAGAAATATTAAAAGATGCTGCACTGGATACAGCGGATCTTTTAGATGTTTTTATAACTTCTAGTTACGGTGCTTCTTTAAATGAGATTGAGCGTAAAGCGGAGAATGGACAATTTAGAAAAAGATTCAATATAGAATATCAGAAATTATCAAAAAATAACAAGAAAAAAATAAATGATAGATTTCATTCTATGGTAAACAGATTAGAAAAGTGCGGATTATTAGAAAAACGTAAAAGTAATCATAGTTTTACTTTTAAAATTACTAAGAAGGGAATTAAAAAAATAAGTTTAATAAAAAATTTACAGAAAAAAATGGGGGATTTTCCTATTATTGATTATAAAAATAAAAAGAGTAGTAGAGTTACGATTATAATATTTGATATCCCTGAAAGAGATAGACATAAGAGAGCATGGTTAAGGCATGCTCTTGTAAAAATGGATTTTAAAATAGTTCAAAAAAGTGTTTGGATGGGAAAAGTAGTTGTACCGAGAGACTTTTTAAGTGACTTAAAAGATTTGAAAATTATTAATTTTGTTGAAATATTTGAAATAACAAAAACAGGAAGCCTGAAGCTTTTAACTAAATAAGAAAATCCTGCGATTTATTGAACGGTCGTTCAATAAATCGCAGGATTTTCAAAACATTTATTTTTAATTTACTTAAGTTCTTTTTGCGTGTAAAATAAAGCTATGTCAAAAAATAAATTTTATATTACAACATCAATTGCTTATGCAAATGCAGAACCGCATATTGGTTATGCTCTTGAACTTTTGCAGGCCGATGTCCTTGCAAGATATCATCGTCAAAAAGGTGACGACGTTTTTTTCTTAACAGGAATGGATGAACATGGAAAAAAAATACAACAAAAGGCTGAATTGGAAAATAAAACTCCAAAAGAATTTGTAGACGAGATTTCAGAAAAATTTAAAAGCTTAGCGAAAGAGCTTGGCATTTCCAACGATTCTTTCATAAGAACTTCAGATGAAAAAATGCATTATCCTATTGTTTTTGATTTTTGGAAAAAATTTGTGGAGAAGGAGGATATTTATAAAAATACTTACGAAGCTTTTTATTGTGTGGGTTGCGAAGCTTTTATAAATGAAAAGGATCTCAAAGATGGAGAGTGTATTATTCATAAAAAAGCTCCCGAGCAGGTGTCAGAAGAAAATTATTTTTTTAAATTTTCAAAATATGCAGAAAGAGTTAAAGAGCTCATACAAAAAGACGAAATAAAGATAGTTCCGGAGCATAGAAAAAAAGAAATGCTTAATCTTTTTGAAAGTGAAAAAGTTTCTGATGTCTCTTTTTCTCGACCAAAAGAAAGTGTTGGGTGGGGGATAAACGTTCCTTCAGATGATACTCAAAAAATATATGTTTGGGCAGATGCTTTAACAAATTATATTTCCGGGCTCGGTGGTCCAACCGGTAAATTGTATGAAAAGTTTTGGCCGGCAGATGTGCATTTGGTGGGGAAGGATATTTTAAGATTTCATGCGATGATTTGGCCCGCTATGCTTTTGTCGCTTGAGCTTCCTCTTCCAAAAAATATATATGTTCATGGTTTTATAACTCATGAAGGCGTCAAAATGTCCAAGTCTTTGGGTAATGTTGTGAGTCCATTTGATTTAATAGAAAAATATGGAAAAGAAGCAGTCAGATACTATCTTTTAAGGGAGATACCCTCTTATCAAGACGGTGATTTTTCTGATGAGAGATTTAAAGAGAGATATGGCGACTTATCAAATAAATTGGGAAATTTAGTTTTAAGAGTTTCTGCGATAGCGGAAAAAAATAAAGATATTTTAGGAGAAATTAAAATTTCTGAAAATGATATTTCTGAAAGTATAAGAAATACGATATCAGAATATGAAAAAAACATTGAAAGTTTTCACTTAAATGTTGCTTTGGAAAATATATTTAAATTAATTGATGTTTCTGATAAAATGGTAGAAGAGTCTAAGCTTTGGGAGTTGCCGAAAAAAGACAAAGAAGAGTTCAAAAAAACTACAAAAGATCTTATTTTAAGTATTGCTTACACAGCATATCTTCTTTTGCCATTTTTACCGGATACTTCGGAAAGAATTTTTTCCGCTTTGGGGATTTCAAAAGACAAAAAAGATTGGTCAGAAAAACCTCTTAGCATTAAAAAACCGGAGCCGCTTTTTCCCAGATTAGACTAATTTTTTAATGTTTGTAAAATTAAATTGAATATTTATTCTTAATTCTTTCTCATGTTAATTGATACTCACACTCATACAAATTTAGATGATTTTAAAGACGATTATGATGAGGTTATAAAGCGCGCTTTTTTAAAAGATATTTGGATGATAAATGTTGGGGTTGATATGCCAACATCACAAAAAGCCGTAGAAATTGCGCATAAATACACAGAAGGAGTTTATGCTGTTTGCGGTTTGCATCCTAATGATGTTTCTTTAGATTTTGATTTTAAGCTTTTGGAGAAAATTTCTCAAGATGAGAAAGTTGTTGGAATAGGAGAAACAGGACTTGATTATTTCAGAACCAAAGATGAGGATAAAAAAGTAAAACAGATAGATTTTTTTATGAAGCATATCAAAATTGCAAAAAAGCTCAATAAAGTTTTAGTGGTGCATTGCAGAGATGCGCATGATGATGCTATAAAAACATTAAAAGCAAATGCGGAAGGAACTGCCGGAGTAATTCATTTTTTTAGCGGGAGTAAGGAACAGGCAAAAAAATATATTGATTTGGGATTTCATATATCTTTTGCAGGAGTTATAACTTTTACAAGAGATTACGATGAAGTTGTAAAATATGTGCCCATAGATAGAGTGCTTGTTGAAACAGACGCTCCTTTTGTTGCTCCTGTACCAAACAGAGGCAAAAGAAATGAGCCGTCGTATGTAAAATTTACAGCGGAAAAACTCGCGGAAATAAAAGGCATGACATTTGAAGATGTGGCGACACAAACCACAAAGAACGCAAGAGAGCTTTTTAAGATCTAAAACTTTATTTTTTTTCTAAAATAAGGTATCATTGGAAGTAGTTTATTTTTTAATTTAAATTTAAAAGTCTATTTTTTAGGCTTTATTTATTATGCAGATAATTTGGTACGGACAATCTTGTTTTAAAATAATAAATGGAGGATCTACAATTGTTGTTGATCCATTTAGTAAAAATGTCGGCTTAACACCTCCAAGAGGAAAAGCTGATGTTTTGCTTATTTCAGACAGTATTTTAAACAAAGATGATTATTCTCAAATAGATTCTGAATTTGCTGTTTTTGGAGCCGGAGAGTATGAGTTTGGCGGGATTCATATCAATGGGATTTCCGCTTTTAATCTTAATGAAAAAAATGAAATAGTTAAAACATCAACGATGTATATTATTGATATTGAGGGTGTGAGGATTTGTCATTTATCTGATTTTTCAGAGGAGCAGACATTAGAGGTTTTGGATAAAATTGGACAGGTTGATATTTTAATGATTCCTGTTGGAGGAGATTATAAAATAGACAACATAGAAATAAAATCATTAGGTGCGGAAAAAGCCGTTGAAGTTGTAGGGAATATAGATCCAAGAGTTGTTATTCCAATGAATTTTAAAATTCCCAAACTTAAAGTTGATCTTGAGAGTGTAGATAAATTTTTAAAATTATCCGGGGCATCTGACATTAAAGCAATTGATAAGTATGTATTAAAGAAAAAAGATTTGCCCAATGAGGAAAGAGATATTATATTGATGAGATTAGCATAATATAATGAATTTTGTAGAAAGCATTCAAAAAAAACCAAAACATATCAGAGTGAAGATTTTTTTAATTTTAATGACGATAGCCTTTCTTTTAGTTTTTATAGTTTGGCTAAATTCTATAAAAAATAATTTTAATGAATCAGGTGAAAAAAAAGAAGTAAAAACAAGTGAAGACAACTACAAAATCAAATTACCAACTATTTACGAAAGTTTATCAGCCGGAATCAAAGATTTTTTTGAACCGCAGAAAATAAAAATAAAATAAAATGCCAAAAGAAGAAGAAGAAAAATTTGATATAGGAAATATTTCACAAGTAGAAATAACAGATGAAATGCAGGAATCATATCTTGATTATGCTATGTCTGTTATTGTCTCAAGGGCGCTTCCGGATGTAAGAGACGGACTAAAGCCTGTTCAAAGAAGAATACTTTATGCCATGCATGAGTTGGGTCTTAGACATTCAGCAAAGTTTTTAAAATCCGCTCGCGTTGTTGGAGACGTACTTGGCAAGTATCATCCTCATGGAGATTCTTCGGTTTATGGGGCGCTTGCTCGTATGGCGCAGGATTTTTCTTTAAGATACATGCTTATAAACGGTCAGGGAAACTTTGGTTCTATTGATGGTGATTCTCCTGCCGCCATGAGGTACACGGAAGCAAAACTTACAAAAATAGCGGAAGAGATGCTTTTTGATATTGAGAAAGAAACAGTTAATTTTGAAGACAACTATGACGGTTCAAGAAAAGAGCCAAAGGTTTTACCTGCAAAACTGCCAAATTTACTTTTAAACGGTCAAATGGGTATTGCTGTTGGAATGGCGACAAATATTCCTCCACACAATATAAACGAACTCATTGACGCAGTAATTTATCTAATAGACAACAAAAAAGCGGATGCAGATGATCTTTTGGAGTTTGTTTTAGGTCCTGACTTTCCAACAGGGGGTATTATTTACAACAAAAAAGATATTGCAAAAGCATACAGTACTGGAAGCGGACCTATAACAGTGAGAGGTAAGGTTGATATCGTTGAGCAAAAAGCGGGTAAGCATCAAATAATAATCTCTGAGATTCCTTATCAAGTCAATAAAGCGACGATGATAGAAAAAATAGCAGATCTTGTAAGAAATAAAAAAGTTGAAGGAATAAGAGATGTGCGGGATGAGTCTGATAAAGACGGTTTGAGGATTGCAATAGATTTAAAAACAGACTCTTATCCGCAGAAAATTTTAAATAAACTTTATAAATTTACAGATCTTCAAAAAGTATTTCACTTAAATATGGTGGCGCTTGTTGATGGAGTTCAGCCTCAGGTTTTATCTCTTAAAAGCATTTTAGAATATTTTATTTCTCACAGAAAAGATGTTGTTACTAAAAGGGCTCAGTATGAACTTAAAAAAGCAAAGCAAAGAGCTCATATTTTAGAAGGTCTTAAAAAAGCGCTTGATCATATTGATAAGATAATAACAACAATCAAAAAATCAAAAAATAAAGAAGAGGCGCATAAAACTTTAATGAAAGATTTTAAACTTTCAGATCTTCAAACGACCGCTATTTTAGAAATGAAGCTTCAAACTTTATCAGGACTTGAAAGAAAGAAAATCGAAGATGAGTTTAAAGAAAAATTGAAAATAATAGCAGACTTGGAAAGTCTTTTAAAAAATGAAAAGAGGATTTTAGGAATTATAAAAGAAGAACTTAAAGAAGTTGCAGACAAGCATGGAGACGAAAGGAAAACCAAAGTTGTCAAAGGTACAATTTCTGAGTTTAAAGAAGAAGATTTAATTCCAAAGGAAGATACTTTTATTGCTATGACAAGAGGAGGTTATATTAAAAGGGTGGATGTAAAAACTTACAAAACCCAAAAAAGAGGCGGGAAGGGAGTTGTCGGAATGGATACAAAAGAAGAGGATATTATAGAGCATTTGCTGTCTTGTTCAACGCATGACAACCTTCTCTTTTTTACAGACAGAGGAAAAGTTTATCAGACTAAGGCGTACGAAGTTCCGGAGTCCTCAAGAACAACAAGAGGAAAAGCGATAATAAACATCTTAGATATCAGTCAAAAAGAAAGAATAACAGCTATTGTGCCTGTAAAAGAAAAACTCGGAAAAAAGGATTCACAAGAGAAGCTTTACTTGGTTATGTCAACTCAAAATGGTATAATTAAAAAAGTTGCTTCATCTGAATTTCATTCGGTAAGAAAGAGCGGTGTGCAGGCCATTTCTCTTAAAGGAGATGATCTTTTAAAGTGGGTCAGAATATCTTATGGAAATGATGAAATAATTATTTTAACAGAGAATGGACAAGCGATAAGATTTTCAGAAAAAGATGTAAGGTCAATGGGAAGGACTGCTGCTGGAGTTGCGTCCATCAAAATGAAAAAGGGTGATAGAGTTGTAGGAACTGATGTTATTTCAGGAAACAAAAGCAATGAACTTGAGCTTTTGGTGATTATGAAAAATGGATTTGGCAAGAGAACTTCACTTTCACAATACAAGACCCAAAAAAGAGGAGGATCGGGTATCAAAACGGCAAAAATAACAGAAAAAACAGGAACTTTAGTTTCCTCGCTTATCGTTGAATCTTTAGAAAAAGATTTAATAACCATTTCCGATAAAGGACAGGTTATAAGAATGAGTATTGCATCTGTTCCATCTCTTTCAAGAGCAACCCAAGGTGTAAAACTTATGAGGTTGTCTCAGGGAGATAAAGTTTCTTCAGTAACATGTCTTTAAATACAGTTTGATAGTTTTTAGCTTCTTAGGTGTCTAATGAGCTTTCGTCAGAGGTAGGTTAGTCTCCGGCTGAAATAAAACTAATTTCTAATAAGCCAAACTATGAATTTAACCAAAATACTTATAATAGGTTCAGTTGTTCTAGTTATTCTTTTTATATTTTTGATTTATCTGGGAGTTGTTCCTGGGCTTAAATTTAAATTTAAAAATATCCCACCTTCTGAATTGGAGGTTTGGGGGGTTTTTGATGATTCAGATGCCATTACTCCTCTTATTCAAGCTTTTACATCAAAGAATCCTAATGTAACTATAACTTATAGAAAAAAATCTGTTCAAAATTATGAAGATGAGTTGGTTCGTGCTTTTGCAGCAGGAAAAGGACCGGATATTTTTATGACACACAACACATGGACTCCGAAGTTTAGAGATCTTTTAGCTCCTGTAACTTCAGATATATTTTCTATAAATGATTTTAGAAAAAGATTTGTTGATGTAGTTCAAAAAGATTTTACATTTGAAGAAAATATATACGGGATTCCTTTATATGTGGATACTTTGGCGCTTTATTATAATATAGATCTTTTCAATAGCGCGGGTCTTATAGAGCCGCCAAAAGATTGGGAAGAGTTTGAAAAGTACGCAAAACTTTTGACGAAAAAAACAGGAACAGGAGAAATATTGGTTTCCGGCGCTGCTTTGGGATCTGGGAAAAATATTTTAAGATCTCCCGATATTTTGTCGCTGCTTATGATTCAAAACGGATCTAAAATGTCTGATCCTTTATCCGGAGAAATTATTTTTGATAGGGAAAAAAATTCCGGAGCTGAAAATGCTCTAAAATTCTATTCTGAATTTGCAAGACCAAAAAGTGAAAATTATTCTTGGTCTCAAAATTTTAAAAATGATTCTCAAAATATGTTTGCTTTAGGAAGAGTAGCCATGATGTTTGGTTACTCATGGACAAAAAATAGTATATTGCAAAAAGCCCCGAGGCTAAGATTTAATGTAGCCTATATGCCTCAAAAAAAAGACAGTGTAATCAAAAAAAATTATGCTAATTATTGGGGTTATGGTGTTTATTCAAATTCTCCCGATAAAATTGCTGCTTGGAATTTTTTAAAGTTTTTAGCAGAACCTAAAAATGCTGCTTTTTACCTTTCTCAAATTGAAGAACCGGCAAGCCAGAGAGCTGTTCTTGCAATTCAACAAGATGATCCTAATCTTGCTATTTTTGCAAACCAAGCATTGACCGCAGACTCTTGGTTTCAGCTTAACAATACTCTTGTAGACAAGGTTTTGATTAATATGATGGACCAGCATGTTTTAAGCGAGCAGTCAGAAGCTTTAGCCTTAAGAAGGGCAGCTTCTGAAATTAATTCAAAAATTTTATCTAAATGAGTTGTATTTTCAAAATTTTTACTTTAATTTTTCTTTTTGCATTTTTTTTAATGCCGAGTTTTTCTGAAGCTATAGATATAAATGGAACGGAATATAATAATATAAGAGGTTGGGCTTGGTCAGATAATATTGGTTGGATAAGTTTTTCATGTCATAGCAGTGAGGCGGCATCACAAAATTTGAGTGATCAAGTTGCAGATTGCGCAAATAATTGGGGGACTCACATAGTTATGGATAGTGAGTCAGGGGCTTTAAACATTCCTGCAAGAACCGTAATAGGGCATGCTTGGTCAGATAATGTTGGCTGGATAAGTTTTGAAAGATTAGAAACAGGAGATCCTCCAACGACTGGAAACGCTTCTTTTGACAGTCAATTTACAAACAGTAATTATCTTGCGAAATTAGATTCAAGTACAAATAGAATTATAGGATGGGCGAGGGTTTTGAGTGCTTGCACCTCAATTTCATGTTCATCTTTAGTTGACCCAAATTGGGATGGATGGATTCAATTTATGGACACTAATCTTGGAGTGACGGTATTTCAAAATGGAACATGGTCCGGTTTTGCTTGGGGAAATAGTGTTTTGGGTTGGATTGAATTTGACTCAAGTAGTGTAGTGTATACGGGCGATCCATTAAATACAATATCTCAAAATACTGCTCCTGTAGCATCTATGGTTGTTTCTCCGAGTATAACCCAATCAAATAACGACAGTTTTAATTTTTTTGTTGAAGCTGATGCTTCAGCAAGTTACGATACCGACCTTGGAGAAACAGCTACTTTATCTTATTTTTGGAATTGGGGAGATAGTACAACATCAACAGGGGCTGTAGTGTCTCATACATACAACGCAGAAGGTAATTATACGATAATACTTACAGTAACAGATATTAATGGAGCTATAGATACAGTAACCCAGTCTGTTTCTTTTGTTTCGCCGGATTTAAATGCTTGTTTAATAACATGCTCAAACGATTCTCAATGTCCAGGAGATAATACATGTTTTATTCCAAATGGAAATACAAGCGGATTTTGTATTGCAAGTCCTCAAGCATCAACTAATCCCCAGACTATTTTGCCAACGGGAGACTCACAAAGTTTATCACCTTATGATTGTGCTCTTAGCTTAAGGCAGCCAAATGTTTTGAGCGTGTGCAGTCCTTTTATAGAAGCATGTCCTCAAATTGGTTTTTATTCCAATGGAAATGCATGTTCTCCCGGAGAATATATATTTAGCACAGATTTTTCTTTATCAGAATTTTCCTGCGGAAAGAATGCTGTATTGGGAGATTTTTGTATAGGACCTGAGCTTGAAATTTGTCCTGAAAGCGGTATTTGTCCTTTAGATGGAACAACTTGCACCGCTGGAGAAGCGAAGTGCAGGGCTGCGGTGGAAGATGCGGTTTATAATTGTGTTGATGATTCAGGGGTGAGTAGGGGAACAATCATTGATACTTTGATAGTACCTTCAGAGAAGCCTCTTATGCCAATAGGTCTTCAATCAGGAGGAGAGGCATGTACACAGCCGACGCAAAACGCTCCAAATAATTGCGAAGGTATAAATGGGTGTTTGTATTATAATTATGATTCTTACGGAAATCCTGTAGACAGAAACAGCTTTGTAGATTGTACGACAGACGCCCCGCTTGAGTTGTCAGGATGTATTTATTATGGAGAAAATGGAGAGATTGTTAATGTTTGTGATGAAAAATATCCAACAGGATGTATTTACTATGAAGATGGTTTAACAAATTGCTTGCCTTCAGGGTCTTTAGCCGGAATTCCGGCCGGATGCAATATTTCAACTCAAGGATTTGAAACAATAGCTGATTGTACAGCAGATACGGTAACCTCAAATTCTGGAGCGGGTTGTATATTCAGTTCAAATGGAGCTATAGACTGCACCAATCCCAATTCACAAGGAAGGTCATATTCAGGTTATGTATATAACCCAAATCCGGAATACGGTATTTCTTACAAAGGCATTTCAAATGATACCGCTTTGGGTCCTGATTTTGTTGATTGTGTTTTGACAGATGTCTCTGTTGGGTCGGTTATAAATCCTCAAGACGCATGCTCATCTGATGGAAGTTGTCCAAATCAAGGAGATGTCTGCTTGAACGGAACTTGTGTTTCTACTTGTGACCCAAATGTTTCAGATGCTTGTGATATAGGTGCTTCTTGTGTTGCTCCGTGCGGTGAAGGAGAAATTTGGAATTCCACAACAGGGCAGTGTGAACCTGCAAGCTGGTTAACTATTCCTCAATGTGACGGAGCTTATGTTAAAGAAACTCAAACAAGCGATCCTATGAATGTATTTTTAAATTTACCGGTTGGTATAACGCAAGCATATATAGGACTTGCAACAGATGAAAATGTAAATTGCAAGTATTCAACAAACCCGGAAGATACTTTCAATAGTCCGACCATGACACTGTTTGGTGCAACCGGTCTTTTAAGTCATGAAACTTTAGTAACAGGATTATTTCCATTACCCGACATAAATAGATATCTTATCAGGTGTGAAAATACAACAACAGGAGAAGAAACCTCAGCATGTCAAATACCGGTTAGAGTTGGGGAGGCTTGTACGGTAGATGCTGATTGTACGGGTGGCAGTATTTGTCTTGATTCTGGATATTGCGGTTTGCCGGCTTGTTCTGGATCTAATCCTCCCGCAGGTACAATATATCCTTCAGGTACGATAAATACTAATATAGGAATGACGTCCGGCGTGGCGTCTGTTTGTAAGTTTGATACTAATTATTATGACCAAAATGGAGGCTTTATAAACTTTTTTACAATGGAAAATACTTTCAGTACCATTGATAATATTTCTCATTCAGAAAGTGTTTCAGGTCTTGTTGAAGGATATAATGCATATTATGTCCAATGTCAGGATCTTGCTGTAAATATTAATACCGGACAACAGAATTTAAGCAATAAATGTCAGATAACTTTTGAAGTTGGGGGAGACAACAACACTCCAACTGTAGGAAATTGTGACCCAGGGACAATATGTGCTAATGGAGCAATATGTCCGGAAAACGGAGTCTGCCCAACTTGTCCTGCAGGAACAGTATATAATTCAAATTCCGGTTCTTGTGATTTTGTAACATCTTGTACGCCGGGAACAATATGTCCGGACAGCAGCGTTTGTCCGCAAGATGGAATTTGCGGTGGTGATCCTTGTCCGTTAGGAACGTCTTTCAATATTATTACGGGTATTTGTGAAACAGGGTCTAACCAATTAACAGGGTCTTCGGGCAGTGTTTGTAATGTTTTGGGCATTGAGTTTCAAGGCACGGCTCCGGGAACCGGCATAGGTCCAAGTCAAAATTGTTCTATAGTTGCTGTGCTTCTTGCAATTTTGCAGTGGTTTGCTTGGCTTGTTGCCGTGTTTGCTGTTGTCTATGGTCTTCGTGGAGGTTATACTTATATAACATCAGCTGGAGATGCGGCAAAACTTGAATTAGCAAAAAGATACATTATTTATACAATGGTTGGAGTGGTTGTAGCTGTATTATCGTTTAGTATAATAGCTATAGCAAGATCTGTCGCGGGAATATAGGGCTTGAGTTTAGAATATAGATTTTAGTATAATCTTTTTGTTAAAGAATAAATAAAAATCAAATCAAATTTTAGAATTTACAGAGTATGTTTAAAAATCAAATCTATAAATTAATAATTATTTTTTCAGTAGCGGTTTTAGTTTTACCCGTAGCTGCTTCAGCTGCGATTGTTCCTTGTGGTGAACTTGGAAATCCCTGCAATTTATGTGATCTTTATGATTTAACGCAAAATATTGTAAATTTTTTGATGTGGGGAGTGGCTCCTTCTCTTGCTGTATTTATTATTGCATGGGGAGGTTTTAATATTTTAATTGCCGGAGGTGAGCCGGCAAAAAAACAAGCGGGATACAAAGCTATAAAAACTGCAATAATAGGACTTTTAATAGTGTTTGGAGCATGGATTATTATAAATGAATTCTTGTTGTTTTTTTCAGGTCAAGCAACAGGAACAGCAAAAATATTTTATAATCCTTGGACAGAAGTAAGATGCGAACAATAATAAAAAAATCAATATTAACATTATTTTTATTTTTTACAGTGTTTTTTAGTTTTTCGGGATTTGTTTCAGCTCAGGTTTGTACTTTAGGAAATCCTACAGAATGTGCAACAGGTAGTGATTGTGTTGAAAATCCAAATAATCTTGGTCAAGGTGTGTGCCAAAATGCAAATTTTTCTGTATCTAATACTTTTGTGCCGCCAACTGCCACAGAAACATTTTCAGATTTTATTTGTTCTGCAACAATATTTTTTTCTCAGGACATAATACCGCCAATTGCGGTTTTAATGACATTAATAGTGGGATTTTTGTTTTTAACATCAGGTGGTAATCCGGAAAAAATTAAATTAGCAAATAAAGTCCTTGTTTTCACAATTTTAGGTATTGTTGTTGTTTTGCTTTCTCCGGGAATTGTAGCCTTAATTTCCAATATATTTGGGTCTTCTGCAGGAGTTGCAACGCCAAATTGTGTCGGAACAAATGGAAGCAATGTTATAGTAAATGCTCTTGTTGGATTGGTTAATTGGATGGCGTGGTTTGTTGCTATTATCTCTGTCACAGCGGGTCTTTATTCCGGATTTTTATATATGACCTCATCAGGAAATTCAGAGCAGCTTTCCAAAGCTTTTAAAACATTTATCTTTGCTATAATTGGAACAGCAGTAGCTATTTTGGCATTTAGTATACTGTCTATAGTTGAAATATTTATAAGATAAAGGTAGAAAGAGAAGAATATAAAATATAAAAAAGAATTAAGAATAAAACATAAAGTTAAACAGTAAACAGTAAATGCTTAATTTCTGATTTCTTATTCTTGTTTTGTTATCAACAGTTTAGTAGACACAAATAGAGAATTTATTGTATAATTAGTGTATAAGTTTTAAAAACAAAAAAGGTCGAATCTAACAATTTTTTAAAATAAAAATAAAAATATGAAATTATCTTTAACATTACCGTCAGCCATTGCATTTGTTGTGGTGGCAATGGTTGCAGTTGCTTTCGTGGCAGTACCTATGATGGTTGGAGCTCAAGCGCCTTCAGGAGGTATTGGAACAGCGCCTACAGGAGGTGTTAATATCGGAAGTACAGGAGCTGTAACGGGAACAGGAGAATTAGTAAACTTGATATTAGGATTAATTAACTGGGTAGCATGGTTTGTTGCTTTAGTTGCTGTGCTTTTCGGTCTTTATTCAGGAGTTTTATTTATTACAGCTGGGGGAGACGACGAAAAAGTTACAAAAGCAAAAAACATTTTGCTTTATGCAATCGTTGGTATCGTAGTTGCTATTTTAGCATTCTCAATTGTTTCAATCTCAAGATCAATTGCCGGAGTGTAAAACTGAATAGAAAATCATTCAAAAACAACTCTGTCTTTTTGACAGGGTTGTTTTTTTAAATTTGAATTGATATAATATAAGAATAATTACTTATTTTTATAAAAATGAAAAAAATTATTGCAACTGTTTTTTTGTTAGTTTTTATTTTGTTTCCGACGGTTTCTTTTGCTCAAGATTATCCGCAAGGAGGGATTGGTGAGATATATACAGGCGATCAAATAGGAAGACAAGGTAATTTTGATACCGGCAGCTATGGTATTGCAGATATATTTGTATCATTAGTTAACTGGTTTGCGTGGTTTGTCGCTTTACTTGCTGTGGTTTTTGGTCTTTATTCAGGAATCTTATTTATAACAGCCAGCGGAGACGAGGCTAAATTAAAAAAAGCAAAAGATGTGCTTATTTATGTTGTAGTTGGGGTCGTTGTAGCTATTTTGTCTTTTTCTATCGTTTCAATTTCAGAATCAATCGCCGGTGTGTGGACGTATTAATAAGTTGGTATAACTGAAAATATTTTACAAAAAAAAGAACCCCTCTGACCATTTTGGTCAGAGGGGTTTTAGCTTAAGTTGATTGCTTAACTCCTAAGGTTATAGTGTATCCACCGTAGCCTATCTGTTCATTGAACATAGTGTCTGGATAGTTAAACATTGCAACCACATATAAAGGTTTGTCTTTTGAAGTTTTATTTTCAAAAGAGAAGGATTGCCCTTCGTACTGAAATGCTGCAGCCTTTATGTAGTTGTTTTGAGGATTGTCTGGATTATTGGTTAAAACAAGCACAATAGTCCATGGTTTGAACTGTGGGAAAGGAATGCTGTTCATGTATTCCCTTGTGCTTTTTGGCAGCTTGTTTTTGGGAAAGCCGTACACCTTTGAAGAATAAGGCGTATTGTTTACCCGGAAGTTGTCCGGATAAGCGTAAGAGCACTCATTTTTTTTCCTTGCCGGAAATTTTTTATGAGTAATCTTTATGCTTTGTCCGTATGCCATCATAGCAATAATTTTGCCGTCCTTATCGGCGCAATTCCATGTGATGTTGCTGGTTGCCGTGCGGGGCTTTATTTGAGATTCCTTATCTTCTTTTTCAGTTGAGATTTTAGAAAACGAGAAAAGGATAACTACAGCAATAATGCTAAAAATTATTATGGTTCTGAATAATTTTAGTATTTGAAGTTGAGTGGCATTCATTATTTGTCACCTCTTTTGTTCTTGCTGAAATTAGTTGCCATTTGAGCTATTTTTTCAATTGCATGAGTGTCAATAAGTCCCCTAAAGTTTTCCAAGCCTTGAATATCAAGGATTTGTTTTGAAAGGTCCACTCCGGGCTCTTTTGCAATTTTAAGAGCTATAAGAACAGCAAGTTGGTTTGGAAGTTTAATGTCATCTCCAACCAATTCTGCCGTTATTTTTTTAATCTCTTTGAATTTAGCCGCATATGCTTTATTGTCTAATTCTTGAATGCCGGAGCGCTTCATTGCATCTCTTACGTCTTGCTCCAGGTCAAGTTTTAGTCCGAAGTCAAATATAACAACTGATTTCTTGGACAAATCATCAATGTGTCTTTGAAGTTCAGTTCTTGCTGATTCTTCAACCTGATCTTGAACATTTTTTATATTTTTTGGATTTTCAATTTCTCCATTTCCCCTGTAATTTCTTATTTGATTGTCTATCCATGCCTCAATGTAGACAAAAGCTCCATTTTCCAAAGATTCTTGAATTCTATGGAATTCTTTAAAGCCTTCACAATCAGCATCTTTACTTAAAGAAAGAATAAATGAAAGCGTAGCTTCAATTGTAAAGCCGGATTCTCCTGGATCAGGCTCTGATTTAAAGACTTTTTCAATCACCGCCTTATCTTTTCTTGGCTCGGTGCTGTGTATAGTAAACTCTGACCCGGGAAGTCTAAGAACAGCTCTGGGGCCAACTTTTACATTTCCGTAAAATCCAAATAACCAATTTGCTAAAGCCATTTCATTGTCGTTGATATGGCTTACGCAATATCTTATCACTGGGTATGCTAAGGTGGTGATAATCAATAAAAATACCAGAAATGTGATTATTCCTTCTAACGTAAAGTTAGAGATTAAACTTTCAATGATATTCATTGTTTTATACCTCATGTATAATATTAGATTTTCAATGTGCATTTTAATTAATGTAATTATACACTACTTTAATAAAAAAGTCAATATTGCCAATGCATTAAAAATAAGTTATCGTACCCTTTATAAATAAAGTATTTTTACTGATTTAAATACTTTACTTTTTTATTAAATATTAATAAATCAGGGAAATAATTAAAGTAATGCAAAAAAATAATACTCAAGTTAAGTTGTTGATGGACGAGGCTTTAAAGTCAGGATTTTCCAAAATTTCCAAAGTTGGAGATGTCGTTGAGGGTGCTGTTATAGAAAAAGAAGGGTCAAAATTGTATGTTGATCTTGGTTCTTTTGGAACAGGAATAGTTTTTGGGAGAGAATTCTATGAGGCGCAAGATTTAATAAAACCTATGCAGCCGGGAGATTCGGTTTCCGGTAAAGTTGTTGATTTGGAAAATGAAAATGGTTATGTTGAGCTTTCATTGAAAGAGGCCGGACAGGATTTGGCATGGGATGAGCTTTTAGAAAAGAAAAAGACAGCAGAAATTTTCAATATTAAAATAACAGATGCAAACAAAGGCGGACTCGTTGCAAATATAGGCGGTGTTTCAGCTTTTATGCCGGTTTCTCAACTTTTAGCAAATCATTATCCCAGAGTTGAGGGCGGAGATAAGTCTAAAATATATCAAGAACTTTCAAAATTTATAGGAGAGGTATTTAAGGTGAAAGTTATCGATCTTGATAAAAGAGAAAATAAATTGATAATTTCTGAAAAATCAGCACAAAATGATGATATGGAAAAAATTCTTGAGCATTTCAAAGTTGGTGATATAGTAGAAGGGGAAATATCAGGAATAGTTGATTTTGGAGCGTTTGTTAAATTTAAACCGGATATAAAAGAGGTTGGAATAAAAGAAATTGAAGGTTTGGTTCATATTTCAGAGCTTGATTGGCAATTAATTGATAATCCTTCTGATGTTGTAACAATCGGAGATGAAGTAAAAGCAAAAATAATTTCAGTCAGCGGAGGTAAAATATCCCTTTCCATAAAAGCTCTTAAAAAGGATCCATGGATTGACGTGGAGAAAGATTACAAAGTTGGAGATGTTGTTTCAGGTGTTGTTACAAAAATAAATCCTTTTGGCGCATTTATTAAGTTAGATGAAAACATTCACGGGCTTTGTCATATTTCTGAATTTGGAAATGAGGTTAAAATGAAAGAAGCTTTGGAAGAAAATAAAAAATATGACTTTACTATTCAATCTATTAAAAAAGAAGAGCACAGGATGGCTTTAAGCTTTGGTAAAAAAACCAAGAAAGATATAAAAGAAGTCAATTCAGTTGTTAAAAAAGAAAAACAAACTGAAGAAATTAGTTTAAGTTCTCAAAAAGAAACAGAAAAAGAAAGCGACAAGAAAGAAAAAAAAGAAGCTAAATAAAAATCTAAATCTCAAAATCCAAATACCGGAATAAATTCAAATATTAAAATTTCAAACTCAATTTTTTAATATTTGAATTTTAATATTAAAGGTGGTGTTTGAATTTTATTATTTGTAATTTTTATCAAATAGTTATAAAATAGTTCTATTATGAAAATTAAAATCAAAAGATTAAATAAAAAACCTAATTCATCAAAAAAGAAGAAATCAGGCAAAAAAAATAGTTTTAGCAATAATATCTTAATTGCTTTTGTTGTTTTTCTTGCTGTTTCAGCTGTTTTCTCTCTTTTTACCGCAAATACAGAAAAGCCTGAAGAAATAACATTATCCCAGCTTGCTGTTGAGATAAATGAAGATAAAGTTTCTGAAATTTTTGTTGAAGGTGATAATCTAAATATAGTTTTAAAAGAGGAAAACAAAAAACAAAAGACAAGAAAAGAAAAAGAGGCGTCACTTACAGAGTCTTTAACCAACTATGGAGTTGGAGCTGAAAAATTAAGAAGCATAAATATTCAAGTAAAAGAGCCTTCAGGTGTTGCATTTTGGCTTTCTGTTACCTTGCCGTTTTTACTGCCGCTTTTAATAATAGGATTATTTCTCTGGTTTATGATGAGGCAAGCTCAGCGTGGTTCTATGCAGGCATTTTCTTTTACAAAATCAAAGGCAAAGATGTCCACTAACAGTAAAACCACTTTTAAAGATGTGGCTGGACTTAAAGAAGCAAAGGAGGAGCTTTATGAGATTGTTGATTTTTTGAAAAATCCGAAAAAGTTTTTAGATATGGGGGCAAGAATACCAAGAGGAGTTTTACTTATGGGGCCTCCCGGCACCGGTAAAACATTGCTTGCAAGAGCGGTTGCAGGAGAAGCCGGTGTTCCTTTCTTTCATATGGCGGGATCCGAATTTGTAGAAATGTTTGTTGGTGTTGGCGCAGGAAGAGTAAGAGATACATTTACAACGGCAAAGAAAGATGCGCCAGCCATTTTATTTATTGATGAGTTAGATGCTATAGGAAGACAAAGAGGTGCTGGAGTTGGAGGAGGAAATGACGAAAGAGAGCAAACTTTAAATCAAATTTTGGTTGAAATGGATGGTTTTGAAAGAGATTCAAAACTAATAGTTCTTTCAGCAACAAACAGACCGGATGTTCTTGACCCTGCGCTTTTGCGTCCGGGTAGATTTGACAGAAGAGTTGTTTTGGATGAGCCGGACTTAAAAGACAGGGAAGAGATATTAAAAATTCACGCAAAAGGAAAGCCTCTTGCAGAAAATACTAATTTAAAAAGGATGGCGGAAAGAACTCCCGGGTTTTCCGGAGCTGACCTTGCAAATATTATGAATGAGGCTGCAATATTTGCGGCAAGGCATAACAGAAAGATTATAACCCAAGAGGATCTTTTAGAATCAATTGAAAAAGTTATGCTTGGCCCGGAAAGAAAAAGTCATATTTTGTCCGAAAAAGAAAAGAAAATCACAGCATATCATGAGGCTGGGCATGCGCTTGTAACTTATGAGCTCGCGCACAAAGAGCTTGTTCATAAAATATCCATCATCTCAAGAGGTAGAGCCGGAGGTTACACGCTAAGACTTCCAACAGAAGAAAGAAGTCTTAAGACTAAGACCGAGTTTTTGGCTGATTTAGCGGTTATGCTTGGAGGATATTCTGCAGAAGAATTGGTTTTTGGCGAATTGACAACAGGAGCGTCAAATGATATTCAAAGAGCGACAGAGCTTGCAAGAAAATTTATTACTCAATTTGGTATGTCAGATAAATTTGGTCCTATTATGTTTGGGCATAAGGAAGAGATGATTTTCTTAGGTAAAGAAATTCATGAAAGCAGAAATTATTCCGAAGCTGTTGCAGCGGAAATTGATGAGGAGCTTAAAAAAGTTTTATCTGAGGCTCACCAAAGAACCAAGGATGTTTTGAGTAAAAACAAAAATAAATTAGATAAAATAGCAAAGGTGCTTATTGAAAAAGAAACTATAGAGAAGGAGGAGTTTGAGGAGCTTATGAAAGAATTTGAGTAAAAACTCATATATTTAGCATATTTATTTGTTTGTATTGAAAATAAAATAATTTATAAAGCATTATGTGGAGTTTTGTGTCCACTCTTAGCTCAGTTGGTTAGAGGCTAAAGCATTGCTGTTTATTAGCCAATCGCTTTAGCTCTTGGACAAACAGGGAACACCGAGCTTATAATTTTAAATGAGCAGCAAAATGAAAATGTGCGTCCACCCTTAGCTCAGTCGGTAGAGCACCGAGCTTATATCTCGGCGGTCCCTGGTTCAAGTCCAGGAGGGTGGACGGGCATTTGCATTTTGTGCAAATGAAGAATTATATCACTGATATATCTCGGCGGTCCCAGGTTCGAGTCCTTTTGGGCGCACCAAAATTAGACAGATTTAGCTTTTTTATTAAAGTAATAGTTTATTTATTTCTCATTTTAAATTAGTTTTTATGCCAAGAGTATTATCAAAAGAACTTAAAAATCATATAGGCAAAAAGGTGGAACTTTGGGGTCGTCTTTATAGTTTAAGGGAGCTTTCAAATGAGCTTGCTTTTGTTAATATTCAAGACAGGTCCGGGCTGGTTCAATTTGTTTTTGAAGGCATAAAAATAGACGCTAAAGTTGGCTCTATTATAAAGGCTTCAGGAGTCGTTAAAAAAGAAGAAAGAGCTGCTATGGGGGTTGAAGTTATGGGTGAAAGTATAGAGATTATAGAGTCTCCAAAAGAAGAGTTGCCTTTTGACATAAGCAAGAAAACTTTAAAAGTTGAGCTGAGTACTTTATTGGATCATAGACCTTTAACGATAAGACATGAAACTATAAGATCTATTTTTAATGTATATGACACGGTTTTGAACGCATACAACGAGGTTATGAGAGATATGGATTTTAAAGAGATAAAAACTCCGAAAACTTCAGGAGCGGCATCAGAAGGAGGAGCGAACTTTTTTACTTTAGAATATTTTGATAAAAAAGCTTATTTAACGCAGAGTCCACAGCTTTATAAACAAATTTGTGTTGGTGCTTTTGAGAGAGTTTTTGAGATAGGTCCGGCATTTCGTGCAGAAAGACATTTTACATCAAGGCATGTAAATGAATATATAAGCTTAGATGCGGAATTTGGTTTTATAAAAGGTTATGAGGATATTATGGAAATGCTTACTAAGGTTATAAAACATATTTTTAAAAAAATAGAAGAAAAAAACCAAAAAGACTTAGAGCTCTACAAAGCAGAGCTTCCTAAAATTCCGGAAAAAATTCCTGCTATAAAACTCCAAGAAATGAAAAAGATAATAAAGGAAAAATACGGATATGAAATGTCAAAAGATACTGACATTGATCCTCAAGGTGAAGTTTATGCAGGGCAATATGCAAAAGAAAAATTTAATTCAGATTTTATATTTTTAACTCATTATCCAAAGCGTAAGCGTCCTTTCTATACAATGCTTGATGATGAGAATCCGGAAGAAACTAAAAGTTTTGACCTTTTGTATAAAGGAATTGAAATTTCAACAGGATCTCAACGTATTCATAATTATGATAATCTCATAAAAAGCATGAAGGATTTTAAAGTAAATCCGGCAGACTTTGAACATTATCTGCATGCTTTTAAATACGCAATGCCTCCACACGGAGGATGGGGTATGGGCTCTGAAAGAATAGTTTATAAGCTTCTTAATTTAGGAAGTGTAAAAGAAGCGGTGCTCTTTCCACGCGATGTAAAGAGGCTGCATCCATAAAAAGGGCGATTAGCTCAGTTGGATAGAGCGCTTCGTTGACGTCGAAGAGGTCATAGGTTCGAATCCTGTATCGCCCACCAGAATAGAAAAAGCCCGCCAAAGGCGGACAAGTTCTATTCTGGTGCTTTTATTTTACCAAATCCGAACCTATTTTCAAAACAAACACTAACTTACGCGCGGAGCACGTGGAAACTCTAAACTTTATCTTACGCTCCGATAATGTGGTAATGCGGACAAAGAAAGCGGAACGCTCCGCGTACTTTCTCTCGCGCCCTCTGGGGCGCGAACAACTAACTCATCTGCGCCACTCGCCTCCGCTACGCTACGGCGTCCGCAAAAAACAAAATTTGCCTTTCCCTTTTTATTCAAAAAATTGGGGGGGGCGAAAAAATGGAAAAAACGCAAAGGTAAATTTTGGTTTTGCGAGTTCGCTTAATTTTCGAAAAAATAGACAGCTATTGACTTTTATGTCTTAATTTGCTAGACTTCGCTCAAATGGAATTTTGCTCTGTGTAGTTCTTGGATTAGTAATTTATATCGGCATTGAAGTAGCGTTATTTCAAGGTCATAAATTTTAATTTAAAAAAAATTAAATGGAGGTGTAATGTGAAAAATATTTTAATGAGATTTTATAAGAAAGATAAATTAAGAACATTTCTTTTATTGTTATTCACTGTCATACTATTATCTTCGCTAATGCTTTGGTCGCGTTATTGGCAGTAACGGAAATCGGTTGGGTTCGTGTCTTGAGTAAAGAAAATCTGAGCAGTAAAGGTATTCCACTCATGAGGTATAGAGTTCAACTCAAAGGACCGAGGCAATATGCTAAGGTCCTTTTCTTTTGTCCAAATTCAAAACTCTGCTAAAATTAAACAATGAAAAAAATAGACCCAGAAATTGGTTTTGGAAATGATACATTTTTTATCCACTAAAATTGAGTTAATAGGACAAATTGTGGAATTGTTCTATTATAGCCACTTAAAACTACTCACAACAAAATTGTGAATTTTGAATAAAATAAAGGGAGCAAATTTGCATGCGTTGGGTGGGATAAGTGCAAGACAATCTGCTTGTACCATCCGATAGTTTGGCACAATTCATAATGAACTACCCTAGGCTAACGCCGCAGGGTATCACCGTCAGTCAAACAGAGTAGCTGTTTGACCTGTATCAAGGTCTCCTTGTTTTGCAATATAACGTTTAATTGTATCCGTGGTAATTCCAACGGTAGAAACAAAGTAGCCTGCCGACCAAAGACTATCTGTACCCCAGTAGTGTTTTTTAAGAATGGGAAATCTTTCTTTTATCTTTCGTGCGGTGTTTGTTTTGAAAATAGGTTCGGATTTGGTAAAATAGAGGCACATAAAACTCCTTATTTTAAATTTAAGGAGTTTTATATATTTGATTTTAAGCATTTAAATATGTTAATTTAAATGTATGTCTAAAATAATTACTGATGAAAAAATAATAGATGAAGTCCTTTTTCGTGGCGTGGAGGATGTTATAGAAAAGGAGCATTTAAAAAATGCTTTGCTTTCTAAAAAACAATTAAGGATAAAGTTTGGTGTGGACCCTACTGCTCCTGACTTACATCTTGGACATTCTGTTCCATTGAGAAAATTAAAACAGTTTCAAGATCTTGGACATAAAGTTGTATTAATAATAGGTGATTTTACTGCAAAAATAGGTGATCCTACCGGTAGAAATGAAATGAGAAAACCACTGACTGATAAGGAAATCAAAAAGAATATGGAAAATTATTTAGAACATGCAGAAAAAATATTAGATTTAAAAAAAGTAGAGGTGCATTACAATAGCGAATGGTTTTTAAAAGAGGGAGTAGAGACGATGTTTCAACTCTCAATGGCAGGAAGTATTCAGCAGATTTTGAGGAGATCAGATTTTAAAAAACGAATTAAAGAAGGGAATGATATAACACTGACTGAAACACTGTATCCTTTATTTCAAGGATATGATTCCGTTAAAATAAAAGCCGATGTTGAAATTGGAGGAACTGATCAGCTTTTTAATCTTTTAATGGGTAGAAGGGTGCAAAGACATTACAACATGCCAGAGCAGGATATATTAACCACTCCTTTGCTTGAAGGAACTGATGGTGTTAAAAAAATGTCAAAAAGTATTGGAAATTATATTAGTATCGGAGAAAAACCATTTTCAATTTTTGAAAAGGTAATGTTAATACAAGATTTCCAAATAGAAAAATATTTCCTGCTCTGTACTGAAGCGACACAGAATGAAATAAAAAAGATTTCGGAAAGATTAAAAAGCGGTGAAAACCCAAGAGATATTAAGTTGGAATTAGCAGAAACAATCGTCGGTATTTATCATTCAAAAAAAGCCGGGGAAAAAGCAAAAGAAGAATTTATAAAAGTTTTTTCAAAAAAAGAAATACCAACGGATGTTGAAGAATACAAACTTTCTAAAAAAGAAATTTCTCTTGCCGAGCTTCTCGCAGAAACAAAACTTGCAAAAAGCAAGTCGGATGCAAGACGCTTAATAGAGCAGGGAGGAGTGAAAATAAATGATGAAGTTCATAAAGATACAAAAGAAAATGTTGTATTATTTAAGGGTGGAGAAATAATTCAAGTTGGAAAAAGAAGGTTTTTGAAGATAAAAATTTAAAATTTTAAAATGAATTATCATTCTGTCGCTATTATTATTTTAAATTGGAATGGAGAAGAAGATACTATTTCGTGTATAGAAAGTTTAAAGAGGATTAATTATCCTAATTATAAGATTTTTTTAGTTGATAATAATTCAGAGAAGAAGTCTCAAGATATTTTAGAAGAGTATTGTTTAAAAAATTCTGATTTAAAAATAGAATTTATAAAAAATCAGGAAAATACGGGTTTTAGCGCAGGAAACAACATTGCATTGAAAAAAGCATTTAAAGATGAGTTTGACTACTTTTTGCTTTTAAATAATGACACGGAGGTAAAAGAAGATTTTTTGGACAAGCTCATTGAAGTGGCGGAAAATAATAAAAAAAGCGGAATTTTGGCTCCAAAAATATATTTTTATGATAAACCAAATGTTATATGGCATGCAGTTTGCAAATTTTCATGGATGGGTGGAGGCAGACCTTTACAGTATGAAGAAGTGGATAAAAATCCTAAAGAGAGTAAAATAAAAAAAACTCAATATGTTTCCGGATGCGCGATGCTTATAAAAAAAGAAGTTATTGAAAAGATAGGGTATTTGGAAGAAAGTTTTTTTATGTATTATGAAGATACTGATTTTAGTTTAAGGGCAAAAAATGCAGGGTTTGAACTTTTATATGTTCCTTCAGCGCATATTTGGCATAAAGTTTCGCGTTCCACATTTAAAGCTATGACGCGTCCTGAAGTTCATTATTATCATGTTAGAAATGCAATTTTACTTTCTAAAAGAAACGCGCCATTAATTGTTTTGTGGGGAGTATATTTTTGGAGTTTTTATCTTTATTTGAAGCAAATATTAAAATTTGCTGTAATCTCCAAAAAAAGAAAATCGGCTCAAATGATAATGCGGGGCATAGAAGATTTTTACAAGGGAAATTTCGGAAAGTTTAAAAAATAACATTATGAAAATATTAGTAACAGGAGGAGCCGGCTTTATAGGTTCTAATTTTATCTTATATATGCTCAAAAAATATTCAAATTACAAAATTGTAAATTTGGATAAGTTAACTTATGCCGCTAATCTTAAAAATCTTAAAGAAGCAGAAGAAAAATTTAAAGATAGATATCAGTTTATAAAAGGCGATATATGTGACGAAAGTTTAGTAGATAAAATAGTTTCCGAAAGTGATATAATTGTTCATTTTGCTGCAGAAAGCCATGTTGACAATAGCATAGAAGAACCGGATATATTTCTTAAAACGAACATAATAGGAACACACACCCTTCTTAAAGCGGCTTTAAAAAATAATAAAAAAAGATTTCATCATATATCCACCGATGAGGTTTTCGGCGCTTTAGATTTAAACGGAAGTAAGTTTGATGAAAATTCTCCTTATGACCCAAGAAGTCCTTATTCCGCTTCCAAGGCATCATCGGATCATTTAGTTAGGGTGTATTATCATACTTATAATTTACCGATAACAATATCAAATTGTTCAAACAATTATGGTCCTTTTCAATTTTCAGAAAAAATAATACCTCTTTTTATACTGAATGCTTTAAGAGACAAGCGATTGCCTATTTATGGAGATGGAAAGTGCGTGAGAGATTATCTATTTGTCAAAGATCATTGTCGTGGTGTAGACTTGGTTTTACATAATGGTAAAATAGGAGAAAGTTATTGTTTTGGCGGAAATACTGAAATAAATGCAATAGAAATGGCAGATACAATTTTGAAGCTTTTGGAAAAACCGGAAAGCTTAAAAAAGTTTGTGGATGACAGACCGGGACATGACAGAAGGTATGCCATAGATTTTTCAAGAGCAAAAAAAGAGTTTGGTTGGGAGCCGGAAATTTCTTTTGAGGAGGGAATAAAAAAAACGATAGATTGGTATAAAGACGGTAAAATTAATATTTAAAAAAATGAAGTATTTAATATTTGGAAATGGTTATTTGGGAAATAAGTTTAAGGATTTTTTAGCAGATGAAGCTGAGGTAGCTTCTGTTGATATAGGAAATATAGAAAAATTAAGAAATGTTTTAGAAGATAAAAAACCGGAAATTGTAATAAACTGCGCCGGGAAAACAGGAAAACCAAACATTGATTGGTGTGAGGACAATAAAGATGAGACGATGTATTCAAATCTTACCGGTCCTTTAGTCCTTGCAAAAGTATGTTTTGAAAAAGATATTTTTATGGTTCATTTGGGCTCCGGCTGCATATATCAGGGTGATAATGATGGGAAAGGATTTTCTGAGGATGATGTTCCGGAAATTGCATCTATGCCGAGTTTTTATTCTTTAACTAAATTTGTTTCAGAATATATGTTAAATAATTTTCAGGTTCTTCAGGCGCGTTTAAGGATGCCTCTTGATAGTGAGAGCGGTCCCAGAAATTTTATCACCAAGATAACAAATTACAAAAAAGTCATAAATGAACCAAATTCTATGACGGTTATTGACGATTTGATATTTGCCGTAATTCAGCTTGTAAAAAAGAGAAAAACAGGAATATACAACGTTACAAATCCTGGAAGCATAACACATAAAGAAATATTGGAAATGTATAAGGAGTTGGTTGACCAGGAATTTAGGTATCAAATAATAAACACAGAAGATTTAAATACAAAAGCAGGAAGGTCAAATTGTGTTTTAAATACTGATAAGCTAAAAAATGAAGGAATAGAAATTCCGGAAATACACAAAGCTGTAAAAGAAATATTAAAAAAATATAAACCAACTCCCACACAATAGACATAAACTATTTTCTAAGAGTAGGTTTTTAAAAAATATGAAAGGAATTATTTTAGCGGGTGGTACGGGAAGCAGGCTTCACCCCTTAACAAAAGTTACAAACAAACATCTTTTGCCGATATATAAGTATCCGATGATTTATTATCCTTTAAATACTTTAGCAAAAGCCGGCATAGATGATATTATGATAATTTCCAGTGACAATCATACAGGGCATTTTTTGGATTTACTTGGTTCTGGGGAAGAATTTAATGTAAAATTGTCTTATGGGGTTCAAAAAGAAGCTCTTGGTGTGGCAGATGCTTTAAGTTTATGTGAAGATTTTGCCGGAAATGATAAAATCACGGTTATTTTGGGAGATAATATTTTTGAAGATGATATAACAGAGGCAGTTTTAGAATTTGAAAAACAAAAAAATGGAGCCAAAGTTTTCTTAAAAGAAGTTGAGGATGCAAATAGATTTGGTGTTGCGGAGATTAATGAGGGATATATTGTAAATGTGGAAGAAAAACCGAAAAATCCAAAAACAAATTTAGCGGTTGCCGGACTTTATATGTATGATAATAATGTGTTTAATTTTGTAAAAAAACTTTCTCTTTCAGAAAGGGGGGAGCTTGAAATAACAGATGTAAATAATTTTTATATTAAAGAAAAGTTGATGAATTTTTCTTTATTGAAAGGAGCTTGGACAGATGCCGGGACATTTGAATCTTTGTTTGAAGCAAATAAAATAGCAAGAGACATCTTCTTAAATAAAAATTAGTTTAAAATGAATCAGAAAATCTTAAACATAATAGTAACCCATTACAAAACTCATGAAATATTGAGGATGTGTTTGGATTCTATAAAAAAAAATATAGAAGACATTGATTATGATGTTTCTGTTGCAGACAGCAATACCGATTTTAAAAAGATTTCTGAAATGGAGAAAGAATATCCGGAAGTGAGGTTCATCAAAAATAAAGATAATTTAGGTTTTTCAAAAATAGTAAATCCTGTAATAAAAGAAACGAATGGAGATTACATCTTTATTATAAATGCGGATATTCTTTTTAAAAAAAGAAGCAGTAATATTTCTGAAATGATGGATTATCTTAAAAAAAATGAAGATGTAGGAGTATTAAGCCCAAGACTTACAAATAAAGACGCATCTTTCCAGCAAAACTATTTTAGAAATTATACATTTATGACTGTCTTGGCGAGAAGAACTCTTTTTGGGAAAACCAACATCGGAAAAAAGGCAATAAATAGGTTTAAATACGAAGATAAAAAAAATGTAAAAGAGCCATTGGAAGTTGATTGGCTTATGGGTTCAGCATTTTTAATGAAAAGAAGCAGATTAAATAAAGTTGGCACTTATTTTGATGATAGATTTTTTATGTATTTTGAAGATGTTGATCTTTGCAGGAGATTTAAAAAAAATGGTTTTAGGGTTGTTTATTATCCGATGGCTGAGTTTATCCATCATCATATGAGAGGTTCTTATAACGGTCTTGGTTTTTTTGATGTTTTTAAAAGTGAGTTGACAAGAGTTCATATATATAGTTATCTGAAGTATGTCTGGAAGTGGTATAATAAAAGTTAATATTTAAAATATGAAAAGAATTTTAACAGGCGATAGACCAACTGGTCCTTTACACTTGGGGCACTATGTCGGTTCGCTCCAAAACAGAATTAAACTGCAAAATGAAGATTATGAAATGTTTAACATCATAGCTGATTTTCAGGTGCTTACAGACAGAATGGAAACAGATGAGGTTGAAGAAAATATTAGGGAATTAGTCTTGGATTATTTATCGGTCGGCTTAGATCCAAAAAAGACAAATATATTTATACAATCAAAAGTTCCTCAGCTATCAGAGCTTTTTGTTTATATTTCTATGTTGGTAACAGTTTCTCGCGCCCAGCAAAATCCTACTATAAAAGAAGAGGTTCAGGCAACTGCCGGGGGGAAGATGTCTTTAGGGATGCTTAATATGCCTGTCTCACAAGCCGCTGATATATTAGCTTTTAATGCTGACTTAATTCCAGTCGGAGAAGATCAGTTACCGCACATAGAGCAAACAAGAGATGTGGTAAAAACTTTTAATAATACATTTGGCGAAGTATTTAAAATGCCAAAAGCTCTAATTTCAAAATCTCCAAGACTTATGGGTCTTGATGCAGAAAATAAAATGTCAAAATCCAGAAATAATGCAGTGTTTTTATCGGATTCAAAAGATGAAGTTATTAAAAAAATAAAAAAAGCGGTAACAGATTCAAAAAAAGATATAGTTTACGACAAAGACAAGAGGTTAGCTTTAGCAAACTTGCTTATGATGTATCATCTTTTTTCCGGAAAAGATATAAAAGATATAGAAAAAAAATACGAAGGTTTGGGGTACAAAGAGTTTAAAGAAGGGCTTTCTGATGTAATAAATAAATTTTTGGATCCAATAAGAGAAAAAAGAAAAGAATTTGAAAAAGATGAAAAATATATATCTCAAATTTTAAAAGAAGGAACAGAGAAGGCTTCCGAAGAGGCGGAAAAAACTCTTAAGGAAGTAAGAAAGGCTATGAAATATGATTACAAAAAGCTTGGATTTTAAGATATCAGAGAATGAGGTGGGAGCTCGTCTTGATAAATTTCTTTCATCAAAACTTCAAGAATATTCGAGAAGTTATCTTCAAAAATTAATAGAAGATGGCGGTGTTAAGGTTAATGGTTTTTTAATGTCAAAAAACTATAAACTAAAAGAGAAAGATGATATAAAAGTAAGCTTGAGTTTCCCTGAAAAGATAAGTGTAAGTCCGGACAAAGATGTAAAATTTAAAATAATCTTTGAGAATAAAGATTTTGCAGTGATAGATAAACCGGCAGGCTTGGTTGTTCATCCGAGTAAATCTCATAAAAAAGAAACATTGGTAAATGGGCTTTTGGCAAAGTGGCCAAAGATAAAAAATGTGGGGGAAGATGAGCTTAGACCGGGGATAGTTCACAGGTTGGATAAAGAAACATCAGGTGTTATGGTTGTAGCTAAAACAAATAAAATATTTTTTTGGTTAAAAGATCAATTTAAAGAAAGAAAATTAAAAAAGAAATACATAGCTTTAGTATTTGGAAATATAAAAGATAAAAAAGGTGAGATAACGGCACCCATTGCAAGATCCGGCGCAAAACAAGTTGCTTTAGGGAAGGGAAGAAGGCATGGTAAAATCACAAAGACAAAAGAAGCCAAAACAGAATTTAAAGTAAAAAAATACATTGACGACTTTACTTTGGTTGAAGCTATGCCAAAAACCGGCAGAATGCATCAAATAAGGGTTCATTTTGCATACATTGGACATCCTGTGGTGGGGGATAAGAAATATACATCAAAAAAAACATTTCAGAAATTGCCATTTGAGCGTCAATTTCTACATGCAGCTGAGATTTCATTTTTTTTGCCAAATGGAGAAAAGATGAAATTTTCTGCTGATTTACCCGTTGATTTAAAAAAGTGCTTGGAGGGGTTGAAAAATAAGTAGAAATCTGCTATGTTAGACCTATTCTCAAATAATTTTCATCGGAATTTTATTTAGAAAAACAGGTTTACCGTCAAAATCTAATTGTTTTAAATACTATTTTAAATATATGGATAAAGTAAGAAAATTTACAGAAAGTCAGCTGAAAAACAAAGTTGACTTAAAAGTAGGTGATACCGTAAAAGTTCACCAAAAAATTAAAGAAGGAACAAAAGAAAGAGTTCAGGTTTTTGAAGGTCTTGTTATTGCAAAAAAGCATGGAAATGGAATTAATGGAACATTTACAGTAAGAAAAGTTTCTTCCGGTGTTGGTGTTGAGAAGATTTTTCCAATCCATTCCCCGGTGATTGATAAGCTTGAAATAATGAAAAGCGGAAGAGTGAGAAGAGCCAAAATTTATTACATAAGAGATGCAACAGGAAGAAGAGGAAGGCTGAAAGAGGTTAAAAGAAAATTAAAAAATGAAGAGGAAATAAAAGAAGCTCCAAAAAAAGAAATATCAGAAGATGCTAAGGCAGAACAAAAAACAAACGAAGTTGTTGAAAAAACCAAAGAGGATGTTGTTAAAGAAGAGTCTAAAGAAGAAAAAAAAGAGGAGAAATAGATTACTCAAAATAAAAATTCCGATTACTCGGGATTTTTATTTTGAGTAAGTAAAAGTTTGCTATTTTAAAATTAAAATCGTAAAATAAAAAAGTTATGCGCGGGTGGTGAAATCGGTAAACACGCAAGCTTGAGGGGCTTGTGGGAGCAATCCCTTGGAGGTTCAAGTCCTCTTCCGCGCACCAGAATAGAACTTGTCGATATTTTCCCTTTCCTTTTTAGATTTTAAAAAAAAGGCTCTCACAAAAGAAAAATTGTAAGGGAAAATTTCTGCGAGGTTCTGCCGTAACGATAGCGGAGGTGGGCATTGTGGCGTTCTACGAGCGTACGACTTGGTTTCGCATTACCACGCACGCGGAGCGTGCGTCAGTGGTTGCTTTGAAAGTAAGTGCGAGTTTGGTACAATAAACGCACCATACTTATTATTCTCGTATTTCAAAAAAGATATACAAAATTCTGAATAACTCAACGCGTTGAGTTATTCAGAATTTTGTATTGAATAATGAGATTTTGTGTGATATATTGTAGATTAATACTTTTTGCGCGCTTAGCTCAGTTGGCTAGAGCATCTCGTTTACACCGAGGGGGTCGGGGGTTCGAATCCCTCAGCGCGCACACTTAACCTCTCATTAAAGGTTTTAAAATTTTAATGAGAGAATTGTCCGGGTAGCTCAGTTGGTAGAGCACACGACTGAAAATCGTGGTGTCGTGGGTTCAATTCCCACCCCGGGCACCACAAATTAGGAGATAGGTTGTAGTTGATAGTTTTTAGTAATTTTTTATACTAATCACTAATAACCATAAGCTATTAATATCCTAAGCGGGTATCGTATAGTGGCTATTATATGTCCTTGCCATGGATAAGACGGGGGTTCGATTCCCCCTACCCGCTCCAAAATTTTAAAAAACCCAAACATTCTTGTTTGGATTTTTTAAATCCTAAAATAAATTAGTTTAGTTTACAGGAGGCGATTCATTTGCTATGTTGTGGGTATTGTTCTTTTTACTTTAAAAAGGAGACCGATATGTCTTGTTATAAAGAAGTGTTTAAAAACAAAAACAGTCTTATTGTTGTTATTCATGCAGAGTCACAAAAACAGACTTTAAGAAATGTTAAGATAGCAAGAGAGTCCGAAGTGGATGGAGTTTTTTTAATTAATCATAGAATGTCTGCGGTTAAATTATTGAGTATTTATCAGATAATTCGTCAATCTTATCCTAATTGGTGGATAGGTTTAAATTGTCTTGATCTCTATTCAAAAAATGCAATCAGACAAGTTCCGTCTGGAGCATCAGGCTTATGGGTGGATAATGCAGGAATTAACTGTTTTTTGGATTCTGCATCTAATGCTAAAGAAAATCTAAAAGAGCTAGAAAAAAGACAAGATTGGAATGGTCTTTATTTTGGAGGAGTAGCCTTCAAATACCAAAAGCCAGTACTGGATCTTGCTCGAGTTTCAAAGCTTGCAACGGAGTTTGTGGATGTCATAACAACAAGCGGTGATGGGACTGGTATGCCAGCTGAACCAAAAAAACTCAAAATTATACGAGATGCAGTTGGGAATTTTCCAATCGCAGTCGCAAGCGGCATAACAGCTGACAATATCAGTCAATACGTAGATCTTGTGGATTGTTTTTTGGTTGCCTCCGGGATAAGCAGAAGTTTTACAGAATTAGATGAAAAAAAAGTTAAATATTTAGTAAAGTCTATGAAAGTATAGCGTTCTAAGCGGTCAATGTATTGACCGCTTTTTTTATCTCATTTAATGATAAGGTTATGGAATATTAGTTTAATTCTTAATTGTGAGAGCGGGTTTTAAACGTTATTGTAATATTAAATTATTTTGTTAGAATTTAAGTATAAAGTTAAAAATAATGAGCAAAAAAGGAATTTTAGAAAATTTGGTATCTTTAATATTAATTGCTGCAATATTTGTGGCAGTTTCTTATTTCGTCCAAGAGAATATTGAAACTCTCAAATCTTATATGAGTAATTTTTCATTTTTTTGGGGAGCTTTAATATATGTGTTGCTTGCGTTTATAACAACGGTAATTGCTCCTTTAACATCTGTTCCTTTAATGCCTATTGCCGCAAATTTGTGGGGTTGGCAGATAACAGGAGTTTTAAGTATTCTAAGTTGGAGTTTGGGGTCTTTTGTTGCATTTTTAATAGCGGTAAAGTTTGGGAAGCCGGTGGTAAAAAGATTTATTTCGTTAGAAAAATTAGAAAAATACGAAAGCAAGATGCCAAAGGAGAATGTATTTTGGACTATAGTTTTTTTAAGAATGCTTATTCCTGTTGATATTTTAAGTTATGCTTTAGGTACTTTTACAAAAGTTAATCTAAAAGTTTATATGAGTGCTACAATATTGGGGATAACGCCATTTGCATTTATTTTGTCTTATGTTGGTATGGTGAGCTTAAAACAACAGATCATTTTATTTATAGTTGTTTCTTTCTTGGCATCTGTAATTCTTTTTTTAAAATACAAGACTAAGAAAGACTAATAAGGTATAAAAATTAAAAGACAAAACCTATTATTAGGATGTTTGTGTGTCTAAGTGATGGGGTTGACATATTTTAGTAAATAGTGTAGTATTGTCCTATGAATCTCCCTTTGTTATGGGGAGTTTTTTTATTGGAAATGCAGATATTTTAAAGTAATTCCAGTAAAAAAGCTAAAAATTAAATTTTAAAAATGAAGATATTATTTGGTTGGGTTGTTCTTGCGAGTATTTTAGTTGGCCCATTAAATCTATTTGCCGCAGCAAATAAAAGTATTGAAGCAGATGCTTATTTACAACAAGAGAGCAAAGTTGCAAGTACGGCTATTGAAAAAAGTGCAGTAATTATCACGGGGAATGATTCATTTTTAGGCGAAAGTTCTCCTGTCATATGGAAAAACATTGGAAAATCTAAAATAACGGCATATTCTTCAACGGTAGGGCAAACAGATGATACGCCATTTATAATGGCAAGCGGAAATTATGTTTATGACGGCGCTATAGCTGCAAACTTCTTACCCTTGGGTACAAAAGTAAGATTTCCGGAACTTTTTGGAGATAAAGTTTTTACAGTAGAAGATAGAATGAACAAAAGGTTTCAGGACAGGATAGATATTTGGATAGAATCAAGATCTGAGGCTTTAAGTTTTGGGATGAAATATACCATTGTGGAAATCGCCGAGTAAGAAATAAAATTCAAAAAATATAATCAAAAAACTCCTGATTAAAATCAGGAGTTTTTTGTGGTTTTTTGATATCAAAATAATTTCTTCCCTAATATTCTAATTAAAAAATTAACGTAGCATATGGTGACGACCGTCACCATATGCTACGTTAAAAGGAAGGGATTTAATTGAAAAAATTTGGAAATATTTTAATTTAATTTTTAAAAAAGGCAAAAAACCAAAAAATATAAGATTTTGGAAAATTATTTTTTTGTGCTATTATGTATTTACAAAATTATAGATAGCGGTTTGTATGATGAAGTAGGGTGTGATTCCCTCACTGTCGCGCAACGGTTAAAGTCCGGTCTCATACAATTTGACTGCATTAGTCCGCTCTCGGCTCGCGTTTAAGTCTCAAGACTATATTGGATATTGTTTGATGCTTGGCGTTTTAGCCAAGTTTTTTTAATAATTAATTCAAAAAAAGTCTTATGTATAAGCAAATAAAAAAAAGAAGCGGCAGGACAGTGTCTTTTAATATAAAAAAAGTTGTTATTGCAATCATAAAGGCCGGGAAGGCAACCGATGAATTTGGCTCTAAAGAAGCAAATGAACTGACAAAAAAAGTTGTAAATTGCGCTGATAAAACCATAAAAGACAAAATTCCTAAAGTTGAACAAATTCAAGATATAGTCGAGAATGTTTTATTGCGTTCAAAATTTAAAAAAACCGCCAAGGCTTATATTTTATACAGAGAACAACACAAACAATTAAGAGATATTAATAATTCTTTTAATAATAATTTTGTTGAGCAGTATTTACACAAAACTGATTGGCAGGTTAAGGAAAACAGCAATATGTCCTATTCATTACAGGGCTTAAATAATTATATTTCCAGTGAAATAAGCAAGAATTATTGGTTAAATAAAATTTATCCCGATAATAGCAAGAATGCTCATATAAATGGTGATTTTCATATTCATGATTTAAATTTGCTTTCAGTTTATTGTGTCGGCTGGGATCTCTTTGACTTATTGGCGGAAGGTTTTAAGGGAGTTGAGGGCAAAGTGTCAAGCAAGCCTCCAAAGCATTTTCGGTCTGCTCTTGGGCAGGTTGTTAATTTTTTCTATACTTTACAGGGTGAAGCCGCGGGAGCCCAGGCATTCAGTAATTTTGACACTTTGCTGGCTCCGTTTATAAGATATGATAAATTAAGGTACAAAGAAGTCAAGCAAGCTCTTCAAGAATTTATTTTTAATATTAACGTTCCAACTCGTGTTGGTTTTCAGACGCCGTTTACAAATGTCACTTTAGATTTAACGGTTCCAAAGCATTATGCAAAGCAGTCGGTTATAGTCGGCGGCAAGCCGCAAAAAGAAACATATCATGAATTTCAAAAAGAGATGGATATGTTTAATGAAGCATTTTTAGAAGTAATGTCGGAGGGAGATGCCAGTGGCCGCGTTTTTACATTTCCAATTCCAACTTACAATATTACAAAAGATTTTAATTGGGATAATGATTCCATTAAATTATTATGGCAGGCAACAGGGAAATATGGTTTACCCTATTTTTCAAATTTTATCAACTCCGATATGGATCCTGATGATGCCCGCTCAATGTGTTGTAGATTGAGAATAGATAACAGACAATTACAAAAACGCGGTGGAGGGCTTTTTGGTGCAAATCCTTTAACAGGATCAATCGGGGTTGTAACTATAAATTTACCGCGTATTGCTCTTGATGCAAAAAATAAGAAAGAATTTTTTAATAAATTGAAAGAATTAATGATTTTAGCTAAAGAAAGTTTGGAAATAAAAAGAAAAGTATTAGAACGGTTTACTGATAGCGGACTATATCCATATACTAAATTTTATTTAAGAAAAATAAAATCTTCTTATGGGAAATATTGGGAAAATCATTTTTCTACTATTGGTCTTGTAGGGATGAGCGAAGCAACGCAAAATCTTTTTGGAGAAACAATAACCACAACAAAAGGCAAAGAATTTGCAGAAAAAGTGCTTGATTATATGCGTAACACAATGGTTTCTTTTCAAAAAGAAACCGGCAATAATTATAATCTTGAAGCAACTCCGGCAGAAGGGACATCATTTAGACTGGCCCTTCTTGATCAAAAAAAATATGAAAATGCAAACTTTGCCAATGGAAAAGGCGATGACGTAGAAAGTCCATTTTACACCAATTCAACACATTTACCTGTTAATTTTACAGAAGATATTTTTGAGGCCTTAGAGTTGCAAGATAGTTTGCAGACAAAATATACCGGAGGTACGGTTTTACACTTTTTTCTTGGTGAAATGATAAGAGACGGAGAAAGTGTTAAAAATTTAGTGAGAAAAATATGTGAAAATTATGAGTTGCCTTATTTTACTTTAACACCAACCTTTAGCGTTTGTAAAAATCATGGATATATTTCAGGAGAGATAAAAGTTTGTGACAAATGTCAGAGCTCGTGCGAGGTGTATTCAAGAATCGTTGGTTACTTGCGCCCAACAATGCAGTGGAATGACGGTAAAAAAGCTGAATTTGATATACGAGAAACATATAAAACAACGGTATGATTATTGGTGGATTGCAAAAATTTTCTTTGATAGATTATCCGGGTAAAACTTCAGCAATAATTTTTACGATTGGTTGTAATTTTCGTTGTAGGTATTGCCATAATCCGGAATTGGTTATTCCTGAAAGATACACCGCGGAAATTTCGCTTTCAGAAGTTTATGATTTTTTAAATAATAGGCGCGGGAAACTTGATGCGGTGTGCATTACCGGAGGTGAACCAACACAGCATGCGGATTTATCTGAAATGATAGAAAACATAAAAGCAATGGGTTTTTTGGTAAAATTAGACAGTAACGGCAGCAGGCCGGAGGTTTTAGAAAACTTTATTAAAAGAAAATTAGTTGATTATGTTGCTATGGATATCAAGGCGCCGCTGAAGAAATATTCAAAAGTCATAGGGTGGCAAATCCCGGTTGAAAAATTAAAAAAAAGTATAAGTCTTTTAATGAGCTCAAGTGTTGGATATGAGTTTAGAACAACTATTGTAAAGTCTATTCTAAGTAAAGATGATTTAAGAAAAATTGCGCAAGAAATCAAAGGTGCGGAAAATTATTTCTTACAGAAATTTATTCCGACAAAATTAATTGAACCTGCTTTAAAAAAAGAATCTTCATATTCGGATAATGAGTTAAGTGAGTTAGCAGAAGAATTAAAAAAATATGTTAAAAATTGTTATGTGCGGTAATTTTTAATTTTGCTGTTTTTAAAATCAAAAAACTCCTGATTAAAATCAGGAGTTTTTTGTGGTGCCCGGAGCCGGACTTGAACCGGCACGGTCTTGCGACCAAGAGATTTTAAGTCTCTCGTGTATACCAATTTCACCACCCGGGCATAAAAATTCAAAATTAAAAAAATAAATCTTTAATTTGATGACAAATTGCAATCCCACACAAAGGTCTGGCTTGGAGGCGCTGACCGGAATTGAACCGGTGTGCACGGTTTTGCAAACCGCTGCGTAACCACTCCGCCACAGCGCCAGACCTTTGAGCGGGGCAAACCGCTGCGTAACCACTCCGCCACATGGCCATTATATCCAAAAATTTAAATAAGACGAATTATTTTATCAATTTTTTACATCATTGATATTTTAAAATTGTATACAAAAGATCTATTTTTTGCAACTATTTTAATCTTTTCTGTTTTTACCTAAAAGTTTGAAAATTTTCTGTTCAGTCTGAGATTGTTTGTCTATTTTAAATTCTATTTTTGGGACAGGCTTCATATTGAGTTTTCTATTTAAGGCTTTTTGAATGTCATATATACCAAGTTCAAGCTCTAAAATAACATCTTTTCCTAACCTTTCCGGGAATGTAGTTATAAAGATTGTTGATTTTCTAAGATTCGGTTCTGTCTTTGTTCTTGTTATAGTAACAAGAACATTCCTTGGGATGTCCAATTCTCTTATTATTATCTTACCAACTTCTTGTTTGATAAGTTCATTTATTTTGTTTAGTCTGTCTGTCATAGTGTCTTTATTGTTTCTTCTTCTTCGTATATTTCTAAAATATCTCCAACTTCAATTTTTTCCTCTGTTGATTTGTCCGGTTGAAATGCTATTCCGCATTCTTTACCCAAGGCAACCTCAGTAACATCTTCTTTGTTTTGTTGAAGTTGAACTAATACACCTGTTATTATTGGTTCTCCTTTTCTTGTAACTTCCATTTTCGCCCTTCTCTTTGCTTTTCCGTCTATTATTTTTCCACCTACTATCATTTTTGTTTTATCCTGTTTAAATGTTGCAAGTATTTGGAGTTTTCCTATTACATTTTTTGTTATTTCAGGAGTTAGCAGAGAAGCTAATTCTTTTTTTATAGATTCTATTACTTCATAAATAACATTTGCTGTTATTATTTTAACTTCATTCTGTTCAGCTAATTTTTTAATTTGTCCCGATGCTTGTATTTTAAATCCCGCTATTATTGAGTTTGTTGATCTGGAAAATTTAATATCATTTTCTGTTATATCCCCAATATCTGATTTTGTTATATTTACTGCAACATCGTCAAATATCAAGTCAGAAACCATACTTTTGAGAGCTTCTTCAGTTCCTGAAACATCGGCTTTTAAAAGTATATTTATAAGTTTTTTATCTGTTAGGTCTTTATCTTGAGACTTAACCCCTAAAGATTCAGTTTCTTTTTTAAGTTCAGTTAATTTTT
The DNA here is from genome assembly GCA_003056085.1 of Parcubacteria group bacterium M6-OD1-1. GTDB lineage: Bacteria > Patescibacteriota > Minisyncoccia > GWC2-36-17 > M10-OD1-4 > M10-OD1-4. The sequence goes on along the minus strand of LSNK01000003.1, from coordinate 18,137 downwards.
CAGATTCTTTTTTATTTTTTGTAATATAAAACTCATCTCCCACTGTTGGCAGGGAGTCAAACCCGGTTACTTGAACAGGGGCGGAAAATTGAGCTTCTTTTATAATATTTCCTCTGTCATCCTCCATTTTTTTTATCTTTCCAAATGAAGTTCCCGCCACTATAAAATCCCCTGTTTTTATAAGTCCATTTTTAATTAAAAGGGAAGTTATGTTTCCAATTTTTGCGTCAGTTCTCGCCTCAATAATGACTCCTTCTCCGGGGATGTCTTTATTGGCTTTAAGTTCTTCAATTTCTGTTGCGAGAGCTATGAGGTCCAAAAGCTCATTTATACCTTTTCCTGACTTAGCGGATATTTCTTGATTTGAAACAGTTCCGCCCCAACCTTCAAGCATTATCCCTTCTTCCGCAAGTTGCTGTTTTATTTTTTCAGGAGCTGCTTCAGGTTTGTCTATTTTGTTTATTGCTACTATCATATCAAGTCCCGCTTTTTTGATATGTTCTATGGCTTCTTTAGTTTGAAGTTTCAAGCCTTCATCTGCCGCAATAACCAAAATAGCAATATCAGCCACCTTAGCGCCTCTTGAACGCATCTTGGAAAACGCCTCATGACCGGGAGTGTCTATGAATGTCATTTTTTTATTATTGTGGGTTATTTCATAAGCTCCTATATGCTGTGTAATATTGCCGGATTCATTTGAAACTACATTTGTTTTTTTAATATAGTCTAAAAGAGCGGTTTTTCCATGGTCTATATGTCCTAAAACCACAATAACAGGAGGGCGTTCTATTGAATTTTGTTCCTTTTCTTTTGTCATTTTTATTTAGTTTTATCTATATTAGTCTTTTTTATTAAGCAAAATGGATTTTTTTAATATCTCTGCTTCTTCATTTGACAGTCCGTGTTTTGTTAATCCGTTTTCCACGGGTTTTGCATATACTCTTACTCCGTCCCTTGAATATAATCCAGTAAGAAGCAGCCCATTATTAGTACCATCTAACAAAGAGATTGTAAAGCTTTGGTCTGATCCAGAATCTTTAAATGGGTTATATCTTTTTATTAATGTTCTTCTGACTAAACTTTCAGAATGTTTTTCTAACTTTATAAGGTCGTTCATAAGTTTTTTGATGTTTCTCTCTGTTTTTTCCGTTCTTGACAAATATTCAGATAAAACATTCTCTATTGAGTGTTCGTCATTTTTCTTAAATATTTTCTTATATCTTTTTCTTAAAAAAAAGTTTTGAATAATCAGCAAAAAAACCAATACAGACAGTATTATAAGTAAAATATTTTGTATTTCTAAGGATTGCAAGCTCATAAATAAATCAAAATTAATAATATTTAATTTTATCCTAAAAAACATTTCAGGATAAATCCATCATAATTTAACTATTTTAGCATAAAAAAGCCATTTATTAAACTGTTTTTTTTGAATATAGCACCTTGCTTTGTAATGTCGGGTTAATATTAAAATATACTATTTATTCTGTAGTGGCTATATGTTAAAATAAAAACAAGTGAAAAAAGTTTCGCAGCTTATTTGCCAAGTTTTTTATTTTTATACATGCAGTTTCGCATTTTGATTAATTTAACAGTATTATTAGTTTTAGCAACAAGCGTTATATTGTTTGTTCCTTTTTCGCATGCTCAAAAAAGTGACCTTAATGTTGCTTTAACATATACCATCACCGATGATAATGTTCTTTTCGGAGATATAATTTCCTATGATAAAAAAAATGGAGTCTATAGTTTGTCTCGCAAGGTTGGGGATGAGGATATTTTTGGAATTACCGTAGAAAACCCTGTTTTGGTTTTAAGGACGGAAACAAATAAGATTCCAGTAGTAAGGTCCGGCCAAGTATTGGTAAATGTAACATTGGAAGGAGGTCCCATACAGCCAGGAGACAACATTACATCTTCTGATGTCCCGGGGAAGGGGCAGAAGGTTGTTAAAAAAGATTCGTACATATTAGGAGTTGCACTCGAGCCTTTTGATGAAAAGACAGAAGGAGTAAAAACAGAAATCATAGATGGAAAAAATATCGTGACAGGAAGCATAAAAGTGCTTCTTGATGTTGGTATCGCCGCTTCGGATTCATCAACGGATAAAAGCATTCCTTTTTTAAACGAATTGGTAAGTAACAGCGAAGGCGGTAAGGTGGGAATATTTGGAGGAATTGAAGATGAAACAAAGGTTAATATCATAAAATATATTATTGCAGCTCTTATCGCATTTGGTGCTATATTTGCAGCTTTTAAAAATTTTATGTCCGCAGTAGACAGAAGCATTATCTCAATAGGAAGAAATCCGCTTGCAAAATCATCTGTCTGGTCCGTTATTATCTTAAATTCAATTGTAGCTTTAATGATAGGCGTTGTGGGAATATTTATAAGTGTGATAATAGTAATATTTTAATAATTTTTTTTATGACAAATTTTTTAATTTTTTATTTACTTATTGGTCTTGTGTCTTTGTTGGCCTTTTTAGTTCTTGTTTTTTTGTTTATGTACTTTAAAAGCAATGGACAAATAAGAGATCTTACTTATCCTATTTATGGCCGTATGATAAAAAAGGCAAAGAGCAAGTCCCAAAAAATTATAGGAAATGCTCAAAAAGAGGCGCAAAAAATACTTGTTGAAGCTGAGCTTGAAAGTATAAGACTTATTTCAAATGGAAAAATTACAAACAAAAAAATAGAATCATCCTACAAAAAACATCTTGATAAATTAACTCAAGAAATAGAAGACTCAATTTCACAATCAGCAAAAAAAGCGGAAGAAATGTATTCTAAATTTTCACTTTCTTTTCAAAAACGCGTTGAGGAAAACAAAGAAACAGCAGAAAAGAAAATGGATAGTATAATGGATGAAATAAAAGAAACACTTTCAGAATTTGAAAAAGAAAGCGCGACTAAAGTAGATAAATATTTAAATGGAGAGCTTGAAGAAATAAAAAAGATAATTGATAATTATCAAAAAAAACGAATGGATTTTGTTGATAAGCAAATAGTAGCTTTAGTTGAAAAAACCGCTTCCATTGCGCTTCAGAAAGAATTATCAATGTCAGATCATACAGATCTTGTTTATAAGGCTTTAGAAGATGCAAAAAAAGAAAATATTTTTGATAGCAAAAATTCAAATGAATAATCAAACATATAAAATTATAAACAATACATACACAAAGTCAGGTTTTTACCATAAAGTGGCTTTGCTTAAGGAATTTTTTGAATATACATTTTTTTCTTTAAATAAAACTCAAGCAACAAAAGAACTATTGAGTTATTTTTTAAAAGAAAAAGAGGGTGGAGAATCTGAAAAAATAATCAATGATCTTTTGAGTTACGGAGATGATTTTTATACTAAATTCAATACAGAGAACTTTCAGTATATTTTAAAAGAAATAACCAACGATATTAATCTTCTTCCAAATATAAAAATTTACTTGCCCGTTAAGTTCTCAGATGACGAGATTTCTCATTTGGGGGAGTGGTTTCGCAAAAATATAAATGAAAATATATTTATGGATGTAGAAGTTGATTCTTCTATTGTCGCGGGTTGCGCTTTTGTGTGGAATAGTATTTATTATAATTTTTCTTTTAAAAATTCTGTTAAAAAAAGAGAAGAAGAAATTATTAGTATGATCAATCAATTTAATCAATCAAAATAATGGAAATAAATGAAAATGAAGTTGGGCTTGTGGTTAGCGCAAAAAGATATTTGATTGCGCTTGAGGGTTTGCCGTCTGCAAAAATAAATAATATTTTAAGAGATGAAGATGGGAATAAGGCCCTTGTAATTTCACTTGAAAAAGATCATGTGAAAGCTCTTATGCTGGATTCTGTTTTTAAAAAACCGGGAGATCGTTTTTTTCTGCGCGGAAGCGAGAAAATATTTTCTTTTGGAGATCATCTATTTGGTCGCATTATCAATGCTCTTGGGAAAAGCATTGATGGCAAAGGAGGCTTCCCGGAAAACAATACCTCTCTTGAGCTTAATGTGATAGCCTCAGGAATTAGTTCAAGAGAAGAAATAAAAGATCAGTTTTTGACAGGGCTTACATTTGTTGATGTTTTATTTCCACTTGGAATGGGTCAAAGACAACTTGTGTTTGGACCCCCAAGAAGCGGGAAAACCTCATTTTTAAAAGATGCTGTGATTAATCAAAAGGATACGGATACAGTTTGCATCTACGCGGCTATCGGCAAATCTCTTGATGCCGTTGGTAGAATTGCTTCAAGTATATTTGAGAAAAATGGCGGTAAGAATACAATTGTTTTAGGAGCTCTTTCAAGTGATTTGCCATCTCTTATTTCCATAGCACCATCCGTGGCATTTTCAATAGCCGAGCACTTTTCCAAGCAAGGAAAAAATGTTTTGCTTATTTTGGATGATTTAAGCACACATGCAAAATATGTTCGTGAAATAGCATTGCTTGAAGAACGTTTACCGGGTCGTGAATCATATCCTGGAGATATGTTTTATCAGCATGCTCATCTTATGGAGCGTTCCGGGCATTTCAATGACAAATATGGAGGTGGCTCTATTACTCTTTTACCTGTTCTTGAAATAGGTATAAAGAGCAGCACAGACTTGATTCCTACTAATATCATGTCAGCAACTGACGGTCATTTTTCTTTTTCTTCAGCATTGCGCGCACAAGGACATTATCCATCTATTAGTGTAGAGCAGTCGGTAACACGTGTGGGAAGTCATACTCAAACTATTTTACAAAGACAATTAGCAAACCGTGTTTTGGTTCTTCTTTCAGAATATGAAAGACAAAAAGAATATAGCCAGTTCGGGTCGCAAGTAAGCAGCAGAACTCAGAAAATTTTACACCAAGGCTCACTTTTAAAAGAGTTGTTAAGACAAAATCCTTTTGATGAAGTTTTATCAAATGTTCAAATAATGCTGCTTTCCTTGGCTTTCATTCCTTTTTTATTAGATAAAGAAGAAGTATTTTTAGATAAATATAAAAAAATATTAATTGAATCACTTAGAGAAGATCCAAATTTTAACGACACCAGAAAACTTGCAAAAGAAGAAATATCTTTAGATGAGTTTATTAAACATATTGAAACGAAGACAGAAATTTTAGAAAAAATATGTCAATAATTGCAGAAAAAAAAGAAGAGCTCCAAGATGTAGAAACCGCAAAATTCATAACAAGTATGTTGCGTGATATTAGTGCGATGAAAATGAAATCTATAAGAGGCAACTTTAAACGCAACGATGAATTTTTTACAAGAATTAGCGAATTATACGGCTTGGTTAAATTTCAACAATTTAAAATATCAAACAGCAAAGATGCTGTAAAGAAAAAAGTTGGTTCTTCCGCGTTATTTATTGCCATAACTTCCAATAAGCATTTTTTCGGGTCTTTAAACACTCAGGTTATGGATGATTTTTTAAAAGAAATTGATAAAAATAAAAAAGGAGACTATCTTGTGGTTGGTGAAACCGGAAAACAGTTTTTGGATGGCACTAAATATGAAAAAGAATGTACTTATATGTCTTTTGAAAATGACGATCCAACCGGTAAAGAACTGCAGAAATTTTTGAATAAGATACAATCTTATGGAAGAATTTTAGTTTTTTATCCGAAGTTTATAAGCGTATTTAAACAAGGAGTGAGTACGATGGATATTTCTCAGGCTCCGGATATAAAAGAATTAGAAGAAGATGTAGAGAGTTATATTTTTGAACCTGAGCTTTCTGATATGACAGATTTTTTTGAAGTGCAGATTAGATACCTGTTATTTAATCGTGTTATACTTGAAACTGAACTTGCAAGAACAGCCGCTCGTCTCATGAGGATGAATGAAGCTGAAAATAGAGCAAAAGAATTAATAGAAGAAAAACAAGTACAGCTTCAGAAAGAAATTTCTTCTTTGGGAAATTCTCGATTATTAGAAACATTTGTAGGATTTAAACAATGGAAAAAATAGAACAAAAATTTGTAGGGAGAATTAGAGGAGTGCAAGGTCAGATTGCATTTATTGAGTGCGAGGGTTCTTATAAGCCTCAACTCAATGAACTTCTTACGTCTATTGAAGATGACAGTGTCAGACTTGAAATGCATGAGTACAAAAGCAGCAATGAGATATCTTGTTTACTGCTTTCTTCAGCAAAAAAAATTCATCGTAATATGAAAGTTGTATCTACGGGAAGTCAAATTTCTGTTCCCGTGGGAGATGAAATATTAGGAAGAGTTATGAATTTATATGGAGATGCGGAAGATGGACTTGGACCGATTAATTCTTCGGAAAGAAAATCAATTTATGACAGCAAGACTTTTTCTTCAACTCGTAAGGATCTTTCAAAAACAGAGCTTATGGAAACCGGCATTAAAGTAGTTGATTTTTTTACACCCATAGTCAGAGGAGGAAGAGTTGGACTTGTCGGAGGTGCCGGAGTGGGGAAGACTGTTTTAATAAACGAGCTTTTAAGAAGTATTACAAACAGTTCCGAAGGAGTGGCTCTTTTTGCGGGAATCGGAGAGCGTATTCGTGAAGGACACGAACTTTGGAATTCGTTGAAAGAAAATGATGTTTTAAAAAGAACAGCTCTTATAATGGGTCACATAAATAAAAATGCCGCAGTGCGTTTCAGAACCGCATGGGCGGCAGCTGCGCTTGCAGAATACTTTCGTGATGTTAAAGAAAGAGATGTTTTATTTTTTGTTGATAATATTTTTAGGTTTTTGCAAGCTGGGTCAGAACTGTCAACTATTTTAGGAGAGATACCTTCAGAGTTTGGATATCAGCCGACATTGCAAACTGAAATAGCAGATTTTGAAAGTCGTCTTGCAAGCACCGACAAAGCTTATGTAACATCTATTCAAACTGTGTATGTTCCCGCTGATGAATTTAATAATCCAACCGTTGCAGCGACATTACCTCATTTAGATACAGTGGTTATCCTTTCCAGGGAGATTGCACAACAGGGGAGGCATCCGTCTGTAGACCCTTTCAAATCAAGATCATCTGTTTTAACAGAAGACGCTATCGGAGCTGAACATTACAAAGCAGTAACAAGATCAATTGAGGTTTTAAATCAGTATGAAAAATTGTCTCGTATCGTAACAATAGTTGGAGAAGAAGAGCTTTCGGTTGAAAATCAAAAAGTCTATCAAAGAGCAAGGAAATTATTAAATTATATGACTCAGTCGCTTTCCACCACCGCAATTTATAATGCTGTCCCTGGAGTATCTGTTAGCAGGAAAGATGTGGTTTCAGATGTCAAAGCTATCTTAGATGGAAAGTATGATAAAATTCCTGAAGAAAAATTTTTATATATAGGAAATTTAAAAAGTATAGGCAAGTAAATAAACTTTAAACTTTAATTTTGAATAGAAGATAAAGTAACAAGAAACAAATCCCAAGTAACAAACAAATTCTAAAAATCAATAATCAAAACGGCATCATGTTTTAACTTGGAATTTGATTATTATATTTTGTTTGTAACTTGTTTCTTGTATCTTGGTTATTTTTTAAAAATTCAATCAAAATTCAAAAGTATAAATTGAAAATTTATTTTAACTTCCTACTTCCTAAATTGTAGCTTAAAGGTATGTTTAAAACCAAAATAAATACATCAGAATTATTGTCTGTAAAAATTCTAAATCCCAATGAAATATTATGGGAAGGGAAGGCGTATTCCATATCTTCAAAAAACGCTTCCGGTCCTTTTGATATTCTTCCCCAGCATGCAAATTTTATTACTTTAATTAAAGAAAAAATCCCGATTATCGTTCGTAGTGCATCAGAAGGAGAAAAGGAGTTTTCATTTGATAGCGCTGTGATGCAAGTGCATGGAAATGATGTTTTAATATTTACTCAGATAGAGTCATAATAGTAATATTCTATAATTAACCCCACCTGGAGATGAGGTCTCCAAGTGGGGTTTTTTAATAGTATTTTGATTATTTTTATAGTATAACGAACAAAATTAACCAGTTCGTTAAGGCGAAATAACTAATAAAATAGACTAAATTTAGAATTTCAAACAAAAGCATCTTATTTATTTTGGATAGGGTGTTTTTGCAGTAAAATTACAATAAATTACTGATTTTCAAATAATGTGATTGTAAATCACAAAGTCAAAAAAATACAAAATATGCCAAATTAAAACTCAAAAAATAGAATATAAGCCTTATAAACAGAAGTTTGTGCTTTATTGTAGTTTGTTGCTTAAAATTATATATTTTGAAGAAATAAATACAGGTATATTTAAAAGTTTAAATATTTAAGTCCTTAAGCTTTTAAATCTTAAAATCTTAAAACCTTTTAATTTGGAAGCCTTGCTTCCAAATTAATTCTATTTTGTATTTATAAATTGTAAAATTTAGATCATTTTATCTCTAAAAGGGGTAAGGTCGTCTGTTCGTTTAGACGACTTTTAATTTTATTTTATAGCAATGTTAGGCTTTTTAAAAATGAAATTCTGAGGTTGATAATTTAGTATATTTTACTAAAAAACAAACATTATTTTTTATCCACAGATTTTGTTGTTTTTAGTTTTAACTTAGGCGACTTTTCGTGTTAAACTATAGTTAGTTCGGGAATACGACCCAAGAAATTCTGAAATATTTTATGGATAAAATTCTCTATTTTGAAAAGAAAAAATATATCTCTTCAAAGCATGCCGGTTCAAGGTGTGGTTTTACTCACGACTACATTTCTCGTTTGTGTCGGCAGGGAAAATTGGAAGGGAAAAAAGTTGGAAATTCTTGGTATGTAAAGGAAGATGCATTTGAAGTTTTTTTGAAGCAAAACACCAAGAAAAAACAAAAACAAAAAAAAGAACTTTCTCAAAAACAAAAACAAGAATACAATAAATTCCAAAAAAATCCCCAGACGTTAAAAAACAAAAAACTAATTTTAGCTAAGGAGATTTTTTTGAGTAAAGTATTTTCTAAAAAAACAACCGTCATGTATGTGGGGGTTTTTATTATTTTTGGTATTTTACTTGGACAGTCCGTAAAATTTATAAAAGCAAATGAAAATTATTTAAGACATAATTTTACTAAAATAATTTCAGAGTCCACAGGTTTTGATATCGGAAGTTCCATAGTATTTTTGTCAGAGGGTGATTCTTCAAGAATTGCTTCTGCAGCCGATGGTTTTGTTTTGACCAAAAAAGAAAATGTAAATATTTCTGCAAATATTTTTACCGGCATAGCAAAAAATATAAGAGAATGGTTTTTTGGAAAAAAGATTGAAGAAAAACCAAGTACCGTTGAAAAAGTTAAAGAACAAAAAAATATTTCACAGGAAGTTTTAGAAACAAAAACAAGTACAACTACAGAGGAGCAGCTGCAACCAAGAAAAGAAGTTGTCAAAGATATTAAATCAAATCAAGAAGAAAATTTATTTAAAGTTCTTGAGATAAACGCAGGTGTTGATATTGGCAGTGGTCTTTCAATTTCAGGTAATGTAAATTCTCAAGGATCACTCATTACCGGAGGTTCCGCCAATATAGGGAGATCTATAACGGTTGAAGGGACGGGAACAGTGAGAGGGTCATTTACAGCAAGAAATCTTTCTGCGCTCTTAGATCTTAATGTTTCAGGTAATAGTGTTTTTTCAAAAAATATTACGGTTGGCAGGAATATTGCAGGATCAGGAAGTCTTAGCTTAGGAGGAGGCGCGGCTATAACTGGAAGTCTTGATGTTGGAAACAAAATTACCGCGCGTGGTGTCATGGAGGCTTTCGGAGGAATAACAACCAATAACACTGACATCAATGCGGGAGAAGGAAAAGTTTTTGCATCTAACATAATAAACAAAATAACTGCAGGTTCGAATATAACCATAACAGGAACTGCTTCAAATCCGGTCATTTCATCTTCGGGTGGGTCCGGGCGTTCTGTTTTTGTCAGTTCTTCCGGTGTTAGTTCTTTGCAGGGCGAGACAGGCGCGCTTAGTTTGGCTGCTGGTACGGATATTTCCATAAGCGGTTTGACGATAACCAATTCATCGGATCTTAGTACGGTGGCTTCAAGAGGAGGGTGTACAGATTGTATAATCGATTCTTATGTTGTTGATGGTTTAACGATAGGCAGCGGGAGCATAGACGCAACCCCGATAGGTTCAGCAACTTCTTCAACGGCAATATTTACACAAGCAACATCAACGGCATTTACCATCGCCACATCAAGCGCAGATGCCGTTCTTACTTTTTCTTCTACAAGTACTTCGGATTATAAGTGGTCAATAGGTTCTGATTTTTCTGACGGAGGCTCATTTAAAATTGCCTCTTCTTCCAAACTTGGAACAAATGACAGATTTGTTATTGATGGTTCAGGTAATATTGGTATTGGAACTTCATCGCCGACAGATGTTTTATCAGTTAATGGTCCGATATATTTTAGCGCCACATCACCCTCTGTAACAACAAATAGACTTTATAATGACTCATCGGGTGATCTTTATTGGAATGGTTCACTTATAGGCGGATCCGTCGGGACTTGGAGTGCTTCTGGCGGCAATGTATATCGTACAACAGGCAACGTCGGCATCAGCACAACCTCCCCCTACGCCAAACTCTCCGTCGTCGGAGAAGTAGTCGCTTCAAACTATACAGCAACAACATCCGCAACTTCAACATTCACAGGAGGCATCCAAACAAACCTTCTTAATGTAACATCAACAACAGCAACCTCAACGTTTGCAAATGGAATCTCAATTTCAGCAGGGTGCTTTACGAAACCCGATGGAACATGTCTTGGAATAGGAGATGGGATAACTTCTTTAAATGGTCTTTTGTCAGGTTCTCAAACTTTTGCAACATCAAGTGATACAAATATAGGACTAACAATAACAAGTTCAGGAGCCACCCATACATTTACATCACAATGGTCCGGGACACTTGCAGCTTCAAGAGGAGGTACAGGTCAAGACTTCTCCGCTTCAACAGGATTTATTTATCTAAATTCAGGGACAGCAACAGCATCTTCAACAATAGCGATACCATATACCGACCTTGCGACAGGAACAGGACTTTCTTTAACAGGAAGCACCATTTCACTTAATGCCACAATTTCAGATTTAAGTGATGTAAATACATCAGGAGTAGGATATGGCAATGTACTGACATGGGATGGTTCAGACTGGGTTGATACGGCAACAAGTTCTCTTGCAATAAACACAGACAACTTAGTGGAAGGTTCAACAAACCTATTCTCACAATGGACAACATCAGGATCTAATATTTATTACAACACAGGCAATACAGGCATCGGCACAACATCCCCCTACGCCAAACTCTCCGTCGTCGGAGAAGTAGTCGCCTCAAACTATACAGCAACAACATCTGCAACTTCAACATTCACAGGAGGCATCCAAACAAACCTTCTTAATGTAACATCAACAACAGCAACCTCAACGTTTGCAAATGGAGTTAAACTCTCAAGCGGAGGACTTCAAATAGCAGCCATAGATTGTTCAGGGCTTGGAAATGGAGGAAAGATAACAACAGATGCAAATGGATATTTAGTATGCTCATCAGACAGTGGAGGAGCAGGAGTAGGAGCTTCATATCTTTCAGACCTTTTAGACGTAGACACAACAGGAGTAGCATTCGGTAACGTCATAACATACAACGGAACAAGCTGGGTTGATACGGCAACAAGTTCTCTTGCAATCGCAATATCTGATACAACAGGAACATTAGCGGTTTCAAGAGGAGGTACAGGACTCACAACATTTGGAGGAACAAACACACTGCTTTACACAACAGCGGCAGACGCACTTGCTTCCATAACAACCGGAAATGACGGAGTTTTAATAACCAGCGGAACAGGAGTTCCATCCATATCTTCAACTCTTCCTACAACAGTGCAGGGAAATATCACATCACTCGGTACAATAACCTCAGGCGTATGGAACGGAACAGATATCGCCGTTGCAGATGGAGGCACAGGACTTTCAACATTCGGAGGATCAAACACAGTATTATACACAACAGCGGCAGACGTTTTAGCATCGGAATCAGCATTTACATACAACCCATCCGCAGACAGACTTTCATTCACATACGCTTCATCAACTTCACTCACCACATCAGGCGGCGCATGGTTTGCTACAGGTGGAGGCAACGTCGGCATCGGAACAACAAGTCCTTACGCAAAACTTTCCGTGGTAGGTGAAACTGTAGCAGAATACTTTACTGCGACAAGTACAACTGCAACTTCAACTTTCGCGGGTGGGTTTAATGTTGGTAGTGGTGGGATAGTGTATGATAGGTCAACGGGTTATGTTGGAATTGGAACTGCGAGTCCTACTAAAGAATTGCATATTGGTGGCGGTGGGCAGACTCCGACTAATTCTAATAATGGATTATATGTAAATCCTAATTCTTATAACGCACAAATGACAATTGAAAATAAAATAGGTATTGAAGGAGGTTTCTTTGTAAATCTTTCCGGTCTGAATTTTGGAACATTTTCAAATGTTGATTTAAATTTTGTAACAAATAATACCCCTGTAGCTTTTTTAACAACTGCTGGGGATTTTGGCATTGGGGAGGCTAACCCAGGTGCTCGTATGGAAATAAATGCGGATGGTGGAGCAACTGATTTACTAATGCTTTCTTCTACTGCTGCTGTCGGTGACAGTGGTAATTTATTTATTGTTAAAAATTCCGGTAATATCGGCATCGGCACAACCTCCCCTTACGCAAAGCTTTCAGTAGTGGGTGAAACAGTTTCAGAATACTTTACCGCAACCTCAACATCAGCAACTTCAACACTTCCAATGTTAAACGCAACAACAGCATTCACACTTGGCTCTGATTACTTAACAGACATAACAGGAACAGGACTTCAAGCAGCATCAGGAGTTCTATCTGTAAACCAATCTGCTTTAAATGTAGAAAGTTTTGCAACAGCACTAACAGCAGGTTCAGTAGTTTTCTCAAACGGCTCAAACTTAGCACAAGACAACTCAAACTTTTTCTGGGATGATACAAACAACAGATTGGGAATAGGTACCACCTCTCCATACGCAAAACTCTCTGTAGCAGGCTTTATAAACACAGACCAATACTCAGGCTACAAACAAGCAGGGAACACAATACTCTACGCTTCTTCAACAAACTTCTCAACACTTGTTGGTAGTGGAGCAGGAGCTGCGCTTCTTGCAGATGGGTTTTACAACACTGCTTTAGGTTATCAAGCGTTGAATGTTGCGACTTCAACAGACGGCAGCACAGCGGTTGGTTATCAAGCGCTTAGTTTAAATACTGTGGGATATGAAAATACAGCCAATGGTTATCAAGCTCTTGCTGCAAATACAACAGGATATAGAAATACAGCCAATGGTTATCAAGCCCTTACTGCAAATACAACAGGATACATGAATACAGCTATTGGTAGAACCGCTCTTTACTCAAATACAACAGGATATGAAAATGCAGCTAATGGCGATAGAGCTCTTTACTCAAATACAACAGGATATTCTAATATAGCTGTTGGTAAGGATTCTCTTTTCTATAACACCACAGGATATCAAAATACAGCTATAGGTTATAAAGCTCTTCGTTATACTGTTTCAGTATCTGATAATACAGCTATTGGTTTTGAATCCCTTTATGTCACTACAGGAGCTGACAATGCATCCGTTGGTAGTCAGTCTCTTCGAAATAATACTACAGGATATAGTAATACAGCTGTGGGTAGACTTGCTCAATATTACAATATTTCAGGGTATGAAAATACAGCGATAGGTGTAAATGCTATGCGTTACAACAATACAGGATATGGAAATACAGCTGTAGGTTACCGAGCGGGACTTGGAGCGGGATGGAATAATACAACATTTCAAAATAATGTATTTCTCGGTTACCAAGCAGGTTCCGCTTTAGCAACAGGAAACAACAATATTCTCCTGGGTTACCAAGCAGGAGATAACTTAACAATAGGAGGAAACAATATTATTCTTGGTTACAATATAGATGCTATAAGTACATCAAGCGCAAACACATTAAACATAGGTAATCTCCTTTTTGGTACTGGGCTTGATGGAGCAGGTGCAACACTTTCAAGCGGGAACATCGGCATCGGAACAACTTCACCTTATGCTAAGCTTTCGGTTTGGGGGAATGGAACTTCTGGAGTTTCTGCTTTAGAAATTGTAGACTCCGCCTCAAGTACTTTATTTACCGTACTTGATAGTGGAAAAGTTGGTATTGCGACAACAAGTCCTGTCTCAACTTTATCTGTTCAAGGTTCCTTGTGCGTTACTGTTGCAGGAGCATGCGGTACAACAGGCGGAACAATATATGCTGATAATTTAACTATTCAGCAGGCTGACCTTGCAGAGAAATATCAAGCTTTTGAGGATGGGCTTGAGGCGGGTGATGTTGTTGCAATAACAGAAGACATTTTAACTGCTTCAACAACAATAGATTTTAAAGATAGTTTCGGAATAGTTAAGGCAAATGATAAATATAAAAATGCTGTAGGTGTCATCTCAACAAAACCTGGATTTACTCTTGGATATTCAACAACAAATGGTCTGCCGGTTGCTTTACAAGGTAGAATTCCTGTTAAAGTTTCAGGCGTAATAAAAACAGGCGATACACTTACGGCTTCAAGTATTTCCGGAGTTGCTGTGGCTTTGAGTTCAGAATTTTCTACAGGAAAGGTTCTTGGTATTGCTTTGGAAAATTATGATAGTCCTGAAATTGGAAAAGTAATGATGTTTGCAAATGTAGGAGGAAGTAGCAAATATAGCAGTATTTCAGAAAATATCGCAGAAGAAAATACAGCAAATCCTTGGATGATAAACACAGACCAAGGGGAAACGGCATACATCGGGCAGTACTCGCTTAATTTAAATAATAAAGAAATTAAAAACATTAAAGCGCTTGCTAGCGCTTCAGGCGCTTGGGGCATAGATGAGCTTGGAAAGATAACAGCAAAACAAATAGAGGTTGACCAAGTAAAAACAAAGAAGCTTTGTATAGATGATCTCTGTATTACAAAAGACCAGCTCAAGTCTATTTTGGAAGCTTCTGCAATAGGATTTTTAAGTCCTGATGAAGATGTGACAGGAACAACAACAGAAGCCGAAAATGAGGCGACAGATTTAAACAACAGTGGAGTAGACGAAACAACAGAAAGTGGAACGGATACATCAGTAAATAGTGGGGCAGATACAAGTACAGATACAAGTACAGACACAACAGCAGATAGCGGAGACACAACAACAACCGACACTTCTGCAACCGACGATGCTTCTGCGGCAGATACGACAACAACTGATGAATCGGACACAAGTACAACAACGACCGATGATGAGTCCACAAACATAACAACTGATGCCGAAGCAGATGCAAACACAGACACATCAATAGTAGACAGTGGAGACACAACAACAAATACTTCTGCAGCCGGTGATTCTTCTGCGGAAGACGCAATAAATACGACGACAGCAGACAGCGGGACAGGCACAAATACAGATGCGTCAAATTCAACGAATACAACAACTGACGATGAAACAAATACAACAGAAACTGATACAAATACAGACACAACAACAACCGACACTTCTGCGACCGACGCAACAGAAACTGACGCAACAGAAACTGACGCAACAGACACAACTACAACGGAAACTTCAACCAATACAACAGATCAAACAACGACGGAAATTTAAATATTTAAATCCAAAATACAAAAACGCCAAACAAAATAAAAGATACAAGAAACAAATTTCAAGAAACAAACAATAACCAAGTTACAATAATCAAAACGATGTCGTGTTTGTAATTTGGAATTTAGAATATGAAAAAACTACTTAGAAATTACGCATTTATAGACAGTCAAAACTTAAACCTAAGTATTAGATCTTTGGGTTGGGTTTTGGATTTTTCAAGATTTCGTATTTATCTTAAAGAAAAGTACGGTGTGTCAAAAGCTTTTTTATTTATTGGGTATGTCGATGGCAATCAAGATCTTTACACTGCCTTGCAGGAATATGGATATATTTTAGTGTTTAAACCAACGCTGGAGTGTAAAAGTGGGAAAACAAAGGGAAATTGTGATGCCGAGCTGGTTTTACAATCAATGATAGAGTATGATAATTATGAAAAAGCCGTCATAGTAACAGGAGATGGGGATTTTCATTGTTTAGTGAAGTATTTAGTGGAAAAAGAGAAGCTTAAAGTAGTAATGGTGCCAAACAGATATAAATTTTCCGCGCTTTTAAAATTAAAAGCATTGCGACCTTATTTGAGATATATGAACGACTTAGACAAAAAATTGTCTTATAAAAAAGAAAAGACCCCATAAGGACTGAAACCTCATAGGGTGATTTTTCCGTTCGTGATCTTTTTTAATTTTATGATTAATTAAATAATAAGTCAATAGATGTTAAATGAATTTTCAATTATGAATAAATTAAACAAAACAATTAAAAAATAACCAAAAAATAAATTCCAAGAAACAAACAATAACCAAGTTACAATAATTAAAACGACGTCGTGTTTGTAATTTAGAATTTGATTATTGTATCTTGTTTGTAACTTGTTTCTTGTATCTTGATTATTAAAAAAACTTTTAAATATAATATTTCAAATAAAGGACATGACACAAAATAAAGCATACAAAAATATATTAAAAATACTCATAATAGCGCTTCTTATCCTCTCAAGCGGTTATTTCCTATACAACGGCGCATTAGGTTCTATTTTTAACAGAACAAGCACAAACCTTAATGACGGTCTTGTGGGGCATTGGACCTTTGACGGAAAAGATATGTACCAAAACATCGCCGATGCTTCAGGAAACGGAAATAATGGAATGCTAAACGGACAGACAGCAACGACAAGTGTAAGAGGGAAGATAGGGCAGGCGCTGGAGTTTGATGGTACAAATGATTATGTGAAAGTTAATGACTTTACATACTCTGATAATATTTCAATTTCTTTTTGGATGTATTTACGTGATGTCTCTCAAATAAAGTATATAGTTAGTAAAAGAGACTCTATAGCAACACCCAATGATAACGAATGGGCGGTATATCTGGGTAGTGATTCTAAATTGAAGTTTATAATATGGGATAGTTCTAACACAGCAAATGGATCAGCCTCAAGTGATAATATTCTTAATGCTAATCAGTGGTACCACATCACTACAACTGTCGATGGGTCTAATTTACAGATATATGTTGATGGTGTTGCGTCTACTCCACAAAGCCAAACAGTTACCAGGTTTAATAATACAGCAGATGTCACGATAGCTCGATGCTCCGCAAATGCTGCCTGCCCCAGTGAAAGCGATCGATATTTCGATGGTGTTTTAGACGACGTCCGCATCTACAACCGTGCACTTTCAGCAACTGAAATAACAAGACTTTACAACATAGGAGCAGGGTCTAAAGCGCAAGCATCTCCAAAAAACAAACTCACCGACGGACTCGTCGGCTACTGGACTTTTGATGGAAAAGATATGTACCAAAACATCGCCGATGTTTCAGGAAACGGAAACACAGGGTATTTACAAGGACAGACCTCAACTTCAACAACAAGAGGGAAGATAGGTCAGGCTCTTTCATTTGATGGTGTGGATGATTATGTAGGCATTTCTACCATAAACATGGCCTCATGGAACAGTCTCACTGTATCAGCATGGGCGTATTACGACAGTTCTGGTACTGATGAACATACAATTGTAAATAACTGGGATAAATTTACTACTAAAGCATCCGCCTTATTACGACTTGAACCAACAAATGATACTGTTGAAGGGTTTGTTATAGTAGATATTGATACACAACTAGGTGGTAGTTTTACAGATCTAATACTCACACCAAACCAATGGAGTCTAGTAACTATGACATACGATACTACTAATGGATTACAAGCTTATTTAAATGGTACAAAAAGTACAACATCATATCCCTCTTCTGCTTTACTTGACGCGACAGCATCTTTAAGTGATATAAGAATAGGAGATACTCCCCATGTTACTCGTGATAGATTCACAGGCTCCATCGACGACGTCCGCATCTACAACCGCGCACTTTCAGCAACTGAGATAACAAGGCTTTACAACATAGGAGCAGGGTCTAAAGCGCAAGCATCTCCAAAAAACAAACTCACCGACGGACTCGTCGGCTACTGGACTTTTG